>NZ_PIQS01000001.1:0-600000 GCF_003048405.1 Campylobacter concisus | reverse complement strand
TATTCCATGTACCTATACCTCCTTGTAGCGTTACGTGATCGTCACCATTACCATCTATTCTTAACTTGTTATTACTATCAGTCATATCTAAAACGTCTTTAGCTGATAGATTTATATTGTTATTGCCTTGGGTTAAATCTAGTTTTTCGAAATTTTTAACTCTGCTAAAATCTATACTGCCGTCGGCAATTTTTAGCGTATCGATGCCGGCCCCGCCGTCGATAGTAGAGCTGCCGTCTATACTTGCATTTTTACCGATAGAGACGGTGTCATTGCCTGAGCCTAAGTTTATGTTCGAATTTATAACCGTACCGTCTATATTTAAAGTATCTTCTCCACCATAAGTTTGTATTTCGGCATTTTTGACGGTAGCACCGGCTTTAACGTTTATAGTATCTTCTGAATTTTGACTAGCCCTATGATCTGATCTTATATAAGTTTTATGCTCGCCATAGAAAAGACTCGGATCTTGGTCGCCAAATACTGCGCCAGACTCTATATTTACTTCATTTTTACCCTTGTCTAGTCCGATCTCTGCTTCGCTAAACGTACCGCCTCTTACATTCACCGTATCATTACCGTCACCGGTATAAATTCTTGTGCCGGTTAAATTTGCTCCGGCATTTATATTTATCTCGTCGTTACCGCCGTCCATATTCACAAGAGAATCTTTAAATGTAGCATTATCTATTGTTAAAGTATCTTTGCCATCGCCCATATCTACACTAACTTTTACCGTAGCTCCGCCGTGCATCTTTATCTCATCGTCTCCGCCGTGAGTTTGAAGATGATTGGCATTAGTATAAGTAAAGTCGCCCGCTATATCTATAACGTCTTTATTTTGGCTACCCATAAGGCTTTTTACTTTAGCTTCGCCGCTTTGATGGAAATTCATATATTGCTCGCCTAGAGATGAAGATGCCTGTATAGATATATCTTTTAGTACGGCGTTTCCGGTTACGTTTAGAGTAGCTTTATCTGTTGATTTACCGCCTTCAAACTGTAATGTAGTGCCATCCAACTCGGCATTATCTTTGATTTCTATCTTATCATCCGCTCCAGCTCCGGTGTTAAAATTACCACCTTTAGCCTTAACGTTGCCGCCTATAGTTATAGTATCGCTACCTTGTTCTCCTTGAAGATACGTGTTATTTAAGATTGCATTGCCGCTTACTGTTATAGTATCATCGCCGCTTCCGCTCTTGTTATATCCGCCGGTTAAATTTGCGTTTCCGGTTATGGTTATCTCGTCATTACCATTACCGGACTTAATATTAGTGTACTTAAGTTTCGCATCCTCGATTTTTACAGTATCTTTAGCTCCGCCAACCGCATTAGCATTAGCATCGCCAGTATCTATATTTACGTTATCTAGAACGGTATTTGTACCTGAAATAGTTATCTCATCATTTCCCGGTCCATTTATAGGATCAAGCGTAGCTCCGCCGTCGCCCAGTATAGAGCCGCCGGTAAATTTAGTTCCATCGTTAATGAAAATTTTATCGTTTCCAGCTCCGCCGGATACGCCGCCTATACCTCTAGGACCGTTAAATTCTGCTCCGTTAACATGTATCTCGTCATCTCCGTCATCAGCCCAAACGGCAGCTTTATTAAACTGAACGCCGCTTTCCAGATATACTCTATCGTTGCCTCGTCCAGCTGTAATGACTGAATTATCTTGGAATATAGTTCCCTCTTTTATAGTGATTTTATCGTCGCCGTCACCAGTATTTAGATTAGATGATTCACCGTTACTACCCTTCTTGAACATAGTATTTGTGATTTCTACTATATCTTTATCTGCTCCAGTATCCAAAGAAGATCCTTCAAATGTTATACGATCTGCAACACCTGTTTTACCAGCATTGATCTTTATAGTTTCTTCTCCAGCACCCGTGCTAATAACAGTACGAGTTAGCGTTACTCCACTAGCGATATTTATAGTATCTATACCGCCCTCGGTCATAATATTTGATTGCTTGCCAACATCAGCGGTAATGTTGGCATTGACATTTACAGTATCTTTGTCAGCTCCAGTATTTATACTAATATTATTTATTGTCGCACCAGCGTTAATATTAACTGTATCCTCGCCCTCAACAGTTATAATAGTAGAATTTTTTAGCGTTCCGTCAATATTTACGGTATCTTTAAATTTATTACCCCAAATAGTTTTTGCATCTAAATTAGTAACATTTGAGATATCTATATTATTTTCACCAAAACCACCAGATATTCCGCCTATATGAGAATTTTTAATTTTTATTCCGTCATCACCGGAATAATTATTTCGCATACTACCTTCTACATTACCGTCAACTATAGCATTTTCAACAGTGATATTATCGTTATCTGATTTTTCAGCTCCGCCGTATGCGCTAGGACTTTCGCCGCGTCCGCCGCTAACGTATCCTTTTACTCTCGCACCGTCTAAAATTTTAATAGTATCGCTATCTTCTCTACCTTCAACGTTTCTTAGTATCGTAGTTCCTTGACCGCGTACCGTAATCTCGTCATTTCCCCACATACCCCATACATAACCTGCTTTAGCGCCATTTTCTACAAATATCTTATCGTCGCCGCCTCTACCATTTATGTAAGCAGCATAAGCATCTTTACCACTTACGGTTATAGTATCCCCGCCTTCGTCGCCTTGGATGTAATTAGTCCTTGCGCCATCTTTTACCGTGATGATATCGTCACCGTCTCCACCGGCTATGAATTTTGCACTCGTTCCTCTGCCGCTTAGCGTTATAGTATCGGCATCGGCACCTTTATCTTCTATATCCAAGCTTGGATTTACTGCCTTTTCATACTTATCGTTCTTTGTCTTCGTGTCTCCGTATATAATACCCTCTACTTTAGCACCGCTATCTACGGTTATAATATCTTTTCCCGCATTACCGTATACGTTTCCGTTTATTCTAGATCCGTTTTGTAAAGAGATCCTGTCTACGCCGTCGCCACCGCTAATAGCATCTGTGGTATCATCTCCCATATAATCTTTAGCAGCTCGTCCACTTACCGTAGAATTATTTACGGTTATACCATCATTTCCAGAACCACCAAAAATTTCTACTGCCTCTGCACCGTTTTTGAGATCGATATTATCGTTTCCAACTCCACCATATACAGATTCTATTTTTGCATTGTCTACTGTTATTTTATCTATGTTATCCGACCCAAACACCTTTAAACTTGGATTAGGATCTACTATCTTAGCTACTGAGCCATCATCTGGATAGTTTGAAGCTTTTGCTGTGCTAGTTACCGCTAAATCTTTAGCATTATCTTGACCTATAGCTAGCTTACCGTCATTACTTACATACCAACCTTCTTTATATTCAAATGCACTAGGAGCAGTAGGATCGTCAGGAGTTAGATAATCTCTGCCATCAGTATGTCTATATAAGTGGTATCCATGAGGTATAGAAGAGTGAAATGAAGTTAATAATCCTGATGATACATCCTCTCCTGTATAAGCTGACAATGGAATTTTTATACTTCCTGCTGGTAAAGTAGGTCCTGTTGCTCCAGCTCCAGCCCCAACAGCACTTCCTCCACTTACACCAAAGCTATTATCTCCACCTGCTGCTAGAGATAAAGCATCTATGCTTCCTACATTAGCATTGATGTTACTAATGTGGCCTCCTTCTGCAAAGCTAGTAGAAGATAAGCTTACGCCATCTCCACCATTACCACCTGCTTGTGGACCACCTGCAGCAGTTTCTTCTAGAGCATTAAGATCTGTTCCTTTTAAGATGGCTTGTTGTAAAGCTGAGATATCAGCTACTGTTTCGTTATTATTAGAGTCTTGGTCTAGAGTTAGAGTATCTTTACCTATTAAAGTTATATCTTTACCATCAGTTTGAGTTATTGTTACTTTAGAGTTAGAACCCTCTGTAACTATCTTTTCACCTTGGTATACAATATCTCCTACACTTAATTGTCTTACCTCTCCTGTTAAGTCATTAAGTGCTCTTGCTATTCCTCCGTTTATACTTTTAACTACTCCGGCTTCTTTAGCCATCATGTTCTCCTTATTGTTTATAGTATTTGAAATTTTGAATGAATTATATAAATTTTAGAAGGGCTTGTCTATTGTACTGGGGTACAATGTTGAAAAATTTGTGTGGCTAGCTTTTATCTTAGCTCTAAATTTGGCCTTTGCCTTTAAAATTTTTAGTTTTAGCAGAGTTAGCAGAGATTGATTTTATTTAAAAATTTAAAGACCTACTAAAATACAAAGTAAGTCTTTAAATATGATCTTATAAAGCCTTTATATCTCCACCGATAACTCTTAGCCCTCTACTATCAAATATCGCCTTTACGCCAGCTACTTCTATCACGACGCTTGATCCTTCTATCGTTACTTTTGTGCTACCCACTTGATGGATTATCTTATCTTTGGCATTTACCTCATAAGTCGTCTCTATATTGCTAAATTTTGAATCAGCAATCTCAGTGTGCTGGGCAGCTGTTTTTGTTGTAAAATTTGACTTAGCATTTATATCAATGTAGCTATTTGCCTGAAGCACGATATGCTCATTACTAAATTCATTTATACCTTTTTGTGAATTTAGTTTATAGCCACCATCTATGTTCTGCTCTTTTGTGCCTTTTACCTCTTTCATCTCATCGTTATGTATGGTCGTATTAAGATTTGATTTTACTTCTACAAATTTATCATGTCCTACAAATTCATGACTATCTTGACCTACTCTTGTGTTATTATCAATAGCTACGTTTAGCGTATTTGAGACACCCACTACTGTATCTTTTGAAAGTCCAACTGTTGTTAGATACTCAGCTCCCACATTTACATTTTTTGCTAGATCTATCGTCTGAATGTGGGCTTTTTTTACTCGTTCAGTATAACTTCCATGCACTTGTGAGCTTTTGTCGTTTAGTATTGTTTGAGAAAAGTCGTTATTTACAAGCTCGTCATAGTCCTTTTCTGCTTTTACATAAATTTGCTCTTTATTTTTTAAATTTGATAAAGTGATCTCGTTTATACCAGTCTCATTTGCGCCGATTGTCTTTGAGCTAAGAGATGTTTGGTGATAGTTACTATCTACATTTACAAGTGGCGCATTTGAAGCATTATATAGGCTGCCACTTACTACTGGGTTGTCTATGTCATTTTGTAAAAACGAGATGATAACCTCATCGCCGATCCTTGGTATGGCAAAAAATCCTGAGCTATTGCTAGCAATAGGCGTTATCACCCTTAGATAAGCACTCTTGTGATAGCTTGCGTTGATGGCATCGTCTTTATCGATTATCTCTTGTGTACTAAAAGCATTTAACCTCACCTTTACCCTACCATAGCTATCAGTATGGATCGTATTATTTTGGCTATTTAGTCCATCTTGACCGACTACAAGACCTAGCGTGATGTCTGGTGCCTTTGGCTTTTGCTTGTAGCTTGGGACAAATTTCACACTACTTGGAATGATGCTTATCTCGTTTGTGTATGAGCTTATAAATTTTTTATCTTTAAATGGGACATTGTCGCCTAAATTTAAAGTATTTTCTAAAACGCTCTCATCAATATAAGTATGCTTTAAAGCTATTATTTTAAACTCATATTCGCCCTTGCTAGCGTCAATGGCTACCGAGATATTGTCATTTAAATTTAGTGCAAATACATTTGAGCTAGCGGTAAATTCTTTTAAAAGCATATCGCTTCTTAGTTTTTTAAGGTAGGTGCTAACTTCAAGCAAGCTAGTGTCACTAAATGAATACTCATCTAAATTTATATGCTTGTCATAGATATTTACCTGTTCGTCAAATATCTTTTCATTTTTACTCTCTAGCACATTTGGATAAGCTGTATTTTGAAAAGAGTGCGTAAAGCTATTTGCCTTTAGCGTCTCGCTCTTTGTTATTTTATTTATATGCTCGGTTGCTAGATTATTATTCAAATTTACATTAAAGCTTACTTTTCTAGCTTCCTTGCCACTACTTGTATCGCTTGAAGTAAAATTTTCATTTTGATTGCTATAAGCTAGTATAAATGTATCATGAAAGTAAATTTTTTCATTGTCTTCATAAAAATATATACCGCTATCATGACAAAGCCTTGTTATGAAAGCTAGATCACTCTCATTGTACTGGGCTATAAATTCTCTTTTGTTGTAGTTATTTTTGATATTTGAGAAGTCTAGCTCTTTGGTTAGTCTTTGTTTATTAAAAGCTAAAATATCCTTTACTACTTCTAAAATACTCTGGTCTGTATAAATTCTATTTGCTCTATTTATGCTTAGTCTATATAGTGGCGAAGTTAGCTTGAATTTAAAGAAGTATTTTTTATCTATATTTGTACTAGTCTCATCATCTACTCCAAGATACTCTACATCGCTTACTATTCCACTAAAGTGCATATCGTTTGAGCTACCATCTGGAACGATATTTTTATTTGTTGAAGACGGCCTTTTTATGCTTAGCTTTATACTTTTATCAAGATACTTATATATGCTTGAGTAGCTTTTATCGTTATTGTAGATAGTGTCTAAATTTTCATAAAGTGGGTTTTTTACCAAATTTATATAAGCAAAGCACTCTATTCTAAATATACTTTCTAAATTTTCATAAATATCTGCACGTGTAACGATAAATTTATCGTTTGACTCGTTTGCTATCTGAAGAGTTGAGAAGGTATCGTTAGATACGTCGTAGTCCATAAAGCCGTCTGTTGCTACTGAATTGCTAGATGCTAGCATGACAGGCTTAGTCAGTGATGATGTTGGTGATGTTAAATTTTTGTCCATTTGTTGCTCTTTCAATCTTTTTTCGTTTTCTTCTTCTTGTTGTAATGCCTTTTCAAACATTTCAATATCGGTGTCGGTGAGGTTACGATAGTTTTTAAACCACTCCACTTGATCCATTTTTTTAATTTCTTTAAATTCTCTGTAGTCTTTATCTTTTGTAATATCAATCTGTCTTTCGGCTATATCAGCAGCTTTCTCATAAACAAAACCACCAGGTCCAGCAATAGTACTAAATGCACCACCAGTAGCTTTTATTGCTCTTGTTGCATCCCCATATTTGCTTTTTTTATCAACACCTACTATTTCATTATTTTTATTTTTTATATCTAACTTCTTTTTATTTATATTTAAAAAATCCACTACTTATTCTTTCTGTTTAATATTTTTTCTAGATCTTTTTCATCATTTATAAGCATTAATATGTTTTTTAAGAAGCCATAATCTTTTGGATCCTGTCCATAATCTAATAGTCTTTTGATTAATTTAAATTTCTCTTCTTTAAATTCTTTATATTTTGGAGTTTTAATAAACTCAAGTAACCCAGGACTAGCTTTTTTATTGTCTATACCAACACCATTTTCCCTAAAAAAAAATGCAAAGTCAAATCCTATTGATGTAGCTAATTGCATATTTGGCTTAGCACCATTATTCAAAAGCAGATCAAAAGTCTCATTTTTTTTATAATCATGTGCAAATTCGAGCAAATCATATGTTCTATTAGAAAGTTTTTCATTTTTCAAAGTTATATCTGTCGTACATTCATATTTTTTAATATATTCCTCAATATTTTTTCTTGTATCATTGTCACTTATATTTTCATCAGCTATTATGTTAAACATATCAGCACAACTTATTGTATGCGAATATAAAGATGTTATGAGAAATATGATTATTGCCAATTGCTTCATTGCACTAATTCCTTTTGAGTTTCATTCTTTAATAAATTATCTAAATCCTCTTCATCATTTACAAGCGTTAATACTTTCTGTAAAAGGATATAGCCTTTTGGATCTTGCCCATGTTCTAGGAGTTTTTTGATTAGCTTAAATTTCTCTTCTTTAAATTCTTTATATTTTTGAGTTTTTATAAATTCTAGTAGCTCAGGGCTTGGTGACTGCCCTTCTAACTTAACACCATTTTCTTCAAAAAAAAGCAAAAAGTCTAATCCTATTGAACCAGCCAACCATACATTAGGTACTGCACCTTTTTCTAAAATCTCGTCAATACTTTTAGGCTTATTTGCGCTATATGCAAATTCTAATAAACTGGCTTTCATTGTGAAATTCGGTAAATTTATACTAGCATTAGCATCGCATCCGAGATCATCTATGTAGTATTTTATATATTTAGCCGTTTCAGTGTCACTTAAATTTTTATTAAAAATAAGTCCAAACATATCCGTGCAGTTTGCTTCGTGTGAATATAAAGATGTTATGAGAAATATGATTATTGCCAATTGCTTCATTGTGCTAATTCCTTTTGAGTTTCATTCTTTAATAAATTATCTAAATCTTTTTCATCTCCTACTATCTTTAATATAACTCTCAAATAACCATAATAATAAGGATCTTGCCCAAGATCTAATAGTTTTTTGATTAATTTAAATTTTTCTTCTTTAAATTCTTTATATTTTAGTGTTTTAATAAATTCTAATAGCTCAGGGCTTGCTTTTTTGTCTTTTATGCCATCACTATTTTCTCTAAAAAAGACTAGGAATTCTGTTGCTATAATTGCAGTTAGCCATTTATCTGGCGTAATATCTTTATTCAAAAGTAAGTCAAACGTTTTAGTCTTATTATTTTCATAAGCAGCATCTAGTAAATTGAAGTCATCATTAGTGAAACTTGGGACTATATTAGCATCGCATCCAAGCTCATCTATGTAGTATTCTACGCATTTAGCAGTATTCTCATCGGTCGTATTTTTGTCAAAGATCACAGCAAACATATTTAAATAATTTGCTTCGTGTGAATATAAAGATGTTATGAGAAATATGATTATAACTAGGTGTTTCATATCGCATTTCACATATCATGTTAATTTAAAAGATAAAGATAAAAAGGGCTCATCTGTGTCCTTCTAGCTAGAAGATGATTTTATTAACCCTAGGGGTAAACCCTAGGTTGGTTTTAAGCTTTTTTAGTAGCTTCTCTCCAGTCGTCGCTTCCGCTTGTGCCTGCAGCTACGTGTTCCCAAACTATCTTTCTATAGTTCATTGAAACTTTGAAAAGCTCTGTTTTGTCGCTGTTTAGCTTGTCTTGAGCATTTGGACTTACTAGAGTAATATCTGTTATAGTTGCATCTTCTAGTTTTGTAGTAAAGAAATGCTCCGCACCACCACTAGTTGATGTTCTATACCAATAGATCTCAACCTCTGGAAGTCTTTCACCTTGTGTTAAAGCATTGTAAAGAAGTGGAACAGCTTTATTTAGTGATGTAGTAAAACTAAATGGCTTATGGACTCTTTGACCTGATGGTTGGCCACTTTGTGGATCAGTTGGAACTGTTACTATATGAGAAACCTCTTGAGCCATGATCTCATCTTCGTGACCTGACTGATAGCGATTGCCTATACTAGCTTCTGTTGAAGCACCACTTGAAATAAGTCCTTGTGTAGAACCTTTCACTTTAATATACACTGGTTGTGACATATTTACTCCTATTAAAAAGTTTGGATTATTCTATCTTTTATTTACTTTCTGTTTTATTAAAAACATTACTTTTTTAACATATAGCTTTGAAGAGCTTTATGCAATAGATAATTAAACGCTTCCTTATCTTCCTTAGTGCTTTTTAGTACGGCTCCTGAAAGATATTTAAAAAATGAGTTATTCTCGACTATATCATACATTTGGCTATATAGCTCTTTGCATATAAGCTTAACCAAAACAGTATTTATTAGTTCTGTCGAGTCACTAAGAGGAAGAGTTTTCATGATTGTTTCCATATCTTTTGTATTTAAAGTCCTAGTCTGCTCACTTATAGGGCTCATATTTGGTTGCAATTTTATACTCTCAACTATCTTTGTCAAAAGCTCATCCATGCTTTTTGCAGTTAGCATATTTTGATTATTTGCATTTTCTTCTTCATCAAAATTTTGAGCTATCTCATTTAAATTTAAAACTGCATCGTGCGCATTTTCATTTAAAGTGATATCTTTTTTATCATTTATCAATGAGTTTATCTTTGGCTCTTCTTTAAAATCAACATTTGAAATTTTACCAACTGGCTCAAAACGTTTATCATCAAGCTTATCAAAATTTTTCGTATTTTCTATTATCTTATGGGCTTTTCCTATATATTCATCAATCCTAGAAGGGTCTATAAATATAAATTTTAACTCCCCTATCCTAAAGACATCACCCAAATTTATGACGCTCTCATAGTCATCTGGAAGCTTTGAATATGAATCACTATAAAAAATTTCACAATCTTTATAGCCACAAATTGTGAAAACCCCCTCTTCAAATCCAACATGAGCGTGTTTGGGTGCGATTGAATCGCTCATATCATTACAAGAAAATTTTGTAGTGTCTAATGAGCCTATATCACCGCCATTTTCATCAAAAATGATAAATTGAGCTGAAAAGCTTGACGCTTTATCGTAATTTTGTATAACTGCTGCTATTTGTTGCATATTTTATCCTTAATAAAGCATCTTCTTTGGTAAATTTATCGTTGGTATGATATCCATAAGCTCTAAAAGCTCTCCTCCATTTGGTGTTACTTCAAAGCCAAAATACGAATCTCTTCTACCATCAAAATTAAGCGTACTAACGCCAACGCTACTAAAATTTGAAGCCTTTAATATCTTATACCAGCCCCATTCTCCATCAAAACTTAGCTCTTTTCTCTCACTTCCAGTGCTTGAAACTGCATTGAATTTAAACTGTGTTGATATATCAAAATTTTTACTTGAAACTATCAAATTTGAGGCGATTGTATGATCATAAGTCAAAGAGTTATTAGAATAACTAATATTTATATGACTAAAATTTGCCGATAAGTCGACAGCTTTTAAATTATAATTTAATTTTAGCTCATCATTTGAATCAAGCATTAAATTTGAAATTCTGTCTATATAGGCAATATTTTTAAGGAAATCCCTACTAAATCTTAGCTCTTTTGCATATTTTGGTCTTATTTTATAACCATCAGCAGTTTTACTTAAGATTTGTTTTAGATATTTATCATAAAAGCTATTCCAAGTTCCGTTTTTGCCAAAGAATCTTTTAAATTCTTCTATGCTGACAGCCTTTGGAGATTGTTCGTTAAATGGATAAAATGGCTTGATAAGACTTTCAAAATCATCAAAAACATCATCTCTATATGCTGTTGATAAAAGCACCGAAGCACCATTTTCTACTTGTTTCCATGCAAGTGTCGATAACTTTTGATAATATTCATTTAACTCATCTGGAAGCTTCTTAGCATCATTATTTAAGACAACAAATGGGTCGTTTTCATTTTTTATACCATTTATTGCATAAACTATTTTATCATCGTTACTTTGAAGCATTTCGAAGTTATAGTCACTAACTTTTTTATAAACGCTTGTTACATCGTTGCTTATAATATCTAGCAAGTCATTAGAATTTAACGTATGGTAATTAGTAAATTTAGCACTAAAATCACTGAAAACACGTTTTATCTCACTTGAAGCAAATCCTAGAGAATAGATATATTTTAGTAAATTCTCATCATTTAAATTTGTATTTTGATTAGTTAATTTTATTAAAGAATTTAAAGGATTTTCTCTCTTTGACAAGATGTCGAGCTCTTCTATGACCTCTTTTTTTGTGCTAAATTCATTTGGTTCTATTTCTCTTAAAATTTGGCTCCACTTATCAGCATAATTTTGCAAATAAAGCTCTATTACAGCAATACTTAGCTCTTTCTTATCATTTGAGCTAATATCTTTTAAAGAAGAATTTGTCTCCATTAGCCAAGATTCTATTCCAGCTGTTTGATCTATGTTTGAGCTAAGCTTTGATAAGAAATCTCTTAAATTTTCTTTTGTATAAATTTTATTAAATGGCTTAAATGCTTCTTTTTCTTGGACTACTGTGTATAAATTTTCAACATCTTTTTTAATATCGTAAAAAGATTTATCATCCTTGAATGATATGAACTCAAGTATGTAGTATAGTCTTTGTGCTCTTTGAACAGGTGATAGTCTCGTATTTGCTATACTTTGAGCAACTGTATCTGCAGTTATATTTAAATTTTCTGCCTTTAAGATAGCCTCAATATGTGCTAAAAATTCATCTTTTGCAACACCATATTTTTCAAATTTATCCCAGTTTGTGCTAATCCAAATTTTAAATAAGTCCACATTTGTATAGTCTTTGTCAAAGAGCGAATCATACATATAAAATGCTTTTATTAGCTTATCTGGATCACTTTCATTTTTTAGTATATTTTCCATTTCAGTTAAAACTGTATTTTTGAAAAAATCAGCATTTAAATCATAGTAAAGTGCTTTAACTGGAGTGAAGCCTTTATAAGAAGTATCTAGTGTTATATACTCAAATTTAGTATCACCGCTAAAAATTCTTGGATAGTCATTTAGACTTTGTTTTAGTAAATTTAGAAGCTCAATCTTTTGCGTTGGAGAGAGGTCCTTGTATTTTTTACCATCAAGGTATGAGGAAATTTTATTTGCATTATTTATAGCATTTTGCTCTTTTATATTTTTGGTATCTAGAATAAAACTAGAACCCAAATATACTCCAGCACAAAGTATGGCTACTAAAATAAAATTTGCAAATTTTGTAAATCTATTTTGAGCACCAAATTTATTTAAGTTGGCTTTAAAAGCTATCTCTTTTAAAAATGATTTTACAAAATAGCTTTGTTTGCTATAGTTATTTACTGCTCTTAAAAGTGGTTTTTTGATGTTATATCTATCGCAAATAGTGTTTGTAAGGTAGTTTATAGGTATATTTTCTTGATAAGCACTTACGAAATAAATTCCATTTATGGTTGAGCTATTTTTAAGTGCATTTTGAGAGCTTAGCTTTGCTACAAAATCTTTCACTAAAGCAAAAAAATTATCAAGTTGTTTTAAAAATAGATATGAACGTTTTTTATCTTCCAATAGGTGTGAAATCGAGTTCTTACTCATAAGATGTTTAAATAGCGACTCACTTAGGCCTTTTAGTTCAGTTTCTAGTGATTGTTTTGAGAAATTTGGATCTAAGTTTATTCCTAAAGCCTTATTTGCCACATCTTCATTGAAAAGCCTAAAATAATCTCCCATACCATCTATTAAGTCAAGTTTGCTAAAAACAATATAAATAGGAAATTTAATGTTTAGATGTTTCTCACAGTCATTAACCCTTTTTATCATATATCTAATTAATTCATCAAAATATTCTTGAGTGCCTTCGAGGAATTTTTTAGTATCTATTATTAAAACCGCACCACTTAATCTAGCGTTAAAATCATTTCGTTTTAAAAAGTGTAAAAATTCACTCCAGATGCTTTTTTTAAGCAAGTAATCCCTATTTTTATCCACATCATCCTCAGGAAGCTCTTCAGTAGCTGTTGGCTGATATAAGCTCTCTTGTGCAAAATGTATACCCTCGGTATCTAAAAGTGCACCAAATTTTGAAATATAAAGATTAAAGTTTGTTGTGCTTTTATGTATTTTTTTATAAGTATCTAAACTATCAGATAGTGGAAATTCGATATTTGAGTAGTTTATAAATGCACTCTTTCCAGCACCTTCGTTACCCATTATCATTATTAAAGGTAATTTTTTAAAATTTATATCTTTTTTCCAAGTTGTTTTGGCATCTTTCAAAGAAAGCATAAAATTTCTTTTTGCCTTACCAAAACTATCCATAGACTCTTTTTTTATCTCTTTTAGCTTATTATTTTTTTCATCTTTTTGAGATGCTAAATAGTGCATTAATGGTTTGATTAAAACAAAAAATAAAATAACTACCCAAAATGCAATTAATATAGTGACTCTTGAACTTATGCTAGCAAAGCTATATACATCATTAAAAGCTATAAGTGGAGCATAAAGCCAAAATAAGATACTTAATGCAATAGAAGCTACCAAAATGGTGCTGTGTTTAAATCTAAAAAAGACAAAAAATCTTCTTAGGTAATCGATAAATGCCATTGATGCACATCCTTTTACAAATAAATATATTTCTTTAATGTAATAATAACAAATATTTTAGATTTTATATCTAAAAATTTAAGAGCAAAGCCTAAATTTTATAAAATTTGACATATTTTTATTACTTTTAAGCCTTGCACCAAGGCCTATTTTACTATAACTTTCATCCATTCCAAGCTTTAATTGCATCTTTTGAGAATAGTTTATTTTTATGTATAAATCGGCAACAAATTCATTGTTTGTAAAAAAGATAAGAGTATCTTGAAGCTCTTTAAATTTTCTTCTTTTTGGGAAAAAATCAATAGCTTCTTCATAATCTATGCCATTTATATAAACTGCTATCTTAGTTTGTTTCTCAAAAAGCTTTTTACCAAGTATAAAATTTCTGCCCAAAGTCCTATTTTTGATACCAAGCGAATTTAAATTTGAAGACGCTATGAAAATTTGATTTGGTAGATTTTCTAGCAAAAATAGCTTATTTTTTAAATTAAAATGACGCTGCAAGGCGAACTCGATCTCTCTTTTAGGCCTTCTTTGACTAATAATAAGCGGAGAAAATGGTAAGAATTTTTTTGCTAATTTTTTATTGCTTATGTTTAATATATCCAATAAAATCTTTGAAATTTTATCATCAAGCTCTTTTTCAAAGGATCTTGCATAATTTTTTAGACTAATGCTATCAAAGAAAAGCCAAAGCAAGTAATTGTCAAAAAAGTCAAAAAATTTCTCAAAATTATTATCGCTACTCTTTGAAATCTTCTCCAAAATATAGCTTGTAAGATGCGAGCCACTTCCCAAAAGACCCATAAAATTTACGACGATTTTTACTACATCCTCTTTATTTAAGCTTTCAAGCTCATTAATTGGATAAGCAAAACTTGGGCTATTTTTTAAAAAAACATCCCTTCTATCGTGGTGCTTTAGGCAGTTCTTTACTAATTTAAAAAAAGAAGCTTGATTTAGTTCTTTGTTCATATTAATCTTTTTGTACCACCTAAAAAGTCATAATTAAGCAAAATTTTACTCTTTATACACTTTATTTTAAGCTCGCAAAATGAATTAATTGATACAAATTTTGATAAAAATTTAGCCAAATTTATACCTAAAACATAAACATTTCCGATACTCTCAAATTCACTTTCATCTATATAGAATATGCAAAGCAACCCTCTTTTTGCAAAGCCTTGATCAACTCTATAAATTTGCTTTGTTTTTATATCATAAAGTGAGTTTGCAAATTTTTTTAAAAACTCATCATCTGACGCGCTAAAGGTATTAAGAAGTGCTAGAAAAGAGCCCTTCTCCAGTATACTTTGATAGCTAAAAGATAATATGCTAACTAGTTTCCAAAGAAGATTTCCATCTATTTTTACTCGCTTTACACTAGTTGGAATGGTTAAATTTTTAGTTGTTACACCTTGATGAGATAACACTCTATCTATCTCGCCAAGTCTTAGCTTACAAGGCAAATCACCATTGCAGCAAAGTGCATCTATGCTAATGGTTTGATCTTTAGAGTCACTTTTGAAAAAAGAAATTTCTTTATAAGAGTTTAGTTTTATATCTGTTTTATTACTAACAAAATAATAATCTTTTGCTCGCTCATCATTTAAAAATTCAAATCTCTCAAAACTTTTATAGTTTTTTAATATCCTTTTTTCATTATTACTGCTGTGGGCGACCACCTTACTGATTGAAACGATTTCATAAGCATCGATATTTGAGCGATCTAGAAAAATTCTATATTCGCTTCGCCTATTGTTATTTAAAATAGGCTCGGCACTCATTGCAAATAAATTTATTGCAGGCGTAGCAAAAAGAGAAAAATACTCTAGCCTTGGCACATATCCACTTGGCATATCTTTTGAAAATATAAATTTAATATTAAAGCTTTTTGCGGAAAAATTTTTAAGAAAGCCAAGTCCATTTAATCGCATAAAATTTAACTTTGAAGGAAAAAATGATAGCTCTTTTAAAAGCTCAAATGCTTCAAATCCAAACTCATCACTCTTTATCAAACGCTCATCAAACTCATCTAAACTAAGTTTATCAGGGCTTAACTTTATCTCTTGATCGCTATCTTCAAAACTTATTGTAATAAATTTCAAGTAATTTTTTAGCCACATTAGGAGCGTAGAAGAGAAGTAAACATTATTTCCAAGATATAAATTTAAAAAATCTATATCAAGTTCTTTAGTGCTAAGCTCATCCTTTATAACGCTTATATTTAAATTTAGAAGATAATCACTCTTATTGTTTGACATAAAAGCTTTTGTTATCTTTAATGGAAGCAAATTTATGTCAAAGATCGTTTGGAATTTGCACGTTATGCCATTGATCTGCTTTGACTCAACTATACTTCCTTTTGGTATAAATTCTCTCACCCCAGAGAAGTCATCTCTTAAGGTAAATTCTTGCATACAAACTGATGGAAAAGGATTTGTATAGCTTGGCATTAAGATATTTACTAAAGACTCAGCGATTAGTGGGATATTTTCATCTAGTTCTTGCCTGATCCTAGATGTCAAAATAGCCATATTTTCTATTATGCTCTCAACATCAGGATCTTTGCTTTTAGTATCTAAAAAGGGTGCTACTTTTGGAAAATTTTTAATAAAAAGAGCTCTTGTTTCATCAAGATATGCCATCTCTTTTTGAAAATAAGCTAGATTATTTTCATTATAATCCATTATAAAATCTCACAATATCTATTGTTTTTAAAAATAACTTTTAACAAATACTCTTTGAAATTATCGTTTTTATGCTTGTAATTTATATTAAAGATAATACGCCAAGGCTTTAGTGAGTCATCGTATCCAATAGATGTTACTTCTATTCTATTCTCATTTGAGCTGATTAGTTCATATATCGCCATGCCAAGTTTATGACCAAGCTCATTTATTTCAACACCCATCGACCAAAGATCGATAATACTATCATTTAATCGGCCGTAGTTACCAAGTCTAGAGTTTAAAATGGTATCAATGTGATCTTTTATGTCGCTGTCCAGATCTTTAAAATATGGACGTAGTTTTGATTCATCACTAAATTCATATAAAATTTTATCTATCAGCGACATAGTAAGCTTACTCTTTGTCTAGTTTTCCGACCAAAGAAAGCTCGAAATTTGCTCCCATAAATTTAAAGTGAGGTCTAGCCAAAAGCTCTATTTTATACCATCCAGGCTCGCCGGCTATATCACTGACGATTACTTTTGCGCTTCTAAATGGCCTTCTACTTCTAACATCTGCTGGTGGGTTTTCCTGATCTGAGATGTATTGTCTTAGCCATTCATTTAAGCCGCGCTCAACATCACTACGCTCTTTCCATGTACCTATCTCTTCTCTTTGAAGCACTTTTAGATAATGAGCCAAACGAGAGATCAAGAACACATAAGGCAGTTGAGTTCCGAGTCTGAAATTTGTCTCAGCAGCTTTACCTTCTGGAGTATTTGGGAAAATTTTAGGCTTTAACGCAGAGTTTGCAGAGAAAAATGCAGCATTATTGCTATCTCTTCTTAAAGTAAGAGCAATAAATCCATTTTCTGAAAGTTCAAATTCTCTTCTATCTGTGATCAAAACTTCGGTTGGAATTTTTGTTTGGACACTTCCATAATTTTCGTAAGTGTAAGTTGGAAGATCTTTTACAGCACCGCCACCTTTTGGCCCAATGATATTGCCGCACCATCTATAATCAGCAAAACTATCTGTAAGCCTTGTAGCAAACGCATAAGCTCCATTGCCCCAAAGCATATCATTGTGATTATTTACAGTTTCTCTATAATTAAAGCTCTTTATAGGGTTATCTTCTGGCACATAAGGAGATCTTGTAAGAAATCTATTTACCATACAACCTGTGTATTTTGCATCTTCATTTTCTCTAAAAGTTCTCCATCTTGTATATTGTGGGCCTTCTAGCATGCTTTTTAGATCTTTTATATTTTCAAGCTCACCAAAATTGTCAAGTCCGAAAAATTTAGCAGAAAGAGATGTAAGAAGCGGCGAATGGCTCATTGCAGCAATTGATGACATTTTATTTAAAAAAGTCATATCTTGATTTGATTTATCTAGCTCATAGTCAGCCACTATCGCACCAACTGGCTCTCCACCAAACTGTCCATATTCAGCTGAATAAATTTGTTTATAAAGTGTACTTTGAGTTATGTCTAGGTTGTTTTCAAAATCATCTAAAATTTCTTCTTTTGTGGCGTCTAAAAGATCAATTTTTACATTTTCATTAAAATTTGTTCTCTCAACCAAAAACCTAATTCCACGCCAAGTTGATTCTAGCTCTTGAAAAGATTTATTGTGCAAAATTTCATCCATTTGAGCAGATAAAAGGGTATCAATGTGAGCTATCATCTCATCAAGTGCGAGCTTGTTTATTTTATCTTCGGCATTATTTGTTGTTATTATATTTGAAATAAACTCAGCAACTCCTTGCTTTACAACACTATAACTCTCGTCATCTTTTGAATATTTACTCCTTTGCATTATGCTTTCAATGATAGGAGTTTTAACTTTAGTTTCAGACATTTTTATTCCTTATCTTGTTCGTCTTTAATCTCTAAAAGAAGTTGTTTTCTACTATCTTCATCTTTTATAGCTTCTAAAACCGCTTTTCTAAAATCAGGCATATTGCCCATAGGACCTTTTAGTGCAACTAAAGCTTTTCTAAGCTGTAAGAGTTTTTTTAGTTCAGGGATTTGATTTATAATATTATCTGGATTAAAATCATGGATGCTTTCAAAATCAAGATCAACATTTAAGTCTTCATTGTTAGAATTTAGCTTATTTTTTACAGAGAAATTTGTATGAATATCTAAGCTTTTCATAACCTGATCAAAATTTATTTTATTGATAGAGATTACTTCACGATCTTCAAGTGGAGTTTGGTTTTCACCAGTTAAATTTGCAACTACCATAAGTTTTAATGGAAGCTCTACATCAGCCTCTTGGTCATTTGTCTTAGTTTTATAAACTATATTTATGCGTTCTTTTGGTGGGATTAGATTATCTGCCATAGTAACATCCTTTTTTCGTAAATGATTTAAGAATTATATTTAAATAAAATTAAAGGTGATTTAAAAAAACATATTTTATCACACAAATGTTTTTGCCTTTATATATATGTCTGATAAATAATCTTTAAGCTCGGTATTTTCTATGAAATTAACTATTTGTGCATAGGTAGCTTTTGCATTATTATTCATGCCTTGAGCAGTAAAAATTTTTGATAATTCAAGCATAAAATTAAGCTCGTTTTGAGCACTTGAAGCATGCTTGCTTTTGTCTAGTTCTTTTATTAGATCTTCAAAACTCATATCTTTTTTACTATCACTGCTGGAAATAAATTCCAAAGAGTTGCTTTTAATAAAAAATTTATTTATATCTTCACTAAAAAAAGCTTCTCCGCTTTGAAATTTAAGCTTTTTTATATCTGGAAATTTATCAATAAAATTTAAAACCATATCACAAATAAGATCACTTTGCCTTGCAAGTCCAGCACTATTTAAAAACTCGCAAAACATCTTAATGCCTTCTATCCAAAATGGGTTAAGTGCTAAATTTCTTATAAATTTTTCTAAATTGTCAAGATTTAGTTCGTTACTTTTTTTAAAAAGCATAATTAGATTTTCATCAGGATAACGTATCTGCGTTATTTGATCGCTACTTGATGGAAGCACCTTTATTCTGCCCCACATTGCTTCAAAAATTAAAGCATAAGCGGTAAAATTTTTAATATCACTCTTTAAAAGCATTAGTGATAAATTTATAAAATGTTCTCTAAATTCTCTATCATTAAATGTACTAATGTCATTGCTACTAAACGAAACGCTTTGATGGTAAGTTGGCTCAGTTTTAGTGACGACTTTTGGCTCTTTAGCTTTTAAAATTTCTTCTTTTTTTTCTTCTATATAAAGCGTATCAAAATGTGTACCAAGCTCTTGCGAAAGCTCAGGCACAAGATCATTAAAAGCTTTTGCGTCAGCTTGATCCAAAGCCTTATCATTAGCTTGCGTAAAAAGCTCTATTGTTTGAGCTATTATCTTTTTTTTAGCAGGTAGTTGTTTTTCATTTTTCGCAAGTAAATTTGGCTCTTTTTTTAAAATAGATAGAAAAAAGGCAAAAGCTTTTATAAGTGTCTTAAAAGCCTCTTTGTCATTTAAATTTATGGCAGAAATCGCTAAGAAATTTAAAAGCTTAGCATCAAGGCTAAACTCACTTAGGGCTTTTAAAGATGAGCTAAATACATAATCCCACTTTATGCTATCATGCATCAAAGTTTTATACTTTGACATTTCATCAGTTAAACTAATATAAAGCTCATTCTCTAAAAAATCTTCATTAAATTTATTACAAAAAATATCTTGCACTTACTTGTTATCCATAAAATTCTCTATCTTATTATTTAGGACACTATCGTTTCTGATATTGTTTTGATCCATAGAATATGTACTATATAAAAATGCAGCTGCAATCATAGCAATGGTCAGCAAAATAAAATAAAATTTTAAACGCTTTAGCGAAAATACCTCAAGAAAGCTTTTCTTTGTCTGTTTTAAGTAACTCTTTTCAAATACATTTTCATCAGCCTTTATTAGCGGAGAAACGGCCGCAGCTATATTTTCACAAAGATAAGAAATTTTTTCATTGCAATCTTCTTGGGTTTCATATTTTCCTTTATAACCAAGCACCAAACAAGCATATATAAATTCTAAGAAATCTTTATTTTTGCCAACATTTTCAAACCACTTATCCATAATGCCAAAGAATTTATTTCCACCTAGATTTTCATTAAAAAATCTTGTTGTCAGGGTATTATTGGCCCAAAAGCTGTTCATAAAAATTTCATTTTTTAGCAAGCTCTCATCTATAAAAACACAAAGGCAATATCTAAGCCTAATAATATCGTCTTCCTCATAAATGCCTAGGTTTGATATCTTTGAAGTAGTGCTTAAGATATCGTTTATCAATTTTTCACGTAAATTTGCCATTTCACTTTGTGAAAAATTTTGTAATTTTGAAACCCTATTTGCCAAAAGAAGCAATGGCAACACATGATCTAGTGCAAGATTTGTGCCAAGACCCAAAAGATTTGTTTGACTTAAAACTGAGGTTTCATTTTGATTTTCATTCATTTTTATCCTTATAATAAAGCCCACATTTTAATATCAGCATTTGGTAAATTTGCCGTTATATAAACGCTAATCACATTTTGATTTGCAAAGCTTTTAAAAATTTCATCTTTTTTGTCTATCTTGTAATAGATATAATCGTTTAACTTCGGTAAAGTACTAGGAACAACAGAAATTTGCTCTACGTTTATACCTCTTAGCTGTGAAGAAACTATGCCTTTTATATTTGATTGAGTATGGATTTTACACTGCTCTTTAAAATTTTTAAGAAGATACTCATTTTTCGTATCACTGTGAATAGCAAAATAAATTTCTGAGTTTTCAATAATGCTTGGATTATCAAAAATACAGTCATAAAAGCCGTGATTATTTTTAACAATTTGTGCCATTATATATTTTGGAGATAAGATATGCGAGAATAAAAGTCTTAGATTATTTATCAAAGGCACAAAAGTTTGAGTTAGATTATTGTGATCGTAGGCTATAAATTCACTAAAACTATTATCGTGACTAAGTGCCAGCAGATCAGCCTGAAAATCAACTAATTTTTCATACAAATACTCTGGGTGAAATTTATCTTTCTTTAACAAATAAGAGAATATCAAATACCATTTTTTTAGCATATTTAGTGTTAAATACGTTGAAAAATCAAGTCTATTTTTAGCTTGGTCAACACCTCCTAACAACCCAAAATAACTCTCTTGATGTTGCTTTGTAGCAAAACTAAGTTCCTCTATAAAATTTGTTATGAAGGTGTTTTTACTGATGTCAATACAAGTTGGAATAAATTTTTCGTCAAGTGTTATTTGCTTATTTAGGTCTATATTTTTTATTTTACAAATTGGTATGCTAAGCTCGTAAGGCATCTTTGAGCCAAATACTCCAAGAGATGATCTTTGGCTTGCTAGGATTAGATTTTCTTTATCTTGTGTAAAGGCAGAAGATAGTTCAAAATCATCTTTATCATCTAGCTCGTTTAATATATCGTTGCTAGCTTCATCATGCACTCTTGAGCTAATAAGTGCTTGCTTGGCTGTAAATTTTAGGTTTGGTAAATTATTTTGCAAGCTAATATCAACCAGACCTGAGCTAATAGGTAGTTTTAGTACTATAATGGCTGAGTTTAGTTCACTTGGGCTTATCTCAAGCGGTTCTGGCAATTCATCTTGATCTGGCGCGTTAAAAATCGTACCATCTTGAGAGATACAAGAAATTTTAGTTAGCCCTATTTTGCCTTGAAGCAAAAGATCGCTTGAAATTTCTAAATCTAAAACACCATATAAATTTGAAAAAGAAGAGATGGTTTTTAGGTTTAAATTTCTCTCAAAATATCTTTCTTGCTGCTCGAAATGAACCTTATCAACGTTCATTCCGTTATACCAAACGACTTTTAGCTTTTCAGACATTTTATTTGCTTGCTTGTATTTTAGAGCTACTAGCATCTAAAACATTTACACCATTTTTTGTTATTTCAAAAACTATATTTTTTTCTTTTATCTCTTTTGTTGCCTTGTAAGCCTTGATATTTGTCTTGCTCTGATCAGCATAAAGTACCAAAATACCAACATACGGAACTTCGTCAGGATATACATTTGTAAAAGCATATCTATTTGTATTTGGCTGAATTTGTGTTTTTATAGAGTCAATCTTGTCATAGCCAAGTATTTCACCATTTCTCTCAGCTAGATCTATAATGCTAGCTTCTTTAAATTTAGCCACATCTCTTAATTTATAAGCTATGATAGTTATAGGAACATTATCGCCATGATAGTTTAAATTTGAATTTGGCATATTGCTTATAATAAGATCTTTTGCACATCCTGTAAGAAATAGCATAAATACTAAAAAAGATAGAAATTTAAATATTTTTTTCATGAGTTCCTTTGCCTGATTTTAATAATATTATTTTTGCGTAATTATATCTAAAAAATTTAGATGATGCTCATTTTAAAATTAATGTTCTTAAACAAAACTTTTATATAAGTTCTCATTCTTTTTTATCGTCTTTATTATTTTTATTATCTTTGCTGCTCATACTATCTACAGCCACCTGTGTTATTCCGGTAAAATATACTTGCTCCAGTTTCAGCCTCAGTCTGTAAATCCTAATTGCCTACTTTTTTATATTTATCCTTTTGTGGCGTTGTAACCAATCCACATTATAAATACAAATATCATCTGTATCAAAGAGACGCCACCTATTGTAACGTCCATTGTCTTAAAATTCTTTTTTTGAAAGTCACTCTTTTTTATGCCGTTTTTAATTATGTAATATATATTGGTTAAGATTATCCCAGCAAAAATAATATCTCCATAGTATTCTCCAAAGAGAAGTTTTAGGATTACTATAAAGCCGATACATAAGATGCTACCAAAAAAAATAATTAGAAATTTTTTCATTTTTTGTTATCTTTCTTCTCTTTGTCATTTTTGCTTTTTATGCTATCGGCTACTGCTTGACTTGTTCCTGTCACAACTGATACTATGCGCCAACTTTTATGTTTATCCTCTTGTTGCATTGTAAAGAAGCCAAAATACAAAAACTAAAAAAGAGTGGATTAAAGCGATACCGCCTCTTTTTATTTCCATTTTTTGTATATATTCTTTTTTAAAATCGCTCTTTTTTATACCGTTTTTTATCATAAAACATACATTGGCAAATATTAGCAATATAGCCATAGCATCAATATAGTGTTCTCCAAATAGAAGTTTTAGGATTATTATGCAAATAGCACCTACTATAAAAAATGCTATTGATCCAAAAAATACAATCCAATTATTCTTCATTACTTATCTGCTTTTTTGTTTTATCTTTTTTACTTTCTATACTATCTGCAACAGCTTGTCCGGTTGTAGTAAGAAAATTTGCTCCTACTTCAGCTGCAGTCTGTAAATTTCCACCACCGACTTTTATGTTTATCCTCTTGTTACATTGTAGCCAACCCACATTATAAATACAAATATAGCTTGCACTAAAGAGACGCCACCTATTGTGACGTCCATTGTTTTAAAATTCTTTTTTAGAAATATCTTATACAAATTAGCATTAACCAAATTAAAAGAATTATGATCGTGTAAAATAATGCTACACTACCGTAATTTATATCTATATTTTCTAGGTTCTTCTTGGTAAGGTCGCTTTTTTTAATATCATTTTTTATTGCAAAAAAACCATAAAAACATACCAAGATAAAACCTAGTGCGTCTATATAATAAATCTCTCCAAAAAAGTATTTTAATAGCTTTACAAATAGTAGCGCTATGATACATATTGCTATAACGCCACTGAATACTATCGCAAATTTCTTCATTGTTTATTATCCATATCTGACTGTATTACGCCGCCTACTAGTCCAGTACCTACTTCAAATATAGTCTTATAGTTGCCATCTTTGCCTCTTGGTATCTTCTCGCCTATATTTCCTAAACCGCTTGTACTAAATCCCAAAAAACCACCAATACCAGTTTTTAAAAGAATTCTTTTTCCATCCATATTTTTTGAAAGATCAGTTGCTTGAGAATATATTTCACTAGCTGCATTTCCAGCAGCACCTCTTGTTATAGCGCTTAGCATACGACTAGCTCCGCCCGTATATAATCCTACGGCAGTATTTATAACAGCCGATAACGGGTCGTAGTTATTAAAGCTATTGTTGTTTTTAGTATACTGTGAATATGTATCTATGCCCGCACTTATAATGCCACCTGTTACTATACCTGGGGTTTTTGAGCTATCATAAAATTTAATATCTTTTGTTGCATCTTTTATTAAAGTACTAGGACTGCTTTGCGAAGCAGAGAGCTTTGGTTTAGAAGCTGTCACTAAATAACCTTTATCGTTAGTAATTTTATAAACCTCTACCGGTTTATTATTTTTACCTAATTGTTGATATATCACTTTATTTCCCGTTATATCCATACTATGAGCTACATACTCTTTGCCGTTATGTCTTAATATACCGTCGCTACCCAACTTTCCTCCTTTTGGTGTATTGGCTAATAGTTTTTCGTTTATCTTTGCTTGCATCTCTACAAATGGAGCTTTTATCGCATTCTTTGAGCCGGAGTATAGAGCCGACGATAGTTGCTTTGTAGCGCCGACGGCCGGTTTAGTAAACGGTATAAGTATATCGCTTGTATCTCCTAGTCCTATGGTATGCTCCGGGTTCCAATCTTTGTCCTCATACTGCTCTTTGGTTGCGGTGTATAAAGGATAACTCGTCATACCCTCTTTATAAACGTCTGTAAAGTATAAATTTCTCTCTTTGGCAGTAGTTGTCAATATATTATACGCCTCATCTATTTTATCTCTATCAAACACCATACTATACCCGGGCGCCTCGCCTTCGTCGGCGCTTTCTAGGGTAGATACGGTATGATCGAAGGCCTCTTTTTGAGATTTATCGACATTCGTTTTAGCTGCAAGCATAAAAAGGTTTATTGCCTGAGTATAAGGTACGTTATTTTCTTTACTATATCTATATGCTAATTCCATTGCAAGATCATGTTCATTGCTTGTTAGTATTCTATTCGCTCCCAAATTCCTATCTAGCTTTGCAAATTCTTTATTGTTATTTACCATACTCGGCGTTACGGCCGTGCTTAGAGGCATTTTAGAGAAGCTCTTATCGTTTAGCCATAGAGCGTGAGAGAAATATCTAGTCGCAAAGTTTGAGAAATTTGATGCGTATTTGGTATCATCGTCTCTATTTTTATTTATATCTCTATGATCTTGTATATCCATCGATCTTTGGTTTTCATGGGTTATGGTCTTTACTAGATCTTTCATATTGGTTATGTTTTTGAAATTTATATAGCTAGATCCGGTTTGCAAACTCGTATAACCTTTTATTTCTTCGTCATTATATCCTCTTTCATTTTTTGTACGTAAGGCTATGCGGTATAGTCTTTCTCAAAGCTTTCTTGAAAGCCTTTAAGAAAATTCTTTACAAAGGCTCTACTATGAAGCTCTTCATCTTTACTGTTAGCATCTCTCATATTGCCATTTCCATTAAACTCGCTTAGAAGTTTGTAACGATTAAGAGTGGTTGGATTTTTGTTGAGATACTTTATATGCTCGGTTTGATTTTTCTCACGACATGCATGTGCAAATCTACCTATGGCTCTACCATATGTTAAAAAATCCGACCTTACGTTTATAACTAGGTTGTGGTCATTTATTTTATATGCATTAGCCATAAAAAATCACCTCAATATATATACTCTCTTTCATACTAGCGGTGCTGGTTACTATTAATGAAAATTTTTTCATTTTTATCCTTTTAAAAGATATTTATAGTAATTACACCAATTTTGGAAAAAATTTTAGCTAGAAATGCAAATTTTTGTAAAAAAGTTTATTTTTCAAGAAAAAAATTAAAAATATTAAAATAATGGAGATTAAAAGTACGTATTTAAAGGAGTTTGAGATAAAAAGCCAGGAGTAGAAATTTAAAGCGAATTTATTTTTATGGTATTAAAAGGGTGATGGCTTTATAATCATTGGAATTTTTAAGAGACTGTCCCACTTTAGTAACTAAGTGTTCCACTCTTAAAGGAAATTTTAAAGAAAGGGAAAGAACAAAAGCATCACTGCTAGTGCCTAAAATGGGGTGTTATGGTGTCACGGGGGAGACTTGAACTCCCGACCTCCGGCTTATGAGGGTTTAAAAATAAACCTTGTGTAAGCACCAAAAAGACGGCACACAGCTAGTTTCACACTAGATATCTGCTACATTTTGCTACAAAGTTATATTGCATAGGTAACAAAGATGCAATATCTAGTCAAACGAAATGGCATATACTACTTTAGAGTAGCTATACCACTATATCTAAGGCCATATTTTGGTAATAAAACCGAATATATAACCTCCTTCCTCACAAAACGCTTTGATACAGCAAAAAATCGTGCTAAGATCTACTCTATAATTTTTAACGCGATCAAAAAGGCATGGAAGATGAATTTGAGCAGCGAACTTATAGAGCACTTGGTGCTTATGCTTTTAAAAGCCAAGGAGGCCAAAAGTATCAAAGAGCATGATATGCTTGGCAGATATATAAATTTAGATGGACTACTATCACTAAATTTGTTTTTAAAACAGAGTTTAAAAGAAGATAGCTTGCCCAGTGTCATATCAAAAGAGGTTGATGAGATCTGTAAAAAGCTATCTTGCGCCGATCCTCACACCAAAAAGCTTCTTGGTAAAAGAGTGCTTGAGGCAACGATAGATAACATAAATCACATATCATATAAGATGTGCAAAAACCAAAAGCTACTAAATGATAAGCAACAAGCATTTGTGCCACTTGGTAAAAAACATAAGAGCACAAATTTAGATAATGGCACCAAAGACGAGATAGCAAAATGCGTTAAAGATAGTAACTTGCATAGCTATCAAGACGACATAGAGACTTTAAAAAGGCAGGATTTGGTGCTACCTTTTACTAAAAAGTCCTTAAAACACTCTGTTGGTGAGCTAAGAGATGCTATAAATGAGCTAGCTAAGCAAAAAGGCGCACTCACACAAAACGATATCCTAAGAATATTTGGTTGTGAGTTATTGCCAGATGGAGACAACGAGCTAAGTGATGATCTAAAATTTGGGTATGGAAATTTAAATGATCCTACCTTTGGTGGTCAGGTGAAGCTATATAAGGCAGATAAATATGAAGATAAGGGCATAGTTTTAAGTGACATTGAGGCTAAAGACCTTGAGATAGATGATACAAGTGATGCTAGTGGTATGACTTTCAATGAAGCTATAAATTTCTTTCAAAAGCTCTTCTCAAATAGAGCTAAAAGCTTTAAATCACAGCTAGTCTCATCTACCAAAAGCGAGAGTAAAGCTGACATGGTCACACTAAAGAGTGCATTTGAAAACTATGTATCAAACACGAGTATTTCAAACAATTGGAGTGATAGCACATTTGGCCTTGTTGGACATGTAGGACGGCTAATGTCTATGAAATTTGGCGACGAGCTAGATATCAAAAAGATAAAAAGAGATGACTTGCTAAATTTTAGAAATATCTTGCTACAACTACCAACCAAGCTCTCTCAAAATAGTCTCTATAAAGATAAAAGCTTAGATGAGATCATAGCTTTAGCAAAGGATAGACCAAAAATTTCTAAATCAACCATCAAGAAGTATATTGTTAGAGTTAGTGAGTTTTTTAAATACTGCTACGATAGTGACTATATAGATAAGAATCCAGCTATAGATCTGCAAATAAACATAAACCAAGATGATGTTACAAATAAAAACCCTTATGAAGATAGTGACGTAAACGCGCTTTTGGATATTGTGAGTAAGATTAGATCAAGTGGTGATACTAAAAGTCAGAGGATTAGCAAAGATGAGCTATTTTTCGTTACTCATATAGCAGCTTACTCTGGCATGAGACTAAATGAGATAATCCAGCTAAACACAGATGACATAGTTGAAAAATATAACATAGTATGCTTTAGTTTAAATACAAAAATAGATGTAAAAACGGGCAAGAGTAAGACTTTAAAGACTAGAAACTCTGCTAGGATTGTTCCTATCCACTCTAAGCTAAGTAGCATTGGGCTGTTTGAATTTATAGAGAGCAAAAAGAAGCTAGCTAGGAAATGCAGCAAAGCTGTTAGGTTATTTAGCTGTGATAATAAAGACTTTTCTGAGTATTTTAGAAAAAAGATCAATACTAAAGTTATAAAAGATAGTGATAAGACAAGGACATTTCACTCATTTAGACACACATTCATAAACAAGCTCATCCAAAGTGGCCAGAGGGTTGAACATATAGCTGCCCTTGTAGGACATGAACAACAATATAAGATCACTATGAATACTTATGGTGAACCAGTAACTCCTAAAATTCTAAAGGATCTAGTTGAAGAGGTAAAATTTAATCAAGGAGGGGAAGGGTGAGCGCTTTTTGATTGTAAATGTATATAGCCGTTTACAATAAAGAAGGGTTTATACTTTTAAGATCAACCACATTTGTAGTATATTACATATATTTTTATGATATAATTGTATTGTATTACATAATTCAGGGATATGCTATGCTAGATCAACTTTTTTTAAAGAGCAATGACCTTATAAGGTTAAATAACCATAAATTTAAAAGATACTTTATAGATTCTAAAGATTTATCTCATAGGCTTATTGTTATTCTTGGGCAAAGAGGTATAGGTAAAACAACCACTCTGGCTCAGCTAGCTAGTAAAAACAAAAATAGTCTTTACCTAAGCCTAGATGACATAGAGATATCAAACGATATAACCTCAATCATAAGAGAGTTTGTTCTAATTGGTGGCAAATATCTATACCTAGATGAGATTCATAAGGGTAAAGATATATCGGCTGTATTGAAATTTGCCTATGATAATTTTAAAGAGTTAAACATAGTAGCTACTGGCTCGTCCGCTCTTGAGGTACTAAAAAGCTCTCATGATCTAAGTAGAAGAGCAATAGTGTATAAGATGAGCGGAATGAGTTTTAGGGAATATCTAGGGTTAAGATATGGTATAAATTTGGAGGCAGCCAAGCTTGCAAATTTACTTGCAAATCATCAGGATATGGCTATTGATATTATTAATACTTTAAAACAAAAAGAGCTAGCCGTCATTAAGCTTTTTAGAGAGTATCTAAAGGTAGGCTACTATCCATATTATAATGATATGCAAAATGATATGGCCTTTTATCAGACTCTAAGACAAAGCATAGAAGCAACTATAGATAGCGATCTTTTAAGTATATATCCAAATTTAAACGGCAACACGGCAAGAAAGCTAAAAATCCTAACTCATGCTATAAGTACAAATGTCCCGTATCAACCAAACTACTCAAGTCTAAAATCACTTGTTGATATAAAAGACGATAGAACACTAAAAGAGTATCTTGCTATGCTTGATAGTGCTGGGCTAATAAGGCTTTTAATGAAAAACGAGCTAGCTATAAAAAATATGGATAAGGCGGACAAAATTTACCTTGAAAATACAAATTTAATGTATCTAAATAATCCCGATATGGGCAATGTGAGAGAAACTTTCTTTGCCAATCAGCTTGGAAATATCACTGAAATTTACTCTGGTAAAAATGGAGATTTTATAGTGGGAGAGTTTGTCTTTGAAATTGGCGGAGCTAAAAAAGGCTTTGAGCAGATTAAGGATATGCCAAATTCTTTTATAGCGGCAGATGATATTGAAGTAGGGGTTGGAAATACAATTCCACTTTGGCTGTTTGGGTTTTTATACTAGCACTACTTTGGCAATAAACTATTGCTAGTATAAAAAGCAATTGTGGAAAAATCACCTTGACTCAAGACAAATTAAGCGTTTAGTTATGACTTCTTCTTACTGCTTGTTAAATCTCTTATTAATTTCAATTGCACAAACCTACAAGAGCAAAATCAAATTAACACGCCTGAAATAAGTTTAAAATAAGCTTTAATATAAAAAAATTATTAGTAATATATATTTTAATAGCATAAAAATATAACAAAAAAATATATTTATACTTGTAAAAATATATTTTTTAATGTATATTTAATAAATAAAAGCCTAATATTTTATGATATTAAATTTCAGCAAGAAAGGAGAAAACATGGAATTTTTAATGGTTCTTATGTTTTTCGTCGCAGCTCTTTTGCTGTGGCTCAAGCCTGAGAAAAAGCGCGCGGTTATGGGCTTTGGTATTGCAGGTGTCGCGATACTCGTCATCATGATGGCATGGGTAAATAAATTTGCCGTCGTGCCTATGGGAAATTTCTAGGAGCGAGCGATGGAAAGTATGCAAGATAAAATGTCTCAAAGCTTCACCCGCAGCACCGAAATTTCTGCGGGCTGGGGCGATGATGAGAAGCTATTTTTCAACCTTTTTGCCCTCGCGGCGCTCGCTCTCATCGCTTTGCCGGTAGGTATCGCATGCCTTGTTTTGGGCTTTGGTATGGGCGATAGTCCCTGCATTATGTGTTGGCATGAGAGATTTTGCATGGTAGCGATCTCGTTTATGGCGCTAGTTATCGTTAGATACGGCCTTAAGGTCAAATACCTCGCTGCAATCCTCTTTTTAGCGTGCCTTGGGCTTTACGACGGCTTTTTACACTATAGCCTTGACGGCACGGGCGGCGGCTACCTCGACATCAAGCAGGGCTTCGGGCTTGAAATTTTAGGCGCACACACGCAGTTTTGGGTCGTAGTGGTACATTTTTGCGTCATTATATTTTTGGGTGTGATTTTGCTGCTAGGCAAAAACGTAGGTAAAATAATGCAAAAAAGCGAAGAGGGCGCATACGGCGCGGTTTTACCCAAATTTGCGCTAGGCAAGATAGCCGTGGTGGCCTTTGCTATCATCATGGCTTTTAACTGCGTCCAGGCTTTCATCACGGCAGGCCCTCCGCCCTATCTAGCCTCCGCGACGCCTTCGCGCATGAGCATCGATCCGTCAAAGTGGTTTTGGGAGCTTGATCACTGGGAAGAAACCGAAATTGATTTTCGCGAAAGCTGGAATCCAAAACTACCGAATTTACCGAAGTGAGGTCGCGATATGAGAAAAATTTTAACCTTAACCCTTTTGTGCGCTGCACTAGCGCTGGGCGGCGAGTTTAATCTAAATCCTGCGGATGGCGCAGTGGTAAATTTAACGCCGCTACGCAAAATCGGCGAGGTAACGCCAAATTTAAACAACAATAATCCCGTCACGGGGCTTGACTACGACGCGGCAAGCGGAAGCTTCTTGCTCGGTACGCTAAAATTCGAGCTCTACGAAATGGACGGCGAGCTAAAAACCGTAAAAAACTATCTACGAAGCACACCCGATTGGATAATCCAAATGGAGGAGACCGTCGCAGCGAGTTTTTTTAAAGGCTCGGTAGGGCTCATGAGCTATAATAAAACCTATGAGTTTTTCAAACCCGCACCGAATCAAAGTAAAGAGGAAGCGAACAAAGCGTGGCGCTATCTGCACGACGGATACGAAAATTTCACGCTCGATTTCAAGGACCGCTACTCCACTGTGCGCGCCAAACAGCAGTTCATCCTTTCATGGGATCACTCGGATTTCTATGGTGAGTTTTTCATCGCGAGCGTACCCGATGACATCAAGCAAAGCTGGAGCGTGGCGAGCTTTAGTGACGCCGATAATCTGCTCTCGACCGAGTTCGTGCCGAGCTTCGATGAGGCTCTCGGCGTAAAGGACGGCAGGGATATAAACGACTACTATATCACGGGTATGGATGCGAGCGGCGAGTTTGTTTATCTACTCTCGAAGCAATACTCAAGCATCCTAAAGCTTGATCCGCGCAGCAGAAAGATCGTGGAGATTTATAGCTTTGAAGGCGCGAGCGATGCCCATGCGCTCGCTATCAAAGAGAGTAAATTCTACGTCGCGTCCAGAGAGGACGGTGTGAATAAAATTTTTATTTTCGAGAGATAAAATTTAAGCCGTCTTGCGGGCGGCTTTTATTTCTTTAATTTCTGCAAAAAATCAATATCTTTATTGCTGTTTCTTTTTTTGAAGCTTTCTAGAATTTTCTTTTCGACTTCCGGCGACCAATATATTTGTAGATTTTCCTTCGCTCTGGTTATTGCTGTATAAAAAATATTATGCGTTATCATTTCATCAACTTCGCTACTTATTACTACTTTTACAGTTTTGTACTCCAAACCTTGTGCTTTATGAATTGAAATGGCGTATGCCACATGGAACGGTACAACAGTTTCTTCATCATTATTTTCAGGATTCCCCTCCTCATCAGCCGTTCCGTATTGATTAACATAAAATTTTATCACCGATTTATCGCTGTTCTCCAATAACTCAAAATCATACTTTTGTGCATCTAGTCCAGTTATTGATTTTTCAAGTTCGATGCTAAACCAAATTCGTTTTTCTTCAGGCTCGATATTAACAATTTTTCCTTTCATATTATTGTAAATAAGCGGTTTAAATCTTTCTACCTCATTAAACAAAATGGGATCGTCGATCTTATATCTATGAAGACCCCATTCTACAGCTTTTGCTTTATTGGTTTCTTGTAAAATAGTATTTAGGTTATTAATACCATATAATCCATCGTAATTAAGACATAAAACAATCTCATCATCACTAGCTTCGAAACTTAAATCTTCTAATTTTTGCGAATAGCTTTCTCTTTGTAAAATTTCACTAATACAATCACCAAAACTTCTTACTTCATCCCAAAGCTTTAAAAGTTTTTTATCTTTTGTTCTATATGTTTTTTCAAGTTTAAAGGCTACTTTCCCAATAAAATTAGGAGCGATTTTAAACCAATTTCCAAAAGATATTGCCTCTATCTGATATATGTCTCCTACTAAAAGAATGAGCCCAAATTCTACTTTGTTTAGTACTTTTTGCATATCGTCATTGCTTATAGTGCTACACTCATCGATAATTAAAATATCGCATTTTGTATTTTTGCTCGCTATTAATTTAGCAACCGTTTTAAATTCGCTATTTGAATCTGCAAAAATACGTCTTTTTAAATTATCTATCGCAGTATTTGTATTGGCTAAAAATATTTTACTATTTTCTTTAAAAAATTGTGATACGTAATCGATTAAAGTCGTTTTACCAGTACCGGCTGCTCCATAAATTAAAGCAACTTTTGATTTCTCAAATAGATTAATAACAATATTTTCTTTTTCTTTATCATCAATTAGCGTCGAATTTTTCTTTATCCACTCTTTTACAGAATTTGAGTAGTTTTGAATACCGCTCTGTGTCAATTTGTCAAGCCCATCAATAATTTCGATAGATTTTTCGACATATTCTTTGATATAAAAGTAACTTTGAAATTCCTCAATTCTCCTACCAGTATGCCCTTTTGGATTCTTTTCGTTTCCTGTCCATAATTTTGAGTTAAATTGAGATCTTAGATTATCTATATTGTTGAAATTAAATTCCTTTTTATCAACAAACAGGCTTCCACTATTTTCAATCCTACTTTTTACTGCTCTAGCAAATAATTCATGTTCTCTTCCACTTGTATCTATACATTCTAACAAATCATAAAAGTTAGGATTGTGATTTATTAAAGATGTAGCAAACGGCATTTGCTCAAATGGGAGGCATTTTGAATTTAACTCCAAATTTGACAAGCATCTATCTTCATTGTTTGGAAGCTGCTTTTTTATTACTTGATTACGTAAGTTGTGTAGTAAATACCTAATTGTATTTCTACCATCTTCGGTAACTGCCTTTGCCTTATCTAAAATATCAAAAATATGCGAAACTTGTCCTTTAGAAATAATGTTTCTTTTTATATCTTGGTAATCATAGCTATCAATCAAATCGACTAGGCTAATTTTCTTCCGTGTCAAAAATCGCATTAATTCTTTATATTCGCTTGTTCTATTTATTTTTTGACTACATTCAAAAATCTTACCAAAATTTTGCAGTTCAGCTGGTCTAATAGAAACTTCCCAACTGTCAATGATTTTTACCTGCAGTGATTTGTTTAGAATTTCTATATTTTCATTACGAATCCATAAATTGACAGCATAATTATCAAAAATTCTAAATTTACAAAATGCAATTAGTTTATCAAATTTACTAAAATTATCTACTGCATTAACAAATGTTACTTCATAATAAATTTGTCCTTTTACAATAAATGGCTTTATTTTTGTTATGTAGTAAACACCGTTTTCTTTATAATAATTATTTAAAATACCCTGATTTTCTAGTTTCTCTGCAATCTTTTCATAATATTCCATAAATTTCTTATCTAAATTAAGCGGGAATTTGTCAAGATTTCTAAGTACTTCAATCTTATATCGCTCTCTTAAAAAATTTTTACACTCTACCAAATACATAAAATACTTAAGCATTAAACGTTCAGATGAATTTTCAGTAAGTGTATAATGTGAGACAGATTTATCTAAAAAATTATGGAAACGAATTAAAAAAGTAAAATTTCCGCCCCTTGATTTGATGTATTTAATAGCATTTTCATTAATTGTCTGCTGATACTCATTAGTATCTATTTTTTCTTCGCCGGAGTGAATTTTTTGAAAAATATACTCTACTAAATTTCTAAGCTGAGATAAGATAACTTGACTAACGAATCCTCGTTCATCACACAAGTTATTATTTGCAAGATTTTTATCTATAATTTCACAAGTTCTTAATATTTGGTCCTCAAAATCCATGTTTATTCCTAAATAAAGTATTTACGTATTTTATCGAATCTTTTAAAAATATTTTTAAGATATTTTAATAGGTCGGACTTGCGCCCGACCAGTATCAGAAAAAGGGAGAAACTAAAATATATATACCGCGCCGAGTACGATAAATGCTCTTAGGCAAAAGCCGCCCACAAGCACGCCGTATTCGTTATAAACACAGCTTTTTACCTCCTCGCCACCGTACGCGCAGACACTGCCGTCCGCATTCACGCTGCAGCTGCGAAGCATAAATTTGCTTCCGCCTAGCAGCGGCAAAGCAAGCCCAAACACGACAAAGCCTATCCAAAACATCGGCGCAAGCGAGCCGCTGACTATCTTAGTCACGCTAGCCATGCCCGCAGCCTCGCTTCTCACGCTAGCAAATAGCGCTAGCACCGCAACAATCTCAAGTGCGACTAAAATGACGTGAAATTTATGCGCGCAGTGGCTTAGCCCGTGCCCCGCATTTAGCGTAGCGGCGGCATTTGCGCTAAGCCCTGTAGAGATCGCGGATATCGTAAATAAAATCGGCAGCCACACGCTTGCCCAAAGCGGGATCGCCTTTACGACGTAAAGCAGTAGCCCCGTATATCCCATCACTCCAAGCGCCAAAATAGCTCCGAGCGTGAGCATCATATCGCAAATTTTACCGCTCTTCTTGATCTGCAAAAGCACCAAAACGCTGACTACGATGAAAAACGTAAGTAGATACGTACCTATGCTCATCATCGAAACCGGGCGCGTATAGAGCTGTAAAATTTTAAGAGGATTTATCGCGGCGCTCGGTGCCAAGTCAAATAGCAAAAGCGCAGTTCCTATTATTACCGCAACGGGTGCTAGCAGAAAGCCGAATTTATAAAATCTCTCGTTTAACGAGCCCAAAAAGCCCTTATAAGCCAAAGCCGAGCACAAAAATGCCCCGGCGCCTAAACCGCCCAAAAATAGATAGATGACTATGAGCCATCCCCAAGTTGTTTGTTCCATTATCTATCCTTTAACTCTTAAAAGTTAGAAGAGCTCTTGATTGCTCTATCTCGTTTTCAAGATATAAATTTAAAAAATCAGCAAAGCTCACATAAGCTTCTAAATTTGTAGCTTCCTTACAGCGAGAGCTAAATTTATAAAACCACTCAAACGGATGAGTGCGGATGAAGTCATATTTTTTATGTAAAATTTCATCCATTTTCTCTTTTTCGTCTGCTTGTAAGGCATTGAAACTTAGAAAGTAAAGGTATTGCAGCTCGTATCCGATGAAGTCATCTGGAAATTTATCAAACTGCTCTTTACTAAGCTTTAGTCCAGAGCTTTCATAAAAGCTTCGCACCTGCATAGTCTTCTCGCCAAACATCGTTTTATAATCAAAATAAACCGACTCATATGGCTCAGCTTTTGGGTGTCTTGGCCCTACAAAAAGCCTGTTAAATTCATATCTTAGCTCGTCTAGCAAATTTAGATCATCTTTGCACTTATTTAGCCAAAGTATGAAGTTGTGATTTTTAAATTTATCACTAAAATTAAGGCTTAGGCTTATGAGCTCATCTAAATTTTGCTCTCTAAGCTCTACTAAGAAAAATCGCCTTAAAAAGTCTTCAACACTAAGGCTAACGCTAAGCTTTTCTTTGATCTTACCCATCTTTTACTCTTTAGTGTATGAATTCGTTTCGCTTCATTCTTGGATAAAAGCGGATGTTTGGCTTGGTAAAGAAGTGCTTAAAGCCTGGCATCTCTTTTTGCATACCAGCGCTGTCGCTGACGTTGCTATCAACCAGTTTTAGTACTCCACACGGACAGCCTGCTACACAAGCTGGCTCTTCGCCACGCTCAAGTTTTTCAGCGCAGAGATTGCACTTTTGAGCTTTACCGTCCTTGCCTTTTGTGATAGAGCCATAAGGGCAAGCCATCAAGCAGTATCCACAGCCTATGCACTTATCATGAAGTGGCTGTACGACACCATTTTCTAGCTTGATATATGCTCCAACTGGGCAGACATCCATACAGGCTGGCTCATCGCAGTGATGGCAAGAGTGAGTTATAAAGATCTCTTTTTCTATGCCATCTTCGTGTATCATAAGGCCATCAACATGTCTCCAGTTGATATCTGGATCTTGGTTGTGATAGACTTGACATGAAATTTCACAAGCCTTGCAGCCTATACAAAAGTTATAATCAAATAAAAAACCTTGTTTTCTTTTCATCTTAGACCCCTTTACATCTCTTGTTTAGCTGCTTTTTTTACTTCACAAAAGCTAGCTGTATAGGTTGAGCCATTTCCTAGGTCACTAACGCCATCAGAGCAAAGTATATTTGCCCCAGTTCTTGATTTAGTCACTTTTACCCAGATGTTGTTCCACGCATAGACTATGCCTGGGTTCATTTGATTTGTCTCGACTGCTGTAAAGACGGCTGTTCCCTTTTCATTTGTTGCCTCAACTGTGTCTCCGTTTTTGATACCGCGAGCCTCCATATCTTCACGTGTCATAAATAACTCAGCATTGCCTTTAACGATAACCCTTTTTAGGATATAAGGCATATTGCCCCAGTTTGAGTTGTCTTGGAGCTGAGTACCTGGCGTCATGAAATAAAGCGGATATTTTTTGAGATAGTCTTTTCCAAATTTATTGCTCTTTTCATAGTAGTCCCAGTCAGTTTCAAGGTCTATTACTGGATGATATCCTGCGTCTTTAAAGGTTTGTGAGTAAAGCTCGCATTTTCCACTCTTTGTACCAAATATTAGTTTGTCTTTTGGTGTATAAGGGTAGTACGGGAACTGATCTTTCATCGTTTCAGGCGTTCTAAATGGCTTGATCCAGCCGACTGATTTTAGTTTTTCATAGGTGATGTTTTGTTTTTTGGCAAATTCTGTATCCAAAAAGCGTCTGCAAACTGTTTCGCTATCCCAGTTAAAGCACTCTTCTGTATAGCCCATCGCTTTTGCAAGAGCGTTGAAGAACTCTAAATTTGTCTTAGCTTCGCCAAGAGGTTTTACACTTTGAGCGTTGTAACAAACATATCCAGAAATTTGGTCGTTTTGGATATCCTCACTCTCCATAAATGTAACACCAGGTAGCACATAGTCAGCATAGTCGCAAGTATCGATATCATATGGATCAAGGACAACTAAGAAGAAGTCATCGTCCATTATGCGTTTTTTGATCAAATTTGTATTTGGCGCTGTTACCATTAAATTTGAGTTGTAGTTGATACATGCTCTAATGACCGTGTTTATAGGCTTGTCAAGATATGTTGGATTTTCTTTTTGTATGCCTTTACCAAATTCTATATAGCTTACTTGCTGTCTTTCTATCTTTTTGCCATCTTTATCTTTTGGAGATAGGTCTGGCATACAGTTGTCGAAATTAAAGCAGCCTTTTACATGCACATATGCCCAAAATAGTCCGCCACCAAGCTTTGTCAAGGCGCCAGTTAAAACTGGTAAAAATGTAACCGCACGAACAAGTCTTGCTCCGTTAAAGTGTCTTTGTCCGCCGTCGCCGTGCATGATAGCTGGTGCTTTTGCGTGAGCGTACTCTCTAGCAAAGACTTTTATCTGATCCACACTTGCTCCGCACATCTCAGATAGCTCGCCATAGGTATAGAGTGAGCACTCGTGCACTAGATCTTCAAAGCCTGTTGTGTATTTTTCTACAAATTCATGATCATATAGATCTTCTTCTATTAAAAATTTACAGACCGCTAGACAAAATGCAGGGTCACTAGATGGTTTTAGCTGGATAAACATATCAGCTTGGTTTGCAAGAGGAATTCTTATCGTATTTATAACGATGATCTTTCCGCCTCTTTTTTTAACGCGGTGAGCAAATCTTATCCAGTGTACGGCTGTGTAAGCTTCGTTTGATCCCCAGCTAATGTACATATCACTCTCATCGATCTCAAGTGCATCTTTTGAGAAGTCAGTACCTATAACGCTAGGAGTACCCGCGTATCTTGGCCAGTCACAAGGGTTTCTAACAAGCCTTGTGGCTCCATATTTTTCAAAGAAATTTCCCGGTGCGATAGTTTTCGAGATATGTCCTTCGTTGCCAGAGTAGACAAACTCAGTCAAAGCCTCGCCGCCAAATTTCTCTTTTATCTCAGTTAGCTTTGCGGCTATCTCTTTTAGGGCTTGATCCCAGCTTATCTTTTCCCATTTTCCTTCGCCCTTTTTGCCGACTCTTTTCATAGGGTGCATGATACGGTCGGCGTTATATAGGTGCATGGCGTAGGTGTGACCCTTGACGCAGACTGTGCCTTGCGTTAGAGGGTGTTTTGGATCGCCTTTTATGCTTACCATTTTGCCGTCTTTGATCTCAGCGATCATCGAACAGGCATCACGGCAGTTTCTAGGACAGGTTAGGTAGTGGTACTCTACATTTTCCTCGTTCTTATAGGATTTTGGGTTAAAATCCACCTCAAATTGCTCCATACCAAATAGACTAGGAGCTGTTCCAGCTGCTGCTAGAGCTGCTCCGGTGCCTTTTAGGAAAGAACGTCTTTGCATGTTTTCTCCTTAAATTTGATGGCTATTTCATCTCAAAGATAAAAACTTTATTCTCTTTGCCTTCTCGTGAGAAGATGTAAAATTTATTATCTTTGATCGCTAATGCTCTTGGGTTATTTACCCCACTAAAACTAAATGCCTCGTCTATCTCTTTGGTGGTCAAATTTAACTTTAAAATAGTTGAGAAATTTTTGCTTAAAAGATAGAGCGCATCGGGCTCTACGTCAATGCCAGTAATGTAGTAGTTGTTTAAATTTCTACCCTCTTTTAGCTGTAAATTTGCTCCAGCTTTTGGTACAAATTCTTCTAAGATCATCTTATCGTCGCCGTCAAATATAGCGACACTCCAGTAGTCTCTAACGTCATTTGGCACGCTAGCTGTGAAAAATTTATTCTCACTTTCTAGGTAGTCCCAGCCTAAGATGTACTGCTGTTTTGATCTAATGGTAGAAAATCTGCCCTTGTTACCAAGGTCATTTAGCTTCCACGCGTCATATCCAGCCAATAGGTGCCTCCACTGGCTATTTTGCTCATCTTTACTAAGGTTGCTAGCTGGCTCATAGAAGACAAAAGTCTTGTTGTAACTTATCATGCCAAGCTCTTTTTTGTACCAAGTAGCTCCGACTGTTGCTTCCATCTCCATTATAAAATGGCGGTCGTGCTTAGCATAACTTAGAGGCTTTAAATTCTCATCTGCGATGTAAAATTCATTGTCGTTTGAGACAAGAGCGAACTGCTTTTTGCCTTCATCGTAGTCAGCTCCAGTTATTGCATTATCATTTTGCAAATTTAGAGTGAGCGTATCTTTAAGGCCTAACTCTTTTATGTTTTGGATAGCTCCATTTTTGCTATCCATGTCAAAGCTAAAACCAAAAGCAAGGCTTGCTAATGCGATAAAAAATATTATCTTTCTCATCTTTTACTCCTTACTTTACTAGGTCTGGAAGCTCAGGGTTCCAGTCAAATCTAAAGTCAAGTGAGCTATCCCAGTGGTCTTTTTCCCAGAACCATTTTGAAGGATCGATGCTCATTCTAGGTGGTGTGCTAGATCCTAGATATGGTGGTGGACCAGAAGCTATAAAGGCTTGAACGCAGTTTGCAAGTATGATCACGATAAAGACCAAATTTGCAAATTTGCCAAGTGGCAAGTAGCTTAGAAAGTCGCCGTATTCGCCATTTGAGCTTTTTTGCATTATAAGGCCTAAGTTTTTGCTAAACAAAAATATAAGAGCCAAAAATATGATCACACAAAAATCAACAACCATAACCCAAAACTGAGTGTGGGCACCTAAAATTTCAAGGCCAAAACCTTGTTTGATGTCAAGATAGCCACCAAATGTTCCATCTAGGCTGTAGTGGATAAAGCCGTTAAATATGCCCCAGCAAGCCATTAGTAAAAGTGCTGCCAGATAGCCAGGCTTTAGTCCGTACCTGATGATGAAAAGTGCTATTAGGCTGATAGCTATCATCGTGATCCTCTCGGCCCAGCACATTATGCAAGGGTTATCACCTAGTCCAAAGCCAAGCACCAAGCAGGCGATACCAACTGGAAGTGCCACAAGAGCGGTGATGGCTAGTGACATAAGGTTGAAAAAGCCTTGTTCGTTTGCTGGGATTTCATTTTGTTTCGTTTGCATCTTGCCCTCCTAAAAGTTGCCTATTGGCAAGACTACCCATAAATTTACGTAAAACTCTAGTGCAACCAGTATTACGCACCCCAAAGCCAAGCAGGACGTTGCTATTTTTTTCATCTGCGGCTTTATATATAAGATAAGACCACTGATCAGAAATAGCGTCAAAATTAGAAATTCCATTTTGAGCTCCCAATTTGTAAATTTTAAAATCTAAGCATGCTTATCTGAGAAAAATAATATAACTATATTTATTAAATTTAGTTTAAAAAATATATTTTTATAGCTAATTTATACTTTATAAAATAAAAATTTGTAAATAAAAATAGATTTATACAAAAATATTTTATATAATTAATCTATATTTAATTAAATTAATATTAATTTTTATAGAATTATTTTTATTAGTTAGTTTGTAAATTCAAATTAGCTTAAAGAATAGTTATGTAATATTTTTGCAAAGGTAAAAAGGGGCAGTAATGGAAAATATATTTTTAGAATCATATGATGTTTTTAAGGTATGTAAATCCCCAAGCAAATTAAAAATTTATGATGAATTTTTGCAAAATAATAAAAGGTACTCTATAACGCGTTGCTACTACGTCATCGTGGTGGATAATACATTTTTAACCTACTCACATCTCATGGTCTATGAGCAGCTACTCTATCTTTTGTACTCACAAAATAAACTAAAAAATGGCGACTTTTCACTCACCCTTAAAAAAGCAGAGCTTGCTAAGAAATTTAAAACAGATATCACAAAAAGTGCCACCGATACGATAAAGTGCTTTTATGAGATGCAGGACGTGAAAATTTCGATCTTTGTTAAAGACAAGATCGAAAAGCAGATGAATATAATCGAATTTATAGATGCAGAGCAAACCGACAAATATGGCGAGCTACAAGATGAGATAAATGTTAGGCTAAATCCAGAATTTGTAAAGCTTTACCGCTGCATCTATCTTGATAAGATCGAGTATTTAAATAGCTTTGATATAGAGCAAGGTAGCTTCATAAGATACTTCATGCAGCACGAGCTAGATGGTGGCGTAAGAAGCTCAGCTATTATCGATAAAATGGGCGTTTTAAACTATCTCTCTTTTGCTTATAAAAAGCGCTTTGAGCAAGAAGTGGCAAATGTTAGCTTTTATTATAAAAATGAAAAATACGAGATAAAAGATGGCTTTGTAGTAATCACAAATCACGAAAACAGAGTGATGGATAATCAAAATGCCTCTATTGAGCTTTTTGGTCTTATTTACGAGCAGATCACTAAAAACTGCACCAAAAACATCGTACTAAATGACGCAAATTTGCAAAATTATTATGCTAGATTTGGTAAATTTGAGACAAATCAAACAATCTTTAAAATTTTTAGCAACATGGAGCTCATGCTAAATCACTCAATGCAAAAGGAAAATACCAAAATTTCTTTCTTCTCTCACTTTTTTGAAAGCATAGTCTGCAAAAGAGATACGGAGCTTGAAATTTTGATCGAGCTAAATCAAAAAGGCTTTGAATATATCATCTCACGAAGTGCAAATTTGGACTTTTATAACGTGGAGTCGGCTGACTACGGACTTACTTCATATCCAGCTAGCTCTTGTGCTGTGGGTGGAAATTTCTAAATTTAGTTGATTTTATCTTTTAGTTTAGCAATAATTTCGTCAAGCTTGCAGCCATCTTGAGCGTTTTTTAGGCACTCATTTATCTCGGTCATCTTTTTGGTAAATTCGTTTTTTATAATGCCAGCTACAAATTCCTCGCTGTTAGTCTCGTCTAAGATAGGATACATATCTCGCCAGATATCTTTGATCCACCAGCCGCATTTTGATATGCAAGGAAACTCTTTAAGCTCGCCAAGCTTTAGGGCCATCATAACTTCATCAGAGTGCTTGATATCGTCTGTGACAAAGTCTTTATGTATGCTATCAAAGCTCGTAAACATGCGGTAGCCAAGGCTTGATACGTTGTTTTCAGAGCAAATTCTAAACTGAAAAACATTATCTTCATAGTCTAAATTCGATATGCAAATTTGATGTTTTTGGGTGAAATTTGGAAACGAGTCAAACCTCTTGTCATCTATACTAAGCTGCCATTTGGAGCTGTTGTCGTTAGCTAAGAACTCTTCAAAGCTTAGTTTTACAAATTCTTTATGGCTCATCTCATCGGCTGTGAAAAAGTCATAGTTGCTACTGTTTTTTTCTTTAAAATCTTTAAATTTCATATTGTTTCCTATTAAATATCATCTCGAACTTATCCAAAACGATATTTCACTATTCTATGATAATTTATCTTATTGATCTTTAAAATTTTAATCAGATTTTCTAAAACTTATTCTATATTCTTTATCCTTTTTTGAGTGCTATAACGACCTTTGAGTCTATTTTAGTATATTAGAAACCACACGATTTATTAGTTACCTTATAATTAATAAGAGAATTGTTCACTGTGGATAAAAAAGTTAAAATTAATCTTGCTAATATGGATTATAAAACATGTAAGATAGAACTTAGAATTTAGATATATCACCTGCTTTGAAAAAAATATTCATAGGGCAAGTAGATAAAATTATTTGGAGCAATAAAATTGCATCCTCAACTACCAATCTTGCAGCTGGCGATCTCGCAAAAGAGTTCGAAGTCTTTGAGGTATCTTTAAAGAGCCCAAGCCTAGATGGTGAGCTATTGCGCCACATAGATAGGCTGGTGCCATATCATATAGTTTTATCTTAGAGTACCAAGACAGATATAAAGTTTGCATTAGCTACAAAGAGGCCACTATATCTGGAAATATGGCTTTTAAAGTAAATTCTTACTACTATACCGACTGGCAAAACAAGCAAGATTTGCATTTAAAGCTAGAAAGCTTAAATCTTGACACAGCCTATGAAAATTTTATTCGTCAAATAGCTGGCGATAAATTACAAAATTTGATTTTAGGCGAAAGCCTCAAAGAGTCTGTAGCTAGGTTGGAGCAAAAGGAGCTTTTACAAAGACAAATTTTAGCGTTAGAGTCTAAAATTCTCAAAGAAAAGCAGCTGCTCTTAAGAATGATGAAAAAGCGACGGCGATTATACAGCATATTACTTATAATGCGCTAGATGAAAAATACGATACCGCGGTTTTTACGGATCCTACGATAAAAGGTCAGCTTGAAAAAAAATGCGGTTAAAATAAAAAAACATCTTTACGATCATGTCGTATATGACTCGACGAATGAGAAGAATTTTGCAATGGAACTAGATGCAAGCAAGGACGTTGCGGTTTATGTTAAGCTTCCAAGTGGCTTTATATAAGCACGCCTGTGAGAAAATACAACCCCCGACTGGGCGATCGCGTTTTATGAGGGCAATATTAAGCATATTTATTTTGTTGCAGAGACCAATGGGTCTATGAACTCTATGCAGCTTCGCCAAGTCGAAAAGTCTAAAATCCACTGCGCAAAGGAGCATTTTAAGGCTATAAGTAGTGATAGTGTGGTCTATGACGTAGTAGATAGCTACAAATCGCTACTGGATAAAGTTATGAGGTAAAAATTTATTGGTAAGTTAGGTCGCAGCATAAAAGAGCCTGTGCAATATTCCAAAAATGGTTATTGCGCTGCTCCTTTTGAGAGAAAATTTAACTGCCATTTGTCAATATTAAGATCTGAGGTGATATCGCTTAAAACTCTACCAATAAAATACTCAGTGTGATAGAAAATCACAGTGGCTGACTTAATCTTACCAGTTTTAGTTCGAATTAAATTTAAATATACAATTATCTTAACCAAACCATCCTTGTAAATTTATATATATTGTAGTATTATACTCCTAAATATTTAAGGATAAAATACTATGTACATCAAACGAGCCATAGTCAATGAGATAAAAGAGTATATGAAAAGCTTTCCGGTGCTTTTGATAAGCGGGGCTAGGCAGGTTGGCAAATCAACCCTTGCATTAAATTTAGATATACCAAATTACGTAACACTTGATGATATAAATATCTATGAAGCAGCGAGAAACGACCCCAAAGGCTTTATAGAGCACTGTAATAAGCCTATCGTGATAGATGAGATACAAAGAGTGCCTATACTGCTTTTAGCAATAAAAGAATTTGTAGATAAGGATAGAACAAATGGACAGTTCATACTAACTGGCTCTGCAAATTTAAAAGGCTTTAAAGATATATCAGACTCACTTGCTGGTAGGATAGGCATAGTGGAACTCTATCCGCTTTCTCAAAAAGAGTTAAGTCATAGTGATGAAAATTTGATAGATATTTTAAGTAGCGATATAGGCCATCTGGTGTTTAGAAAATATGACAACGACGGCTTATCTGAAAAGATCATAAATGGCGGTTACCCAGAGATCACAAAGATAGGCTCTGAAAAATCAAAATATCTCTGGTTTAGCTCATATATAAGAACATATATAGAATCAGACGCCAAAGAGATAGGTAACATAAGAAACATGGATAAATTTATCACTATGTACCGCCTATGTATGCTAAGAAGTGGCAATATCTTTAACAAAAACGAGCTATGCCTAGAGTCTGGGCTTGATAATAAGACATTTGATAGCTATTTTAGCGTGCTTGAACATACTTATCAGATCCAAAAGCTTCAGCCGTATTTTAATAACGCTCTAAAAAGACTTATTAAAACTCCTAAAATTTTTGCCACCGACACAGGGGTGCTGGCACACTTGCTACAAATTTCTTCAGCACAAGAGCTTGCGAATTCTCCTTATAAAGGTGCTATATATGAGACGTTTGTATTTGACGAACTACTAAAGGCAAATACAAGTAGCAAAAAAAGAGCAAATATATACTACTATAGAACGAGCGATCAAAAAGAGATTGATTTTATACTTGAGATATCAGGTAAGCTCATAGCCATAGAGGTCAAATCCTCAAAAACAATCAGCAAAGATGACTTTAAGCACATCTATCATCTAAAAGATAATTTGCAAAATAAATTTGATAAGGGCATAGTTTTTTATGCTGGAGACAGAGCTGTAAAGCTAGATGAAGATATGTTTGCCTTGCCGTTTAGTTTTATGGGGTGAGAGATGGCTAATAATTTGGCTTCTACAACAGCTCATAATAGTCTACCTCTCCAAACCATCATACCCTGACTTTACATTTTGTTCTTTAGTCTCTATCATATTCGATGGTTGTGTTGATTGCTCCACTCCAAAGTCCTTATCAAGTCCTTGATCGTATAGCTCTTGCTTTGTTATTTTTAGTGAACCAAAAGATATATGATTATTTGTTAGATATATCTTATCTGTTTTATAACGCTCCTTTAGCTTATTAAAACCTTGTATATCTTGCCAATCTTTCATATATGTTTTTATGTTATAAATTAGGCCTTTATAGTTAATCTTAGCTATATCTGATAGATATTTTTTAAAGTTTTCTATTCTATTGATAAACACCAAATAGTACCCATTTATATCTAGATGACCATCAATACCTTTTGCAAAGCCTTCATATTCATTTTGTTTAAGTTCTAGCTTTTTAATGACGTCATCATTTAAAAACCCGGTTTTTATCTTTCTGGCTGCTTCATAAAATTTATCTCTAATGTAGATATATGGGGTATAGTGTCTATTTTGGTTAAAAGAGTAGGCTGTATTTTCTTGTGGTAAGTATAGATATCTGCCACTTTTATTAGAAAGTATTTGGTGATTTTTATGTGTTTTAACCACAGTGCTCTCGTCAAAGTATTCTATTAACTCTTTTATTGGAATCTTTGATGATATAGCTTGATAGCTTGCTCTTTTAATATGCGAGTTGGTATCTTTTGTTTCATGGCTAAGCTCATATTTTCTTAGATTTTGTAAATCTTCATATATGGCTTTAATATCCATATTATTAATATCTGTTTTTAAGCCCGCATCTTCAATGGCTCTTGTATTATCAAAAGTTTTTCCACTAATGCTTACAAGTTCAGATCCTGGCACTGGAGTGTAGTGAAATTTACTAGGATGCAAGCTGGAGTTATTTACTATGTTATATAACCCAAGCTCTCTTGTTATCTCTTTTATGTATTCATCATATTCATTTAAGCTTGGAGCATCTGTTGTGGGTATGATGAGTTTAAATTTCTCTATTTTTGTGTCTGGCGCTTGATAGGTGGTTGGGTATATGAAGCCTTTTATTCCTTTACTTTGTAGTAAATTTTGAGCATCATTTGCAGTAAATTTAGAGTTATCTATATCATATATAAGCGTAGGAGTTATGCTATCAATACTGCTATCTTCTTCATTTTTATCTTTGAAACTTGCCACTGATATAGCTGAATAGTTTTTCAGTATTGATTTTAGATTGTATGGCTCTATTTGTATCGTTTTCCAACTATTTAACACTTGAGCTTTTGGGTCTTTATTTGGCGTGCTAAAGTCACTGCTCACACTCAATGTTATCTTTGGTTTATTTTTATTGGCTTGAAGTTCTATAAGCATTTGCTCTAGCTCATTAACTACGTGAAATAACGCTCCTTTTCTACCATTATAGACTATCTTACACATTAGATCAGTTAGATTATAAGTTCCATTAAAACCATCTACTCTTACCTTATATTTGTCATTTACCATTTCAGGTTTTGCGGTGATGTTAAATTTTGCATTGATCATAGGTAAAAATTCTCTTATATCCACTGCATTAAGTCTCTTTGCCCTATCATAGTAGTCTTTTTTGAAACTCTCATCTTCTTCTATCATTCTTAATAGATAATCAGCTGTAGAATTTTTAGCATCAGCTAGTAGTTCTTCAACACTTATATTTCGCTCTTTTGTATTGGCTTTTGGCTCGATCACCACATCTGTTTCTATCTTTATCTGCGTATCTTTTTCTTTGCCTTTCTTAACCTTTTGTGCTGCATTTTTAAAGCTTTCATATTGCTTATTTAGTTGGTCTTCATCCATACCTAAAGGCTCTATATTATTTAGACCATACTTGTTAGATAAGATGTCATTAACCACTCTTTTAAATTTCTCTGCTGATTTAGCCATAACAGCTTTTATTTGTTGCTTGGCTGCACCTTTTGTATATATAACTCCACCGGTTTTTACACTATGGGTAAATTTCATATTTTCAAAAGAGACTATTAGATGAACATGAGGCTCTCTTTTTAGTGGTTCACCATTTTTATGTTTCTTGTTTAATGTTCTATTTTCTAGTACCCCTTCTGGGCGAGGAATATATGGCTCTTCTTTGATTATAGGCAGATGAGCTTCAGCATAAAAAAGTAGCTCATCTATGTCGTGATTTGGGAAAGTTAGCCTCAAAAAATCCATTATAAGCTCATCTATATTGCCACTTTCATATAGTCTGCTCCACTCCTCTGAAGTAAATGACAAGGATATATGATAGTAGTTATGTTTCTTATTCTTTTTCTTGCTCTGGTGCTTTTCAGACATCTCGATAAGATCTAAATTTCCAACCAGTGGCAATCTATCATCTTTTTCATCTCTAGTTAGCTTTGAATCTCTTTTCTTGCCAGTTTTTAGATAATCAGCTACGCCTTTTTCTCCCTTTGAGATCTTAACTATCATAGCTACTCTTTATTAGGCTTAAAATTTCAGTTAGTACTGATTGAACTTTGTACAACTCTTCTTGTGTCTGCAGTATCACTTCTAAAGCTATATTACCACTAGTCTTATAAGCTATATTTAGTTTCTTTGCTATTTGATTAATGTTATTAAAAGGTCTAGCAAAATATGTAATGATTGTTGGATATAGCTCTTTCTTTTTTATGGATTCAGAATTTATATTGCCATTATCTATAAGATAGGAAATGATTTCTGATCTTGATATTTTTAGTTCTCTAGCTATATCAGATAATTTGCTATTTTGCTGAGAAGTAATCCTTATAGAGAGTACTTTATCCTTAATATTTTTTAGCATATGATATCCTTTTATAAAATGTGTTAGCGAGATGAAGCGTTTTTAACGCTTCTTATATCTCGCATTGTAGCCCTCGGCAGAGCAAGATTATACAAGGTATGAAAACGAAGTGTCATACATTGTATGTGTCTTGCTATTAGAAAAATTTGCTTACTACTAAACATTGCTATCACCATTTGTGTTTAGCCATTTATTAAAATCTTCGCTAGCTTTTTGGCTATCTTGGTTGTAAATATGGATAATAAAGCCTTGAAGATTAGACACGTTATAAAGTGCTTTATCTAGCCTATTTTGTAGTGCAGATTTGGTTTCATTTGTCTTATGGCTATCATAAAACAAGTAGCCAAAAAAGAAGAGTGCTTCTATAAACACAATGGTAATTAACACATATGCTATCTTTTTCATCAAAGAGGTAAAAGATGAGTTAATCTTTGATATAGTTTTATCTGCACTCTTTAGAGTATTTTGAAAGTTGTTTTGGACCTCTTTTGCTGCATTTATAAGTTCGGTACTTCCTTGCTTTATTAGCTCTATTTTTTCTTTAAAATCTCCATTAAAACTATCCGTAGTTTTATTAAAAAGCTCAATATTATTTCTAATATTTTCACTAACCTTATTGCCCATTTCAACATGTTCTTGTAGTGCAATTACGGCATTTGCCGCAACTGCTGTATCACTACTCTTGATTGTTAGCGCCATTGCTTAGCTCCTCATCGTTTTTTTCGTCTTCTTTAACCTCAGAAATTTGATCTGTATGAGAGGTTTGATGTGTATCTTTTGCATCATACTCTTTCTTCCGTTTGGAAAATTCCTTATTTGATAACTTGATGTTAAAACGATCTTCGATTACTAGCCTACACTCTTTGATCGTAGCTTGTTGTGGAAACAAGACTTCAAAGCATGCTTTTTTAATCTCCTGTTTTGTTTTATTTTTTCTAATAGCTTTTAAATCATTTAAAAGCATTTTTTTATTCGCCATATTTTTCTCCTATGACTTTTTAAATTTTTACAAAGATAGCAATAGCCATCTCACCAAATAGGCATACTTATAGTGTGCCTATTGCTTTAATATAGTAGTTGTTGATAAGGTTTTTATTTAAGTAGTTTAAAAGTAGAGAACGATTACAATAGGAATGCTTACAACCTATTGCAGAGGTTTTACTTAAAATACTTAAATAGAACTTCTGCTTCTAACTAATTTTAATCATCTTAATCTCCTTTGGTTAAAAATATTTTATTTTTAAATTTGTGTATATTATAAGATATTTTGATGGCTAGATTGTTTAAACGGTCAATAATTATTGATTTTTGTTTCAAAAGCACGATATATCAAGGGGTTTTTGCTTATAATTGATTATATAGCATAAAAATACTTATAAATTACTTAATGCTCGTATTTATACGAGGAATCGAAACAAATATCTTAAAATTACAGACCAAAAGTGACTTTTTTTGAGTATAAAAATAAAAATATTATTAATAACACATATATTTTTAAATTACCAAATAAAAAATTATTACATAATCATCAATTGCGTACCAAATACTCTCCAAGTAAATTCTCAAATTTTACCTTTAGATATTTTGAATCTTTTATTTTTATAAGGCTCAAGATAAGTTAAGCGGATTCTCTCTTATCAATTTCAACAGTTTCTGATATAAGTTTTCCTGTGTAGTTTTAGTATTATATCTAAATTCACACTCCTTTAGATGAAGCAAAAAATTCTCTTTCTTGATGCCTTTAAATTTAGCTAGTCTATGTTTAGCGTATCCCCAGAAATTTTCTATGCCATTTATATGGTTTTTACCATTAGCAAATTCATTTTTAGAGTGTTTTACTCTGTAGTGTGCTTTGGCTCCATAATCCACTAATCCATCATAGGCTTTCCAGCAATCAGAGTAAATTACACTCTCGTCTAATTCGCTAAATTCCGATAATATCGGTATTAGTTCATTTGCAGAGCAGTTTTTAACTATCTGGGTATAGACTTTGCCATCTCTTTTAAGCATACCGAATACCGGAGTTTTATTTGCCGCTCCTCTACCTCTCTTACCTCTTACTCTTTTAGCTCCAAAGTAACTTTCGTCAATCTCTATCTCACCTGAAAACTTACTTATTTTTTCACACTCGCTAGCCATTAAAATTCTGATATTTTTTAGAATTTTATTGATGGAAATTCTAGAAATCCCGGTTAAATTTGCTATTTTAGTAGCCTCTATATCCTCTGCAAAATACTTGAGAATTTCTCTAAATTTCTTCTGCGAAATTCGGGAACGGACTATATACTTATTTTTCATCGGCAGGATCATAGTTAAAACTCCTTTGAAAGTTTTTAACTTATCTTGAGCCTTTTATAAATGTGAGCCGGTATTTGACCACGCGCAGGATCTCGTGATGCTTATGCAGCCTATCTCTATTTTGTGTTTTATTGCTAGGAAATATGAATAAATCATAATCATCAAAAATATTTTTTAGCCCATATTCAATAGTTATAAACGCCATTTTTACTACACATCTATACTCATTTTATTTAAGTTATGGTAAAAATTTAACCCAGTAGAGTGACAGATTATATCATAGTAGATGATTCGTTAAAAAATTTTACTTGTTTTTTAAAATTTTACAAAAAACGTGTTAAAATTACTGCAAGCTTAAAAATTTGCTACATAAAATTTTGTTTTGCTACAAACATTAAGCTATATTTAATGAAAGGTAACTGCAATATAATATTGTAGAAACATCGTAGTTTAGGTATTTATGGTGTCACGGGGGAGACTTGAACTCCCGACCTCCGGCTTATGAGGATTTTTTATATGAGCTCACAAAAGCCTGAAATACGCACTTTAGACGATTTTTTACTTAGTCATTACGTAAAACTGTTCCATTTTTGACCGGTTGACTATTAAATATGGGACAACACTTAAGGGAGCGAAACGGTATATATTACTACCGAGCTACACTTGCTCCAAGCATCAGAAAATTTTTTAACGAAAAGCGAGAAATTTGCTTCTCCACATCCACTAATCTCTTGGAAAAAGCCAGAAAAAGGGCTAAAATTCTAGATAATAATCTTTACCTGATAAAAAGGGCGGTTCACATGAATCTTAGTGATAGCATAATCCAATCTTTTGTAAATTCGTTTATGAAAGTGAAGCTTAGTAAGAGTATCAAAGAGCACTCTCTTCTTAACAAGAAGATGGATGTAGAATTTCTAAATGCGCTCAATGACTACTTTAAACAAAGTTTGATAGATGGCGATCTACCTCAAATTTTAATTAAGGATATAAGCAATATCACTAACACTGCTGGCGCTCTTGGTAGTAAGGATAAAGAGAACATAGGGCAAACTCTTTTAGAGAAGAATATACTAACACTTAACTATCTTGTATCAAAGCTTGAGAAGAGCAGCGTGCTCTTTGATGATAAGCGTGAGCAATACTTTCTCGAAGATGATTCTAGCGATAACTTAGCCAAACATGCCAAACCTAGTTCGTTTGACGCTAAGGACATAGCTTCATTCCAAGAAAATATAAAAGAGCTTGAAGATAGTGGTTGTTTGCCCATTACGGATGGACAGCTTAAGGCTATGGCTCAGAGGATTAGCGAGACGGTTTATGCCATACTAGATCAAAAGTATGGCTCAACTTCAAATTTAAAGCTAGTAAGAACAAAGAATGACCATAGAAGCATGGAAGATATTATAATGGACCCAAATCCACCAAAAAATATCAAGATAAAATTAGATGACGATAGTAGCTTTAGTATTTTTAATCCTAGCGCCAAAATAACCAAAGAGTATGAGATCAGGCAAGTACTGCAAGCGACATCTGGCTCTAGCAATCAATTCTCAGCTTTAAATTTAGAAGATCAAAAGAGCTTAAAGGATGCATTCAAGATATTTGAGACAAACACTAAAAGAGCTGACAAGTGGTCGCCAGATACGCAAAGACTAGTTACTGGCGTAAAAAAGCTCTTATTTTTATACTTTAACGAAGATACGCCAGTTTATAGGATCACAAGAGATAACTTGCTTGAATTTAGAGATCTTCTTTATAAAATTCCAACTAAGCTAGCTCAAAAGAGCAGGTATAAAGATAAAAGTTTATCTCAGATACTTAAGCTAGGAGAAAATGACGATAAACTCTCTGAGCCTACTATCCAAAAATATATGATAAGGGTTATTCAGTTTTTTAACTACTGCTTTGATAGCGGCTATATAAGTAAAAGCATAACTGCAAAAATGAATGTCAAGATAGACATAGACCCTAGCGAAAGGGCAGTGCTTCCATACGAAGCATCAGAAGCTAGAAAGATCTTTGAGATAGTAACTAGTATCAAACAAAGTGGTAAATCACCAAGTTCAAGGATAGAGGCTAGTGAGCTCTACTACGTCACAATGATAGCTGCTTATAGTGGCATGAGGATAAAAGAGATCACACAGCTTCATAAGGAAGATATAGCTTTAAAAGATGGGATTTACTGCTTTAACATAAACACAAATGATGGTAAAACCACCAAGACCAAAAACAGCATTAGGTTTGTGCCTATTCATAGTAAGCTCATAGATCTAGGTCTGCTAGAATATGTTAATAGCAAGAAAAGCGGAAATATATTTAAGGTAAGCAATAAGGACTTCTCTGAAATTTTTAGAAGCCAGATCCAAAGAAAGTTTATAGACAAAGACTCTAAAAAGACCTTCTACTCTTTTAGGCACTACTTTATAGACTATCTAGTGCAACGCGAGGTAGAAGCTAACCTTATAGCCCAGATAGTAGGACATGAAAAGCAGTATAAAATTTTACTAAACACTTATGCCAAGCCTATTAATGCAAACACACTAAAGGCTAAAGTAGAGATGGTATCGTATGATAATGAGTAGGGATAAATTTCAAAGCATAAACTTTTAAGACTATCTTTATATCTTATTTAGTATTATTTTAGGTATTAAATAAAGGATAAAAATGCAAACTATACAAGCAAATTTTACAGCTAGCATAAGTGAGCTAAAAAAGTCTCCAGCTCAAATTTTAAAACAAGCTGGAGATAATGTCGTAGCTATACTAAACCACAATGTCCCTAGTGCATATCTAGTGCCTAGTGCTGTCTATGAAAAGATGGCAGAGATAATAGAAGAGTATCATCTAAGTAAAGCAGTAGATGCTGCTCTAGCAAGTGGTGAAAAACCAGTAAAAGTAAGCTTAGATGAGCTATGAGTTAGAGTTCTTACCAGGCGCTTTAAAAGAGTGGCAAAAGCTAGACAATAGCATAAAAGTGCAGTTTAAAAAGAAGCTAAGTGAGCGTCTAGAAAACCCAAAGGTTGCCAAGGACAAGCTACGAGGCTACGAAGATGTCTATAAGATCAAGTTAAGAGATGTCGGCTACCGCTTGGCATATCAGGTAAAAGATAGTGAGATAGTAGTGTTAGTGCTAGTTGTCGGCAAAAGAGAGAACAACGAAGTATACGAGATGCTAAAGGATAAATTTAACTAAGCATAAAGCTAGACTTTAGTTATCTGTGATTTGCTAGTAACTAATTTTATGTTATTAGCTTGTCCTATCTAAGTGCTCTTTTATGATGAGCATAACCCCTTACATTTTTATTATTTTATTTTCTTAATTTCATACTAGACTAAATTTTTAAGAGAAATCCAGAAGCTACAAAAATTATATTATATATTTCATAGTATTTTTAAAAAAACACGCATTTTAGCGGCCTGAAGCCTACCGAATTCCTTGTTTTAGGCTGTGAAATTTTATAAAATAACCTTAAAAGATATTTAAAGAGCAAGTCTGACAAAAATTTTTATGGCATAGGATTTTTTGAGTGGCTTCTTCTTAGATTGGGAGTAAATTTACGTGAGTTCTGAAAAGATAAAAAAACGCAAGGTAACCAAAGTCATAACTAAAAGACTTAGGCTAAGTAATGCAGAATGGTTGGTGATTAATAATAAATTACAAGAAAGTGGCCTAACTTTCTCAAAATTTGCCCTAAGAGCTATGTTGTCTAAGCAGATTTATGCACCAATTATAAGGGAACTTCTAATTGAGCTATCTAGACAAGGACAAAACATAAACCAAATAGCCACCAAATTAAATAGTGGGCAAAGCCTAGATAGAGTTGGTATTGAGATCATAGCCGACGATAATAAGATCTTACATAAAATTTATGAAATATTGGGTAAAAAATATGTTTCTTGATTCGCCTTGTATCAATACAAATAAAGGCACTAGTGATGCTAGTTAAATTTCTTCGTACTTATACTGGTGGTGGCCTTGGGAGCATAAATTATCTTTTAAATGAGAGAAAAGCTGCTGGAACAGCAAGAGTTATAAAAGGTGATGAAAATTTAACTAGAGCTATTATAAAAGGCATCACCTATAAACAAAAGACCTGTTTTGGTGTTTTATCATTTGAAGAGAGGCATGACTTTTTAACTGAAGAGCAAAAACTAAAAATTATTAAGGATTTTGAATATGCTCTTTTGGGTGAATATATGCTTGAACGTACAAATGTATTATGGGTAGAACACTCAGACAAGGATGGACGGCTTGAGTTAAATTTCCTTATCCCTAAGATAGATCTTGAAACAGACAGGTCATTTAATCCTTATTTTGCCAAATATGATCAAACGAGAATAGATCTAATCAAAAAGATCATTAACGATGAGTATGGACTATCAAGTCCAGATGATCCAGCAAAAGAGCAAACTATATTGTCTAGCAAGAAAAACATCAATCATTATAAAAATTTAGAAGAGCTAGACCAAAAGTTGCACGATCTGGTTAAGCAAGGCTATATTAAAAATAGAGACCACATGATTGAACTTCTTAAACAAAATGGTATCGAAATAACCAGGATCAACAAAAAAGGCATAACGATCATACTGCCTACTAAAAAAACAAAAAATCGTCTAAAAGGAGGAATATACGATGCAGACTTCACCAGTGCTCAAAGACTTGGAGAACTCAGCCAAAGCTCAAGCAGAAGAATTAGAGAATTCCATGATAGAAATACACAAGCAGAGTGCAGAGAAAATAGGCGAAAACTTGAGGAGCTTATTGCTAAAAGAGATAGATTTAATCAAGAAAGATATGTCGAAAGAACTTCAAAAAACAATATCCTTGCATCACAAGGACAGATCGGTGATAATCTCGCTATCAGCGGCTACCGCACTAATTTTGGGAATAGCAATTGGCTGGGTAGTGCACGCAATGATATTAAAGGAAGAAGTAGCTTGGACGATACCAAAACAATGGAGATACAGCCAACCTACTGCGGACAAGACCCAGAGGGAGTATTACATATCGATTCCAAAAGACAAAGAGATAATAGAGAACGAGAGCAGGAAATTTATATTAATGAAAATGGAGTAGAGGATGACAGCATTAGAGAAAGCATTGCTAGAAGAGAACGAGCGCTTGACGAAGACGATCGAAGACGAAAGGAGCAAGCACGAATTAGAAACAATGAATTTGCAACAAGACTGCGAGAAGAAGCTCGCGATATTACAGACAAATGTGACAGAGCTAACAAAGAAAGTCAAGAGCTTGAACAAAGATTGCAACGACGCCTTAACGGAATCTTTGCAGCAACAAAGAGATATGTACGAGAGTTCAATATCTTGCTTGGAAGAAAAATTAGAAAATTTAGAAGAAAAATTCCAAAATTTGAGAGAAGAATACGAGAGCTTACAGATAGAGCACAAGATGCTACAAGAATATGTAGAGAATTTATAGAGGAGCGTGAATACTCCCAAAAAGCCAGCATATATCACCATGTGGGTGATGTATGCAAGGAAAAAACTCAAAGTCTAGATATGTTTTAAACGTAGAGACTCTACTAAGTTTATTACATAATCATCTCATTTATTACTTCCAAACATTATTTGTTACGTTGCCATTTTAAAAATATACTAAAATATATTTTGTAGATCATAAAAAATAATTTAGTCTAATTATTTTTGTTCTTATGGCTGCCTTTAATCAACTTAAGCTTTTATTAAAAAAAGCCTATCTTGCATGGCCACTTTAATAAAGAAAATATTTTTTAAGCGTGGGTCAAGGGAGCGGCAAGCTATCCTTGCGAGCCTCTATGGAGATGCAAATGGTAACATTTTGTAGCTACATAGAGTATGCTCGCCCTAATATCTGAATTGAATTTTGGCGCATACTGGAATTAAATCAGTCCCACCAAAGAATGACTTAGTAAAAGTAAATTTTTGTAATTTTTGTGATTGGCATATTTGTCACTTGTTTATTTTGACTGATAAATTTGGATAGTCAATTATTTTATGGTTACTTTAATTAAAACTTAAAAAGCAAGAAGCTAGGAGGCAAACCACGAATGATATTAGCATCTTAAGCACCAATATAAATTCATACACTAAGCAACAGCACAAACAAGGCAGGTCTGCAAATTTTAGTGATATTTTTAACCAAAAGACCAAAGAAAAGATTAGCGAGCCAAACCTGTAACAACTTGTCAAGGACTTTCTAATCATTTTTATCATTTTTTTGATGTTTTTCACTCTCAATTTCTCTAAGCATTATGCGTTTCAATTTGTCTTGCATTGTTTCAGTAGTATTTTTATTAAAATGTACAACAACTTCATAGGTAGTTTTTCCAATCTTCTTTATTGTTTTTGTTTCTGTATTATTTTTTTGCATATCATCATTCCTTTTCTTGCAATTAAAAAGCGATTAGAATTTTTTACTTTTCCAATCGCTCTCATTCATCTATTAAGTTTTGTGCTTTCTTCAGCTTTTCTTTGCTCTGTATTTTTCTTCTATCAAGTCCCGTTATCCTAAGAGGTAAACACATCTCGATTATCCTTGAATAAATCCTGCCAAGCATTATATCTTCCTGTTCTTTTTCTATATCTTTGAAATTAAGGTTAGTAGTTATAATGGTTGGTCTTGCCTTTAGGTATCTTGCATTGATTACATTGTAAATTTGCTCTAAGGCATATTCTGTATTTCTCTCTATTCCAAAATCATCAAGAATTAGTAGGGTAGGGCTTGTTATCTATTCGATATATTCGTTTCTATCAAGATTAAAGCCGCCTTTTTGTAAGTCGTTTAATATCTGTGCAAAGTTCCTCATTTTTACTGTATGGCTATATTCTGTAATTATAGCGTTGGCAATAGCACAAGCTACATAGGTCTTGCCACTTCCTACATTTCCGTAAAGTAACAGTCCAACATTATCTTTTCTCATTTCTTCAAAATGTTTTACATAGTTCTTTGCTTTTTTGATGATTTCCTTATCTGTATCTTCATCGGCATTTTTAAAGGTGTAGGCTATTTGATTTTTGGATATAAAGCAGCTTTGTCTCAACCTATCTTGTTTTAACAGTTTTTTCTTGTTCAGCTCTATCTCTATCACATTTACAAGCCGTTCTGATAATCATAGGCTTATCCAACATCGGAATTACCTTACCGTCTATTCTTTCATTACAAATCTTGCAATAGATATGTCCGTCTTCTTCATAGTGAGTATCTTTGTTGTAGATAAAATCTGTCCCTTGAATTTTTGTAGTAATCATATTTTCTTTATCATTCATAATTTTAGTCTCCTTTTCTACATCAGGCTCTATAATGCGTTTTTAAGGCTTATTTTTATCTTAACCATAGTCTGACACCTCTTTTATGATTAAACCCTTAAAAACACCTTTTATAGGCTGTCGCTGTCTTCATAGTTGGTTGAATAGGTTCTATGGCTTTTATTTTGATTATTTTTCTGTGATAGCTTTTCTTTATCCTGTTCATACCAATTCATACCAATTAAGGATTGTTACATAGTGGTCTTTGTAGTCTGTGCCTTTACTTTTGATATATCTTAATAGCTTTTCAGTCATTGTATCTGTATGACCTTTCAGCCTATCTTTTAGATTTTGGTATTTTTCATCGGTTAAATGAATATTTTGATACTCTCCATAAAGGGACACTGGGGCAACCTGTTCTATTCTCCTCTTATCTAATCTACCCTTAACTATACTATGCGGACAAACGGTTGACACTTGGTTGTCATTTGGTATACCAAGATTTTCAACCTTGATATATGCTCCATTTTCCGTTTGCGTTATACTTTGCTTTTCTTCAAGATACATCGTTTCTTTTCGTCTGTCATTTCTGATGTAGTTATTTATCTTCCAATAGGTAATGACTATAACCCCTCTTTAAAAGACAATTACAAAACCTTTTGTAATTAGAATTTTTAAGTCATCATCATCTGCCCTCATAGATAGATGAAAATACAGGCATTGGCTACTTAATGGCATATCCAAAAATAAGTCGCTATCCACTATCTTTATTGAAAACATCCTTTTATCTGCCATTTTTCTCTCCTATCTTTTGTTATGAAAATGTAGCAACAAATCGTTACTCCTTTTATCTTTTAAGGAAGTCGTGTTTCACTACCCCCTTTGATTAGTACTGTCTTTGATTTAGGTACACTCCCATTTTGGGAATGTGGCATTTGTCATCTTCTTATTTTTCTTTTGTTGTTTTAGATGTCGGTCTTAAAAATACTTTTGCTTTTCTATAAACTGAATGAGCGTTTTGAAACGGTACAATAGAAAAAGCCGACTTTTGTTGTTTCAGTATGTCGGCTTAATGTAAGCTATCTGTTTCAAATTTTTATTGTCAAGGGTGAGCGATAGTGAATGTGCTTTACCCTTGATGATAAAAAAGCGAATGAATTATATTCAGTTGTCTTTTGCCTTTAATACGGAAAAATGCTTCGGCTTTTTTCTTTGCTCCCCGCAAGGGTAAAAGCACCGCAGGTCGCAAGGACACCTAAAGGGTGTATAATTGCGCCCTTAGAAAATCTAAGGGAATTACAATTATACTATGTCCTTGCGTTTCTTAGTCTTTTTGAAATGCTCTTTGCAAAATAGCCTTTATTTCTTCATTACTTTTCTCGCTTGCTCCCTCAATTAAACTTTCTAAGATTGCTCCTCGCTCTATCAATCTATGGTTTCGCTTTTTTCTTTCTTCAAGGCTCGTTTGCTTTCTGATTTTCTTTTCCTGATTTTTAAGCTGAGATAGTTTCTTTTCATATTTTTTTTCTTCTTACTTGCTTTCAATCTTTTCTTTTACTTTTTCTAATTCTGTTTTTATTGTCCATAAATTTCATCTCCTTTCAAGTTTTTTTCATAAGAAAAGACGATAGATGTTTTACTTTCTATCGTCTTGAATCTGTATTATTCAGCTCGACAAACTGAAATTTGACTTACTTCTTGTATTTCTCAACGATTATGCCTGCTACAATACCTACAATAAATCCCGCCGTAGTAACAGCCGAAAACTTAAACTTACCCCAAAGAGAAGGAAGCGCAGAAATCGCAAGTGCATACCAAAACAGATTACTACTGAGCAACCAACCATATAAATAACTATGCTCACCAGTTGAAATATTAGTAAATAGCCAACCAATCAAGTTGCTCTCACCAATATATCACCAGATATACAGCTATGTATCCCAATGTTATATAAACATTTTTCTTTCTCAAGTATAATCACAATCCTTTGTCAAACGGGAATTTTATTTTCCTGTCACTCGTTTATAGGATCATAGTCGGAAGGGACAGGTGCTACTATACTTACAAAGATGATATCCTCATCTCCAGTATTTTTTGCTCCGTGGCAGGAGTCTTTCTTCGATACTATGACATGGCCTTTCTTGAATGGAACCTCTTCATTAGGCTGGGGGTAGAATATTCCCTCTCCCTGAAGGACGATCCATATATCGTCGGAATTGTGGTGATAGTGCTTTTGCAATGTCTGACCGGGTTTGATAACCCAGACCGATCCGCCTGTAGATTCTGTCTGATAAAACGGTGTTCTGACAGCCTTTTCCGGATCCTCTTTTTTTACAAGGTCCATGCAATAGATTCTCTGTTCGCTCATGATTATTTGCTCCTTTGTATTCCATAGTTTAATCGAAAAAATGCGATTTAATGATATACCGACAAATTCTAATTTGTCTACTTCTTTATGTTTTTTAATCTCTCATCATAATATTCTTCTACAAATTTATGATTTTGGTGTTTTTCAATTTGCTTAGTGATAAGCTCTATCATTTGCTCATTTTGTTCTACTGTGTAGTTGAAATTTTTCCAATGAGAAACATTGTCTAAACATATTTCAACCAACTTTTCAAAGGTTAATACCCTTTCATTATCGGAATAATATGTTTCTTTTATATTTTTTGTTGTTGTAACTTGTATATTAGCCTCATATAGAGTGTTCAATACATCAGAGCTAATAGAAGTATCAAGAGTTGCTAAAAACATTTCTCTTGCACCTGTTCTTCCCATTTCTTCAGGTACTTCTTGCCATCTTTCTCTTAATGTGGTTTTTGCACTAATTAAGACAGTATTTCTCTTATTTACAATGTATTCTAAAACACCCAGAGAAACTAAATCTACCAATTTACCAAGACCTTTATTGACAAACTCTTGTTTACCTATATTACCTTGACTGTCAAGTGGAATCCCTGCACCAATCAAAATGAGTTCTATAATACTTTCAAATTCTTTACCTGCTCTACTCCTCCTACTTTGAGTATTTGACAAAGTCAAAGCATATATATGTTCCGGAAATTCTTCCACAAACCAAGTAATTGCCTCTATTGGTGTAAGAGTTTTGATATACTCATCATCAACTAACTCTTTTAGCATTTTTGAAGTAAAGTCTTTTTCTAATGGCTGAAATTCACTCCAACAGCTATTTCTAAGTTTTTCAACAACTTCACTTGCATTACTTAAAAAGAATTCTTTAGGGACTTTGTCGTATCCTAATGTAATAAAATTATCATAAACTAAGTCATAAGGCTGTTTAAAGCCTTCTTTCCTTTTTTCTTTAACTAAGTTTTTATATTCATCAAGAGAAATATTTGCCATAACTCTTTTCCTTTCTTGAAAAATTTTCTTCTATATGGTACAATAGTGTCAAATAGAGGACAGTTAGTCCTTGAAATAACATATATAAAAAGGAGAATATATATGAATATTATACCACAAATCATAGATAATTCCCCTGCTATTTTAATAAAAAATAAGCGTATCAGATTACAAATGACTCAAAAAGAATTAGCTGATGCTGTTGGTATGTCCAAATTCGGAGATAGGACAATTCGCAGATGGGAAAATGGAGAAAGTCAGCCATCGTCCATTGAGCTGAAACATATTTTATCATTTCCTGAAAAAGTACCTTTCCCTAATAATGAAAATGCCCCCTATAAAATCATTGATTTATTTGCCGGAATTGGTGGTACAAGGCTTGGATTTTACCAAACAGGTAAAACAAATGTCGTATTCAGTAGTGAAATTGATAAATTTGCAGTAAAAACATATAAGGCAAATTTTGGTGAAACTCCTTTTGGAGATATTACAAAAATATCTGAAAAAGATATTCCTAATCATGATATTATTGTCGGTGGTTTTCCTTGTCAAGCATTTAGTCAAGCCGGTAAAAAGCTTGGTTTTGAAGATACTCGTGGAACATTATTTTTTGAAATTGCAAGAATTATTAAAGAGAAACGACCTAAGGCATTTCTTCTTGAAAATGTCAAAAACCTAAAATCTCACGATAAAGGTCGTACCTATAAAACAATAGAAAAAACATTAAAGGATTTAAACTACGATGTTCATTCTATTATACTTAAAGCAAAAGACTTCGGTGTTCCACAAAATAGAGAGCGTATTTACATTGTTGGATTTGATAAGGATAAAATAGATAACTATAAAGATTTTTCTTTTCCAATTCCTCCCTGCCCAGATGTTTCTGTGGGAAATATTTTAGAGCAAAATGTTGATACTAAATACACCATTTCAAATGCACTTTGGCAAGGTCATCAACGACGAAAGAAAGAACATAAAATAAAGGGAAATGGATTTGGTTACACATTGTTCAATGAAAACAGTCCTTATACAAATACATTATCTGCAAGATATTATAAAGACGGGAGTGAAATACTTATTGAGCAAAAAGGAAAAAATCCACGAAAACTAACACCTCGTGAAGCTGCAAGACTTCAAGGCTTCCCCGAAAACTATATCATTCCTGTAAGTGATACTCAAAGTTACAAACAGTTTGGTAATTCTGTTGCCGTTACTGTTATCCATGCAATTGCAAATAACATAATTGATATACTTGATACCTGTACTAAAAAAGAGATTGACTAACTTCAATCTCTTTTTTCTAACTTATTAACTTGTATACCTGCCCTTTTCAGAACCTTTAATTTTTCTTGTTTTCTCTGTTCTCTCCTTGCCTTATACCTTTCCTCATATTCCTGTTGTTTTCCATTTACTTTACGCTTTAAGTAGTTTTGATGAAGTCTATCTTTTCTTTCCTTGATTTTTCTCTTTTCTTCCTCAATTTTTAATCTTTCTTCTTCTTCAGTCAATTCTTCTTTTGGTGGCTCATAGTTACCGATAAAATTAAAATATATCTCTATTTTTTTGCTTTGATGTTTGACTACCTTTTCTATTCCTTTCATGAACAATAATCTTTTCTACAAACTCATTTATCATTGTAGTTGTAAGTTCATCAAAATTTTCATATCGGCTTATTAGAGATATAAACTTTTTCGCCTTATCTGTTTCTTTTTCATATCTTGATATTGCAAACTCTAAGTCTTTAATTTCTTTGCTTAAAGCTATTTGCTCTGTTTCATATTGACTGTTAAGTATCTCATATCTATTACTTGGTATTTTTTCAAGTATCATATCTTCGTAAATACGGCACATCAATCGTTCAAGTTCCTGAAGCCTGTTTTTACTTTCCATTAATCTTATTTTTTTCTTTTCTATCTCTACTTTTTCCTTTTCTTCCATTTCATTTTAAATGGAACGGATAAAGGCTTCGTGATCTTCATCAAGATATTTTTTAATGTCTTTTAAGGTTTCCTGTATAAGGTTTAAGACTGCTTCCGCTTTTATCCTGTGAGTAGATGGACAAAGCGTTCCACAGGGTACTTTCGTGTAAGCACTGCAAGTGTAGTAGGGAATATTTTTGTAATTACTTGTTCTATGAACATACATTTTACTGCCACAATCTGCATAATACATAAGCCCAGTTAAAGGGTGATATTCTCCCCAACCATCGGGATACCTTTTTACATTTCCTCTTATCCTTTGCACATTATCAAAGGTTTCTTGGTCTATAATTGCCTCGTGGGTATTTTCAAATATCAGCCAGTTTTCTTCAGATACATATTTGCTTTTCTTATCCTTGAAATGCTTTCTTGTTTTGAAGTTTACAGTATGACCTAAATATTCCTGTTTCTTTAAGATACTTACAATTGTAGAACTGCACCAACGATAAGGATGTTCAAACACTTTGCTTTGATGTAGTCCATATCCTAATTTTTGCTGATGGTAAGCAGGTATATCTACTTTTTCACTTTCCAATATCTTTGCTATTCGATACGGACCATTGCCTTGCATGGTCAGATTGAATATTCTCCTTACTATCTCCGCTGCTTTTTCATCTACAATCCACTTATCTTTGTCTTTTTCATCTTTGATATATCCATAAGGTGGAGAGCTTGCCGTATGCTTTCCGCTTTCCCCCTTTGACCTGAATGTAGATTGTATTTTTCTTGAAGTATCTCTTGTATACCATTCATTCATAATATTTCTAAAAGGGGTAAAATCATCTTCTCTATAAAAGCTATCTACATTATCATTGATAGCAATGAGCCTAACTCCCTTTTGTCTTAAGATTTCCATACATTGACCGACTTTAAGATAGTCTCTGCCAAGTCTACTCATATCTTTTACGATTATACAACCTATTATATTACCTTGATTAACTCCGTTCATCATTGCCATAAAGCCCGGTCTATCAAACTGTGTTCCGCTTATTCCATCATCTGTAAAATGTATGATGTTGCTTAAATTATTTTTACCTGCATATTCTTCAAGGATTTTCTTTTGATTTACAATAGAATTGCTTTCTCCTTGAAGTTCATCATCACGACTTAATCTCTCATAGAGTGCTGTTATCTTTTCATAATTCCTCATTTTTACCCCCTTTCTCTTAGTTTCTTAAATAAAAAAGAATTAAGAAGTACATATTTCACTAATATAGTGATTAAGTGTTCTCCTTAATTCTATTACTCCAAGAGCCAGCTAAATTTACTTATACTACTTCTTCACAAAATAGTCTCAGCTCTTTAAATTTTAATGACCTTCAAGCTTATGGCTACACAGTAGATAAAGCTGGCTTTATGGGAGCTGATTTTAACAAAGCAGCAGGTTTGCCAAAGGACTTTAAAATCCATAAAAGCACGCTTGATGAACTTAATAGATTTGCCGAGCGCAACCATGTGCTAAATCGCATCAAGAGCAAGGACGAGCAGATAAAGATCTTTGATAATATTGATATGGCTGACACCATAAAGCACTACTACAGACTATTTGACCAAATGACCTCTGCCTTAGGTGATGATAAAAAGAGCTACACCCTTGCAGATATAGGCAAACTACCAAAAGGCTACAGCACAAAAGGCACTAGCTACGATGCCAAAGGACACCTACTAAAAGATCTATCAAACTCTACTATCTCAAACATCTACTCTAGCACTGATGAGCTAAATAGCGCTAAGTCTATAAGTAAAGAGCTTTCAAGTGCAGGCGTTAGGCTCATAGTAAAAGAGGTTGATTTTACGATGAGCGAAGCAGGTGATGAGTTTAGCTTTAACCCTGATATGTCGGTATATCAAGCAGATGAAGGTTACAGTAAAGAGGCTCTTTTTATGGGATTTTTGCGCAGCTCTAGACCGCTACCAAGTGATAGTGCAAAGACTAAGCTAAGTAGCGCTGCCTTAAATGATATCTCAAGCACTGGAGAGCATAAAGAGTACTTTGTGGATTTTGAAAAAGTGGGTAAAGATAGTGAGAGCATAAAAGCGCTCATAAAAGAAAGACTTAAAGAGCTAACTCTTTTAATGTATGCAAGATCAAAGAACACTAGCGCAGAAAGTGTTACCTCAAACGAATATGAGAAATTTAAGCCAACTAGCGAGGATATAAATTCTCTAGCAAATTCTTGGAGTGGGAGGATAAGCGCTATCAGCAATACTTTTGTGTAGAGATAGGCTATATATAAACTAAATTGTTGAAAGGTCGATTTAAATCAAAGAAAAACCTTACTCAAACAAATTTTGAAAATCGTTGAGTAGTTTAAAATTTACTAAGGATAGTAAAATGCAAATTTCTAGCTCGCCATATCCTTATCTGTCTAGAGAACACATAGCTAGTGAGATGGGGTTTAAATTTAACGATATTAACGAGATACTTAGTAACGACATGGGATATGGTATGAGCTTTCCTAAATACGCAAGGCTTGATAGAAAAGCTCAAGCTGCGGCTTACGATAGACACATATATCCACTATCTGGCTTTACAAAAGGCGATGAAGCAAAAGTCACTATCATAGGAAAGCTTAGAGGCTATGATCCTGATTTTACAAGCGAGCAGCTATCAGATCTTAAAAATTTCATAAATGAAAGCAAGGGTTTGTTTGTAGAGTATATACAAGGTCAGCAAGCAAAACCAGACAGTGATAAGCCAAAAATTTTAAGAGATATCCCATACACTGTAAATGAATTTTTAAATGAATATAGTGGCGATCGACAACTGCTATTTATGCAAAACTCAAGGACTGTTGATCTGCTTGATAGCGATATGAGCGTTGATGAGTTTAAAGAGGAGTGGGCTAAATATGCATTAAAAGAGCGGTTTAACATAACTTTATCTGGCGAAGATGCCAAAAATGCTGTCAATATACTAAAAGAGATGAATGAAAAAGGTCTTCAGGATATAGAGAGCGTTGAAGAAGAAAAAGACGACACCAAAGAGAAAAAATTTACTCCCATCCAAGCTGAAAGCAAAAACACTGAAACTTATGACATTACTAAGGATGAGAAATTCTCATATTTACTTAAGCTTCAAGAACTTGAGAGAGAACGAGGTATCGATGTGCTTCGTATCATGCAAAAACTTGAAGAAAATGGTAAAAAGGTTGTCGATAAAAAGGTTTAAATTTATCTTTGTATTTAGCGCAAGCCGCCACTAAGTCATCCTATGACAAGATAGAGGATTATCCTCATTCTGTTTTATTCATCAAACCATCTTATTTAAAATTGGCTTCTTATCTATCTTTTGCATAAGCTCTAAGACGTCTATGCCTCTTTTTTCTTTGAAATTTAAAAGCTCTCTTGCATAGAATCCTTGTTTATATCATAGGTCTCATACTTCTTCTTAACCTGCATAGGTTTAAATTTCTTCTCATTTTGCTCTTTGGCAAAATTTGCATTGTATTCTTGTTCTTCTTTGTGTAGTTTAGTTAGAAATTCTTTATGCTCTTTCGTAGTTTTTTCTACATCTTCTCTATAAAGCTTTTTAAACTCTTCTATACTTAGATCAGCTCTAACAAACAAAGCAGCACCATCATTACTCATCATTGTGTCTTCAGAAAATGATTTTACAAAAGCTTCTAGTTCCGCCTCTTGTTCTGCTGTGCCAAGACCAACCATTTTACCAACTATCGTTGGTTTGCCGTCTATAGAGTTTGTAAGCAACCAGTCCATGTAATCTTGGAGTTCGCGAACTCTAAATTCTTCCATGTTTTCTGGCTCTCTTTTTGCTGATAGAGCTCGTCTTTCTTGAATGGTGTAATTAGATAGCATATTATCAATTCGATTTATAGTATCTGCTATCCAGCCCTCTTTACTTTTGTCTATATCTATAAATTCTTTTATAGTTTCGCTCCAGGGTTTAAAAAGATTCTTTGAGTAGTCAAATTTTTCTTCGGTAGCGTTTTTGTCTTGCTTACCTTCTTTGGTTATATTTTCTGTTGCATTTTCTTTTTGGATAGTGTTATCTTGTATCGGTGTGTTGCTAGGTCCGTTTATGCTAGTTATCATTTTAACTCCCCCTTACGCCTTTATATCAACATCTCTTTTTATACCAAGCATATCTACTAGATATTTTCCAGCTGGGTTTTCGTTTAGCTCTTTTACTAAATTTAAAGGCGGCATGCTAAATTTTAAAAAGCTATCCATAAAGTCTTTGCTCTTTTTGCCATCTTTATCTATCTCACCAAAGAGTAGCTTTAGCATTTTTAGATTATGCTCCATCATCTTTTTAAATGATAGTTCGTCTTCTTCATCTGAATACTTACCAACAAACCCAGTCGTTAGATCTACATAGACAAGGTCTCTTTTATACTTAACATACTCTTGCATGTATTCAGGCATACCAGCTAGATCAGAGTCGCTTGCTTTGTTGAAATTTGCTCCAAATTTCATCTCACCCATAAGCTCAAATAGCTCAAATGCCCTACTAAATTCTTTACTATCTACGCTCTTATCAAAGCCTTGCTTCTTTCCAAAAACGGTGGTTTCACCTTCTTTGACGTCAAGGTTGCTATTTATGACGGCTGCTAAAAGCCCGCCTCTAGTTATAGAGCCATCTTTATTAGTGTATTTCTCTCCATGCGGATCGATAAAAACACCACTGCCTACACTCTCTTTGCCGCCATTGTTATTGTTAAAGATATCTGTTGTTGGCTTTAGTGGCTGCCTGCCATCTCCACCATTAAAGCTTGGGTTGAAAAAAAGCGTGCTTATCATCTGCTTATTTGACTCTTTGCCGTTAAAATCAGCCGCAGCCGAGCCAAATTCATGAATGGAGTTATGGATTTTAGTTACTTGCATACTTTGGCGGTTATAAGAAAAGCCTTGAGGGAAATTTCTTATCTCGTCTAAGCTAAAGCTATCCTTTGAATTTAATGTATCTTCGCCAACTACTTGTGAGAGGATTTTGTAGGCATTGCCAGCAGTCTTTGCTATATCTATGCTTTTAAAGGTGCGACTAAAAAACGATGTCCCCTCTGCAACATTTACTAACGACTCCAGCGTGCTTGAGTGAATTTTATAATCACTTGGGATGCCAGCTTGTTTATTAAACTCATCTGTAAAGTAGCCATCCTTATTTACCTTGTAGCCTAAAACCTCTGAGCTGGTTTGGTTGGTAGAAACTTTGGTTGATACCTTTATGTTCTGCTCTAAATTTAAGTGGTAGCTACCAAGTGTGTTTATCATCTTAGATCCTTTAAATTTAAACCATCTTATTTAAAATTTGCTTCTTATCTATCTTTTGCATAAGCTCTAAGACATCTATGCCTCTTTTTTCTTTGAAATTTAAAAGCTCTCTTGCGTAGAGAAATTTTTGATCCTTGTTTATATCATAGGTCTCATACTTCTTTTTAACCTGCATAGGTTTAAATGTCTTCTCATTTTGCTCTTTAGCAAAATTTGCATTGTATTCTTGCTCTTCCTTAATTATCTGCTTTCTTTGTTCTTCAACATCCTTTGTTGCTTTTTCTCTTGCTTTGGCAAATAAAGTCTTAAACTCTTCTATGCTTAGATCAGTTCTACTTAAAAGACTAAGAGACTCCTTGTTATTATTTGGATAAAGAGAAGACATACTGTCCATAAATGCTCTTAGATCGGCCTCTTCTTCTTTTGTACCAAGACCTATCATCTTACCTTCTATTGTTGGTTTGCCGTCTATAGAGTTATCCCTCAGAAAATCCATATAGCCTTGAAGTTCCCAATCTATCGCTTTTTCTATGGTTTCTGGATATTTTCCGTATAGAGCTCTTCGCTCTTCTGGGGTGTATTTGTTTGATAGCATACTATCTATTTTATCTATGGTTTTTGTTATCCAGTCTTCCGTTCCTTCTTCTATACCGATTATCTTATCTAGTCCAACACCAAATGATCCTTGCATATAAGCATCAACTTTAGCTTTCTCATCTTCTGCAGATAAATTTTTATTGCCATGAGCTATGTAGTCATCTAAAATTTCTTTATATTGCATCGATCCATTATAGGTAGTAATAAACATTTCAACTCCCCTTTATGCCTTTATATCAACATCTCTTTTTATACCAAGCATATCTATTAGGTATTTTCCAGCTGGGTTTTCATTTAGCTCTTTTACTAAATTTAAAGGTGGCATACTAAATTTTAAAAAGCTATCCATAAAGTCTTTGCTCTTTTTGCCATCTTTATCTATCTCACCAAAGAGTAGCTTTAGCATTTTTAGATTATGCTCCATCATCTTTTTAAATGAGAGTTCGTCTTCTTGGTCGCTAAATTTATCAAGGCTTTGTCTGTGTCTCACATAATCTTGCATATAATCAGGCAGCATAGAGACAGCACCATCATCTGCTTTTGAGAAATTTACCCCATAAGCCATTTGCCACATAGCGTTAAAGGCATTAAATGACCTTTGAAATTCTTTTGTGTTGATGTTTTTATCATAGCCGCCATATTTGCCTATCGCAGTGGTTTCGCCCTCGTATATGTCTAGGTTGTGATTTAGCACGCCAGCTATAAGACCACCTTTAGTTATGGAGCCATCTTTGTTAGTGTATTTTTCTCCGTGTGGATCCATAAATATACCAATGACCGTGTTTTCTTTACCGCCATTTGCGTTGTTAAAGATGTATGTTACGTTTTTTGGATGTATCTGCTTATCTGCCGCAATAGACAAAGAGCCATTGTAAAAGAGCGTGCTTATGGTCTTTGTTGGCGTATGCACAAAGCTATCTTCTACCGCAGAATACTCACTAGCACTAGCATATCTTTGATCTACTTGCAGACTTTGACGATCATAAGAAAAGCCTTGAGGGAAATTTCTTATATCTTCTGCGCTAAAGCTGTCCTTTGAGCTTAGTGTATCTTCGCCAACCACTTGAGCTAGCAACCTATAAGCGTTGCCAACTGTTTTAGCTATATCGATACTTTTAAAATTCTTGATGTCTGGGTCTATTATGTCGTTTGATCTGACTAACGACTCCAGTGTACTTGAGTGAATTTTATAATCAATTGGTATGCCAGCTTGCTTGTTAAACTCATCTGTAAAATAACCATCCTTATCTACCTTGTAGCCTAAAACCTCTGAGCTGGTTTGGTTGGTGGCAACTTTGGTTGATACCTTTATGCTCTGTTCTAAATTTAAGGGGTAGCTACCAAGTGCGTTTATCATCTAATATCCTTTTAGCTTCATGCTAAAGATATCGTCTTTTTTGTAAAAAGATTTATTTTGCAAAGGGTTTTTAGTCTGCATAAATTTACTCCTAAACTCTCGCATCTATCTTTTTATAAAGCCTATCTTTACTAGATAGTTCTTTAAAGTTTAGGTCATTTTCAAGATAGGTGATGTTGTAAATTTCTTTGGTGGTGATGCTTTTGCCGTTTTCAAGTCCGATCAGAAATTTGCTTGTAAATTTATCAGAGAGGTTTTTAACCAGCTTTGCTCCAAGCTCTTTTAGGCTAGATATCTTCTCATCTTGCTTTATGCCTATATCTTTAAAGTCAAGTCTATTTAGCTCTACATCATTCATGCTCTTAGCATCTAAATTTATACTTGCTCTTTTGCTATCCTTGTCATCTTTGCTGATTAGCTTGCCAGTGTCGCTATAAATTTCTTTTACCTCTAGCTCTCTTCCGCTATCAAATTTAAGCGTGATCGTGCCATTTTTGTTTAGCTTCATAGCTATTACGCTGTCTGTGTCCTTTAGCGCAGCTGCTGCCTTGCTAGTATCACTCTCAAAAGCATGCTTTGCTCTTTCTAAATTTTCTAGGCTAAACTCCAGTCCAGTCGCTTTTTCAAACTCACTCTCCATAGCGATTATATAAGATGACTTTGTGACTTTTAGCTTTGAGATGAGATCATCTGCGTCTTCTACATCATTTTCTTTTAAATTTTTGCTTATCCACTCTACGTCTTTGCTGTGAGCGCTAGACTCTTTTTGGTAGTCGTTATAAAATTTCATAAAGCTATCTTTTTGATAGCCTGCGTATGAAAAGCTCTCATCTTGTTTAGGCCCAGAAGGCTTTATGATAGGGTTAAACTCGCTAAGCTTTTTCTTGCCGTCAAAGCCAACTTTCTCATAGGCAAAGTTATTTAAGCCGCTCTCTTCGTTAAATATCTTATTATCCCTAAGATCTACCCAGCCGTCTTTGTCTGCATGGTCTTTGAAAAATTTATTAGTCTCTTCTTTGTCTATCTTTTGGTAGCGATATTCGGCTGAAAATAGAGTATAAGGGTTTGAGTTATTTAAACTAACTCTGTAATCAACCGTGTTTTTGCTAGCAAAGTCCATAGCCTCATGGCTTAAATTTCTAATATCTTTTTTGATAAAGTCGTTAAGGTTTATCTCGCTTACAACTTCGCTTAGTTTGAAAATTTTCTCATTTCCGTCTTTATCGTAGCCTCTAACTTTTAGCTTATCAAAGTATTTATCACCAGAATTTATCACTCCGTCCTTGTTGCTATCAAAGTTAAATAAAAATCCATTTGCATCTAGCTTGCCTATGCCTAGTTTGTCATTATCGTTATAAAGATCCAAAAAGACCTCTACATCACCCAGTGAAGTTTTTATCGTTTTTTCATAGGCGTAGTCATTTAAATTTGTAAATTTAGTATCTGCTGCCGCAATGGGCTTAATGGGAGTTTTTGAATTTATAGATGAAAAATAGGTGCTAGTTTGATCCACTTTCCTTAGTGCTGAGGCATCTTCGCCAAAGAGATATTTGTTTTCAAAGTCCTTTTTGTCCCAGTTTCTCCGCTGGATATCCACGTAAGAAAAAGCATCGTTTGTTCCGTTGTCTGCTTTAGCATACTCTGACTTCACGCCACTGGTGCTAGCACTTTGGATGATAGAGTAGGTGCTATTTGAGATGAGCTTAGTAGCGATGTCTTTAAGCTCAGACTTTAAATTTATGTTGTCTAAAGTTTGCACTCTATCTACACCAAGAAGGACCCTTGAATAGATCATATCTTTGGGTAGATTTATATTTATGGGCTCTAAATTTGGTGATATCGTCATTTTAAATCCTTTTAAAATATATAGCTTATATCGGCAAATATAAAAAATGTTTAGTAGTATGGGGGCTAAAAGGGCTTAGAGCGAATGCCTACTATGTTATATTTTTAAAGCTCTCTTGTCTTCGTCCTCTCATCAAATTCTTTTAAAACGTCCATTATTTTATTTGCTAGCCCCTCAAGCGTTTGATCTTTTTTAAGCTCTAAATTTCTAAGCTTTAAAATCCTAGCTAGTATATCTTTTAGATCTTTCTTACCAGATAGTATCTCATCATAATAAGCCTTTGGTATGCCTATCTCGCTTCTATCTTGCTTTGTAAGTATGAGTTTGTCTCTATATACATTGCGAGCCTCATCGGTTATCCTTGTTGTACCACCTTGCAGCACAAGACCTTGCTCGTTTTTTAAAAATGCTACAAAGATTTGCTCCTTTGTATAGCCTTGTTCATTGTCATATACAGACATATCAGGCTTAAAGTCATATCCAGCACTACTAACCCACATATAAGGGATAGTATGCTCAGTTGTCATCACTTCTGGAGAAAAGTCAAGGAAATTTCCATTAACTTCTACATTTATATCGCTTAGATCATCCCACAGCCTATGTGCATCTTCTGCCTCTTGAGTTGTCCTAAAGATATGAGTTACCTTCTCATTACTCCTATCAGTTAGCCCATCTAGCTCATCGCTAGTCATCCTACCCATTAGGTATTCATAATGCTCTATTTTTTTATCTTTTGAAAAGTAGCCCTTTGGCATCTTTGCTAGATCTTCATTTGAGTAAAACTCTTTACCTTTACTAATAACTCCAGCTGAAATTTGATCAAAAATTTTATAGTATTGCTTGATGGTATTTGCTAGATCGATATTTGCAAAACTATCCTCTCCAAAGAGCGCATTATCTTTTTTTGTTTCCATTGAAAAATTTATACTATTTGGGTGCTTTTGATTGTGCAGCACTATCGCATCAAGTGTGCTTTTGTGGATTTTAAAGTCCTGTGGCAGGCCTGCAGCCTTGTTAAAATCAACCCCCATAAATCCTTTAGCATCTACACTATATCCGTAACCCTCTTGTGAAGTAAATTTAGCCTGATAAAGAGAGTCGATACTACTAGATGAAACAAAGTCATTTTTAGGAGTAGTGGTTTGGCTGATTGAATTTATATTTGTAGTGTTAGGTAAGAAGCTTGCAAAGCCTTCGCTTTTTGTATGTTTTTGGTAGTGTTGTTTTGTTAAGATGGAGTTATAAGAGATTTTCATAGCTTACTCCTTGAATTTAGCTTCAAAGAGTAAGCAAAAGTTGTGCCGAAAATTTAAGAGTGAGATAAATTTAAGTTTGTTCACTTTGAGATAAAAATTTTATCTATCAGTAAAAATAAAAGCAAATTTATAGAAATCATCTTGTAAAATAAATCTATCCTGAAAAAATGTACCACTTTTTATAAAAACTGTACCATACTTTTAGGAAATTTTAAAGAAAGGGAAACTGCAAAAAGGGCAGTTAAAGTATCGATAAGTAGGACATCTATGGTGTCACGGGGGAGACTTGAACTCCCGACCTCCGGCTTATGAGACCAGCGCTCTAACCAGCTGAGCTACCGTGACACTTTAAAATAAGTTTCGGATTATATAATTTTTAAACTTATTTGTAGATAAAAACCATCTTTATCTACAAACACAAAGTAAAAGCACCAAGAATCGATAAAATATCTATTTTACGAAATAATTTTGAGCTAGAGATTTATCCTCGGGTGTGATACTAAATTTCTCGCTATCGATGCTAACTTCAAATTTATTTTCTCTGCTTGCTTTTGTATAAGCTAATGCAAGCCTTGCAGCTAGCTCTTTATCAGCTTTACTAGCATTTTTGCTTATGAAGCTAACGGCTCCTACGATGTCATCACTCTCTTTAAAATTTACTTGATCAAATTTATCATTTGGATGCGCTAAAAGAGCGTTATTATCGCTCTCGTCACGTCCTATTATCATTTTTGCACCATCTGGCAAGCGCAGATGCCTACCAAGTTTTAGCCACGTTACATCGATATCTCGCATCTCTTTATCAAAATTTAGATAATCCTTTATCTTCACAGCAAAACTCTCGATCGTTAGCAAACATCCGCCCCCAGGCGTTGCAAAGTCCTCAAAGCCAAATTCCTTTGCCAAAGCAAGCTGCGGCTTTCTATCGCGCCCGCTTATATCAAGCAGCTTCTCTCTATCGACCCAGCCCTCGCGCTCTGGCTTAGTTGGTGGCAAGAGCTTAGCGCACATCGGACGAAGCACTAGATCATCCTCGTCATCAGCTAGGCGCTTAACCTGAAAGAGTGCGTCCCTACGCTGACTCATCGGTCTTTGACCCAAAACTTCGCCCGTAATGATGAAATTTGCATTTTCACTTTTTAGCATATTTAGAGCTGTTTTAAACATATATCCGTGACAATCAATACAAGGGTTAAACTGCTTGCCATAGCCGTATTTTGGGTTAAAAAGCACATCACGAAGATACTCATTTCTCATATCAACCACTTTTAAGCTAGCTCCGGCCAAAGCTGCACGGCGTCTTAAAATTTCATGTTTTTCTTCATCTACGCCAAATCCAGTATCCATATAAAGTGCGACCACTTCGATGTTTTGATCACTTATTAATTTCATTGAGAGCATGCTATCAAGCCCTCCGCTAAACAAAGCTAAAGCCTTCATTCTTATCCTGAAAGTAAAATTTAAAGCCTAAATTTACTAAATCTAGGCTTTTATGAAGTTTATTTAGCAGCGTTAATTACGATTTTTTTGATGACTTCGCTAGCAGCTTTTAGACTGCTAACTGGCAAATACTCGAAGACGGAGTGAAAGTTATTTGCCCCTGTGAATAAATTTAGCGTTGGCACACCTTTTGCAGATATCACAGCGCCGTCATATCCACCACGCATCGGCTTTATATTTGGCGTGATATTTAGCTCGCTAAAGGCATCTTTTGCTAGTTTTATCGGAAGTGAGTTTTCGTCTTTTAAAAATTTAAAGACGTTTTCATAGCGTGTTTTTAGCGTAATCTCACAACGCTCACCATAAATTTTGTTAAAAGAATTTGCCATATCGCTTAAGAACTCAAGCCTTTTTTGAAACTTAATCTCGTCAAATTCTCTTATATCGATCTTAAGAGTTGTTTTCGCACTATTTCCGCTAAGCTCTTTCACCCAGAAATAGCCCTCTTTGCCCTCGGTGCACTCTGGCACTTCGCCGCCTGGCAAAAGCGAGATAAATTTATGCGCAAGAAGTAGCGAATTTACAAGCTTACCCTTTGCATTCATTGGATGAGCCGAAACGCCTTTAAAGACCATTGTGCAGTCAGCCGCATTCCAGTTTTCATATATTAGCTCGCCTATCTCGCAGCAGTCTAGGCAGTAGCCAAAATCTGCTCCCAGCAAATTTACATCAAGCGCCTTTGCACCAAGCAAGCCCTGCTCTTCATCTGGCACGAAGCAGATCACGATTTTGCCGTGCTTTACATCAGGATTTTGCATAAAATAGCTAGCCATATTTACGATACTTGCGATCGCCGCCTTATCATCAGCCCCAAGCAGACTAGTACCATCAGTCACGACTATATCGTCGCCAACGTATTTTTTAAGCTCTGGGTTGTCACTAAATTTTAGATAAATGCTCTGCTCTTCGTTTAGGCAGATGTCACCACCTGTGTATTTTACTATCTTGGCTTTAGTATCATTTTTTTGCTCACTACTTGTATCTAAGTGCCCAAAAAAGGCGATACTTGGAGCATTTTCACAGTTTGCAGGAATTTTTGCTATCAAGATAGCATTATCTTGTAAGATGATATCTTTTATGCCTAGCGAGCTAAGCTCTTCTTTTAAAAACTTAGCCAGCTCGTACTCGGTTGGATTAGAAGGCATGACACCTTTTAGTCCATTCTCTTTATTTGTTGTAGTGTTAAATTTTGTGTAGTTTAAAAACCTCTCTACGATATCCATTTTTCATCCTTTTAGATGACAAAAAATGCAATCGCTACAACAGAGATAAACATACCTAAAAATGTTCTTTTAGCGATTTCAACTGGACTAACCATCGCAATGCCTGCACAAACGATAGCAGCACCAGCGATCGGGGAAGCCGATCTACCTAAAGCACCAGCAATAGCTGCGGCCATACCAAGCTTATCTTGCTCAAAGCCAAGTGCAGCGGCGTTTGTTGTGACAGCTTCGTTAAATGCAAATGTAGCGGCGTCGCCTGAACCTGTAACTATACCCATGATAAATGGCACAAACGTTCCGCCAAATTTAACGTAACTTTGATCTGTTTTTAGCCATGCGATGACCACATCAACGGCTCCACATGCCTTTAGGCCAGCGACAAAGACACCAGCTGCGATGATGATACCCATAACATCAGCATAAGCGTGGCCCATTCCGTTAAAAAATTCTTTTGTGATCTTTTGCGGATTTGTAAGCGTAGCAAAAATAGCTATGATAGCACCTAGTATCATCGCCTCAGCAACGCCCATCTTTGTCCACGCAAGAAAGCTATAATCTTTCGCAAGGCTTGTTCCACCAATAACCAAGATAACAAGTGGAACTAGAGGCATAATGGCGTAGATGAAATTTACTTTAAATAGTGGCTTCTCTTCGCTAGCAGCACTACTTTCAAGAGTGAAATTTGTATTTTTTTGATAGTCTTTAAGTAGTATCGCAACAATAACTAATGCGATCACTACGATAACAAGAGCAGTAAATGCACTTGGAATTTGCACTTTTATGACATCTTGAACTGTGTAGCCCTCAACCGTCTTTTTAACAAGATCAGTCACATAGACGTTGTGAGCCGATCCTGGGCTTAAAACTCCACCAAATGTCCCTGCAAAAACAGCAGCACCAGCCATAGCTGGGCGGATACCTGAGGCCATTAGAAGCGGTATAAGTGTCGCACCAACAGCGGCGGAGCATCCTGCAGCTGAAGGAATAGCGATATTTATAAAATAAGTTAGCACGGTTGTTGCAGGGATCAAGATAAAGCCCACATTTTTAAGTGGCTTTGTAAGAAGCGCAACAAGGTGTTTATCGCACATTGTATATTTCATAACAAAAGCAAAACCCATACTGGCACATATAGCTTTTATAAGCCCTGCTTTAGTCATATAGTCAGTAAAAGCACTTAGTGCCCCCATTGGTTTTAGTGCGATTATACAAAGCACCAAACCAACACCTATTAGCACCGTTCTTGTCTCTTTTTTTAAGACAAGAAGTGCCACAACAGCTGCGATGCCAAGAATGGCAGCAATTAGCTTAAATGTTTCCATACCTCTCTCCTTGCTTAGATTTTAAATTTAGTTCCAACTTCTATTTTTTCTATCTCTTTTTGATACTCAAATTTTAAAATTTCACTGTGTCCTATGACCTGGGCCTCGCCACCCTCTATGAGCAGAGCCGTACCTTCAGGCAAAGCGTAAATAGTCTCTTTTGGATTAGCTATTAAAAATTCCTCCAACCTCTCCTCTCTGCTCTCGCCGTTATGGCCTGCTAGCTTGCCACTTATGAAGTGCGGGTTGATCTGATATGGGAAGATATTTAAGCTATCAAATGACTTTGGCATGATGATAGGCATATCATTTGTCGTCATCATCGTCTTGCCAGCGATATTTGCACCGGCTGACCAGCCAAAATATTTTGTGCCATTTGCCACAGCTTCTTTTATAGGCTCGACTAAATTTAGCTTATAAAGCATGTGAAGCAACATAAAGGTATTTCCGCCGCCAACTGCGATACTACTAGCATTTTTGATAGCAGAAATTTTATCCTCGTAGTGATGGATTGATTTTATATTGCTATTTTTTAATCTATCAATTACTTTTTGCTCATACTCGTCATTTGTTCGTCTAACTCCAGCGTAAGGGATAAATAAAATTTCTTCCTTGCCGCATTCACCTAAAAATTCCTTAACCCAGTTTTTGCAGTGTCTTAAGTAGCCAGTATCTTGATAGCTTGAAGCACTGATTAGTAAAGCATTTTTCATTTTTTTACTCCATTTAATTTGTAAGCAGATCTTAAATAGGCATCAACTCCAGCCACCAAACACTCCTCATCAAAGTCAAATTTGCAGTTGTGATGGCCTGCTTTTAAATTTGTTCCTATCATCATGTATCCGCTCTTTGCGCCCCTATCTTGCAAAGCTCTCATAAAATGAGCAAAATCTTCACAAGCACCAAAATCAAGCTCTTTTACGATCTTGTCATCATCTATAAATGGACTTTGCTTTGCTGCTTCATAGAAAATTTCAGTTACTTCTTTGTCGCTATCGGCTCCATTTGTGCCACCAGTTTTTACGACTTTGCTCTCTACGCCATAAATTTCACTTACGCCCTTAACAATATCCATGCATTTTTCATACATAAAATCATTTAAATTTGTGTCTTCACCCCTTGTTTCGCAAGCTAGATAGCCGTTTGGTGCTATGACGTTTCTACCCTCACCTGCTTTTAAAACGCCTACGTTTATCCTAGTCACGCCTTTTGCATGTCTTGTGATACCATGCATGCTTAGTGCCATTTGAGATGCAGCTAAAAGGGCATTTGCGCCATCTTGAGGTGCTCCTGCTGCATGAGCTGAACGACCGGTGATATGTACGTCAAATTTTGAAGTTGCAAGTAGCTTATTTGTCCCGCAGATGATGCCTCTATTGGTTTTTGCTTGAAAGCCGATGTGACCACCCAGTAGATACTCTATACCATCAAGCACACCAGCAGCTTCCATAGCCACAGCTCCTCTTGTGCCCTCTTCTGCTGTTTGGAAGATAAATTTAAATTTACCGTTAAACTCATCTAAATTTTCAGCTATAAGTTTTGCCACACCAAGACCTATTGACATGTGACCATCATGCCCACAAGCATGGGTGATACCAGCGATATCTGCGCCAAAGCCCTCTTTACAAGGTCTGTGATCAGCGTCTGCACTCTCCGTCACATCAACACTATCAATATCAAATCTAAATGCTGTAAATTTACCAGGTCTTTTTGTGTCGATGAAGGCTGTTAGGCCAGTTAGTCCATCTTTCATATAAGGAAGATATTTTGCTTCTTCAGGACTTAGGAGTCTTTTGGCTCTTTCTATTGCTTTTTCGCATTGCTCTTTTGAGCCAAGGCCAAGCCTTGCATCAGCTTTAACGACTTTGTCACCAAGGCTTATTTCATAACCAAGATCACTAAGTCTCTTTGCTAGCACAGCGGTTGTAAAAAATGTAAACCAGCCAGTCTCTGGATGTGAGTGAAAATACCTGCGATCCTTGATCAGCTCATCTTTTAAAGAAAGAGCCAAATTTGCTATCTTATCCATAGGTTTCTCCTTATTCATTTGATAGTTTAATTAGTGCATTTGTTAAAATTTGTGTAGCTTTGAAAGCATCATCAAAATTTATAGCCTCTGCTATATTGTGACTGATGCCACCAACGCAAGGTATAAAAAGCATGCCAACACTACTTGCAAGTTTTGTTAGATTCATCGCATCGTGTCCAGCTCCGCTTGGCAAAGTAAGCGTTTTTATGCCCAGTTTAGCAGCCTCTTCGCTTAGTAAATTTATAGCATGCTCACTAAGTTTTACTGGCTCATCACTGCTTAGTTCTCTTATCTCATAACTAAAATTTAGCTCACCGCTTAGCTCTTTTATAAAATTTCTAAGCTCTAAATTTAGCTCTTCTAAGCTTACCTTATCAATATCTCTTAGATCGACTCCAAGTCTCGCCTCGCCTGGCACGACGTTTAAAACGCCTGGCTTTGCATGTGCGTAACCAACAGTAGCCACAGCTGTTTTTTTGTTTTTAGCAAATTTATTGGCTGCGATTATGATGTGTGAAGCAGCCAGCAAAGCATCACTACGCATATTCATCGGAGTTGCACCGCTGTGATCTGCCTTACCATGAATAATAATTTCAAATCTAATAGGAGCGGCGATACCGCTTACTATACCAACGCTTATGCCACTTCGCTCAAGCACTGGACCTTGTTCAATGTGAAGTTCTAAATATGAATGAAGTGAGTGTTCTTTTAAAATAGAATCATTTAAATTTTGTGGCTCAAGTCCAAATTTACTCATCGCTTCAAAAAGCGAAATGCCATCTTCGTCTTTTAATTCATGAAGTCTTTGTAGACCAAGTTTGCCGCTTATTATCTTGCTACCAATGGTCGCTGTCTTGAACCTACTTGACTCTTCACAGCAAAAATTTATAAGCCAAAGTGGGCGTTTTAGTTTAATGCCAGCTTCTTTTATCGAGGTTAATGCTTCAAGTCCAGCCATAACGCCAAGCGTACCATCATAAAAGCCGCCATTTGGCACGCTATCTATGTGAGAGCCCACGCAAACTGGCTTCTCGCCTGGCTCACAGCCATCATCATAGATGGCAAAGATATTGCCAACATTGTCAATTTTAAGTTTAAAGCCATTTTCTTCTATTAAATTTATAAGAAAATTCCTAGCCCCCAAGTCTTCTTTACTAAATGCAAGCCTTGTTAGCCCTCCACCTTTTAATGCTCCAAATCTGCTTATAGCATTAAAAGTCGCCTCAAATCTTTTAAAATTTATCATAATAAATCCTTAAAAATAAAACTAATCTTAAAAATATTTATTACTTTAAACATTTTACATTTAGTTTTATGATTTAAAGCTGAATAAGTGTTAAATTTTGAAATCTAATTTTTTTGTAGCTTGTTGTGTAAGCCTTTAATGATCTCTGAAATTTTTTGCATTATTTCGATTTTATTTGGTTTTTGTGATTTTCTGGTATCTTCGCGAAACTTCTCATAGTATTTTAGCTTTAGCTTTAAAATGGCCTCTTTAAGGCTATCTTCACTAGAAGCTATGTTTGAGCTTTCATCAACATAAATTTCTCTAACAAGTACCGCATTATCTTCAATATTTGGCAATAAAACAGCTTGAAAATAATCTTTATGATGCAAGAAGAATTTCTCCTCAAGCTCGTTTAAAACGATAGTTTCGTAATTTTTATTTGCAAGCATGCTCTTTAAAACGCTAAATTCTAAAATATCGGTTTTATCTTTTTTTTGAGCCATTTGTTTATTTGTCGTTGCAGCATTTGTAAAATTTTGATCTTGTCTGTTTATATATCTTTGTCCATGAAGACTAAAAGTATTTAGCTCTATTTTGAGTAAATTTGATACCAGCAATTCGTAGCTTTTTGCGATTATTGGCTTTAGAGAATTTGTAAATTCCACTATCTCTTCTAAACATTTTTGCTTTTGCACTGGGCGCGTAATATCATATTTTTTTACAATTTGCTCAATATAAAACTCGCCAAGCTCAGTCCCTGAGCCAAACATCTCTTTTAGCTCGTCGCTTCTCCCTGCAAAAACCATATCCGCTGGGTCTGCACCATCTTTTATAATAACAACGCTTCCATCTATTTCGTTTTGAACCAAAAGACGAGATGATTTTATAGCTGCACCTATGCCAGCACCATCACCATCAAAACAAAGCACAACACTTATCTCTCCTCTTTTTAAAAGTGGTAAGTGATTAGTCGTAAGCGCAGTCCCAAGCACGGCAACAGCGTTTGTAAAGCCTGCAAAGTGCAGCATGATAACGTCTAGGTATCCCTCTGTGATGATAATCTGCTTCTTTTCAAAAATACTTTGTCTAGCTAAATGATAGCCGTAAAGCAGCTTTGACTTGTCAAAAACCATGCTTTGTGGAGAATTTACATATTTTGCAGGATGATCTGAGATCGTTCTACCGCCAAAGCCAACTAGTTTTGCCGTGTGTGCATATATGGGAAATGTGATACGCTCGATAAAACTAGCATAAATTCCCTTCTCGTTTTGCTTTACTATGCCAACTTCAAGCGCCTCTTTTGGCTCGATATTTTCATTTTGTAAAAGCCTGATAGTACTAGCGCTCTCCCCTGCCCAGCCAAGCTCAAATTTCTCGATCATCGCATCATTTATACCGCGAGAATAGATATATCTCACAGCGGCTTCATGCTTAAAAAATTCGCTCCTATAAAAGGCGTTTGCTTTTTCTAAAATGTGTTTATTTTCTTTTTGTGTTGGGGCTTTATCGCTTGTGTATTCGAGGCTAAAATTTACAAGGCTAGCTATTCTCTCGATAGCTTCTGGATAGGTTAATTTCTCATAATCCATTACAAATTTGATCGCATCTCCACCGGCCTTGCAAGCAAAACAGTGAAAAATTTGCTTACTTTGACTTATGCTCATACTAGGATTTTTGTCGTCGTGAAATGGGCAGACGCATTTATAGTTTGCACCCATCTTTTTGACTGGCAAATAGTGTTCTATAATGTCAACGATATCGATTTGATTTTTGAGTTTTTCTATGGATTTTGGATCTATCATAAGCAAAATTATACAACCGCTTTGTTATAATTAAAGTAAAATTTTATCACAAAGTATGAGCGTGGATATTTTTTTCATTGGGCACAGAGATCCGATATTTAGCCTTATTATTTTATTTAGCATTATTTTGATGATAGCCGCATTAAGCTATGCTTGGGGTATCTTTTCAAGCAAAGATGAGAAAAAACGCATTGAAAAATTTATAAGAAAATTTGATAGCAAAGATGGCATAAGTAGCGAACATAAACAGATGCTACAAAGCCCAGAGATAGACGCCCAAAGCCTTTGCATGCTAGGGCAAACTTTTGCCAAAAATGGTGATTTTGAAAAATCAATTAGTGTTTATCTCATCGCACTTGGCAAAGTTAGAGATAAAAATGAAAAAGAATTTATCCTAAACGAGCTTGGAGAGGTCTATTTTAAGGCTGGATTTTTAAAAAAAGCTAGCGAAGTCTTTGAAAAAGTGCTTGAACTAAGCCCAAGAAATGTGCTTGCACTTCGCTTTTTAACGATGATAGATGAAAAACTTAAAAACTACAAAGAAGCTCTTTATGCGTTAAATTCTCTTGAAGAACTTGGTGTAAATATAAAAGATCAAAAGGCCTATATAAAGGCGATCAGCACGCTTGATGATAGAAATTTAAGTTTTAATGAAAAGGTAGAAATTCTCTCCCACCTTAGCCAAAATTTTGAGCTTTTAAAACGTATGATCTTAGCACTTTTCATAAGGCACAATGAAAATTTAGAAAATTTAAAAGATTTTGCTCGTTTTGAAGATGTGATTGATCTGCTTTATAATCTAAAAACGCCTATAAATTTAAGCGATCCAAAGTACAAATCACTCTTTTATGCAAAGGGCGATATAGATGAGCCATGTGAAATTTACGGCTTTGAGCTAAATGTCATCAAAAAACTAAAAGATGCTAAATTTGACGCGGCTGGGTTAAGCTTTAACTACGTTTGCAAAAGCTGTAAAAACTCATTTCCTATGCATTTTTACCGATGTCCGGTCTGTCACGAGCTAGGAAGTGTCAAAATTTTATCCCACATCACAGAAAAAGTAAGTGAAGATAGTAACACTTTTTAGCGACGGCTCGTGTCTTGGAAACCCTGGAGCTGGCGGCTGGGCGTATATATTGAGATTTAACGAAGCGCAGAAAAAAGCAAGTGGCGGCGAGGCATATACGACAAATAATCAAATGGAGTTAAAAGCTGCGATAATGGGGTTAAAAGCGTTAAAAGAGCCTTGCGAAGTAAGACTCTTTACCGATAGCTCATACGTGGTAAATAGCATAAATGAGTGGCTTTCTAACTGGCAAAAGAGAAATTTTAAAAATATAAAAAATGTCGAGCTTTGGCAGGAGTATTTAGAAATTTCAAAGCCTCACAAAGTCGTGGCAAGCTGGGTTAAGGGGCACGCTGGACACCCTGAAAACGAGGAGTGCGACCAGATGGCAAGGGACGAGGCATTAAAAATAAAAGATGAGAATGAAAGATGAAAATTTTAGAAGAATTTGAAAAGAGTCTTGGGTATAAATTTAAAAAAACTGAACTTTTAGAAGAGGCGCTAACGCACAAGAGCACCAAACAGGCGTTAAATAACGAAAGGCTTGAGTTTTTAGGCGATGCGGTGATGGATCTGCTTGTGGCTGAGTATCTTTTTAAAAAATTTAGCAAGATCGCAGAGGGCGATATGAGTAAGCTAAGAGCCGCACTTGTAAATGAAAAAAGCTTTGCAAATATGGCAAGGCATCTAAAAATGGGTAAATTTTTAAAGCTAAGCACGGCTGAAGAGAACAATGGCGGTCGTGAGAAAGATAGCATTTTAAGCGATGCGTTTGAGGCAGTGATGGGCGCTATCTACCTTGAGGCTGGACTTGATAAGGTGCGAGAAATTTCGATCGCTCTGCTTGAACTTTGCTATCCACAGATCGACTTTGCACACCTAGAAAAGGACTACAAAACCGCTCTTCAAGAGGTCACTCAGGCCAGTCTTGGCGTCATACCAACATACGAGCTCATCAGCACGTCAGGTCCTGATCACAAGAAAGAATTTGAGATAGCCTTGCTACTAAATGGCAAAGAAATTTCACGCGCCGTTGGCAGCTCTAAAAAGCAAGCCCAACAGCTTGCAGCAAAAATCGCACTAGAAAAAATCAAAAAATAGGAAAAATTTTGAATACATTTGGCAAAAAACTAACCTTAACAACCTTTGGCGAGAGCCACGGGGTGGCGATCGGTGGCGTGATAGACGGACTTCCAGCTGGGCTAAAGATAGATACAGATTTCATCCAAAGTGAGCTAGATAGACGCCGTCCTGGACAAAGCAACTTTACAACCGCAAGAGATGAAGCCGATAAAATAGAAATTTTTAGCGGTGTCTTTGATGGCATAAGCACTGGAGCGCCGATAGGTTTTGCTATTTTTAATAACAACCAAAAGTCAAACGACTATGAAAATTTACGTGAAATTTTCCGTCCGGGTCATGCTGATTTTACATATTTCAAAAAATATGGTTTTAGAGATCACAGAGGTGGTGGACGCTCAAGTGCAAGAGAAACGGCCGTTAGAGTAGCTGGTGGAGCTTTTGCGCAGCTGCTTTTAAATGAGTTTAATATAGAAATTTTAAGTGGAGTACTTGGTATAGGCAAAGTTTTTAGCGACAAAATAGACTTTAACTTTGCTAAAAATTCTCAAATTTATGCTCTTGGCAATGAAGAAGCGATGAAAGAAGTGGTAAATAAAGCTAGAAGCGAGCACGATAGCGTGGGAGCTGTGGTTTTAAGCGTGGCTAGAGGCGTGCCAGCTGGTCTTGGTGAGCCACTTTATGATAAGCTAGATAGCGCTTTAGCAGCGGCTTTGATGGGAATAAACGGCGTAAAAGCCGTAGAGATCGGTGCTGGCGTAAATGTAAGCTCTATGATGGGCTCAGCAAACAACGACGAGATGGACGAACTTGGCTTTTTGAGCAACAACGCTGGCGGGATACTTGGGGGCATAAGTAGCGGCGCTGAGATCGTACTAAAGAGCCATTTTAAGCCTACACCTTCGATATTCAAAGAGCAAAAGACACTAAATTTGGCTGGCGAGGCGGTAGACTTTGAGTTAAGAGGCAGGCATGATCCATGCATAGGTATACGAGGAAGCGTCGTTGCAACCGCGATGATAAGGCTAGTTATCGCCGATATGTTACTACTAAATACTAGCACAAAGCTTGAAAATTTAAAGAAAATTTACGGCTAAATCTATAAAAAAGTAAATTTAGTGGCCTAAAAGCCACTAAATTTTAGAATCTATAAGCAAACTGAAGTTTTGCGCTGCTTTGATCTTTTTTACCAAAAGATTGTGCTATGCCAAAATTTATGAGTGTCACATAAGTTGGCGTATATCTTAGACCGACCTCAACCTCTGAGCTTGTGCCTTTTTGAGTTAGACTGATCTCCTCGTCTTCTTGGATCACCGCTATTTTTGACTTGGTGTTAAATTTATACTCAGCACTAATTTTTCCATAAGGATTAAATTTGCCAGCATCATAGGCTATTTTTGAGTAAATTTTAGCTCTACTTGATGTAACGCTGCTAAATTTTAATGTGCTTTGTCCGGTATCTGCCTCATCGCTACCGACATAAGAGAGTGCGTAGTTTAGCCCACTATCAAGCATAAAACTATCAAATTTTATCTTTTTGCCGACGCCAAAGCTAGCATTGTAGTATGGCATTGAGATTTTATAATCAACATTTTTCGCATCAACCTTAGTCTGGCTCCTACCAGCTTTTGCCATGAGATCGATATAAAAATCACGTGGTAAATTTAGCCTTGAAAAAATACCAAATCCATAGTTTCTAACTCTGCCATCTATTTTGGCATCTTCATCGCTGTTATCAAATGTTGATATAGCAAAAGCCCCAAGCATAGACTCGCCATTTTTATTTTTACTTTGCTAGAATTTATATCACTTCTATCTGTTAAACCACCATAAACACCTGATTGTCCGCTTTTTTCAATAGAAGGGATAATTATATTAACTTCTTTATGCATTGCATTTACCATAACTCCGCTAGTAAAATTTATCCATTTTACTTATTTTGTTTCTAAAAAATTTTTTATTAGAAATTTTAGCCTTAAGATCAATTTTCCAAAAACGAACTTTTACTAATTTTCATCTATAATCACTCCATGAAAAACGAAGCACAAAAATTTTATGCCGTCATTGATCTAAAGTCCTTTTACGCCTCAGTTGAGTGCGTAGAGCGAGGACTTGATCCGTTTAAAGCCGATCTGGTCGTGGCTGACGATAGTCGTGGCAACGGAAGTGTTTGCCTAGCCGTTAGCCCAGCTCTTAGAGCCAAAGATGTGAAAAATAGATGCAGGCTTTTTGAAATACAAAAGGCTATAAAATTTATCATTGCACCACCTAGAATGCAGTTTTACATCGACTATGCGGCTAAAATTTATGAGATATACCTAAAGTATGTCTCAAAAGATGATATCTATGTCTATTCTATCGATGAGGCCTTTATCGATCTTACTTCTTATGTTAAATTTTATAATACCGATGCAAAATCCATAGCCAAAAAGATAATGGATGAAATTTTAAAAACTACTGGCGTGACAGCCACCTGTGGCATGGGCACAAATTTATACCTCGCAAAAATCGCCCTTGATATCCTGGCTAAGCACAGTGATGATGGGATTGCATTTTTAGACGAGCAGCTTTATAAAGAACGTCTTTGGACACATCAACCGCTAGATGACTTTTGGCGTATCGGTAAGCAAACTAGGCTAAAGCTGGAAAAACATGGAATTTTTTGTATGAAAGATATAGCAAATGCTCCGCGAAGCCTACTTGAGAAATTTTTTGGAGTTGATGCCTATATAACGATAGATCACGCAAATGGCATAGAGCCAACGACAATAGCTGACATAAAAGCATATAAACCAAGCACAAAATCCTACTTTAGCTCTGAAATTTTACCAAGAGATTATGAGCGTTGCGAGGCGGTAGTCGTACTAAAAGAGATGGCTGATAGGCTAGCGCTTAGGATGATCAACAAAGAAGTAATGGCAAGTGGAATAACGATAAATATAAAATTTGCCGACAAGCTTGAGCCACACCAGCGTGCCAGCGTTCGGTTTAAGACACCAACAAATGTCTCAAGCGTGCTGATGAGTTTGGCCGAAGAGCTACTTTTAAACAAGATAAAAAATGTTGGGCTGATTAGGCAAATTAGCATCAGTGCAAATGACGTAGTAAAAGAGAGCCTAGCTCACTCTAGTCTTTTTGAGGATGATACTAAAGAAAAGGCAGTTTTAAAGTCCCTAAATCTCATAAAAGAAAAATTTGGTAAAAACTCGGTTTTAAGAGCGATCGATCTACTACCAGAAGCCACTGGGCAAGATAGAAATAAAAAGATCGGAGGGCACAAAAGTGGCGAGTAAAGATAGAGCAAAAATTTTTAGTTCGTTTAATCCTCTCTCAACCTTAGAGCGAGCCCTGCGACAAAAAGAGCGAGAGAAATGCGAAAAACTAGAGCTTGATGAGAGCAAGGTCGATGAAATTTTAAAAAAGATAAGCGAGCTAAGACCAGCTGATGAAGTATATGTGAGCTATCATGACGGCTATACCTATGCAAGTGCTAGAGGGCTAATCTCTGACGTAAATTTCAAAAATAAAACTCTTATGGTTGTAAAAACTAGGATCAAATTTGAAGATATAAATGACCTAAAAATAATTTAGCCCCCATGCGAGGGCTAAATTTATATAAATTCTACAAAGATTGTAAAATTTTTGGTTTAGAAAATGCAGTTATTGGTTTGATCTCGCCTTTATATTTTTCAAGATCCGCTAGTATCGTATGTCCGCAGTTGCTTTGAGCGATGCTAGATGTGCCTTTGTCACGTGTTAGGACATTGATGCAGCCATGCTTACAAAGACTCCTCTCGCCAAGCACTTCAGGATCATACCATGCGCCCTCGCAGATGGCGATGACGTGCTCTGGGATGATGTCAGTGACAAGCGCTCCTACTAAAATTTCACCCCTGTCATTAAAGACTCTCACTACATCACCAGTTGCGATGCCTTTTTTCTTAGCGTCGTTTGTATTTATTAACATCGGCTCTCTAGCACAAACTTCAGCGTAGTTTCTGATTATTGAGTTATTTAGCTGAGAGTGGAGGCGATATCTTGAGTGTGGGGTTGTGATGCTAAATGGATATTTCTTAGCTTTTTCACTACCAAGCCACTCAAACGGCTCGATCCAAGCAAAGTGTGGCGCAAAGTCTTTGTAGCCAAATTTAGCAATAGTTGGAGAGTATATCTCTATCTTGCCTGATGGCGTGCCAAGGCGATTTTTGTGTGGGTTTTCTCTAAATGCACTAAGTCTTGTGTAGTATTTTGTCTCTTCATTGTCTTTGTCAAATTTGACATATCCCTCTTTCCAAAACTCATCAAAGCTTGGCATTTTAAGATCTAGTGCTTTGGCTTGCTCTACGGCATCTGCGTAAAATTCTTTTGCCCAGCCAAGCTCATCTTTACCCTCAGTAAAGACCTCTTCTCTGCCCCAGCGTTTGCAAATTTGTGAGCATATCCAGTAGTCGCTTCTACTTTCGCCCATTGGCTCAACTACTGGTTTGTATGCCACGATGTATTCGCTTGATGGGACACTTTGGTTGATGTCATTTCTCTCGACTTCTAGTGCCACTGGTAAGACGATATCACTTAATTTAGCTGTACTTGTCCAAAATGGCTCAGCTGTGATAACAGTATCAAATTTACGCCATGCTTTTACGGCATTATTTACGTCCTGATGCCTTGTAAACATCGATCCAGACGCCATGTAAGCCACTCTCATGTGTGGAAGTTTGATCTTAGAGCCATCATAATCTATCTCTTTGCCAGGATTTTGCAAAGCTTCGATTGATCTTGAAGATGGGATGGTTACGTTTTTAAATTTCTTCCATGGAGCACCATCTACGTTTTCATATTTCTCGCTTATCCTAGTGCTGATACCTTTTAGAGCAGGTGCTATCTTATCAGTGCTGCCGTTTCCGTAGTAGAGGTTAAACTCAAATCCAAGACCCTCTTTACCGATGTGGCCAAGCATCGCACTAAGAGTTACGATACCCCAAAAGCCCATCTCGCCGTGATCTTGTCTTTGAAGAGATCTGCCAGCGATAATAGTGCTTGGCTCTTTTGCAAGCACTGTTGCAAATTTAGCGATATCTTCAGCTTTTACACCGCAAATTTTACTAGCCCAGTTGATATCTTTTACCACTTTGTCGGTTGTACCAAGCAGATAGTCTTTAAATTTATTAAAACCAACTGTGTATTTTTTTATAAATTCCTCATCATAAAGCTTGTTTTCATATAGGTAGTGGCACATGCCAAGCATCATTGCTACGTCAGTGTTTGGACGAACGATGATAGCTTCAGAGCCAAGGTATCTTGTGGTGTCGTTTTTAAAGACGCAAACGCTATAAGTTTTTATGCCTGCCTCTTTTATCTTTTTGATGCCAAGATAGCCATCGTGTGTTGGTGGCTGCCATGAAATTTGACCAGTTACAAGCGGATCAGTACCCCAAAATACAATGTTTTTAGCATTTTTAACCATAGCTTCCCATTTTGTAGGAGCGTCATAAACTGCACTATTTCCAAGGACATGAGGCATGATGACAAGGCCAGCTCCAGTTGAATAGTCGCCACTCTCTTCGACGTATCCGCCAAGCACTTTTAGCATCCTGTGGCCAACAGTCCTACCCCAGCTGATCTTACCGCTACCGCCCCACCAATAGCATTCGCCGTAGATGCTCTCAGGGCCATATTTGTCAAAATTTTCTTTTAAGGCTTTTGCAGCAAGGTCAAGTGCCGTATCCCAGCTAACACGCACAAATTCTTCCTTACCACGAAGCTCACTTTTTGCCGCGCCTTTTGCCTTTAGGTAGCTTTTTCTTACGTATGGATAGAGTACGCGACTTTCATTTTGGATGAGATCTGGCAAGCTGTTATTCATTGTATTTGGGAATTTATCGCCCTCAAATGGATCGACAGAGACGATTTGATTTGAGTTGGTATTTGCCCAAAATAGCCCAAATCTATTTGCTCCAAAAGTTTTCTTTTGGTCAAAAATGGTTTTTGTTACACCTTCAATCTTGTTCGCCTGCGCTGCTGTGGCAGCAAGTGCAGAAAATTTTATAAAATCTCGTCTTTTCATATTTTCTCCCTTATGAAAATTTATTTTACTTTTTTGGCATTGTGTTGTAAGTATTTGAGCACTAAATTTAGGTCAGTTTCGTCTAGTGCTACAAATTTTGCATCGACCATTCCAGCTAAATTTGCTGGCCACTGAGCCGCTGTAAAGCTATTTGGCTCATGAAGTCTATGACATGCGGAACAAGTCTCTTCGTAAATTTGCTGTGCTTTTACGTAAAGCTTTTTTGTGTCGCCACCAAGTGCGTCATTTGGCACTTCGTAAACGCCCTCAGCTTGGTACCAAACCTCGCCGTAGTCATCTTCAAGATCTTTTACTTTTTTGAAATTTGCCTCGCTCTCGTCATTAAAAGCTACAAAAACTTCCGGATCTTCTATACTTCTTTGAAGTTGGGCTAAATAGTTTGCCGAAACTACGCCATTAACCTTGATCTTGCTCGTTTTATCGCCTTTTTCGACGACTTCAACTGGTGTTAAAACCTCGATCTTTCCAATCATTTTGCCATCTAGCGTTATATTGGCATCTTTTGCGATGACATCGGCACTAAAAGCAAGACTACATGCTAAGACAGGGACTAAAAATAGCATTTTCATGTTGCAATCCTTAAAAATAAAATTTAAAAAAATCTTATAACCTAATGGCTTGAAATTACATTGTTATATTTAGCTTTATTTAAGAAATTTAATATTCATTTTTATTAAAAATAAGGTTTAGTAGAAAATTTATCAATGAGTTTTGTTGATTGTCTTAATGATTAAAAGTATAAGCAAACACAAGCTCTGTAAAAATTTTACTTTTGAATCTAGTGAAGTAAAAATTTAACTTTACTTCACTATCTACTATAAAAAGTATGGTAGAGCTTTTATAAACTTAAAAATACAAACTAGTAAACTTCCTACAGAATTCAAAAATATACTAAAAGTTACTACTCTACATTGCTGGCTATGCTAAGACTTTCTAGAGTTTTAACATTTTAAAATTTTTATCAAAACGCCTTATTGTCAATTTAACAGCTTTGCTTATCGCCTAGCTCGCACGCTTTTTTTCGCATTTGCTTTGCTCTTTTAGCGTCTTTTTTTACTTGCTCGTATCTGTTTTCGTTGAAATTTCCCTCATACAGCCACGCCGCCCTCTCGCAGCCGCCTACGTAGCCTAGCTTACACGAGCGCTCGTAATACTCCATCATCTCGCCAATATCGCCTCCCGTTCGCTCTATCATCCAACCCACGTTGTAGCATCCGGGAGCGTATTTTTTGTTGCATAGGGTATTGTTTATCGCAAACGACTGCACCTCGTCGCCCAGCTCTTCTTGCATGAAATTAGCTAACGCCAAGCAACCGGGCAAATACTCGTAAAGGACGCAGCTAGCCTTGTAATACGCGCTAATCTTGGTCTCGCGCTCGCTCTTATCCGCGGCTTTTACTAGGTTATTTTTATAAAGTTCGCCCAGATAAAAGCAGCCCTCACCGTCTCCTTTGGCGCAGGCTAGGCTAAATAGCCCCTCCGCCGCGCCGTAGTCTTGCTTTAAGTTTGCCGCTACCATGCCCGCTTGCACGCACTCTTTGGTGGCGTTTAGGTCGGGGTTTTTGCATTTTTTGACCTTTTCTAGCGTATCTGCGGCCAGCAATGGCGAAAGGCTGGGCTCGCTAGCAAATAAATTTAACGCCGCAAATAGCGCAAATAATAAATTTTTCATTTTTATCCTTAAAATTTTACCTAACCCCGCGCTTTGGCGATGCAAGCGGCGACGGCATCCATCAAGGCGCCGCGAAATCCGCCTTTTTCAAGCGCGGCAAGTCCCTCGATCGTGGTTCCCGCTGGCGAGCACACCTCGTCTTTTAGCGCGGCCGGGTGCTTGCCGCTTTGGATTAGGCGCGCCGTTCCTTCCGCGGCTGCCGCAACGACGTCGTAGCAAAGCTGTCTAGGCAGTCCGCCCCGCACGCCGGCATCGGCCGCAGCCTCGATAAAGGCGCACGCATACGCGGGCAGGCTGCCTGCGATGCCCGTAAATGCGGCAAAGCCGGTCTCGTCTATCTCGTAAATTTTACCGATTTTAGCGATTATCTCGCGCACGGTCTCTTTCTTGGGCTCGCTAAATCCCGCGTCAAAGCAAAGAGCCGTGGCCGACGCGTCGATGCTGGCTGCGACGTTCGGCATCGCGCGAGCGATATAAACGCCCTCGCCGGCGATTTGCCTAGCGCGCTTTATGTCAAAACCCGGCGCCAAAAGGAGCAAAATTTTGCCCGCAAGCTCGGGTGCGATCAGGCGCAAGATAGCCTCGTAACTAGCGGGCTTAGTAGCCAGTACGACCGCGTCCGCTTCGCGCGCTAGATCCGTTTCGCTCGCGGCTATTTTTACGCTAAATCTCTGCCGTAAAGCCTCGTTTTTGCTTCTGGCGCAGACTATGATTTCAAATTTCGTCTTTTTTTCGCATTCGCGCGGGCTCGCATTTTTATCCATTTGCGCTAAATTTTCCGCCCCGTGCGCCTCGCTACCGCCGTCAAATTTTCGCTCGTCCTCGGCCAAGTTTCGCCCCGAGTTAGCCTCACCGCACTGCGCTCGCCAAAGCGCCTCTATCATCGCGCCGCCCATATTTCCGCCGCCGATAAAGCCGATTTTTACGCTTTTCATTTCGCCGCCTTTTTTAGAGTGCCGATTTTGACCGCCTTGCTCGCGATCGCCTCGCGTACCGCTGCGCTATCCGCCCAGATCGCGCCCGTGACCTGCCCCGGCGCCAAGGTATAAACGCCGCCCGTCTGCGCCTCGTCGCTCGCCTTAAACTCGTTGCCCACGACCAGCTCATAGACGTCCTTCGTGTCGTTTTCAAATTTGATCGCCGCTTTTAGCGTCGGCTCCATTTTCTGCTTCGCCGCGCCCGCGTACTGCTCGAGTATGTTTTTGCTAAGCTTGCCGTAGACGTCGCCATCTTGGCTTAGATATATCCGCACGGCGCGCTTATCCGAGTTTTTGCCGCCCTTTTCGCCCTTGCCGGCGCTAACGCTCATCTCATAGGCGGTTTCTCCGGTCGGAAAATCCTTAAATTTAGCGTCGGGAACAAAAACCCGCACGTTGTCCGTTACCGTTTTCGTAACGTACGTCTGTGGCGTTATATCCGTTAACACGATCGTGGATTTCACGTCCACGCCTTTATCAGAAATAAGCGCAGAGATCGGCACGCGAGTAAGCAGCGTCGTCTCGTAGCAGCCGCTAAAAATAAACGCCGCGGAGAGAGCAAAGATAAATTTTAGTTTTTTCATCGGTTTCCTTTAAATTTTCGCCGATTTTAGCATAAACTAGGCATTTTCATATTGATTACATTAAAAGCAAAAATAGAAAAGTAAGTATGGTATTTTAAAGTATAAATAGTTTTAAGATTGATAAATTTTAATCGTCTTAAGCAAAGCCAACTTAAATAAATAATGCAAAAAAGATATGAGAAATTTATATAAATTTATTTGCTGTTTTTAGAGTTCAATTATTAGCCCCTTTACAAAGGGGCTAAAATGATAAAATTTGATTAGAGTTTTGCTTTTCTTTTGCGCTCTGTTGGGTCTAAATAGCGCTTGCGAACGCGAATATTTATAGGCGTAACCTCGACTAGCTCGTCATCTTCTATCCACTCTAGCGCGCGCTCAAGGCTTAGCTTTCTAGGTGGGACAAGCTTGATCGCATCGTCGCTACCGCTTGCACGCACGTTTGTTAGGTTTTTACCCTTGATAGGATTTACGTCAAGATCGTTTGGACGGCTGTGCTCACCGATGATCATACCCACATAAACTTTTGCTTGCGGATCAAGGAAAAGCGCGCCACGATCTTGTAAGTTAAATAGCGAATAGGCAAGCGTTACGCCGTTTTCCATAGAAACTAGTGCGCCATTTGTTCTGTGCTCGACGGTTCCACTAAGTGGTCTAAACTCCAAAAAGCTGTGGTTCATAACGCCCTCGCCTTTTGTATCAGTCAAAAACTGGCTTCTAAAGCCGATAAGTCCGCGCGCTGGGATCTCAAACTCGATCCTTGTTTGGCCGTCCCCTGTTGGGTTCATAGAGACCATTTCAGCCTTTCTTTTGCCTAGTTTTTCTATGACTGTGCCTGTCGTATCATCGGGCGCATCGATAACCAAAAGCTCATATGGCTCGCATTTTACGCCGTTTATCTCTTTTACTATAACCTCAGGTCTGCCAAGTAAAAATTCATACCCCTCACGGCGCATATTTTCAGCCAAAATAGTAATCTGAAGCTCGCCACGGCCACTTACTTTAAATTTGCCCTCGCCGATGTTTTCGTATTTCATCGCGATATTTGTCTTCATCTCGTTTGCAAGGCGCTCATCGATCTTATTTGATGTGACGTGTTTACCCTCAGTGCCTGCTAATGGGCCGTCATTTACAGAAAATACAACGCTAAGTGTTGGCTCTTCGATGTGAAGAGGATCTAGTGGATGAGGATTATTTGGATCAACGACGCTATCGCCAACGTCAAGCGCATCAAAGCCAGCGATCGCTACGATGTCACCAGTACCAGCTTCGTTAATATCGGTTCTTTCAAGACCCATAAAGCCAATTAACTTTGAAATTCTACCAGTTGTCTTTGTGCCATCAGCCTTTGCAAGCATGACGTTTTGGTTTTTAGATATTTTGCCATTAAAAATTCTTGCAATACCGATCTTGCCGACGTAGTTGTCATAATCAAGCGTGAAAACTTGAAGCTGAAGTGGGTTCTCGTCGCTGCCACTTGGAGCTGGCACATGAGCTAGGATAGTTTCAAAAAGTGGCTGCATATCTTTGTTTTCATCGCTTAGTTTTAGCTTTGCGTAGCCATTTTTAGCAGCTGCATAAACGACTGGAAACTCTAGCTGCTCGTCGTTTGCGTCAAGTGCGACAAAAAGGTCAAAAATTTCATTTATAACGCGGTCTGGATCGCCTGCAGGTTTATCTATCTTATTTACGACAACAATTGGACGAAGCCCTAGTGAAAGCGCCTTTTTGACGACGAATTTAGTTTGTGGCATAACGCCTTCTTGCGCATCGACAAGTAGTAAAACGCCATCAACCATCTTAAGAACACGCTCAACCTCACCACCAAAGTCGGCGTGGCCCGGAGTGTCGATGATGTTGATCTTTGTATCTTTGTAGCGAATAGCAGTGTTTTTAGAAAGGATCGTGATACCACGCTCTCTTTCGATATCGTTGCTATCCATTACACGCTCGCCAAGGTTTTGATGCTCATTAAATGTTCCTGACTGTTTTAAAAGCTCATCAACCATTGTTGTCTTACCGTGGTCGACGTGCGCGATAACGGCTATATTTCGTATCTTTTCCAAATGTTTCTCCGTTTATTAGTTTGATATTTTTCGCTTTATCAGTTTTAAAATAGGGGCAGATTATAGCCAAATTTTTATAAATTTTAAGCTGATATCAAGAAATTAATTTTTGGAATAGATTTTGCATGTAAGCGTTAAGTTTTTAAATTTAAAGGGATTAAATGCAAGCTTACACAGCGAAAAATAACGTAGATTTGCTGGCTCCTGCTGGAGGTAAAAAGCTCTCTGTTTCTAAAAAATCTCAAAACAACGGCGAATTTTTGTCTATGGTTTTAGATGCAGCTGCGAGTAAGGCAAATAGCGGCCAAAAAATCACTGAAAAAGATGTCAAAGAGATAGTAAAAACGGTTACCACTCAAAAAGAGACGCTGCAAAAAGCTCAAAGTGAAAGTGCGGCAAAAATTTCAACCACGCTTGAAGAAAATTTGGACGAAAATACAAAAAATGAGCTCTATGAAAATGCAAATTTCATGCAGCTTTTGCAAGTTTTAGAAATTCTAAATGGCAATGAAAAAGTAAGTAAATTTCCAAATTTCAGCGACAAAATAGCAAATTTCTTAAGTGTACCTGAAAACGTCGAAGAGCTTAGCAACGTTAAAAGTGTTAGCGATCTTATCGACCTTGCTAAGAAATTTGACCTTGGCCTTGAAAATATAGAAATTTTAAACGAAGATGTGCCAAAACTAAATGAGATGTTTAAAAATTTAGGTAAGAAAGAATTTTTCACACCGATAAAGACCGAAGAGAAGCCTTTTTACCTAAAAGAGCTAAAAAATGAAGTCGAGCAAACTATCATCAAAAACGAGCCAAAAGAGGTCGTAAAGCTTGATACTTTGTTAAAAGAGGTAGTGGCAAATCCAACTAATGAAACTAAAAATTTAGTAAAAGAAGAGCCTAAAAAGCTAGATAGCGAAGTAAAGCTTGATGATGAGATAGTGGATGTTGAGCCAGAGGAGCAGCCAAAAGAGCTAAAAGTAAAGGTAAATTTACACGAGCAAAAGGCGCAAAAAGCCCCAACTTTAGAGTCGCTACTCTTCCCTGAAAGAGAACAACAAAAAAATGAGAATTTAGAGAGCAAAGAGACATTTAATAGCGATAATAAATCAGAACTAAATCAAATGGTAAAAGATATCGCTAGTAGCGCCAAACACCAGCTTCAAACAAAGGCTGAGATAAAAGAGACGCTTAGTAACTTCTCTTCTACGCTAAAAGAGCAGGTTCAAAATTACAAAGCTCCGATCACTCGTTTTAACATAACGCTTAATCCTCTAAATTTAGGCGAGGTTGAGATCACGATGGTAAATCGCGGCAATAACTTACATGTAAATTTTAACTCAACTACGGCTACGATGAATCTCTTTTTACAAAATCAAGCTGAGTTTAAAAATAGCCTTGTAAATATGGGGTTTACCGAGCTTGAGATGAATTTCTCAGATCAAAATCAAAGACAAGATAAAAAAGAACAAGCAAAAAACAAATACAGCTCAAATCAAAGCGATGAGAGCGAAAACACTCAAGCGGAACAAAGCTTGCTTGAGCTAGTAATACCAAGATATATTTAGGAGAGATCATGGCTTCAGTTTCAGATATAACTACACAAACAACTCAACAAAAAAACGCCGAGAAAAAGGCAAAAGCAAAGCAAGATGCGGCAGCTGGCACAGGAACTAACCCAAATGCGCAGCTAGATAAAGATGCATTTATGAAGCTACTTTTAACAGAGCTTCAGTATCAAGACCCAACAAGTCCTATGGATACTGAAAAGATGCTTACGCAAACTAGCCAACTGGCATCACTAGAGATGCAACAAAATACAAACTCAGCTATGAAAGAGCTTGTAAATCAATTAAAATCAAATGCAAATGCCTACGCCATATCAGCTCTTGGCAAAATGGCCTCAACTGGTTCAAACTCAGTTTTACTAACAGATGAGCAAAAAACTGTAAATTTTGCACTTTATTTTAAATCAGATCTTGCAAATGGTAAGCTCGAAATTAAAAATGCAAATGGAGAGGTCGTTCGTTCAATCGATATAAAAGATCTAAAATCAGGAGTTCGCAGAATATCTTGGGATGGCAAAGATGATTCTGGAAAACAATTACCAAATGGTGCATATACAGTCTCTGTTAATTACACTGGAAAAGATGGTAATTCATACAAGACTCAAGTAGGTAGCTATCCAGTCGAGGCAGTAAAATTTGTAGACGGCAAAGCTATGATAAAAATCGCAGGCGAATATGTCCCAATGGATAAAATATCTGAATTTTACGAAGGATAAAAGCCATGATGAGAGGTTTTTACAACGGAATTAGTGGCATTAAAACACAAAGCTTTGGCATGGATGTTTGGGCAAATAATATCTCAAATATCAACAACGTAGGTTTTAAAGCTTCAATCCCTGAGTTTAAAAATTTAATTAATCAACATATGGCTTCTGCTGGAAGTGGTCCAACTAACAATCAAGTAGGTCTTGGAGCTACAAAACAAACGACAGCTTTAAAGATGACAAATGGTAGTTTTCAAAATACTGATAATAACTTTGACCTAGCTATAGGCGGTAAAGGCTTTTTTGGTGTCGTTGATAAAAATGGTAGAAATTACTACACAAGAACAGGTAGCTTCGATATAGATGGGGCTGGAAATTTAGTAGATAATAAAGGCAACTTGCTTCTTGGTACGTTAACAAGTTTTACTCCAGTCACTCCAAGTGCTAATGCTCTTAGAAAATATGGTCAGACAAAAGGTACCACGCAGGCATTTACTGCAAAAGAAGAGGATCTAAAACTAGGCGATACTGGCTCACAAAAAGGTATAAATTTACCTCATTTTTTATATATGCCAGCCAAGCAAACAAAAAATATAAATTTAAAAGGTAACCTAGACTCAAGCCTTATAACAGATAAGCGAACAACAGCCATTGATGCGGCAAATTTTAATTATACACTCGATAATACAAACAAAACTATCTCACTAAATGGACAAATTCCGCTAAGTCAGACAAGATTTGGTGCGAAAGCAGGCGATAGCGTAGTGGTAAAAGTAAAAGACGGTGATGGTAAATTTAGTGAGTTTTCAACCACACTAGAGAGCGATGGTAGCTGGCATATAAACAATAAAAGCCTAAAATTTATGAATTTTGCTAGCTTAGATGTAAAAGCCGAAGTTACATCACTAGTTGAAGTAGCTAATAAAGAAAAACTAAGCTCAGAGATATATAACAGTGATGGTACAAAGAGCTTAGTAACTATAAATTTTACAAAACAAATCCCTCAAGGTGGCAATCAAACTACCTGGAATGCCACAGCTACGATAACTGATGCTAATGGTGTTGTACAAAATACAGCTATGGGAACACTTACTTTTGATGGTAGCGGTAGGCTTGTTACAAATACATTAACAAGCGTTGGAAACGTAGCTTTAAATTTTCTTGGCGATGGAGATGCAAATGTCTATAATGGCATAACAAGCTCGGCTAATTCAAAAAAAGACTTTGTCATAAAAGCAGATGGCTACGCCGAAGGAAATCTCTCAAAATATAGCGTCGATGACCGTGGAAATATCATGGCAAATTTTGACAATTCTCGTTCATTTATAGTTGCAAAAATAGCTCTATATCACTTCCAAAATGAACAGGGCGTATCAAAAGTGGGCGATAATCTCTATGAAGCAACTCCAAATTCAGGTGAAGCATTTTTTTATAAAAATAAAGCTGGTGAGACCATTTATGGAGCGCAAATTTTAGCAAATAAACTTGAAATGAGTAATGTCGATCTTGGTCAAGCGCTAAGTGAGGTTATAGTCACACAAAAGGCTTATGAGGCTAGTGCAAAAAGTATCACAACAAGTGATGAAATGATCCAGACTGCTATTCAGATGAAGAAATAATTTTTATGCTAGTTGATGATTAAAAATTTAAAATGAATGATAATTTTAAGAATAGAGTTTGACTTCGTTTATTAAAAACTCATAAACTCTTTGCTGAACTAAAATTTCTTCCTCACAGCCACTCATCAAGCGACGAAGGTGAGAAAAATCTATCTTTTTGGCGTATCTTTTGTGATCTTTTAGGTCTTTATCAATGCTTAAAAGTAGTGCATCAAGTGTGATTCTATCGTTTCTTTTAACTCTTACTACATACTCTTTAACAGTTTGGATCAAAAAGTCTTTTCTGGTTTGGTCATTTTCATAAATTTCATTTGTAATGTCATTTAAAACAAAAAAATCATCTTCGTCTGGGTCAAATTTAGCAGAGATCATAGCGGCAAAAATTTTTGCACGAAACTCTAAAGATTTGTGATGATAGATAAAAAAATCTCTAAAAGCTGATAAAAAACGAAGTTTAAACTTTCCAGACATTACTCTACTTTTTATGAAATTTGGGCTGATTATATACTTTTAAAGCTAAATTTTTAAAAATGTAACTATAAAACTAAATTTAAGTATAGTTTCTGTATGATTGCGAAGCTCCTTCTTAGACCTGTGCAATGCTTTTTATGAGCACCGCTTCAGGGTGGGAACACAGCAGAGCACTTGTATTAAGTGTGTGCCGCAGTTATCTGAGAGGGGGTCTTTCTAAACCAAAATGTCCATTAAAATCATCACAAATTTCTAAAAAATCCACTCCGTCGATCTTAGGTTTTTCGCTAAAAAATTTATACATATTATTAAAGCCGTCAGTTAGCTCTTTTGACTTGACACCGTAGCTTATAGAAATTCCAGCTTCAATGTAGGCTGAGAGTTTGTCGCAGTATTTTAGTGCTTTGCCATCGATTGGGTTAAATTTATCCTCATTTACGTTTTCCATAGTCCCTTCGTGGCAGATGATCTTACGCTCATAAGTTCTATTTTCAAACTCATCTTTTATAAATTTCTCGCCATCTTTTCTGATGCCAAGGATGTAGCTAAACTCATCTTTGATCTTTTCTGGTACAAATGGCAAAATCCTCTCATCAATAAGCCTCATCTCATACTCGCTGATGATCTCATTTAGCCCTTTTACGCCGTATTTTACAGGGCTTATGATATCCCTTGTAAGGCTCTCTGGCAGATCGTGAAATAGCGCGCAAAAGAAGTTATTTTCTAGGCGTTTTTTGCAAGCTTTTACTTTGAGTGAATAAAAATAGCTAAGTATCGCGACTACTAGCATATGTCCTAAGACCGCAGTTTCAGGGATACGAGGCGTTTGCGCCCAGCGTTTTTGAAACCTTAGCCTACCACTTAGATCAACAAGGCGGGCTAATTTTTGATTCATAGCGATCTTTCTAACGCCAATTAGCTCGTAATAATCCTCCATCTCCTCCTCAACCTTCGCCTTAAGCTCGTCGATGTCGCTTAAAAACTGGCTTGTTTGATAGACGATAGAAAATTCCCACCTAGTGGCAAGATAGCTGGCTGCTTTTAGGATTAGGCGTTCTTTTTCATGCTTTTTATCACTTTTAAAATAACTTTTAAATCTCTCTAAGAACTCGCCATTTTCAATATCTGAAATAAGGCTATCAAGATTACTTAAAACCCAGCTATTTATCTGCTCTTTTTTTGTCTTTTGGATGTGGTGAAAGACGTCTGGACGTATGTCTGTGACTACGACCCTACTTAAAAACTCAAAAATTCCAGCCTCAATGATATAGTTCATATCGGCGTCTTGCTCTTGTTTTGCTATGAAATAAGCGATGATAAATTTATGAGCTTGCTTATCAAGCTCTACTAAATTTGTCATCTTTGGATAGTCGTTCCAACGTGATATAGATGCTGCTTTAAAGATATGTTCTATAAGCTTAGCACTTATCATTATTTATCCTTTTTGACTACTTTTGGCTTCTTATCATCAGCGTAGCTTATTTTTCTAAAGCCCTCTTTGTTTGAGCTTCTTCTTGGCTTATCATCTTTTTTAAATTTATCATCTCTGTTGCCCCTGCTACCACGATCACCTGTACTTCGTCTCTCACGTGGCTTGTCACTAAAGCTTCTCTCCCTACTTCTTGGAGCGTATTCTTTCTCTTCAGCTGGCTTTTTTACCACTAGATCAGAGCTGATCTCGATAACCGTATGGACATTTCCACGTGGGTTAAAGTCGCCAACTATCTTCATAAATTTAGGCTCAAGCTTTTTCTCTAAAACAGAGTAAATTTCATTTATACTATCTTCGTGGCTGATGTTGCGGTTCATAAAGCTATTTATATAAAGCTTTATCGCTTTTAGCTCGACAACTAGCTTATTTGGAATATACTCAAGATAGATTGTGGCAAAGTCAGGATAACCAGAGCGAGGGCAAAGGCAGCAAAACTCAGGCAGAGTGATCTTTATGACATAGTCCCTTGTTTGCTTATTTTCCCAGACCTCAAGGTCACTCTCTACGTCAAATTCTTTTAAAATTTTCTCGCCGTATTTCATCTCTTCGCTCATCTTTTATCCTTTTTCTTTTAAATATCCAAGTGTTTAACGTCTTTTGCGTGATCTTGGATGTAGTTTCTTCTTGGCTCGACCTCATCGCCCATGAAGAGATTAAACGTATCAGAAGCACTTATAGCGTCATTTATATCGATCTTTAAAAGTCTTCTGTTCTCAGGGTTCATCGTAGTCTCCCAAAGCTGCTCAGGGTTCATCTCACCAAGACCTTTGTAGCGCTGGATATATGCACCTTTTTTAGCATTTTTCTCTACTTCATCAAGTACGTCTATAACGTCACTATGCAAGTCTAGGCCGCGCTCTTTTATCTTTTGGCTGATATAAAGTGCCTCTTCGTAAAGTGGATTTGTGAATAAATTTTCATTTACTATAAGCTCTTCTAGGCCGCTTTCAGTTTGGACATAAATTCTAACCTCATCATCGCTAACGTAGTGGTTTAGAATGTTGTGACCCTCAGCTTTTAAGAAATTCTTTAAAATTTCAAAAATTTCATTGTAGCTTTTTGAGACGATGTCTGGATTTTCTATCATATAGCGGATCGCCGAAAGGACGTTAAAGCGTTTTTCAAGCTCTTTTAAGACGCTTCTATAAGCTGCAACGATCTTTAAGAAATCAATCAAATCAGCACTTCCGATACCCTCTATATCAACACCTTCTATGCCAGTTTCGATAAGAAATTCGTTTAATGCCTTTTCATCTTTTAGATAAATTTCTTTCTTACCTTTTTTATATCGGTAAAGTGGCGGCTGAGCTAGGTAAATGTGGCCATTTTCTACAACTTTATTTAAAAATCTAAAGAAGAAAGTTAAAAGTAGCGTCTGAATGTGGCTACCATCGACGTCGGCATCGGTCATGATGATGATCTTATGATATCTAAGCTTCTCAGCGTCAAATTCATCTCCGATGCCACACCCTAGCGCTGTTATCATATTTTTTATCTCATCAGACTTTAAAATTTTATCCAGTCTTGCCTTTTCAACATTTAGAATTTTACCCTTAAGCGGCAATATCGCTTGAAAAACCCTATCACGTCCTTGCTTTGCAGAACCGCCCGCAGAGTCGCCCTCCACTAGGTATAGCTCGCTAATTACTGGGTCTTTACTCTGACAATCAGCTAGTTTGCCAGGAAGTGTGCCTACACTCATGCTCTCTTTTTTGCGAGTTAGATCCCTAGCTTTTTTAGCGGCTTCTCTACCACGAGCTGCCATTAGAGCTTTATCCATTATCGCTCTTGCTTCGATAGGATTTTCTTCAAAATACTTTGTAAGCACATCAAAAACCATCTTTTGAACGATAGGTTTTACATAGCTTGAGCCTAGTTTACCCTTTGTTTGTCCCTCAAACTGCGGCTCTGGCACTTTTACACTAACAACTGCGATAAGTCCCTCGCGGATATCTTCGCCAGTTATCTTTGTATCTTTTTCACGTGCAGCAGCATTTGCTTGAACGTAGTTTGTGATAACTCTTGTAAGGCCTGCTCTAAATCCAGCCTCATGTGTACCACCATCTGGAGTTTTGATGTTATTTACAAAGCTTAGTAAATTTTCACTATAAGTGTCGTTGTAAAGTAGTGCAAAATCAACAAGTACGTCATCTTCACCACCGCTAAATGAGACCGCTTTACTGACAGCATTTGCCTTGTTCATATCAGTTACAAAGCTCTCAAGTCCGCCCTCAAAATGAAAGCTCTCGCTTCTGCCATTTCTTTGATCTTTGAAATTTATAGTTATCTTTGGGTTTAGATATGCTAGTTCGCGAAATCTTTTTACTAAAATTTCATCGTCAAATTCAGTCACTTCAAATATGCTATCATCTGGCCAAAACTCGACTTGCGTGCCTGTACGGTTTGTAGTTTTTATGACTTCAAGATCGCTTTGTGGGATACCTTTTGCAAATTCTTGTCTGTGAAGCTTGCCATCACGCTTGATATTTACGACTAGCTTTTTAGAAAGGGCATTTACGACAGATACACCAACGCCGTGAAGACCGCCTGAGACCTTATAAGTGTCCTTGTCAAATTTACCACCAGCGTGAAGCACAGTTAAAACAACAGTCGCAGCTGAAATTTTTTCAGTTGGGTGCATATCCACTGGGATACCACGGCCATTATCGCTAATGATCGCTGATCCCTCACGTGTAAGCTCAACATCTATCGTATCGCAGTATCCTGCCATCGCTTCGTCGATAGAGTTATCAACTACTTCGTAGATCATATGGTGAAGACCACTTATGTTAGTATCGCCTATATACATGCCTGGGCGTTTCCTGACCGCTTCAAGCCCTTTTAGTACTTTGATATTTTCTGCGCCGTAATTATTTTCCATAATCTTGCCTTATCTTATAAATTTATCGGCATTATTACTGTTGTTAATTCTTTTGAATTTACAACAAATGCTAGTGAGCTTTCATTAAATCCAAGCTCAAAATTTTCATCTTCGATACTAGTTAAGAAATCAAGCAAGTATCTATTTTTTATACCTATGAAAAATTCATCTCCAAGCTCTAAACCAGTTTGATAATCTATCGTAGTTTTTGCTTCAGAATTATCTTCTATAACACTTTCAAATGTTATATTGTCTTTTGCAAAAGATATTTTCATTGTATCACTTAGCATTGAGATAGTTTTTATACCTTCTATCATCTTATCTCTACTTAGCTGAAGTCTTTTTCTTACCTCTTTTGGTATTACACGCTCGTAATCTGGAAATTTACCATTTATAAGTTTTGTAAAAAATTCAAAATTTTGACTTTGAGCGATTAAGATATTTTCATCATAGTAAATTTCTATCTTGTCAAAAAATAATTTTTGTATTTCATTGATAGCTTTTTTAGGGATTATTAGTGAAAATTCTTTTTCAGTTGGTGTTTGAAATCTAAATACACTAAGTCTTCTTGTATCAGTACCAACGATATTTATAAAGTCTTTTTTAATATCAAGAAAAGCTCCGTTTAGTTCAAATTTTGGGTTATTGCTATCAATACTTGGTAAAATTTTCTTTAAACTTCTTCCTAACATAACAGCGTCAACGTCAAATTTTGATTTACCTTCAATCGTTGGAAACTCTGGAAAATCTTCAAATTTATACATTGGAAGTTTGTATTTTGAGTTTTTTTGTTTTATATAAAGATAGTTATTTACAGTTTCTAACATTACTTCTTCGTCTTTTAGACTTTTTATAATGTCAAGTAGTTTTTTACCATTTGCAGTTGCGTAACCTTCATCAACGATTTTTACATTACTTAGCTTATATGCTAGACCTATTTCATGATCAGTTGCTTTTATGTTTAAAACTCCATCTTTTGCCGAGATATAAATGTGAGAAGTTATAGCACTAAGATCTCTTTTTTCAAGATATGGGTTTGTATTTGTTACTATGCTTTCAAGCATATTTTTGTTTATTAAAACTTTCATTAAAAACTTCCTTCTATTTTTAAATTTAATTTTTTTGTTTTAGTAGGTGATGTTAAAAAGTGAAAAGTGCTTTTAAACACCGAAATACAGCTATTTGAAATGTGAAAAATTATATTTTCTTTTTCACATTTATTCACAAATTTCATATTGTATTTTATCCTTTTGTCAAAATTTTGTTTTTTAATTCAGTAACTTTTAGACTAAAAATTTCATTAGTTTGTATTAGCTCATTTATCTTTTTAATATTATGACTAACGGCACTGTGATCTTTCATACCAAAATAGTTTGCAATTTGTGGCATTGAGTTTGTTGTAAGCATCTTTGCAAGATATATGATGATTCGTCTTGCTTCTACGATATTTGTAACTCTTGATTTGCTTTTTATATCACTTTGTTTGATATTTAGCTCTTTACTAACTATTTCAACGATAGTATCGAAATTTATATTTTCACGTTTTTCTTTGATCAAATCTTTTAATATACTTTTTGCAAGATCGAGTGTGATCTCTTCTTTCATAAGAGTTTTAAATACGTTTAAATTTATGATAGCTCCCTCGATCTCACGGATATTATCTCCCATGTTTGTAGCTATGTAGTTTATGACCTCTTTATTTAGATCGATTTTATCAAACTCGCATTTTTTGATGATGATAGCTATCTTTGTATCAAGTTCAGGCGGCGTAATATCAGCCATAAAAGCCTTATCAAATCTTGAAATCATCCTATCCTCAAAGCCTTTTAGCGTTTTTGGAGGTCGATCTGAAGTCATAACTATTTGACCATTTTTTGCTAAAAGTTCATTATATGTGTTGAAAAATTCCTCTTGGATTTTATCAGTTTTACCAAGAAACTGCACATCGTCTATTAGTAAAACATCGCAGTTTCTATATTTTTCACGAAATTTTGGCATTGAGTGGTTATTTATGTGACTGGTAAAATCTATCATAAATTGTTCGCTAGTTACGCAAATAACGGTTTTTCCTTTATTTAGGCAGTGATTTCCGACTGACTGGAGTAAGTGAGTCTTGCCAAGTCCTGTTGTGCCATAGATAAAAAGTGGATTGTAAAGTACACCAGGTTTTTCAGCGGCTGCTTTTGCGCTTAAAAATGCGTATTGATTTGAAGCTCCACAGACAAAATTTTCAAATGTGTAGCTTGGATTTAAAATGCTGCTTTGTGTTTTTATCTGCTTAACATTTATTTGATTTTGTTTTGATACCTTGCTACTTTTAGTAGATGAAATTTCTATATTTGGTTTTATGCCTGTTCTAACTTCATATAGATGAGCGATTTTATCAGCATATCTTGTATTTATAAATTTAGCCATCAACTCATTTGGTGCAGTAAATACGATAATATGATCGTCTGAAGCCTTTTCGTTAAATTTTAATTGCTTGATATAACTTTGGTATTCTTCAGGTGAAATTTGTGTTGAAAGATTTTCTAAAATTTCGTCTGCTATCAAATTTTTATGCCTTAAATTTCGAGAATTTTTATAGTGATACTATCTTAATTTTAATAAAACCTTTGTTAAACTCCAACAAACTTTTTCACATCGTGAAAAAGTCGTGAAAAAGTATTGAAAAGATAGTGATGAAAATTTTAGGAATCGACCCAGGTACGAAGAATTGTGGTTATGCAATACTTGAAAAAAATAAATTGAAAACTATTCTTCTTGAAGCAGGACTCATAAAAATAAAACCAAACACACTCCAATATCAGATTACCGAGCTTTGCGAGGGGCTTGATCTCATCTTTAAAAACCATAAATTTGACGAGGTCGCGATCGAAGATATATTTTTTGCCTACAATCCAAAAACGGTTTTAAAGCTTGCTCAGTTTCGAGGGGCACTTAGCCTTAAAATTTTACAGCTTCATGGTGATTTTGCCGAGTATACACCGCTTCAGGTAAAAAAAACTGTCACTGGCAAGGCTAAAGCTGATAAAGAGCAAGTGGCATTTATGGTGAAGAAAATTTTAGGAATAAATAAAGAGATAAAACCGCTTGATATCACCGATGCGATCGCGATCGCACTAACTCATGCAAATAATTTAAGAATAAGCTAAATTTTGATAGGAAAAAGATGGCAATAGTAAAAGCATTACTAATTGGCGAGGTGAAAAACTATGGCTCGCAAAGTGCAACTGATAAGTTAAATACACCATGGAGTTCAGCTATATTTAAAGTAGCTCAAAATGGTGAAATTTTTGCAAATGAACTTGGCTTTGAGGGTGATAGTGTTGCTGATACAAAGCACCATGGCGGCCCTGAAAAAGCTATATTTGCAAATTCGTTTGCAAACTATGCCCAGTGGGAGAAATTTTTAGGATTTAAAAATTTAGCTTATGGAGCTATGGGGGAGAATTTATGTGTTGATGGGCTTGATGAGAGCTGCGTTTATTTGGGCGATATCCATAAGATTGGCTCGCTTGTGCTTCAAGTCTCGCAGCCTAGAAAACCATGCTTTAAGCTCTCAAAAAGATGGGGTAATGAAAATATGGCTACTCACATCTTTGAAACAGGTCTTACTGGCTGGTACTACCGCGTAATAACACCAGGATCGTGCAAAGTGGGCGACGTGATAGAAGTTATAGAAAAAGATCCAGTTCATATGAGCATTTTAGAAGTAAATAGACTTTTTTGCGCTCCAAGTAAAAATTTAAATTTACTAGAGAAATTTAATTCTCTTACCACTCTTCCAAAAAGTTGGTATGGTGACATGGAAAGACGTATTCAAGGTATTTATAGTACGGAATATATGAGAAATTTATAATAGTAAGTAAAAGTTTTGTTATTTTAATACTCACAAACATTCAGATATTACAAGGTTTATCTGAAATTTTGTATGAGCCTTTAAATTTTAAACATTTTTTACGCTAGAATTACCAAAAATTTAAAGGAGAAGATATGCCATTACTTGATAGTTTTTGTGTAGATCATGTAAAAATGCAAGCCCCAGGAGTAAGACTAGCAAAAAGTATGAAAACTCCAAAAGGCGATGATATCAGTGTTTTTGACTTGAGATTTTGCAAGCCAAATGAAGAAATTTTGCCAGAAAAGGGCACTCACACTTTAGAGCACCTTTTTGCTGGCTTTATGAGAAACCATCTAAACGGCAACGGCGTAGAGATCATAGACATCTCGCCGATGGGCTGTAGGACTGGCTTTTATATGAGTGTCATTGGCACATCTAGCGAAGAAGCTGTAAAAAAAGCATGGCTTGCCTCTATGAAAGACATCTTAGAAGTCAAAGACCAAGATAAAATCCCAGAGCTAAATAAATTCCAATGTGGTACTTATAAGATGCACTCTCTTGATGAAGCTCATGCCATAGCAAAGAAGATTCTTGATCTTGGCTTAGTTATCATAAATAACGACGAGATCAAACTTGACGTTGATGCTATGGGACTAAAAAAGCACTGATTTGAAGCTAGCTAAACAAGAAAATCAAGCCTATTTAAAAGAGCAAATTTTAACCTATCTTGGTAATAAACGCTCTCTTTTAGGCTTTATAGATCTAGGTGTAAAATACGCAAAAGACGAGCTTAAAAAAGAGAAGCTTAGCTGCTGCGACCTCTTTAGCGGAAGTGGTGTGGTGGCTAGGTTTTTAAAGCAAAATAGTGAATTCCTAGTCGCAAACGACTTGGAGCTTTACAGCTTCATAACAAACTCATGCTACTTGCAAAATGCCACAAATGAGCTAAGAGATGAGATAAATTTCTGGCAAAAAAAGCTTGAAAAAGAGATAAAAAATAACCTTTCTGAAGGCTTTATAACAAGGCTTTACGCTCCGCAAGATGATAAAAATATTACCGAGGGCGAGAGAGTCTTTTATACTAGGAAAAATGCCATATTCATTGACGCCGCAAGAAGGCTCATAGATGAGCTAATGCCGGCTGAGATGAGAAAATTTTTCATAGCTCCACTACTTTATAATGCAAGTGTACATGCAAATACAAGTGGAATTTTTAAAGGTTTTCATAAAAATAAAGATGGCATCGGCCAGTTTGGAGGACAAGGGCAAAATGCCATCTCAAGGATCACTTCTGATATAAATTTAGCTAAGCCAATTTTCTCAAATTTTAACGTACCTTTTGAGGTCTATCAAAAGGACGCAAATTTACTAGCAAAAAAGCTTGATGGGCTTGATCTAGTTTATCTTGATCCGCCTTATAATCAGCACCCATACGGCTCAAACTACTTCATGCTAAATCTCATCGCAAGCTATGAAGAGCCAAACAATATTTCAAAAGTTTCAGGCATCGCAAAGGACTGGAACAGATCAGTCTTTAATAAAAAATCGTCAGCAAGCGAGGCATTTTTCGAGCTGATAGCAAATTTAAAGGCGAAATTTGTTCTGATTTCATTTAACTCAGAAGGCTTTATCAATCAAGATGAATTTGATAAAAATTTAAACAAAATGGGCAAGGTTCATCTGCTTCGTAAAAAATACAACGCCTACCGTGGTAGCAGAAATTTAAAAGCTAGAAACATCCACGTAGACGAACTTCTTTACGTTTTAAAAAAGTAAATTTAGCTCTCGCTTCATCACTTCTAAACCACAAACGGCACTAACTCAAATGTTAGTTTGATTCATCTTCTGGCAAACATCTCTCAAATATAAATTTATGTTCTTCAGGTAAGACATCGTAGATGGCATTTGCTAAATTTCTTATCTCCCAAAGAGCTGATTTTGAGCTTCTAAGAGAGATGAAATTTTGCAAGCTTCTAGCATTTATACTCCATGTAAGCTCTGTCTTATAGCACTCTGGCAAGCAGTATTTAACTATATCAAGGCTTTTTGTAGTTGAGGCTAAAATTTCACGCAAATTTTCAAGTGCTTTTATGCTTGCGTTATCGACTAGTTCATCATTTGTTAGCACGATAAATTTAGCCGCACGCTCAAACTGCCCTACTTCAAATTTTTCCTCTTTTTTTAGCTCTTTTAGTGTGTAGCGAGTTGATTTGACGCTTAGGCTCGCTAAGCGGTGGCGAGCTAACTCTTGAAGTAGTGCTCGTGAGATGCCTTGGATGTAAAAGTTATAGTATAGGTGCTCTAAGGTCGAAGCGTGTTTAAATTTATTGCCTACTCTATCTATTAGCTCAATATCTTTTTCGCCGCCGTTATCACCTTTTTCAAAGCTTTGCCAGCATGTGCGGATAGCGTGAGAGCAGATATTTAGTGGAGTATGATTTAGTAGTGTTACTTGCATTTTTTCTCTTTTGTAAAATTTTTTAACATTTTACAAAAAGAAGGCTGATTTTATTTGTAAATTTAAAGCATAAATTTCAAAGGGAGACAAACGCTCCCTTTTGTAAAAGTCTTAGTTATTATTGTTTTAATTGAAGAAGTGTATTTAGCATCTCATCGCTTGTTGTGATCGTTTTTGAGTTTGCTTGGAAACCTCTTTGGATAACAATAAGATCTGTTAGCGCACGGCTTAGATCGACGTTACTAGCTTCAAGCTTTGAAGCTGCGATCGTTCCCTTATCGCCTGTACCAGCTGCACCGATGACTGCTTCACCTGAGTTTGCAGTTTGTGAAAAGACATTTCCGCCCTCACTTTGGAGACCTTCGTTGTTTGTAAAGGTAGCAAGTGCTACTTTAGCTAAGCCAAAGCTTTGACCATTTGAAAATGAGCCTATTATCGTTCCGGTCTCATCTATTTTTATGCCGTTTAGAGTGCCGCCTGTGTAGCCATCTTGCGAGATTGATTCAGTTGATGAGTCTTTATCAAAGCTTGTTAAGCCGTTAAAATCAGTTCCAAGACCAAAATTTAAACTAATGTTTTGGCCACTTTGTGAGCCGTTGTTAGCTGAAAATGTTATCGTTGCTGGATGAAAACTTGCAAGTGAGCCATTTGCGTTAAATCTAGCTGTTCCAGTTATAACGTTATCTGGACCTTCACCTGTGTAGTTTATCTTAGCTGGCTCTGGTACTTGTATAACCATGCTCCACTCAGTTCCGCCATCTGTTGTAGTACCTGTCTTTGTCCATTTGATACTAACTGTGTGTTTTGAGCCAAGTGAGTCAAAAATTTCTGCCGTTGAGCCGTGGCTTGACATCATCATCTTTCCACTTGCTCTTAGAGCTTGGCCTGGGCTTAGTGCGCCATCAAGTGCTTTCATAATAGTTGTAAGTCTAACATTTTCATTTACAGCTGAATTATTTGTACCTTGAGCTGGCTTTGTAAGACCAGTTGTTGTCATATAAAGTGCATGATCTGCTACTTCATTTGATGGATTTTCTAGTTGAAATTGACCTAGCTTATTTACAGTAATCTTTGTGCCATCATTTAAATCATCAGCAAGTTTTTTAAGTGCTGCAATACCAGCTGCGTGCTTTTGATCTGGGGTACCAGTAGCAGCGGCATATGCTGTATTATAAGCTGTTTGGCATGTTGTATCAGCTATAGCTGCTCCACCAGTACCCGGAGTTATATTATGAGCTTCTGTTGCTTGTTTTATAGCATTAGGTACAGCTGAGTTTACTCTTATTTGACCGTCGCCATTGTAGTCAACGTAACTCCTTGCATCTTTTTGCATAGCAGCACGAAGATCTTCTGTTGTAGTTACTTGTCTTTCTTTCGCATCATTATATTCGTGAACTGCTGTTGTTTGTGAGCTCGTATAGACATATTGATAAGCTGTGATAATATCTCGATTTTTTAAACCGGCATCTGCTGGAGGTACTCCCATTGCTGTCGTTGCTGCTACTAATTCATCACCAGCATTGACAGTTAAGTGAATATTTTTTGTCTCTTTTGTAGTGCCAGAATTATTTCTATTTATAAGTGTTAGTTTATTACCTTCTGAAATTTCAGCTCTAACACCAGTTTTATTGTACTGAGCATTGATAGCAGCAGCAACATCACTTATGTTTGTTACATCTCCGGTTATATTTACACCATTTAATGTTATATTTAATTTTTTTGCAGTTCCATTAGTAAGTGAACCAACATTATTTGGTGATCCACTACCTATAGTAAATTTTTCAGTTTTGGCATTTGCATAGCTCACCCAGATGCCTTGTCCATCTCTTAAAGCAAGACCATTTCCAAGCTCATCAAATGTAACACCTAGATCTACACCACGCTCTGTTAAGCTTTGTTCTTTTCTTGAGTTTGTATAAAATTGATCATTATTTACATCATTTTCATTGTGGACTTCATTTGGATCTAAAATCCCGTCATTGTTATAGTCACGTCCGCCAGCAACAGAGTCTAGTGAATAAATAGGCGTGCTTCTTTGACCGATGGTGTTGCCTGAGTCAAGGTTGCCTTTTATCTTTACTTCTGTTGTTGCTCTTGCTGGAGTAGTAAGACCCTCTTTTATTACGATATTTTTTATCGGTCCAGTTGAGTCGATAGTGCCAGTTTCTTCATCTCTTGTCCAGCCTTGAACGATATAGCCACTATTGTTTACAAAATTTCCAGCTTTATCACGGACAAAGTCACCATTTCTTGTATAGTATCTTGTTGTTCCGCCATCTGGAGATACGACGAAGAAACCATTTCCTTGAAGTGCAAGGTCTGTTTGCTTATCAGTAGATGTTAGTGTGCCTTGTGAGAAAATTCTTGTAGTTGAGTTTATAGTCGTTCCTAGACCTATTTGCATAGCATTTTGACCGCCTAGCTGACCTTGTGGAGCAGTAGCGACTCTTGGAGTTTGGCTTAGTATATCAGCAAAATTTGCACGGTTGTATTTATAACCATAAGTATTGACGTTTGCGATATTGTTGCCTTCTACGTCCATGGCTATCTGGTGGGCTTGTAGGCCTGAAACACCAGACCAAAGTGATCTCATCATTGACTTATCCTTTTTGCGTTTTAAATTTTTATATTTTTCAAAAGCAAAAGATGTTCCAAAAATTTATATTGATAAAAAGTAGAAGAAATAAAAAGAAATTTGGCGTAATTAACGCCAAATTTTATCCAAGTATCATAGCTCCAACGATGCCACCGATGATAAGTGGGATATTGAAAAATACAAATGTAGGTACACAAGTATCATATATGTGGTTGTGTTCACCATCAGCATTTAGACCGCTTGTTGGCCCAAGTGTGCTATCACTTGCAGGACTTCCAGCATCTCCTAGAGCTGCAGCGATACCAACTAACAAGATGATGGCTGGTACGCCAAAGCCAAGGCTAACGCATAGTGGCACATAGATAGAAGCTAAAATAGGAATAGTACCAAAGCTAGTGCCTATGCCCATCGTGACTAAAAGACCGATAAGTAGCATCAAAAATGCTCCGCCTATCTTGCCACCAGATACCAAGCTAGCGTATTTTACAAGCTCGTCTATGCCGCCACTCTCTCTTAAGATAGTGCCATAACCTGCAGCAACTAGCATGATAAAAGCGATAAATCCCATCATAGCAAGGCCATTGTCCATGATCTTATCTACTTTTTTATACTCGATACCGCCAAAAACGACCATAACCAAAAGTCCAAGTAGTGCGCCAAGAGGTAGCAGCTCAGTATAAATTTGCACACCAAAAGCCACAACTGCACCAGCTAAAACTGCCCACTCCTTTTTAGTCATCTCAAGGTTTTTTGCGCGCTCGATCTCATCAAGCTCTTCTTTTTCAAATTTTGAAGTTTTATAGTCTCTTTTTTTACCATAAAAAAGTATGGCGAGGATAAGTCCGATAAGCATAGAAGCACCACCTATCCACATAACAGAAGATATATCAGAAATAGATGTGGTTATGCCGTTATTTGCTAGCTCTTTTTTTAAGATATTGTGAAAAAGCAGACCAAAGCCAACACTAAGGCTTACATAAGGTGCTTGAAGACCAAATGTCAAAGCACAAGCCACTGCACGTCTATCTATCCCCATTTTGTTCATAATAGCAAGAAGTGGTGGGATCAAAATAGGTATAAAAGCTATGTGAACTGGGATTAAATTTTGAGATAAGCACGCTATAAATGCGATAGTTAGTATAAAAATCACTTTATTTGAGCTAAGGAATTTACTCAAAGCATTTATCAAGATAGCAGTTAAATTTGTATTTGCGATGGCGGCTGCTAAAGCACCAAGCAAAATATAACTAAGCGATGTTTCAAGATTGCCTTGCATACCGCTTATGAGGCTTTGTGTAGTCTCTTTTAGGGCTGTAAAGAGGCTATCGATCCCACCTGCAATGCCACTTTCAAATCCACTAAATCCATGCTTATACATTACTCCCGCAACAAGAGCAGAGATAAGGATAGAAAGCAAAATGTTAAAACGCAATAGACAAAGTATCGTCATTACCAAAATGCTAAAAACAACAGGGTTAAATATAAGCATGAGCGTCCTTTTTGTGAGTGTTGAGAGATTATACAAATGTGTGGCTTATTAAATTTTAAAAAGAGTGGCTTAAGTGGGCTTGTGTTAAGATTTTGAGTAAATTTTAAAAGGAAAAAACGATGGATTTAGAGAAAATTTATAAAGAGGCTGGGGCATATTTAGAGGGACATTTTTTACTAAGCAGTGGCAATCACTCGCAGTTTTATCTCCAAAGCGCAAAGGTGCTTGAAAATCCAGCTTTGGCTGGAAAGCTAGCTGATGAGCTTGCCCGTGTGATAGAGAAATTTGGCATTAAATTTGATAGCGTTTGCTCGCCTGCACTTGGAGGAATTTTAGCTGGCTATGAGCTAGCTCGCGCAGCAAAGAAGCGTTTTATCTTTACAGAGCGAGTTGATAGAGTGATGAGCTTAAGACGCGGATTTGAAGTGAAAAAAGGCGAGAAATTTATCATTTGTGAGGATATCATCACGACTGGCGGCTCGGCACTTGAAGCAGCGCACGTGATAGAGAGCCTTGGTGGTGAGGTAGTTGGCTTTGCAGCACTTGCGAATCGTGGCTTTTGTAAGGTTGCAAATTTAGACAATAAGGCTAAACCAAATGCCAAACTACCAAGCGATAAGCCGTTTTTTGCTTTAGGAAATTTTGAGTTTGAAATTTATGAGCCTGAGCATTGCCCACTTTGTAAAAATGGAAGCAAAGCGATCAAACCTGGAAGCAGAGGCAACTAAAATTTAATACCATAAATATAGCTATCTTTCTTTTTTAAATTGATCGATAGCTAAAATTTTTAGAAAAATCCAAAAATAGTATTCATAGAAAATTTTAATCAAGACTTCAAATCATTTCAACAAAAATTTATAGTTTAATTTTTAAAAGTAATCTGTTTTTTATATTGGTATGAATTATTTTTTAGATAATCTTATTTTTTAAGCTACCAAGTGATAATATCTGCTCAAAAAGCGAGATGAAGCTATGCAAGAATATGATATTTTAGACGTTTTATCAAATAAAAAGGTCCTTTGCCTTGAAGATGAAGAGGCGATTTTAAAAAATATTTGTGCTTCTTTGGAACTATTTTTTGCCGAGGTAAATGGCGTAACAGATGGCTATGATGCACTTGAGCTAGCGATGAGCGATGCTTATGATGTTTTAGTACTTGATATAAGCGTGCCAAATATCGATGGGCTAGAGATCGCTAAAAAAGTAAGAACTATAAATCAAAAAATTCCTATCGTGATCTTATCAAGCCACATCGAGCAAGAGTATTTGTGGAGAGCAGTTGAGCTAAAGATCACAAGATATCTTGCAAAGCCATATGATAAAAAATCATTTATAAAAGCCCTAGAAGACGTTGCTTTAGAGCTTGTTGGACGTAAGCCGACTCTTAGGCTAAATGATGAATTAGAATACGATTTTGGCAAAAAAGTACTTTATATAAATGGTGAAATTTCTCATCTAAGTAAGAGTGAAAGTAGGCTTTTAGAGTATTTTTTAAACAACAAAAATCAAACTATAACTTATGAACAAATTTTTGATTATATTTGGGAGTATGAGCAGCCAAGCAAAGAGGCGATAAAGACGATCGTAAAAGAGCTTAGAAGGAAGCTTGGCAAAGATGTGATTAAAAATTTATACGGTGTAGGTTATCTTTGTGAAATATAAATTTCAGCTAATCGTTAGTGTTTTTATCTTTGTTTATCTCTTAATATCCGCACTTGTTTTAAATTTTTATAATAATCTTGCAATGAAAGATGCCAAAAAAGAGGCGTATTATGTGCTTGAGAGTATAAATTCTGTAAGAGAATACATTGCAGGCGTTCAGCGTCCGCTAATAGAGCAGCTAAAGCATGAGGGCATTATAAAAGAGGATTTTTTTGATGAGAGATTGCTTTCATCTTCGTATATAAGCCGTGAAATTTATAATATCCAAAAGAAAAAATACAATCTTGACTTTGACTACAAACTAGTCGCCATGGCACCTTTAAATAAAGCTCATGAGCCAAATGAATTTGAAGCGCAGGTATTAAGAGGCTTTAAAGAGAATAAATTTAGTGAGTTTTCAAAGATTATAAAAGATGAAAACGGCTCACAATTTTTTGTAGGGCTTCCTATAAAAAGTCAAAATACATCTTGCCTAGCCTGTCACAATAGCGAAAGTGCTCCAAAACAGATGTTAGATCGTTATGAAATTTCAAATGGAAAAATTTCTGAAGCAAGTGAGATGATGGCAATGCTATCTTTTAAAATCCCACTACGTGCCATTTTTTCTTACCATTTAAAAGAGGTTGTCATCATAATGAGCGCGATAGCCTTTGTATTTGGGATATTTTTACTACTTGTTTATAAGATGCATAGGCGCGGAGAAGAGAGTAAAAGGCAGACCGAGCAGCTAATGATACATCAAAGCCGCCTAGCCTCAATGGGCGAGATGATAGGCAATATCTCACATCAGTGGAAGCAACCTTTAGCTCAAATCAGCTCAGCTTTAATAAATTTAGAGCTCTATCAGGAGCGAAAAAAGCTTGATGAAGCAAAAATTTATGAGTTTATAGAAGAGACTAGCAAACAGATAAATTTCATGTCTGAAACGGTTGATGATTTTAAAAACTTTTTTAAGCCAAATACTTTAAAAAGGGAGTTTAGCGTAGAGGAAGTGATAAATCAGACTATAAAAATTCTAAACGCCTCACTTAAGAAATATCAAATCGAAATAGAGATCGATATAAGAGAAAATTTTACGATTTTTGCAAATTTTAATGAAATAATCCAAATTTTAATAAATATTATAAATAATGCAAAAGATGCATTTAAACAAAGCTATGTAAAGCCAAGAGTAATAAAAATTTATACTTTTGTAAAAGATAATCGTAAAAATTTATGCGTGCAAAATAATGCAGGAGCGATAAAAGCTTCGTTTTTAAAGGTTATCTTTGAGCCACACTTTAGCACGAAAGAGTCTGGCAGTGGGCTTGGTTTATATATGAGCCGGCTAATCGCTAGCAAAAATAACGCCCTAATCTTTGCTAGAAATGTAGATGAAAATAGTATTACATTTACAATTAGTTTCGAAAATTTATAATTTATTAAAATTCCCCCTTTTCTACCCTTTTTTGGTGTTAGTATTATCAGTATGAAATCATTTTGATTTTAGGATAAAAAATTTAAAGGAGGGCACATGAGAAATCTACAAAAAGCCTTAGCTGGTTTGCTCATGGGTGTTAGCATCTTCGCTTCACAAGCCTGTTGCGAAGAGCATAATATGCAGATGTCCGATAAAGCACGTGATGTTATCGCAAATCCTAAAGGCACACTGCAAAGTAGAGGTGTTATCTCCTTGCAAGACTACGTCGTAGAAGAGCAAGAGATGTATAACTGGTTATTTAAAAACCACCCTATTTTTACAAAATATGGTGGTAAAACCGTCGGTAAAATGGTCGTTCATGACCGTGGCTTAGAGTGGCTTGCCGAGGGACATGGCTTTGATATGTCAAAGCTTAGTAAAAGAGATGGCGGTAAGGGCTATAGCTCTATGATGTATAGAATTCCAGCCACTTCATCACTTCAGTTTCCTAACAAATTTGTAGGTCCAGAAAAGTGCGGTGAGTGTCACCCAGCCCAGTATGAAGTGTGGAGCAGATCTCGCCACGCAACTACTATGCGTTTCCCTGGCGAGCACCCAGAGGTTAATAACAACCTAACTGAGCCAGTATTTGACAAAGATACCGCTTCTATCCTTCCAAAAGGTATCACTCCAGATGTTATCTATGCAACTGTTGGTCACTTAAGAACAAAAATGGGCTACGTTGATGCGTGGCTACTTCGTGGTACTTACTACGTTGAGGGCGGTTTGCTAAGAGATGGCACAGGTCAGATCGTAGCTGGTGGTAACCAATGGCAAAGAACATGGGCGTTAAATTTAGACGACGCAACTGTTAAAAAGATAAAAGAGCTTGTCCCAGAATTTCCTGGCACTCTTGAAGAGTATGGCGACAATGGCGGATATGTTAGAGGTCTAGCTTCATACGCCGCAAAACACAAAAAGTCGATGTTTTTCCAAGCGAACTCATCATATTGTGAAGTTTGTCACCCAGTTAAATTTGATTTCAAATCAAAAGCAGAATTTTACGCAGCACTTGGTAATGCTAAAGAGCTTCAAAAACACACTATCTCAAAAGGTGTAAGCTGTGAGGAGTGCCACGGAGCTGGCGGTCACCTTGATGGGGCTACAAATTTTAGAACATCAAACTGCGAACGCTGCCACCAAAGATTTAACTTTAGCCCAGATTTAATGCGAGCTAATCCGCTTAACAACGGCAAGCTTGATCTTTCTTTAAGCTCTAAATTTAAATCAATGGGACCAGGATGCGGATCTGAGGGTTCACAATCATACTTTACGGCTCACTATGATAAAGGTATGAGATGTGTTACTTGCCACGATCCACACGATAACACAGGCCCAGTTGTAGGCGATAAGAGCGTAACTGGTATGAACTATAACTCAGAACAAGGTTATCTAAGCTCATTCTATACTAAACCAAAAATTAGAAAAGAGTGTAAAGATTGCCACGAGACTCAAGCATATATCGCATCTAAAGCAGATACTCACAAAGATAACACTTGTGCATCTTGCCACATGCCATTTATGATGAGTTGTGAGAATTTCTACGCTGTTCAGTTCCAAGACAACGCTGGCTTTGATACTCAAAGAAGATCTCACATCTGGAAGATCATGGTTGATCCAAAAGAGAAATCTCTAGTACCAGGCGATGCTGCTAAAGGTCCAAGAGATGCTAAAGATTGGCACTTTGAAAGAGATAAAAATGGCCATAACTACGTTGACTTGATGTGGGCGTGCGCTAGAACATCTTGGGCTGATAAAGACATGAAAGATACCAAAGGCTGCCACAGCCCAGTACTATCTGAGCTAAAACCAACACTTCACTTCAAAAACCAAAAACAAGTTTATGATGAAGTTATGGGATGGCAAACTCCAGTTAAGAATGAATTCTCTGAAGTTAAGATTGGTATTGAAGGACTTTACTCACTACTTGAGACTAAAAAACTTGATGCAAGTGATAAAGTAAGAGTTTATGAGCTTATCCAAAATGCTCAAGAGATCATCGATATGGTTGAAAAAGATGGTTCGTGGGGTATGCACGGATTTAAATTTACTAAACAAAAACTCGATGCATCAAAAGAGTATATAAAAGAAGCTCAAAGAATTTTGAATAAAAATTTATAGCATTTAGGGGCTAGTTTTAGCCCCTTTAATCTTAAGGGTTTGATATGAAAAATAAGGTTTTAAAATTTACGCTACTTCTTAGCTTAAGTGCTTCTGGTTTGCTTGCAAATGTAGATTCAAATGAGTCTTATGCTATGGGAGCAACAAGTGGTGGATATGTTTTAAAAGGGTTACTTGAACAAAAACAAATAGGCATTAGCTACGATGCTGAGGCCGTTATCAAAGGTTTTAGTGATGCACTAAAAGGAGAGCTAAAACTAAGCGATGATGAGATAGCAAAGCTACTAAACAAAAGAGCTGAAAATTTAGACAAGATAGTAAAAGAAAAAGAAGCCGCCATACTTAAAGAGAATTTAAAGCAAGGCAAGGCTTTTATGGATAAAAATGCAAAAAATAAAAATGTAAAAACGACAAAATCAAAATTGCAATATGAAATTTTAAAATCAAGCAAAAAGGGAGCGACTCCAAAACAAGAGAGTATCATCATAGCAAACTACAAAGCTAGCTTTATCGATGGTAAGGTCTTTGATGAGACAAAAGAGGCTCCAGCTCATCTTTCTATGCTAAATTTGATCCCAGGTCTTGAAGAGGGCTTAATGCTCATGAAAGAGGGCGATAAGTTTAAATTTGTTATCCCGCCAGAACTTGCGTACGGCGATAGCGGCATGGAGGGCATACCTGGAGGCGAGACTATCGTTTTTGAGATAGAGCTTGTTAAGGTCTTAAAGCCAGGTGAGTTAGCCGAGGCTGCAAAGAAAATTCACGAAAAAGAACTAAATGAGGGCATCAAAAAGCCTCATTAAGATAAAAAATGGAGTTAAAAATGCAAAATCAAAAAAATAGAAGAGCCTTTTTAAAAAGCATGGTAGTTGTGGCTGCTGGTGCTGGTGCGGCAAGTAGTGGTTTTGCTTTTAAGAGTGAAGAAAGTGTAAAAAAACCACATTTTGGTATGATATTTGACCAAAATAAATGTGTTGGCTGTACAGACTGCGAGATAGCTTGCAGAAAGGTAAATTTAGTCCCAAAAGGGCAGATGAGACTTTTTATAGAAGATAAGACTAATCCTAAAAATTTACTCGATAAAAGATTTGTAAGGGTATCTTGTCAGCAGTGCGTCGATGCGCCTTGTGTAGCTGTTTGTCCGACCAAGGCTTGTCATAAAGACGAAAAAACTGGCATACAAACTACAAACATAGATGATTGTATCGCCTGTAAATATTGCATCGTAGCCTGTCCGTATGATGTGAGATATATCGATAAGGTTACGCACTCAGCTCAAAGCTGTAACTTTTGCGTAGATACAAATTTAAAGGACGAAAAAGAACCAGCTTGCGTAGAAGCTTGTAGATATGAGGCGATCGTCTTTGGTGATCTTAACGATGAAAATTCGCACATCAGTAAGCTACTAGCCGTAAAAGATAGCATAAGGCTAAGAGCAGAGCTTGGCACAAAACCAAGCCTTAGATATATTCCTAAAGTAAAAATGGGGGTGTAAGATGGATGGTGCATTAAATTTTACTGCAACATTTTCGCATGGAGTAGAGTGGGGCTGGCCGATCGCTGTTTATCTTTTGCTAGCTGGTATGAGTGGTGGTGCGCTAATCGCTGCCATACTTTTAAAACACTATAAAAAGCAAGAGAACTTTAGTCCATTTTTCAAGGCTGCTTCGCTTTTAGCATTTGTTAGCATCATGCTTGGTATGGTTTGTTTGATAGCTGATCTTGAAAAGCCACTTTTGTTTTGGAAAATTTTGATTAATTATAATTTCACATCAGTTATGTCTATCGGTGTTGCTGGACTTTGTGTATTTATACCGCTTAGCTTTTTGATGTGCCTTTATGCATTTAATGATGAAATTTCAAATTTCTTAGCCAAAAGTTTAAAATCCTTTAGCACTCTTTTTGCGCTAATAATGAAAATTTTAATACCGCTTTATCCATTTTTAAGTCGTATTTGTCTTATTTTTGCTGTAATAATTTGTGCTTATACTGGATTTTTGATCTCAGTTTTGATTAGATTTCCACTCTTAAACACAGCTGTGCTTCCAGCTTTATTTATAGCTTCAGGACTAAGTGCTGGCATAAGTGGTAGTAGCTTGGTCGCAGCAGCTTTATTTAAAGAAGATCCACATTCAAGCGACCTTCATTCGCTTCATAGCGTAGAATTTAGCGTTTTGGGAGCTGAAATTTTACTCATTTTAATGCTTTTTGTATCGCTTTTACTTGGTTCAAGTTATCAGCAAAATGCAGCTGTTGCTTTTTATAGCGGTATTTGGGCAAATTTCTTTTGGCTTGGTGTTGTGCTAGTTGGCTTTATTGTGCCTTTTGTTTTAAATTTTGCATTTGGCAAAAAAGTAGCTAGCCTAAAATTTAGCTTTTATATCAGTTCATTAGCGGCTGTTATTGGTGTTTTACTGCTTAGGGTGTTTATACTTTATGCGGGACAAACTTATAGCATTTAAAGTAGAGGCGAGCGATGAGAATTTTAAATATCTACCGCTTGTCTTTGATATTATTATTTATTCTTGCTTTTGGTGCAGGACTTGCGACCTTTTTAGAAAATTTTTATGACACACAAACGGCCAGAGTGCTTGTTTACGAAGCGCTTTGGTACGAGTGTGTTATGTTTGCTTGTGCCATTTGTTTAGCCATTAGTATCGTAAAAACCAAGATGTATAAAAAATTTGGCGCATTTTTGATACATCTTGCTTTTATCGTTATCTTCATCGGGGCTGCGCTTACAAGGTATTTTGGCGAAGAGGGCGTGCTACATCTAAGAGTTGGCGAGAGCGGCAACACCATGCAAAGCGTAAAGCCTTATCTTATAGTCGAAATGCTTGGAGAAAATTTTAGTTATCCATTAAAATTAAGCTTGTTTGGTAAAAACGACTTTGAGTTTAAAAAATTTATAGACGGCAAAGAATTTATAATTAACTTGCTTGGATATAAAAAAGATGAGAAAAACGCTCCTGCTACGCTTAGTTTAGAAATAAGCTTTAACGGCGAAAAAAAGAGCGTTAAGCTAAAAGGCGGAGCCGGATATGAGCTAGAGCCTAGTGTACTAAGTTTTGGTGGGCAAGAGGTGAAATTTTACTTTAGCTCAAAGGCTTTAAATTTACCATTTTCATTAAAACTTGATGAGTTCATTTTGGAGCGATATGCAGGGCTAAATACTCCATCATCTTATACAAGTAAAGTAAGTATCGCTGGCGGCAAGTACGACATCTCGCTAAATAATCCACTAACGATTGATGGCTATAAAATTTTTCAGTCTTCATACGATCCTGATGAGCTTGGAAGCGCTTTTGAGATCAGCCGTGATCCTGGCAAAATCCCAACTTACATAGGATATTTTTTGCTTTGCCTTGGCTTTATGACAAATTTATTTAGCAAAAAGAGCCGTTTTTTTAGGCTACTAAATTTTATAAAATGTTCGCAAATTGCATTTTTGGCTATCTTGCTTTTAAATGCTACTCCAAATTTTGCTAATGAAAATAATAAAAATTTAGATGCTCATGCAAGCAAATTTGCCAAAATTTTGACTCAGGCTGATAGCAGAATCGCTCCAGCTGGCTCTTACTCTAGAGCTGTGATAAGTAAAATTTCAACCAAAACTACGCTATTTGGGCTTAGTAGCGAGGAGCTAATGCTCTCTTTTGCCATCTTGCCAAAAGAGTGGATGGATAAAAGGATAGTAAAGATCACAAGTGAGCGTGTGGGCGAGCTTTTGGGAGTTAATGAGAAATTTGCTAGTTTTAACGACATTTTTAATGAAAATGGCGAGTATAAGCTGGCTAAATTTGTAGAAGCTGCAAATGAAAAATCCGCCTCAAAAAGAGATAAATTTGACAACGATGTTATCAAATTTGACGAGAGATTAAATGTCTTATATCTTGCATTAAAGGGAGAAATTTTAAAATTTATCCCAGCTAAAAATGGTGATAAATTAACTTGGCTAGGCGTAAATGAAGCCTTTGGCTCAAGCGAAATTTCAAGCGAGTTTAAAAGTGTTTTAGGCGCTTATATAGAAAATTTAAGCCTTTGCGTAAAAAGTGGCGAGTGTGAGGGAGCTGATAAGAGCTTGGAGAAAATTTCAAGCTATCAAAGAAGCACTCTAGGCTCTCTTGCACCAAGCGAGGCAAAGGTGGAGCTTGAAGTGCTTTATAATCAAATGGAAATTTTTAAATTTCTTATATATTTTTACATGATCCTTGGGCTAGTTTCGCTTGCTCTTGGCTTTTATAGGCTATTTTCTGGAAAGAAATTTAGATTTGAAAAAGCACTTAGCCTTGCATTTTATTTTGGCTTTGTGGTGCATTTGCTAAATTTAGCTCTTCGTGCTTATATCTCAGGGCATGCACCTTGGAGTGATGCTTATGAGAGCTTAGTGTATATCTCGCTTGCAAGCGTACTAGCTGGAGTTTTATTTTTTAAACATCAAAGCTTTGCTCTTGGAGCTGCTTCACTTTTTGCAAGTGTGAGCTTGCTTGTAGCTCATCTAAATTTTATAAATCCACAAATAACAAATCTAGTCCCAGTTTTAAAGTCATTTTGGCTTAGCGTGCATGTAAGTGTCATCACAGCAAGCTACGGCTTTTTGGGCTTTAGCTTTGTGCTCGGGCTTCTTGGGCTTCTTTTAATGGCTATAAAAAACCAAAAAAACGAGCAAAAGCTTAGTGAGCAGATAAGATACCTCGCTGCAACTGATGAGCTAAGCCTCATCATAGGACTTAGCTTGCTAACTATTGGAAATTTCCTTGGCGGCGTCTGGGCGAATGAGAGCTGGGGTAGATACTGGGGCTGGGACAGCAAAGAGAGCTGGTCGTACATTACGATAATTATTTATGCTATTGCACTTCATTTAAGATTTATCCCAAGATTAAAAAATATTTTTACTTTTTTAGTAGCTAGTGTGCTCTCTTTTGGTTCAGTTATTTTTACCTATTTTGGTGTAAATTTCTATCTAAGCGGACTTCACTCATACGCAAATGGCGATGGATTTAGCGTTTCAAATTTGCTTTATTTACTTTTAATGCTCTTGGCTTTGCTAATCGCCTTTGCTTATAGAGGTAAGGATATAAAAGAGATTTAGGAGATATGATGAAAAAGAGTTTGGTTTTATTGTTTGCTTGTTTGGGGCTATTAAATGCTGGCTATATCAAAGAGGCTTTAAGCGCAAAAGACGATCACAACAAGCTAGCACAAATTTATGAAGATGCTTGCGACAAAGAGAAAAAGGCATCAGGCTGCTATAATCTAGCTGTGCTTTACAGCAGAGGTGATGGCAACGTCAAAAAGGATGAAGCAAAGGCGGCTATGCTTTATGAAAAAGCTTGTGATCAAAATTTCTCTATGGCTTGCAGCAACCTTGGCTACGTCTATGAAAAAGGCAAAGGTGTGGAGAAAGACCTAACAAAAGCAGTTAAATTTTATGAAAAGGCTTGTAAGGATAATGAGGGTTGCACGGAACTTGGCTTGCTTTATGCAAATGGCACCGGCGTGACAAAGGATCTTAAAAAGGCAAAAGAGCTTTACGAAAAGGCTTGCAAGGCAGGGGATGGCATAGGATGTAGTAACCTTGGCTATCTATACGCGCAGGGTGAAGGTGTCGAGAAAGACTATGCAAAAGCCAAAGTAAACTACGAAATGGCTTGCGCAAACGAAGCTGGCATAGGGTGTGATAATCTTGGCTTTTTATATGTTTATGCACAAGGCGTTGATCAAAACCTCACAAAAGCCACAAAACTTTATGAGCAAGCGTGTATATATGGATATGAAAAGGGCTGCAATAACTACGCTATCATGCTAGCTGAGGGCAAAGGTGTGAAAGAGGACGTGGAGAAAGCACGTGAAATTTTTACTAGAAGCTGCAAAAATGGCTTAAAAGAAGCGTGCGAGAATTTAGAAATTTTAGGAAAGCATTGATGCTTTGACGGAGCCAAGCCAGTGGCATTTAAGGCTTATGTAATATAAAAATGAGACAAAATACTAAAGGAGATAATATGATTTTACGTTCTATCTTGGGTTCAGCACTGTTAGCTACCTTGATTTTTGGTGCCTCGGCAAATGAGCAAACTGTCAAAATGAAACCGATGTTTCAAAGCGTGGATCCTAGCAAGGCTACACTAGTAGGAAGCGGCGAGGGCAAGGAGTACTGCGCCGTTTGTGGAATGAATTTGGTTAAATTTTATAAGACTAATCACGTATATAACGGCAAGCAAGTAGCATCACTTCACTGCTTATACGAGCTAACAAAAGGCAAGATCCCAAGTGACGCGCAGGTTGTTGATACTAAAAATCTAAATTTGATCGATGTAAATAAAGCTTTTTATGTCGTTGGTAGTAGTGTTAAAGGCACAATGACTAGAAATAGCAAATACGCCTTTTCAACTGAGGCTGACGCAAAAGAATTTCAAGCAGAAAATGGCGGCGAAATAATGAACTTTGCTAAAGCTTACGAGATCGCTGGACAGGATTTTGAAGGCGATAATAAAATGATAAAAGCTAAACGCGAAGACGGCGTTTATGCGCATGGTAAAGAATTTTATGAAGCAAACTGCAAAAAAACAGATCCAAAAAGCTTTAAGGCTATCTCTGAGCTAAAAGCTCATCTTAAACAAGTGTGTGACTCAAAAGAGGCTAACAAAGCTCCTGAATACGACAAGCACCTACAAGCTGCCGCTTTGTATCTATGGGATGCTCCAGCAAATTTAGGTACTAGCAACCAAGCTTCAAAAGCTAAACAAGAAATAAAAAAACCTGAGAGGATAGTCGTGCCAAAGGGCGCAAGATGTGCGGTATGCGGTATGCTCGTCAAAAATTCTCCATGGGCGACACTCATCAAAGCAGATGGCAAGGATTATTATTTTGATGGCGTAAAAGATATGGCACAATTTTATTTTGCGGATGGCAAAATGAAAGATGCTTATGTGAGCGATTATTATACGTTAGAAAAGCTTGATGCAAAAGATGCGTTTTATGTTCACGGCTCAAACGTTTATGGACCAATGGGCGATGAGTTTATTCCATTTAAAGATGAAGCAAAGGCAGAGAGCTTTTTAAAAGATCATGCTGGCAAAGGTGTCATAAGATTTGACGAGATAAAGAATTTTATCGGTAAATAGTGTGAAATTTCTAGTTTTTTTGGCGTTATTTTTTGGACTTTCTTATACACTTTTAGCGGCACACTATCTTAGCTTTGATCATAAAGCAAAGCAAAATGAGCTAAGAGAAATTTCTAAGATAACAAGAGCAAATGCTGCTTTTAGTTTTAACCAAAAGGGGCAAAAAGGCTTTGTCTATGATAGGTAAAAATTTTATAAACTATGCTGTGGTTCTGCTTTTTAAAGATAGGAAGGATCACCTTTTTAGCTTCTGCCTCTTTGCACTCATTATTTTTGTGCTAAGCTCGGTGCTTTTCATCTCTGGATCGATCCAACATGATCTTATAAATTTAGTAAAAGATAGATCAAGTATCGTAGTGAGCGCATTTCGTGCTGGCAAAAATGATCTAATGCATCCTGGCTATATCTACGATATCTCGAAGATTGATGGCGTGGCTGACGTTAGGGGCGTGGTTGATGGAGAGTACTACTTTGTTCAAAAGCGTGTTTGGTTTCATCTATATGAAGATGATAGCTTAAAAGAAGATGAGATGATCGTCGGAGAAGGTGTCAAGGCAGCGATGAATGAGCTTTACTACGATGAGAGCTTTAATTTTCTAACTGAAGAGCGCATGATACCAGTAAAGATATTAAAGACCATGCCGGCACAAAGTGGTTTAATCTCAAATAACGCTATATTTTTGCATCCAAATACGCTAAGGGCTATCTTAAATTTAAAAGATGAAGAGTATACAAAGCTCTATGTTGAGGTGCCAAACACCGATGAAATCAGTGAAGTAGCTTTAAAGATAGAGAATTTATACCCAAATTCTTTCGCTCTTAGTATAGAAGATGAGGTGGCTAAAGTTAGGCACCTTTACTATTATAAGGGTGGAATTTTTATGAGCATTTACGTTAGTGTTATGCTCATATTCTTTGTCTTGCTTAAAAACCAAATTTCACTTGCCTATGGTAGTAAAAAGCGCGAAATAGCTATTTTAAGAAGCATTGGTTTTTGTATAAAAGATATTATATTTTTAAAATTTATACAAAATTTCATCGTGAGCGTTAGTGCTTTTTTACTCGGTGTTATGCTGGCTTATCTCTTTGTTTTTGTATTAAACGCTCCACTTTTAAAAGGGATATTTTTAGGTGACGAGCTTTTAAATTTTACAAATTTTACGCCTATTTTAGAGTTTGATAAGCTCTTTTTGATCTTTGTTTTTGGTGTGATACCATTTTTGGCGTTTGTGCTCATACCTTCATGGAGAGTAGCAAGTAGTGACATAAATGAGGGGCTAAAATGATAAATATAAGAGGTGTTAGCCTAGTTTATAACCAAAACAAACAAAATGAGTTTTGTGCTTTAAAAAATATAAATTTAGATATTAATGACGGCGAGCTAGTGATACTAAAAGGCATTAGTGGAAGCGGTAAAAGCACCCTACTTTCGCTCATTGCCCTACTTCAAAAGCCAACTAGTGGAGAAATTTTGATAGATGGCACTAATATCGCAAAGCTACCTGATGCCTTTTGCTCTGAGCTTAGACACAAAAGGCTTGGACTTGTATTTCAAAATTTTAACCTTATTGAGGGTCTAAGTGTATATGAAAATTTACTAGCTCCATTTGCTTTAACAAATTTCAAGGCAAATGTGCGAGATGAGATGATAAAAAAGGCTCTAAGTCTCGCAAATATCGCTCATAAAAAAGATGAGAACGTATCAAATTTAAGTGGTGGCGAGCGTCAAAGATGCGCGGTAGCTAGAGCTTTATCTATGGATGCTGATATCATCTTGGCTGATGAGCCAACGGCAAATTTAGATAGACAAAATGCACGTGCATTTTTGGGCTTACTAGAGTCTTTTAAAACTCTAAAAAAGAGTGTCATTGTCGCTACTCACGATAGTATTTTTGATGAGCTAAGTGCAACAGATAGGGTTGTCAGCTTGCAAAACGGAGAGATAGTATGAGTGTCTTTTTATCAAATGCCGTTATTGCCTTTTTGTTAGCGGAGTTTGTACTGTTAGTTTTGATGAGTATTTCGCTCTTTTACGTCGTTAGGATCGTGAGGTCGTGGGACTACAATGCACTAACATCGCTTCAATACTCGCTTGAAAAACAAAACTACCTTGTAAATACGATCTTACTTTTTTGTGTCTGTATCAAGATCGTATTGTTTATGTTTTTTGCACTTTGCCTAAATGAACTCTCTGATATTGTACCCGGCGCCATGTGCTCAGCTGGCGTGATTGGCTCAAATAAATTTGGTGGTATATTGATGCTCACTAAAATTTTACTGATCTTTGGGCTTGGCATTTGGCTGGTTATAAATAAGCTTGACTTGCAGGCTCTAAATTTCCCTTATCTAAAGAAAAAATATGCCATTTTCATCTGCCTTTTTGTCATGATACTACTTGAGCTTGGCATAGAAATTTCGTTTTTTTACAATATCCCACTAAAAGTGCCGGTCTTTTGCTGTTCTGTTACTTTTCAAGCTCCAAAGCTACCATTTGGCTATACAAATTTTGGCTTAGTAAGCGTCTTTTTCGTGCTATTTTTTGTCATTTTGGTGCTAAATTTTTTAAAGCAAAGTATGGCGAGCTTCGTGGCAAATTTGTTGTTTTTGGTGCTTAGCTACTATGCCATCACCTATTTTTTTGGCCTTTATGTTTACGAGCAGCCGAACCATAAATGCCCATACTGCATGCTAAAAGGTGACTATTTTTATGTTGGCTATCTCATTTGGGGCAGTTTGTTTCTGGGCGTTTTTTACGGCCTTATGCCGTATCTTGTTGAGATTATCACAAAGACTAACTACTCACACAAGCTTAAATTTTCATCGATCTGGCTAGGTGTTTGTGTGCTGATCTGCGCGCTTTATGTCCTAAAATATTATTTGCTAAGAGGATTTTTATTTTGATAAAGCAAATTTTTTCTTTGTGTTTGTTAGCCCTAGTTTTAGCCGTGCTTGCCTATAATGCCGACATAAGTGATGATAAAATTTTAGTTTTAAATAACGGCAAATCAGAGCCGATCGAGCAACTTACGCCAAATAAATTTATATGTTATGAGAGTAGGACGCTTATCGCTGATAACAACGACACAGCCCAAGCCATCATGCCAAATGGCGACATCTACTTTTTTAACGACATCACAAATTCTTTCATCTGGTATATGGCACAAAAGAGCAAAGATAAGATAAAGCTATATGTTTATTCAAGAGATACGAATCGCTATATTCTAGCGCAAAATGCTTGGTACTCAAGGGTTGATATCACGCCTATGGGATACGGCATAGGGGCATATGAGTTTCACACCTATGGCATAAATGATAACTATTTTAAAGAGGTCTTGCTTTACGCAGCACGTGGTGAGACGCTACTAAATCCATATATAAACATCCTACTTTCAGAAAATAAGATATAAATTTGCATGAGCTCTAAATTTAGCAGAGCTCGTTTGATTTAAATTTACTGCCTAAAATCTACTACTAGTTTATTCTTATTATGTCTATGTTGCTATTGTTTATTTTTTTATAATAATCACATCCTGTCTGATATCCTAAATCACAAGCTTTTTTAAATAGTTTAATTGCTTTGATATAGTCATGTTTTATACCCTGGTCTTTTAAATATAAAACTCCCAAATTAGAACAACTTTGGCCAATTTCATCATCACATGCTTTTTGCCATAGTTTGGCTGCTTTTAGGTAGTCTTGTTTTACTGATTGCCCCTTTGAGTAAAAATTTCCTAAATTATTACAGCTTTGAGAATATCCATCATCACAAGCTTTTTCAAACAATTTGGCTGCCTTGTGAAAGTCTTGTTGCACACCTTGCCCATTTTCGTATAAAACCCCTAAATTTGAGCAGCTCTCACCCACATCGGCTTCACAAGCTTTTTCAAACAATTTGGCTACTTCTATATAATCTTGCTTTACACCATTGCCATTCATATACAAAACTCCTAAATTGTGGCAACCATTGGCGTATTCGCTATCGCAAGCTTTTTCATAGAGCCAGGCTGCTTTATAGTAGTCTTGTTTTGTTAGTTGTCCATTTTCATAAAAAAATCCCAAATAAAAACAACTTTCAGCATATTTGCCTTCACAAGCTTTTTCGTATAGCTCAATCGCTTTACGAATGTCTTGTTTTACACCTATTCCGTCCCTATATTGGTCTCCCAAATTACTACAAGCGATAGCGCTTTTGCCATCACAAGCTTTTTTATATAGCCAGGCTGCTTTATGATAGTCTACTTTGACGCCAAGACCATCTGAGTATAAAGCCCCTAGCATATTGCAGCATTCAGCATTTCCATCATCGCAAGCCGTGCTAAATATCTCGGCCGCCTTATAATAATTGCCTTGATCATAGGCTTCAATTCCAAGCTCCACTATATCCTTAGAGAAGCTGGTAGTTAGTAGGATCACGGATAAAAGAACAGCCTTTTTCATTTTTTCTCCATTTTTGTAAATTTGTAGTTATTATGGTTTGGCTTGCCTCTTTGTTGGAGAAACAAGCCTGATGTTAGTATCTAACGCTATTAACCTTTAAAAAGTCTCTTAGGTCTTCGTATTCGCTATTTTCAAAGTAGCGCCATTTGCCAGGCTTTAGCATATCAAGGCTGACTCGCCCAAAGCTAACCCTTTTTAGATCCATCACTTCAAGGTCAAAGTATCCAAAGAAGCGGCGAAGCTCCCTATTTTGCCCCTCGTTGATGATGACCTTTAGTTTTGTATAGCCACCACTTGAGCCAAAGACTTTATAGGCTAGAAATGGCTTAAATTCCATTGATTTTATAGTAGTTTTTGCATGTGCGCCTTTGGTGGCGTCCTTGGCGAAAAAGCCATTTGTCATCGCTTCTATCACCTCTTTTGTCACCTCGCCTTTTACTTTTAGGTAGTATTCGCGCTCTAAATCGCTATTCATGAGAGCTGTGGCGATCGCTGGAGCATCAGTTAGTAAAAGCAGCCCCTCACTTGCATAGTCTAAGCGCCCTACGCTAACAAATTTTGCAAATTTCTTATCCAGCGTGTCATAGATCGTCTTTCGTCCGCGGTCATCTTTTTTGCTAACTAGTTCACCCTTTTGTTTATGATAGACGATAACAGTAAATTCCTTTTTTAGCTTTATCAAACGACCATTTATACGTACTTTGTCATCTTCATCTACGCTTGTGGCAAGGTCGCTAACCACTCGTCCTGCTATGCTAACCTTACCAGCTTTTATCAGCTCATCTGCCTCACGGCGTGAGTAATTTGTGTTATGTGAGATAAATTTATTTAGTCTTGTTTTTTCCATTTTATAGTCCTAAATTTGCAAGGTCATGGATGTGTAAAACACCCACGGGCACGCCATTTTCTACAACGGCTAGAAGCTGAATTTTATATTTTTCTATCAGGGCTAATGCATCCACAGCTAACATTTCCTTATCGTTTATCTCTTTTGGATGCAAAGTGGCATATTTCATAGCTGGCTCGTCTAGGTCAAAGTCTTCTCGCATAAGTGCACGTCTAAGATCGCCGTCGCTTAAAATAGCATCTAACACACCATCTTTATCGACGATTAGGACCGTGCCAAGTTTACCGTGTGTCATAGTATCGATTGCTTTTTTTAGGCTCGCATTCCAGCGAACTATCGGTAAATTTTCGCTTCTCATCACATCTTTGACCTTTAAAAATAGCCTCTTGCCAAGGCTGCCACCTGGATGAAAATTTGCAAAGTCCTCTTTTTTAAAGCCTCGCCTTTGCATCAAACAAACAGCCAATGCATCGCCAAGAGCTAACGTTAGTGTAGTTGATGCTGTTGGAGCGGCATTTAGTGGGCACGCCTCTTTTTCTACATCTATGCTAATAAATGCATCGCTAAATTTACCAAGCGAGCTTATTTTGCTCCTTGCCATTGCGACGATCTTTACACCAAAGCGCTTTACGTGAGGTAAAATTTTGATAAGCTCATCGCTTTCGCCACTGAAGCTAATGGCTAACAAAACATCATCTTTTTCTATCATGCCAAGGTCGCCATGCATAGCCTCTGTTGGGTGTAAGAAAAAGCTTGGCGTGCCGGTGCTCGCAAGCGTGGCAGCAATCTTTGCACCTACATGACCGCTCTTGCCTACGCCTGTTACTATGACCTTGCCTTTTGTATTAAATATCAAATTTACAGCATCTTCTATCTCTAAGTTTTTAGCATGTCTTAAAAGCTCGTTTGCTTCTATCTTTAAAACTTCGGCTGCGATTTGGTTGATTGCTTGCATAAATTTCCCTTACATTAGATAGATAATCGGCACGATAGTTGGGTACTTTTTGACCTTTCTAAAGATATGCTTTCTAATCACTTGACGCACTTGTGACTCGAGCAGTCTGCCATCTTTTAAAAGCTCCTCTTTGACGTTGCTTAAAAACTGCGTCAAAATTTCTTGCATCTCTTTGCTAAACTCCGCATCTTGTTTATTGCCCACAAGGCCGTAGCTAATGACACGAGGCTTGTTTATGAGCTTTGCGCCATGACGTGAAATTTGAGCGATTATCATGACAACACCTGCTTCAGCAAGGTTTTGTCTATCGATGACGACATCGTCTGAGATTTGTTTATTTATTTGATTGTCTATGAAGACTTTACCAGTTTTTACCGTTTTTACACGCTTTAAGTATTTTTGACAGATCTCCATTTGATCGCCATCGCTCATTAGATAGATATTTCTCTCATCTACGCCGCAGCTTATAGCTGTCTCTTTGTGCTTTGCGATATGATTGTACTCGCCATGCACCGGTAAGAAAAATTTTGGTTTTATGAGGCGAAGCATCAGCTTTTGCTCTTCTTGTGCTGCGTGACCGCTGACGTGGATCTCGCTAAAGTCTTGATAAGCGACGCTTGCGCCTGATTTTATTAGGAAATTTAATACAGTTGAGATACTGCTTTCATTGCCAGGGATCGCCTTTGAGCTGATTATTATCTGATCGGTTGGCTTTATTTTGATGTATTTGTGTTCATCAGTAGCCATTCTGTAGAGTGCACTCATAGTCTCACCCTGAGAGCCTGTGGTAACGATCAGCACTTCGTTATCTTTAAATTTGCCAACCTCGTTTGCATCGATAAAAATTTTCTTATCAAGCTTGATATAGCCAAGCTCCATTGCAGTATATAAATTTCTCTCCATTGATCTACCGATGACGCAGACTTTGCGGTTGTATTTTAGCCCCCACTCGATCGCTTGATAAACGCGGTGGATGTTGGAGCTAAATGTACTCATTATCACGCGGCCTTTGGCTTTAGAAAATATCGCGTCAAAGGTCTTGCCAACGCTGCTTTCGCTCTTTGTAAAGCCCTCTTTGTAGCTGTTCGTGCTATCGCTCATGAGACACAGCACGCCGCGCTCGCCGTAGTATGCGAGTCTGCCAAGGTCTGTTGGGTAGCCATCTATCGGCGTGTGGTCAATCTTAAAGTCACCCGTATGGATGATGGTGCCTGCCTTTGTCGTGATCGCAAGTGCGCTAGCGTCGATGATGGAGTGGGTGATATGTATCCACTCGACCTCAAAGTCGCCTATTAGATATGGCTTTCTTTTCTCGACAGAACGGAAAAGTGAGCGCTCCTGCTTTAAGCCGTGCTCTTCAAATTTGTTATTTATCATACCAAGTGGCAAAGGTGTGGCGTAAATCGGAAATTTAAACTCTTTATAAAAGTAGGGCACCGCGCCGATATGATCCTCGTGCGCGTGAGTGATAATGACGCCTTTTATCTTGTCTTTTATTTTTCTAACATAGTCAAAGTCCGGGATTAGGATATCCACGCCGTGCATACTCTCGCTTGGAAAACTCATGCCGATGTCAACGATGATAGCACTCGTATCGGTCTCAAATATCGTCATATTTCCGCCGATCTCGCCAAGACCGCCAAGTGGCGTTATACGAATTTTGTGTTCGCTTGAGTTTAGATACTTCATAGGCTCCAGACGAAGCTCGTGAACGGCCTTGTTTGCCACCATTGCACTTGCAATGTCTTGCTGCCATTGTTCATTACCATTTAGTTTTGCAGGTAAATTTTTCTTTGGCTTTTTAGCTTTTTTAGGCTTTTCTTTTTGTTCTTGTGTTTTGGTTTTTGTTTCTTGTGATTCTTGTTTTTGCTCTTTTGGCTTATTGTTTTCGCCATTTTTGTTTTGATTTTTGTTATTTCTTGGCTTTTTTGGGCGAGAATTTTGGCTCTTTGGCTCGGCGTGCGTTTTGGCTTCAGCCTGCTCTGCTGCAAAGAAGTTATCTATTACGCTTTTGCTTGCTAGTGAAGCTTGCTCGGTAGTTTCGCCCTCTTGTTTTGGTTTATTTTTTGGTCTAAATCTTCGTCTTTTGTTGTTTTTGCTTTGGTTAGTTACAACTTTCTCTTCGTTTTTGTCGTTCATTATCTTCCTTTAATCTTTCAAATACTTTTAGATAAGAATCGACATCTAGCTCGTGTGGACGTAAATTTTGAGCTAAGCCTAGGTCTTCAAAAATTTCTTCTAACACCTTTTTGTCAAAATTTGTGGATAAATTTTTCAAAAGCGTCTTTCTTGGAGAAGCAAACGCAGCTCTTAAAAATACTTTAAAAGCCTCGTATTGTTTTGCATCTTTGAAAATCCCGTCTTTGCCAAAAATCTTTTTTGTTTTTTGTAGTTTGATGACTGAGGATGTGACCTTTGGAGGTGGATTAAAAAGCTTTGCATCCACGTCAAACAAAAGCTCACACCTGCCTTGGAGTGAGGCGAGGATCGATAAAGCGCTAAATTCTTTATCCCTGCTCTTTGCACTAAATTTAAGAGCAACCTCTTTTTGTATCATCACGATAAGTCCAAGGCATTTTTCGTCATCTATCGCATTTATTATCATCTTCGTAGCAACGTAATAGGGTAAATTTGCGACTAAAAAGTAGTTCTGGCTACTTAGTCCGCCCTCTTCTTGCCACTGCTCTAATGCATCTTTACAAAAAAGTTTTAATTGTCCATTTTGGATCTCATTTGCAAATTTAGCCTTTAAAATTTGAAACAGCTCACAATCTATCTCAAAACAGGTCGTCTTGTAAATTTGCAAAAGTCTAAATGTCAAATCACCTAAGCCAGGCCCAATCTCAACAACGTTTTCTACGTCATTGGGTATCGCTTGGATGATCTTATCTAGTGTCGCTTTGTCCTGTAAAAAATTCTGTCCAAAGTGCTTTTTTGCCTTTATCATAGCCGCGATATTAGCCAAAAATTACTTATACAATGATTACAAGTTTAGTTTAATCATATATAAAATGGATTATAATCACTAAATAATAACGAAATAGGGCATAAATTTGAGCAAGGCAAATACCTTAAAATACTTTTTATTATCACAATATTTAGAGCCAAAAACCTTAGACGAGCCAAAAAGGACAAATACCAAATTTAAAAAATCAATAGACCTTGACATTACAAATTTTGATGAGAAATTTCTACAAATTTTAAGGGCATTTGATAGCTCGCTTTTAAAAAATGGTATAGAAATTTCTATTTATGGCGGTATTTTTGAGACTGATTTGCTTGCCATTTATATCTCAAAGCTAGCAAATTCAAAATTTGAAAAAGAGCAAATTTTGGATGAGCTGCGATCTGAGCAAACGAGCTTTGATAAGGCATTTTGCTATAAATTTAAGCTTACTGGTGATTTGGTATTTTGTAAAGATGATCAAAATTTTGCTTTAAAAGATGTAAATTTAGATGATGATTTAACTCCGTTTTTTACACCAAACTCGTCTGATGATCTTTTCATCTCAACAGCTCCTTGGGCAATGGCTCGCCTAGATCATCTAAAAGAGATAAGCCAAAGTGACTTTAGCAAAGAGTGCGAGCGCATAAAAGACAAGCTATCTATCTATAAAGAAAAAATGGAATTTGGCAAATATATAAAGCTTATAAACGATGAGCTAAAAAGTGCACTTAAAACACCATTTTGTAATGATTTCTTAAGGCTTGAAATAAAGATTATAAATCCAAATTTTAAAGAAAATGATAGCCTTTTAAATAGCTTTTTTATAGATGATATAAATTTGCTTATAAAATTTTACGAGTCAGGCAGGACGCATGAGCTAACGGATCAGTTTTTGGACGAGGGCAGTGAGAATAAATTTGAAAGACTTGATGTAAGGGATGAGCAAAATAAAAGGCTTGTTAGAGATTTTTTTAAAGCAGAAGAGTATCCAAGATCGGCCTTTGCTAGTGACTTCGCTCTAAATTTTTCACAGCAAATTGCCGTTAATAACATCATTAAAAAATTTAAAGAAAAAAGTGGTGGAATTTATAGCGTAAATGGCGCTCCAGGCACTGGTAAAACAACGCTTTTAAAAGACGTAATGGCTGAAGTTGTTACACTTAGAGCGATGAAGCTCGCACAAATGAGTAGACATGATATCTTTTCTCCAGTTCGAGATAGTAGCGATAAGGTGCTTTATTTTACTCTAAATAAAGAACTTCAGGGCTATGAGATGGTTGTTAGCTCTTGTAATAACGGTGCGGTTGAAATTTTAAGTAAAGAGCTTAGCCAATTAAAAAGCATCGGTAGTTACGCAGGCGAGATTGATTATTTTAAATTTATAGCTACAAGGCTTCTCTCGGCCGATGAAAAGACAAATTTTGGAGAAAAATCTTTTATCTCAAAACCTGCATGGGGACTTTTTTGCATACCTCTTGGCTCAAAGCAAAATAAGTTAAATTTTATTTTTAACGCGATTAATGGCGTAAAGATCGAAAAAACGCATAGTCAGTTTGAAGATGTTTCAAAAGAATTTAAAGAATTTATAGAACAAGATGGTTTTTTGATGGGGCTTGGCAAATACTTGGCTACTGGAGAAGGAATTGATGATTACGACGAGGCAAAGGAGAAATTTAATCAAGCCCTATACGAAGTAAATCTACTTTTTAGCGAGATCAGGATCAAAGAAGAGGAGCTAAAAAGTATAAATAGTGAGCTTATAAATATCGATAAAAGACTTGATAACTATAATTCAGCAAGGCAAATAGACGAGCTTTTAAGGCCACTAATAGATGAACTAGATTTGAGCAAAAATGAGCTAGAGCAAAAGACTACTGAAGCTAACGAGCTAACAAAGCTTATTGACCAAAATGAAATTTTACAAGAGTATCTCAGTGCGCCTCCAAAGCCATTATTTTTTATTTTCCAGCAAATTTTAAAGACACAAGCTTTTGAAAAATATAACAATGAAGCGCAAAAAGTTAGTGAGATAAATCGCCAAATAGCTGAGCAAAATTTGAAAGCAAGTAAGCAAAATAGTGAAAATAAAGAGAAGAATGAAGCAAAATTAAACGAACTAAAAGCTCAAATAACTCAGCTTGAAGAGAAAATTTTAGAACTTAACACCAAGATAGACCATCTCAACAAACTTAATGGTGACTTTGTTAGACGTCAAAAATTAATTGGCAGAAGTGAAGAACTTGATAGCTTTTTAAATGGTACTTTTAATCAGAGCAATGAAGAAATACAAAAGAGTATGCCATTTATGATGGAGCTTGATCTTGATGAGAAATCCTACAAGACAAAGCTTTTTAACGCAAGAATCAAGCTTTTTAAAGAAGCACTTAATCTGCATAAAGCTACTATCTTTGCTTGGAAAGAAGCTGTTAGAACAAATTTACGAGCTCTTAGCGTTATATTTAATGATGAAAAAATGGCTGAGAAAAACGGGCTTGAGGCTAAAGATAGACGTGAAATAATAAAAGGATTATTTTTACTAACGCCAGTTGTTAGTTCTACTTTCGCATCTTTTAATAATACCTTTAAAGAGCTACTAAATGGCGATATAGGTTTGCTCTTAATAGATGAAGCAGGGCAGGCAAATTTAACTAACGCATTAGGTGCATTGCTTCGTTCGAACATGGCTGTGGTGGTTGGTGATCCACTTCAACTTGAGCCCGTTGTAACATTGCCACCAGCTTTAAATAACGCCATTTTACGCTACTGCGATGCAAAAGATGAGTTTAATCTACTAAAATCATCAGTTCAACTTCGAGCCGATAAAGTACAAAATATTGGTACATATATAAAAGGAGATGGTAAGTCCATTTGGGTTGGTTCGCCACTTATCGTTCATAGAAGGTGCGCCAACCCTATGTTTAAAATTTCAAACGAAACAACATATGATGATATGATGATACTTGGTAGAGGTAGTGAAAGCAAACTTAGTGATCCTAATATCAAAACAGAATGGATTGATGTTAGTAGTGATGAATGGATAGGTAATTATAATAAAGCTGAAGGCATGATCATTAAAGAGCTTTTAGATGGTAAGCTAGCCAAGCTAAAAGATAGCATTAAAATAATAACACCTTTTAAAGATGTTTGTAAAAATTTAAAAGGGGCTGGTACCATTCACACTATGCAAGGCAAAGAAGCCGATGTTGTTATCTTTGTCCTTGGCGGTGCCACAAAAGGCGCTAGAGCATGGGCTGCTAGTACGCCAAATTTACTAAATGTAGCACTAACAAGAGCAAAAGAGGTTGTTTATATAGTTGGTAACCGAGAAAATTGGTCTAATTTGCCATATTTTAAGGTAGCAGCTAGAAAAATAGATAAAGGACAGATTTGAATCATTTTGCAAAACGCATAATCCCATGCCTTGATGTAAAAGATGGCAGAGTCGTAAAGGGTGTAAATTTTGTAGGGCTTGTCGATGCTGGAGATCCTGTCGAAATAGCCAAAAGATACAATGACGAGGGCGCTGATGAGCTTTGCTTTTTAGATATCACTGCCTCTCATCTTGGGCGTGATACGATAGTTGATGTCGTAAAAAAGGTCGCAAGTAAGCTTTTTATCCCACTAACAGTTGGCGGAGGTATACGCACGATCGATGATATCTCTCGCCTTTTAAATGCTGGCTGCGATAAAGTAAGCTTAAATTCATCAGTTATACAAGAGCCAAATTTGATTGATGAGGCAGCTAAGAAATTTGGCTCACAATGTGTCGTAATTGCGATCGATGCGAAGAAGATCGAAAATGGTTATAGTGTTTTTATAAATGGTGGCAGGATCGATACCAAAAAAGATGCCTTTTCTTGGGCGAAAGAGGTCGAGTCGCGTGGAGCAGGGGAGATATTGCTAACGTCCATGGATAACGACGGTGTCAAACAGGGTTTTAACCTTGAGCTAACAAAGGTATTTAGCACGCTTTCTATACCAACTATCGCAAGTGGCGGCGCTGGTAAGATGGAGCACTTTAAAGAGGCTTTTGAAGTCGGGGCTGATGCGTGTTTAGCTGCTTCGATCTTTCACTTTGGCGAAATCGAGATAAAAAAGCTAAAAGAGTATCTCAAGACAAATGGCGTTGAGGTTAGGCTTTGATGTTAGTTATCTCAGCAGGAAAAAATGAAATTTTTGACTTTGCTTTGCCAATGGGTGTGGGGCTAGTTGATATGGCGATAAATTTGACAAATTTTTTGCAGAAACGAGCATGTATTGGAGCGGAAGAAAAGGGCATAAATTTAAAAAACATTGATCCTCACTATCTTGCAAAGATCGAGGCTAAATTTGCAAACTCATCAAATCCAGAGCTGCAAAATCTAAGCCAAAATTTGTCAAAAAATCCTGAACGAAATTTATACCAGATGCCAGAAAAAATAGTTTTCGTTGGCTCGGCAGGTCTTTATAAAGACGGTGAAATTTTACAAATTTATGAAAGTTCGGTTGGGGCAAATATTGAAATTTCTAGCGTAGAAAATAGATCTTATTCACCGATTGAGTATGAAATTTCTTCTATAGTTTCACGTGGAACTATCAAAACAAATTCATCAAATTTCATAACTACAGACAAAAATTTGGCTCATAAGATGTTTGAAAAGGGTTATTTTTTAGAAAATATGGAGTTTTTTTCTGTTCTAAAAGCGGCTCAAATTTTTAAAATTCCGGCTTATGGAATTTTCATAGCGACAAATTTTTGTAATAAAAATGCACATACTGATTTTATAAAAAATCACGCAGAGGCCAAGAAAATTCTAACAAAATATATAAAGGAAAATATGTGATAAATTTGCTTGATCTTAGTATCGATGAGCTAAAAGAGTTAGTTTCTCCATCATTTAGAGCAACACAAATCTATGAGTGGATATATAAGAAAAATGCAACCGATTTTAGCCAAATGCTGAATTTGCCTAAAGATATGCGTCAAGATCTAGCTGAAAAATTTTATATCGATCCTTTAAAATGTGTAAAATTTGAGCAAAGTAGCGATGGTTCGATTAAGTATCTTTTTGAGCTAAAAGATGGGCTAAAGATAGAGAGTGTCTTACTCCCGATGAAGGAGGAGATTAGTGATGAGAATGGAAAGGTCAGTCGCCATGCTCGTTATACGGTTTGTGTTAGCTCACAGGTTGGCTGTAAGATGGGATGTGCTTTTTGTCTAACAGCAAAGGGCGGGCTTGTTAGAAATTTGACTGCAGGCGAGATCGTTGGACAAATTTTATGGATAAAAAGAGAGAATAAGATACCTTATGAAAGACGTATAAATGTTGTTTATATGGGTATGGGTGAGCCACTCGATAATCTTACTAACGTTAGTAAAGCTATCAAAATTTTAGCTCTTAACGAGGGTCTAGCCATATCGCCACGTCGTCAAACAGTTTCAACTAGTGGCCTTGGTAGCCAGATAAAAAAGCTTGGTGAGATGGATCTTGGCGTGTTATTGGCCATATCGCTTCATGCTGTTACTAATGAGCTTAGAAGCCGTCTAATGCCGATAAATAAGGCGTATAATATTGAGGCTGTTATGGATGCCGTTAGGGGATTTCCTATCGATATGCGCAAGCGTGTAATGTTTGAATACCTTGTTATCAAGGATTTAAACGATAGCGTGAGTGATGCTAAAAAGTTGGTAAAACTACTTCATGGTATAAAAGCGAAGGTAAATCTTATATATTTTAATCCACATGAGGGTAGTGAATTTGGACGACCTGAGCTTACCAGCATGCTAAAATTTCAAGAATATCTAAGAGATCACGGTGTTACTTGTACGATCAGACAGAGTAAAGGCCTTGATATAAGTGCGGCTTGTGGACAGCTAAAACAGCGAAATGAAAATCCAAAATTCAGAATTAACGTTAGCGATAAGAACGTAGCTAAAATAGAAGAAAAACCGACTAACGATAAAACTAACGTGAGTAAAAAATGACAGCTCTTGATATCGCTGAGATAGTTTTTATATGTATCGTAGTTGGAGTTGGAGTCTTTGGACTTATTAAAGTTATATCTGGAGAGAAATAGTAGTTTTAAAATTTTTGATTAAGATATTAAAGCCAAACTTATGCAAGTATAAACTAAAGTTTAGCTTATAAAATCTACTCGTCAAAGGTTTTATTTTTGCTGTGATAGTAGTAAAGATATATAAGTCCAATAGGCGCGATAAATATAGCAAAGCCAAAACATATAAGCATAGTTATAATTTTGGTTGCAAGTAAAAATAATGCATTTACAAAAAAGACATTATTCCCAAAAATAAAATCGACTATACTTTCATAAACAAAACGCGAATACGGATAAATTAGAGCATTTATCGCAAAAACAATAGCCACTAAAATCGATGCTCTACCTAAATTGTAAAACATATATATAAAAAATACCGCCATTATAGCGCCAAAAAATAGATGTCTTAAATAATATGACATACTAAGTCCCCCAAATGTCTTTTTGATGATTTTATTCATCTTGCCTCCTTTTAAATATTTAAATGGAAATATTACCTGTTATGTTCTTAATAAATAATAAATTAAAGGAATAGTTACTTATATTTAAATATAAGTAAGAAATATTTACTTTGTTAAAAGTTATAAAGCTTTACTTTAAAATCTCCCAAAAAGTAGGATCAAGAATGGCAAATTTAACACAACGTGATATGGCTGGGATTTTAAAAGTAGACGCAAAAACTATCTATAATTGGAGAAAAAATAAACCAGAGCTTTATAGAATAGTAGTGCTAGGTTTTAAATTTGATGAGTTTTTAGCACAAAGTAGAGAAAATTTAATAGAGTTAGAAAAACTTGCAGAAGAAAATAAAACCCTTAGGCTAAAATAAAACTTTCTTTTGCAAATTTATAAAACTCACTTTCGGCTTCAAATTTGCTTTTAATATTGTAAAAAATTTCATCAAATTTAAAAGAGATCTCATCCGAGTGAAGTAAGAGCCTCTTTGCCCCAGTTAAATTTATCCGCTCACGCTCGCTTATCTCTTTGTCTAAAATTTTCTCGATCTGCGGACGCGACAAACCATAAAGTGGTTCGCCAAGGATCTTGTGTTTCACATGAAACAAATGCAAGCGAATTTGATGCTGCCTGCCAGTGAGTGGTATAGCACGAACCAAAGTCGTATCGATATCGTCAAAATACTTTATAGGCAAAATTTTAGTCACAGCGCTCTTGCCGTTTTCGCAAATTTGCATTCGCATTTTCACATCGTCGTAGTTGTTTGCTAGATCCATCTTAGCATCGATCGTAAATTCTCGCTCGACCTTGCCTTGCACCATCGCGACATAGCTTTTAGAAACCTCTCGGTTTTCAAAGATTTTCTTTAGTTTTATCGTAGAATTTCTATCTTTGCCCACGACTATCACGCCACTTGTTTCAAAGTCCAGCCTATGTGCCACGCTCGCATCTCGTCCAAAAAGCGTGTAAATTTCGTCATTTAGCGAGTAGTTGCAGTGTCTGCCATTTGGGTGGCTCAGCACACCGCTTGGCTTGTCAAATACCGCAAAGCTCTCGCACTCAAAGATCGGCTTTAGTCCCTTTGGCTTGGCCTCATAGTCGATCAAAAAAACATCGCCACACAAAATGGCATTTTTCTCGCTCACGACACTGCCGCCACAGATCAGCCTACCTTTGTCGATGAGACACTGGGTTTGGCTCATGTTAAAGCCATTTTGCAGTAAAATTTCGTAAGCTTTTTGATGATCTGCAGTGACGATAAATTTATTTACATAGGGCAAAATTGATCCTTTGAAAAACGAGCGAGCTATCTTAAGCCCAAATTTATAAGCGTATAACCGACATTTCAGCCCGGATTTTATATAATCAAAACTTAAATTTTATAAAATTATACTATGTGATTTTTAGCTTTCAAGGCTAAAATTTACTTTTATGATAAAGAAAACTAATACAAAAGGTTCAACAATGGTCGAAAGATACTCACGCAAGGATATGGCTGAAAAGTGGAGCATACAAGCAAAATACGATGCTTGGCTCAAGGTAGAAAAAGCTGCCGTTAAGGCTTGGAATAAGCTCGGCTTTATAAATGACAGTGATTGCGAGAAAATTTGCAAAAACGCTAAATTTGAAGTGGCTCGCATCGACGAGATAGAAAAGACGACAAAGCACGATGTCATCGCTTTTTTAACAAGCGTCAGCGAGAGCCTTGGCGAGGAGAGTAGGTTTGTGCACTACGGTATGACCTCAAGCGACTGCATCGACACAGCCGTCGCACTTCAGATGAAAGAGAGCCTAGAGCTCATCATTAGTGACGTAGAGGAGTTCATGCAGGCGGTCAAAAACAGAGCAAACGAGCATAAGCACACGCTCATGGTCGGCAGAAGCCACGGCATCCACGGCGAGCCGATAACTTTTGGCCTTGTGCTTGCCATCTGGTATGACGAGATCGCAAGGGCTCTAAAGCTCATCAAAGATGCAAAAGATACTATCAGCTACGGCAAACTCTCAGGCGCTATGGGAAATTTAGCCCACGCTCCGATGGAATTTGAAGAGCTGACATGTGAGGAGCTAGACCTCAAAGCTGCCCCAGCATCAAATCAAGTGATCCAGCGCGACCGCTACGCACATGTGGTAAGCGCTATCGCTATCTTGGCTTCTACTTGCGAGAAGATCGCAGTTGCCATTAGACACTACCAAAGGACGGAGGTTTATGAGGCGGAGGAGTATTTTAGCCCAGGACAAAAGGGCTCAAGTGCTATGCCACATAAACGCAATCCAGTCCTTAGTGAAAACATCACCGGCCTTTGTAGAGTGCTACGCTCATACGTCACACCTGCACTTGAAAACGTCGCCCTTTGGCACGAGCGTGACATCAGCCACAGCTCGGTCGAGAGATTTATCCTACCAGATATGTTTATCACCGCTGATTTTATGCTGGTTCGCATCAAAAATTTGATAGCAAATTTAGTCGTCTATCCAGAAAATATGATGAAAAATTTAAATTTAACAGGTGGCTTAGTCTTTTCACAGCGCGTGCTTTTGCAGCTACCACAGCGTGGAATCTCTAGAGAGGATGCTTACAAAATCGTTCAGCGCAACGCCATGAAGGTCTGGGCGGACTTACAAGAGGGCAAAAAAGCGATAGACGAGCAAGGTCACAGTCTATTTTTACAAAATTTGCTAAACGACGAGGACCTAACTAAGAGCCTTAGCAAAGATGAGATCAAAGAGTGCTTTGACTACAACTACTACACCAAAAATGTAGATAAAATTTTCGCTAGAGTCTTTGGTAAGTAAATTTAAATGCAAGAGGCAAATTTATGCTTCTTGCTTCAAGACATCGCTTCAAAAATTTTTACAATCATTTTAAAATAAGATCAAATTTTTTAATTTTTTAAAAATAAAATATTATTTTTCGAATTAAATTTTATATCTAAAATCACTTTTTTAACAAAGAGAGTTTTTATCTCCTTTTGGATAAAATCCCAAATTAAAATTTAACATGGAGAGATATTTTTGAAAGTTATAAAACGTAATGGCAGAACAGAAGAGCTTGATATAAGTAAGATTAAAAAATATACAAATGAAGCCGTTTTTGGCCTTAGCAACGTAAGCCTTAGTGAACTTGAAGTAGATGCGAAAATCCAGTTTAGAGATATGATAACGACTGAGGAAATTCAGCAAACTCTTATAAAAACAGCAGTTGATAAGATCGACATCGACCGTCCAAATTGGACATTTGTCGCTGCGAGACTATTTTTGTTCGACCTTTATCACAAAGTAACCGGCTTTAATGGCTACAACCACCTAAAAGACTACCTCGCAAAGGGCGAAAAGGTAGGCCGCATCATCCCTGGGCTAAAAGAGAAGTACGACTTAGAGGATCTAAACGCTTACATCAAGCCTGAGCGCGACCTTCAGTTTGCATACCTTGGTATCAAAACGCTTTATGACCGCTATCTCATCAAAGATAAGAATGGCATGCCAATCGAGCTTCCACAGCATATGTTTATGGCGATCGCGATGTTCCTTGCGCAAAATGAGCTAGACAGCCAAGGTTGGGCGAAGAAATTTTACGATCTCATCTCTAAATTTGAAGTGATGCTCGCCACTCCGACGCTCTCAAATGCCCGTACGACGCGTCACCAGCTAAGCAGCTGTTACGTAGGCAGCACGCCTGATAATATCGAGGGCATTTTTGATAGCTACAAAGAGATGGCGCTACTTTCAAAATTTGGCGGCGGTATCGGCTGGGACTGGAGCAAGGTGCGTGCGATGGGCGGCAGTATCGACGGACATAAAAACGCAGCTGGCGGTATCATACCATTTTTAAAAGTGACAAACGACATCGCAGTAGCGGTCGATCAGCTAGGCACTAGAAAGGGCGCGATCGCCGTTTATATCGAGCCTTGGCACATGGACGTGAGCGATTTTCTCGATCTTCGTAAAAACTCAGGCGAAGAGAGACGCCGTGCGCACGAGCTTTTCCCTGCACTTTGGATAAACGACCTATTTATGAAGCGTGTCAAAGAAAATGGCCGCTGGAGTCTTTTTGACCCAGCTCAAGTAAGCGACCTTTGCGACCTTTACGGCGAGGAGTTTGAGAAGAGATACTTGGAGTATGAAAACGACGAAAATATCCAGAAAAACACCATCCTTGCAAAAGAGCTTTGGAAGAAAATTTTAACTAGCTATTTTGAAACTGGCATGCCATTTTTGTGCTTTAAAGACAATGCCAACAAAGCAAATCCAAACGACCACGAGGGCATCATCAGAAGCTCAAATTTATGCACTGAAATTTTCCAAAATACAGCGCCAAACTACTACAAGATCAAGATCACTTATGAAGATGGCGGCGAGGAGCTATTTGATGAAGAAGAAGACGTCACGGTCGATAGCGGCATAACTAAAAAAGCCAAAAAGCTTAGCGCGCTTGATAGCCTAAAAGGTAAGCAAATTTTTATCGTAGAAAAAGAGAGTATCGAGGGCAAAACGGCGGTTTGCAACCTTGCAAGTATAAATTTAAGCAAGATAAATAGCAAAGAGGACATCGAGCGTGTCGTGCCGATAGCTATCAGGATGCTTGATAACGTTATAGACCTAAATTTCTACCCACACAAAAAGGTAAAACACACAAACCTATCATCTCGCTCGATCGGCCTTGGTGTCATGGGCGAGGCGCAAATGCTAGCTGAGAAAAACGTAAAATGGGGCAGTTATGAGCATTTGGCGCTCATTGATAGCATAATGGAAAACATAAGCTACAACGCGATCTATGCTAGCTCAAATTTAGCCGTAGAAAAGGGCGTCTATCCAAAATTTGAGGGCTCAAAATGGAGCAAAGGCATCATGCCGATAGATACCGCGAACGAGAACGCAAAAGCCCTTTTAAACGACAAAGGTGGGCTATTTGACGAAAATGTCTGCGACTGGGACAAGCTAAGAGAAAGGGTCAAGCGTGACGGCATGAGAAACGGCTACCTAATGGCGATCGCTCCAACTAGCTCGATCTCTATCCTTGTCGGCACTACTCAGACCATCGAGCCAGTCTATAAACGCAAGTGGTTTGAGCACAACCTAAGCGGTATGATCCCAAATGTCGTGCCAAATTTAAGCCCTGACACTTGGCAGTTTTACACGCCAGCTTACGAGCTTGATCAGAGAATTCTCATAAAAGCAGGTGCGATCCGCCAAAAATGGATCGATCAAGGGCAAAGTCTAAATATCTTTATGAGCCTAGACAAAGCAAGCGGCGGCTATCTAAGTGAAATTTATATGCTTGCATGGGAGCTTGGACTAAAATCAACTTATTATCTACGCTCTGAGTCGCCAGATAGCGAAAAGCTAAACGACGTAGCTGACCGCTCGATCGAATGTGAGGGATGTCAGTAAATCTTATTGGATATCTATGACTTTTTACCATAGGTATCCTTTGTATCCACATTAAAAACAAAAGGTAATTATTTTGTCCAGCTTAACAGATATTGAAAAAAGATATTTAGAAACGCTTTTTGAAATGGATACTGGCTATGTTTTAGATTTTACTGATCGGACTTTTTACGATTTTATACAAAATATCACTGGAATCGATATACATGCTATTAAATATAACATTTATGGAAGTTCCAAGGCCAAAAAATTAAGAGCCTTTTGGTAAACTGAAAGCGACACAGTAAATGGAAGAGTATTAAAGAATTTATTGGAACGCTATAAATTTAATGTTGATAGCGGAAGGATTAAATTTAACGAAAAAATTTACAGTGAATGCATAAAAATCACCAATAGGCTTCTTGGTGTTCAAAATACTATAGATTCGAAAGATGAATTATTAAAGAAAAAATTTGATGACATTAATATTAAAGATTTAACTTTGGATTATGGACTAGAAAAGGTCTTGGAGTATAGAGTTACAGAGATAGATAAATGCTTGGGTATCGGTGCATATATGTCAGCAATTATACTATGTGGAAGTATCTTAGAATGTCTTTTGTTAAACTTTATGCTAAAAAATCCAAAATAATTTAATGTATATAACGAATCTCCAAAAGACAAAACTGGCAAAGTGAAACCCTTTCAGGATTGGAAACTAGCAGAAATGATAGATGTATCTGGCGGGATAGGGATTTTGTCTCAAGATACTAAAAAATTTTCACACGAATTAAGAAATTTTAGAAACTATATACATCCTATGGAACAGATGGCTAATAATTTTAAACCTGACGACCAAACGGCTAAAGTTGCTTTTCAGGTTTTAAAAATGGCTATTTTAGATTTAAAAAAGCAAAGAGATACGAAACTATAATAGTATTAGTCTAACCTAATTATCTTATAAGAAATGATTAATTTTTAAAATTAATGTAACAAATAATAATTTATATTATATACCCTTAATAAAGTAAATATATCATTTAAGAAAACTTTCCAAAATTTTATATTTTTTGATAAATATTATTAAACAAAATAAAATAGTTATCTATTGTTTAAGCTTTCTTGTCCTATACTTTTAAACTTTATATTGAAAAATTTAGAAGAAAGAGCGAGTAATGCGTGAGATTTTGAAGAGAGATGGCACAAGACAAGAATTTGTAGCATATAAGATAGTAGATGCGATAAAAAAAGCATTTGCTAGCGAAAATTTAGCTTATGATGAGAAAGTTTTTACAAATGTTGTCCAAGATATCTTTCAAAAATCAAGCGCGATAACAGTCGAAGACATCCAAGATGCGATCGAAAAAGAGCTATTTAATAGCGGATATTTCGACGTTTTAAAGAGCTTTATGCTCTACCGCCACACTCATAAGCTTCAGCGTGAGCAAATTTTAGGCCTAAATGACGATACGACTTACATAAATTCAACTCAAACGATAAATGAGTATATAAACGGCACTGATTGGAGAATTTCTGCAAACTCAAATACAAGCTATTCAAACGCAGGCCTTATAAATAACACCGCTGGCAAAGTTATCGCAAACTACTGGCTAGACGCTGTTTATAGTAAAGAAGAGGGCCTAGCCCACAGAAACGGAGACTACCACATCCATGACCTTGACTGCCTTACAGGGTACTGCGCTGGCTGGAGTTTGCGAGCCTTGCTAAATGAGGGCTTTAACGGCGTTCGTGGCAGAGTTGAGAGTAAAGCACCAAAGCATTTTAGAGAGGCACTTTATCAAATGGCAAATTTCTTAGGAATTTTGCAAAGCGAGTGGGCTGGCGCTCAGGCGTTTTCTAGCTTTGATACCTACCTTGCACCTTATGTTTTCAAAGATGATCTAAGTGACGCTGAGATCAAAAAGGCGATAACTAGCTTTATTTTCAACCTAAATGTGCCTGCACGCTGGGGACAAAGTCCATTTACAAACGTAACTATCGACATCACTTGCCCAAGCGACCTAAGGGATCAGATCCCAACGAGCGATGATATACACCTCTTTACAAATATAAAAGATGAAAAAATTTTGAAAAAAGCAAACGAGCGTGGCAGAGAAAAACTAATCGATATGACTTACAAGGACTTCGAGCCTGAAATGGCACGCATAGATAAGGCATTTTACGAGGTTTTAACAGCTGGCGATAAGTGCTCACAGCCTTTTACATTTCCGATACCAACGGTAAATATCACAGAGGATTTTGACTGGGATAGTGAAGTGGCGGATGTGCTCTTTGAAAATACTGCCAAAATGGGCTCAAGCTACTTTCAAAATTTTATCGGCTCACAATACACTTATGACGAACATGGCAATAAGATAGAAAACGAAAAAGCCTACAAACCAGGACATGTTCGCTCTATGTGCTGCCGTTTGCAACTTGATCTAAGGGAGCTTTTAAAACGAGGCGGCGGTCTTTTTGGTAGTGCTGAGATGACAGGCTCTATCGGTGTTGTCACTATAAATTTAGCTCGCCTAGGATACAACTTCAAAGGTGATAAAGTCGCGCTTTATAACAGGCTAAGCTATCTTTTGGAGCTTGCTAAATCGACACTTGAAAAGAAGCGCAAATTTATACAAGAGATGTATGACAGAGGGCTTTATCCTTATACGGCTAGATATCTAAAGCACTTTAACAACCACTTTAGCACGATCGGTATAAATGGCATGAATGAGCTTCTTAGAAATTTCACAAATGATAAGGAGAATATCTCAACAAAATTTGGACGTGATTTTGCTATTGAGATGGTCGAGTTTTTACGCGACAAGATAAGGACATTTCAAGAAGAGACTGGAAATTTATACAACCTTGAGGCGACTCCAGCTGAGGGCACAACATACCGCTTTGCCAAAGAGGATAAAAAGCGCTATCCAGACATCATCCAAGCAGGTGGCGGGGAGAATATTTACTACACAAACTCAACCCAGCTTCCAGCAAATTTTACAGATGATGCTTACGAGGCACTTGATTTGCAAGATGATCTTCAGACTTCATACACTGGTGGCACAGTATTTCACCTTTATATGAAAGAAAGGATCAGCTCACCTAAAGCTTGCAAGGAGCTTGTAAAGAGTATAATCTCAAATTATAAGCTTCCATATATCACGATAACGCCTGTGTTTAGTGTTTGTTCAAAACATGGTTACATTGCAGGAGAGCATGAATTTTGTCCGCTTTGTGATGCAGAATTAATAGAAAAAGAGAAAAACAATTCCAAATAAGGAGAGGAAATGACAGAAAAAGAAATTTTAGAAAAAGTACAAGATAAACGCACAAAATGCGTAGTCTATACTCGTGTTATGGGTTATCATCGCCCAGTTGAGAGCTTTAACCTTGGTAAAAAAGGCGAGCATAAAGAGCGTATTAAATTTGATGAATACGCAAGTTGCTGCAAAAGATAATCACTGCAGCCAATAAAAATATAAAAACTCAAATAAAAAAGGCACAATCTTCTGTGCCTTTTAAATCTCAAAAGGTCCATAAATTTGCATAAAGTCTTTAGTATAACGCCATTTACTACGCTTGATTATCCAGATAAAGTGGCTGCAGTAGTTTGGTTTGCAGGCTGTAATATGCGATGCGTGTATTGTTACAATATAGAAGTTGTAAATTCAAATGGCAATATAGAAATGGATGAGGTTTGTAACTTCCTAGATCGCCGTATAGGTAAGCTAAACGGCATCGTCTTTAGCGGTGGCGAATGCACGGCAAATCCTTTATTTTTAAAACTTGCAAGAGAGGTTAAGTTAAGAAATTTTTGCCTAAAGGTCGATACAAATGGCTCTCATATTGAGATTTTAAAAGAGGCGATAGGCGAAGGGCTGATTGACTATATTGCACTTGATTTTAAAGCGCCAAAAGAGAAATTTACGGGCGTAACTGGCTCAAATTTATATGAAAAATTTATTAGCACGCTAAAATATCTACTTGAGATAAATTTTGATTTTGAAGTAAGAACAACCGTGCATGCAGATTTTTTAGATGAAACAGATATTTCTTTGATGTCTGAAATTCTTTATGACCTTGGATATAGAGGCAATTATTATTTGCAAAAATTCCTTAGCACAGGTGAAAATTTTGGAAATTTAGTTGATGCTAAAAGTAGCTTTGATCCGAAAAAAATCATCTCAAAACTTCCTATCAAACTAAGAAATTTTTAAATTTCTACTCATTATTTTTAACAAAAATTTTTGCTTTGCAAAACTATAATCATTAAAACTAATAAGGAGAAAATATGCAAAATTTTAGCTTTTTAAACCCTACAAGAATAGAATTTGGCAAAGACAAAGAGCAAAATATCGGCAGATACATGAAAGAATTTGGCGTTAAAAAGACGCTTATCATCTATGGCAGCGATAGGATCATAAAAAATGGCCTTTTTGATGTCGCAGCAAAGAGCCTAAGTGCAAATGGCATCGAGTTTTGCAAGATAGGCGGCGTGAAGTCAAATCCAGTGCTAAGCAAGGTAAATGAGGCTATAAATTTAGCAAAAAAGCAAGGTGTCGATAGCGTGCTAGCCATAGGTGGTGGCTCTGCGCTTGACACGGCAAAGGCCGTGGCTGCTGGAGTTAAATATAGTGGCGACGTTTGGGACTTTTTTACCGGTAAAGATCCAAGCGAAGCGCTTATGATCTTTGACATCATAACGCTTGCAGCAACTGGCTCAGAGATGAACGGCGGCTCGGTCGTCACAAACGAAGCCACGAAACAGAAATTTGCTATGCACGGAGCTTGTCTTTACCCAAAAGTATCGGTGGTAAATCCACTACTTCAAGCAAGTGTAAGCAAGGAGTATTTGGTCTATTCGGCTTCCGACATCATCGCTCACAGTATCGAGGGATACTTTACGGCAAGCATTCAGTCTGAGATCATAAATTTATACATCGAAGCAAATATTAAAACTGTTATGAAAACGACTGAAATTTTACTAAAAGAGCCGGGTAATTACGATGCTAGAGGCGAGTTTGCCTGGGCTGCTACGATGGCGCTAAATGGCTTAACTTACGTTGGCACAGCTGGCTACTCATATCCAAATCACATGATCGAGCACGCCATAGGTGCGGTGGTTGATTGCGCGCATGGGGCTGGGCTAAGTGTAGTGATGCCAGCTTGGATGAAGTGGTATAAGAGTAGAAATTTAGAGGCATTTAAGCGCTTTGGCAAAGAAATTTTTGGCGTGGATGACGCAGACGCAGGCATAGAGAAGCTAAAAGAGTGGTTTAGCAAGATCGGCACGCCAACAAGCCTAATTGAGATCGGCGTTGATGAGTCAAATTTAGACGAGATCATGGCGCTAGTTTATGACTACGCCAAGGGTAGGGGCTTGGAGCAAATTTATACAAAAGAGGCAATAAGTGAAATTTTTGCCTTAGCGAGATAGAATTTATCTAAATTTTACAAAGGAAAGATATGAAAAAGATCGCCCTTATAGCTGGAGCTAGCGGTGCTTTGGGAAGTGAGATTTTAAAAAATTTATGCGTGAGCGAGCACTATAGCAAGGTTATCGCCCTTGCTAGGCACGAGCTAAAATTTACTCATGAAAAGCTTGAAGTAAAGATAGTAAATTTTGATGATTTTAAAGATGAGGTGCCATTTATCGCTGATGACGTATTTTGCGCGCTTGGCACGACGATGAAAGCAGCAAAGCACAAAGAGCAGTTTTATAAAGTCGATGTGACCTATCCGATAAATTTTGCGAAATTTGGCTTGGAGTGCGGTGCAAAACGTTTTGTCTTGCTCTCGGCTGCAGGTGCTAGTAGAAAGTCAGGCTCGTTTTACCTAAAGGCAAAAGGTCAAGCAGAAGCAAAGATAAAAGAGCTTGGATATAGCTCATTTCACGTCGTTAGGCTGCCGCTTATTGAGGCTGAGAGGAAAGAATTTAGACTTGGCGAGTACATGGCGATAAAGGCGTTTAAATTTATCCCAAAAGGCTTTTTTGACGAGTATCGTCCGATGAGAGCGGCTGATATCGCTAAAGTGATCGTGCAAGTAGCGCAAGATGACCACAGCGAGGGTGTGAAAATTTATAGTCCGATGGAGTATGTGAAGTGAAAAGATACATCGCCATCACTGGAGCTAGCTCAGGCATAGGAGCGGCCGCGGCAAAGGCATTTGCAAGGCGCGGGGAGAATTTGATCCTTGTTGCAAGACGGGGCGAGCTTTTAGAAGAGCTAAAAAGCGAGATAGCTAAATTTGCAAATGTCGATGTGGTCATAGAGCTTTGCGACCTTTCAAAACAAGAAAATGTCCTCTCTCTTTGGCGAAATTTAGAAAAATTTGAGCTAAAAGCGCTTATAAACAACGCTGGCTTTGGCGACTATAACAAGGTCGGCGAGCAAAATTTAGAAAAAATCACGCAGTTGATAAATTTAAACATCATCTCACTTGTCACGCTCTCAACGCTCTTTACTAAAAAATACAAAGACAAAGATACACAGCTTATAAACATCTCTTCGATAGGTGGCTATAAGATCGTGCCAAACGCCGTCACATACTGCGCTAGCAAATTTTTCGTAAGTGCCTTTAGCGAGGGACTTTACCACGAGCTAGCACAGGACAAGCAGGCAAAAATGCAGGCAAAAGTCCTAGCTCCAGCTGCCACAAAGACAGAATTTGGCATGGTAGCAACTAGCAAAGAGAGCTACGACTACGACAAAGCGTTTAAAAAGTATCACACGAGCGAGCAGATGGCGGAGTTTTTGCTTCGTCTTTATGATAGCCATTACTGCGTTGGCTCGGTGGATAGAGATAGCTTTGAGTTTAGTCTAAGTAGTCCTAAATTTGACTACGCTATCAAATACGAGCCAAAAGATAACTAGGTCTTAAAGCCCTGGTAGCCTACGCCAAGGCTAGTAAAGCAAAAGTAGGATAAAATAAAAAGGCAGATCATGAAATGCGTTAGAGTTGTTATTTTAGGGGTTTGTTTAGTAGGCGCTTGCTTTGGTAGCGAGCTTAAATTTGATGAAAAGAAATTTGAGCTAAAAAGCGTGCAAGTTGGCGATAGGATGCTTAAATTTAGAGCCTATGAAGGCATAGTCTATGTGGCAAAGCCAGCTAGCGACTATGAGGTGCTAAATTTTTACGTGCCAGAGGGTAAATTTAGCGACCAAAAAGGGGCTATCTTTATGCCAAACGCTATCGGTGGCTACATGAGCGCAATGCCACAAAAGCCAGAAATCCAAAACGAAAAGCCAAATGCCACCCTTGAAGCGCTTCTTAGAGGCTACGTCGTGGCAAGCGTTGGCGCTAGGGGCAGGACGCTAAAAGATGGCGAGAAATTTATTGGCAAAGCCCCAGCTGCGATAGTCGATCTAAAAGCGGCTGTTAGATATCTTAAATTTAACGACAAATTTATGCCAGGCGACGCAAATAAAATAATCTCAAACGGCACGAGCGCAGGCGGCGCGATGTCGGCACTTCTTGGCGTTAGCGCAAATGCAAAAGAGTATGAGCCATATCTTAAAGAGCTAGGCGCTGCAAAGGCGGACGATCAAATTTATGCCGCTTCAGCCTACTGCCCTGTGACAAATTTAGAGCATGAGGACGAGGCGTATGAGTGGATGTTTGGGGATTTGGATAAATTTGAAAGGCTTGATCTTTCAAGTCTTAACGCGAGCACTTTTAACGACAGGAGCAAAAAGCCAAAGACTATCACAGGCGAGCTAAACGCCACACAACAAGAGCTCTCGCGCGAGCTAAAGAGCAAATTCCCAGCCTATCTAAACTCGCTAAATTTAAAAGACGCCAAAGGCCACGCGCTAAGCCTTGATGAAAACGGCGAGGGTAGCTTCAAAGAGTATATAAACGCCCTTATCTCAAAGGCATTTACCGCTACAAAAAGTAGCGACAAAAACATGCTCACACCTAAATTTATAACTCTTGACACGCAGGGCTGCTCGCTTGGATATACATTTAAGCTTGAAGACTTCATCGCCTCGCTAAAGCGTGCCAAAGAGGTGGTTGCATTTGACGGCCTTGCGCTAGAAAATCCTGAAAACGACCTTTTTGGTGACAGCAAAACGCCTGCAAAGCACTTTACTAAATTTGCAAAAGAGCGAAGTGGCGGCGCGATGGCGGAGACTGGCATCATAAAGATGATGAATGCTATGAGCTACACTAAAAATAAAAATTCGGCGAAATTTTACCGCATAAGGCAGGGCACAAACGACACCGACTTAGTCCTCGCCGTGCCTGCTATGCTCGCACTTTCGCTTAAAAATGCTGGCAAAGAGGTTGATTTTGAAGCGGTCTGGGGACAAGTACATGGCGGCGACTACGATTTAGACGAGCTTTTTGCTTGGATGAAAAGAGTGGTTGAGAAATAAATTTAAGGAAATTTGATGATTAAAAAGCTATTTTTATTAGTATTTTCGGCAGCTTTTGCCTTTGGGGCGGAGGCGAAAGTGAGCTTATATGAGCTGCTTTCAACGCCAAATAACAAGAGCTTGCTAAAAGAGCTTGGCAGGGAAAATATCCTTAGTTCAAAGAGTGAGCCAGGCACGCAGGCGATCTTTTTTATGAGCGCAAAGAGTAAGCCGGAGCTGTTTTATGTGCTTGAGTTTTACAAGGACGAGACGGCTTATAAAAAACACGTAGCCTCAGCGCACTACAAGAAATTTGCAAGTGCGAGCGCTGAAATTTTAGCTAGTAAAAAGGCTTTTAGCGTAAAAAAATGGGCCGCTTTTTCTAAAAATTTAACGCCAGAGCGCCTAAAAGATGCCTACTTTCACATGACAAATTTAAGCCTTTTGGCAAAAAGCGATGCGAAATTTGAAAAGCTAGTGAAAAAATATATGCAAAAAAGCATCGATGAGGGTGCTTACGCGCAGTTTGCCTTTAGTCAAAAGGACGCACCTAGCAAATGGATCTTGGTTGAAATTTACAAAGACGAAGCTAGCTTTGAGAGCTACCGCCACAGTGAAAACTACAAAGCTTACGCCAAAGAGCGAGCCGGACTAATAGATGGATTTGACGGCTTTGGTCTAAAAAATGAGATTTCGTTTAGTAAGATAAAATTTTAGGGGATATTATGAATAAAATTTCACTTTTTACGCACTAGCACTTGTGCAGCACGGCTTTTATCATTGATAAGACAGGATGCGAGAGCTTAAAAGATGTGAAAATTTTAAACAACGAGATGATAGATACGGTGTGGAATGAAGGGGCGAAGTGCCAAAGAGCATGCTAGCTAAAAGCACAATCTACGCTAGCAAGGGATCTTTGGTATGCGCGTATCCAAAGGTGGCTACATATGTTGGCGGTGACGCGAGCAAGGCAAGTAGCTTTGTTTACAAGTAAATTTAAGGAGAGAAAATGAGTGAAATTTTAGTCGTATCAGGTCACACTGACCTTGAAAATTCCTTTGCAAATAAGATTATATTGGGCGAGCTAAAAAAGTACGTGTCAGAGGCTAAATTTGACATACTAAGTGAGCTTTATAAAAACTACGTGATCAATGTAAAAGCCGAGCAAGAAAAGCTAGTAAAGGCTGATGTGATTGTGCTTGTTTATCCGTTTTTTTGGTACGGTGTGCCATCACTTTTACAAAAGTGGTTTGAAGATGTGCTAGTTCATGGCTTCTCTCATGGTAGCAAGGGAGATAAGCTGCGTGGCAAGAAGCTGGTGCTTTCATTTACCTCTGGAGCGCCTGAGGAGCTTTATAAAAAAGAGGCACTTCAGCGCTACGAGATAGAGGAATTTTTGCCGCCACTTAAGGCTCTAGCGAATACTTGCGGAATGGAGTTTGCAGGATATGTTTATAGCGGAGGGCTATCATATCAGAGCAGGCACGATGAGGCAAAACTTGCTTTGATGAGGCAAAATGCGCTCGATCACGCAAAAAGACTAGAGGAGCTGATAGGCAAAATTTCATGATACCAGCAAAATTTTATAAATATGTTTTTGCGTTTATAATGTCAGCATTTATGGCATTTTTTATGTCATTTGTGCTGACATATCTAAACCTTGGTTTTGTTGATGGCTTTGTTAAAATTTGGCTAACTGCTTACATGAAAGCCTTTGCGGTAGCGTATCCTGTGCTTTTGTTAGTCTCTCCATTTGTAACAAAACTCACACAAATTTTATGCAAAAAATAAAATAATAATATACGTTATCAATAAAAATTATTATTTACTTATTTTAATTATTTGGTTATAATCCACTCAAAATTTATCAAAATAGGAGTAAAAATGAGACAGTACGAAACATACAAATGCGAAAAATGCGGCAATGAGATCGAGGTTCAAAAAGTTGGAGGCGGCACACTAACCTGTTGCGGCGAAGAGATGAAATGCATCACTGAAAATTTAACAGCGGTAAATTTGATGAAGGCATTTGCTGGCGAGTCACAAGCTAGAAACAAGTATGAGCTTTACGGTGATCTAGCCAAAGAAGCAGGCTATCATGCTATTGCTAGACACTTTTACGAGGCAGCTGAAAATGAGAAATGGCACGCAAGAGCTGAGTTTAAAAAATATCACGAGCTAATGAATGATCCGATCGATAAGATGGATAAAAATTTACTTGATGCGGCAGCTGGCGAAAACTACGAGCATACGACTATGTATCCAGACTTTGCAAAGATCGCAAAAGAAGAAGAGCTAAGAGATGTTGAAAGGCTATTTAATGCGATCGGTAAGGTTGAGGTTGAGCATGAAAGAGAGTATTTGGAGCTTAAAAAGATGCTTGATGAAGAGGGATTTTTTGAGAGCGATGAGGAAGATATCTGGGTTTGCGAGGTGTGCGGACACGTTCATAGAGGCAAAAAAGCTCCAGGTGCTTGCCCACTTTGCAAAGCTCCAAAAGAGTATTTTAAACGCGAATTTCTAGGCTAAAAGCCAAAATAGTCAAGGCGTTTACCTTGACTATTAATTTAAGTCATAAAATATTATAAAAATGATACAATTCTTTCAAATTTTCACAAGGAGAAAGAGATGAAAAAATCACTTTTAGTTTTAACTACTCTTGGCTTTGCATTAAGCCTAAACGCTGCAGATCTTACAGATACTTGCAAATCATACTTCTCAGACATCGACAAAATGGTTGAAGCTTACAAACAAGCTGGTCAAGAGCAACAAGTAAAAATTTATGAAGATCAAAAGAAACAATCAATGGATCAACTTGCTTCTTTACCAAAAGAGCAACAAGACGCTACTTGCAAACAAGCTAAAGAGATGTTTGCTCAAGTAATGGAACAAATGAAAAAACAAGGTCTTTTAAAATAAATTTTATGGCTAGTTTTTCTAGCCATATCCTAATCCTCTTTTTCTAACTCGTTGTTTACGCCTATCTCTTTTACTTCTATATCTTTTTGATCGTCTGGGGACAAGCGTTTAAAATTTTCAAGTCTACTAACAAGACCATCTCTACCACTAAAACTTGATGCAAGGGCGTTAAAATGTTTATTCGCAGTATTTAGTGTATTGCTAAGTCTATTCATATGCTCGGCTACATTGCGGACTTTATCATAAATTTTAATCGCACTCTTTACGATATTTTTGGCCTCTTCATTGCCACGCTCTATTCGCCATAAATTTGCCACTGTACGAAGAATAGGCATAAGCGTAGTGTGAGATACTAGTATTACACGCTTTTGAAATGCGTAGTCAAAAAGAGAACTATCAAATTTCATAGCCTCGATATATGCTGGCTCAATTGGTATAAACATCAATACAAAATCAGGGCTATCAGGTACGATATCACCGTAATTTTTGCTATTTAAGCTATCTATGTGATTTTTCATAGAAGCAATATGCTCTTTCAATGCTAAATTTAGCTCCTCCTCATTGCTGGCTGTGATAGCTTTTTCGTAAGCTATAAGTGAGACTTTAGAATCAACTATTAGGTGTTTGCCATCTGGTATCTTTACTATAAAATCAGGAATAAGACGTTTGCCTTCTTCGTTCTTGAAATTTTGTTGTGTCAAGTAATGCTCATCTTTTACAAGTCCAGAAGCCTCAAATGTGCGTTCAAGCTGTATTTCACCCCAGTTCCCAAGTGTTTTATTGCTACCTTTTAGTGCAGTGGCTAGCGAGTTTGCCTCTTTTGACATTGAGATACCAATCTCACTTATGTGCTTAATCTGCGTTCCTAACGCGCTCATGCCTTTAACTGACTCGTCATGGACCACATTTACGCGCTCTTGAAAGGTTGAAATTTGCTCCTTTAGTGGCTTTAGTAAAAGATCTAAAGAATTTTGGCTATTTTGTGTAAAATTTGCACTTTTTTCTTCAAATATTTTATTTGCAAGATTAGAAAATTCCAAATTTAACTCATTTTTTACTTTTAATAAATTTGCCTCTTGCTCTTTTAGGCTATTTTCTTTTGCTTCTATTTCATTTCTAAGCACAGCCATATCACGTTTTAATCTATTTTCTCTCTCATTTGCTTCAGCTAAAGTATTCTTATTTTGATTTAGCTCGGCTAGAGTTGCAGTGAAATTTGCCTCGTTATTCTTAGCTCGTTCATTTGCTGTACCGATACTCTCTTTAAGCTCATTTATCACGCGCTCCATCGCATCTTCAGCTTCTTCTTTTTGTGCTATTTTGGTTTTTAGTGCATCGATCTCGCCGATGAGCTCGTCTATTCGCTCGTGATTTGACATAAGCCTTGCTTTTTGCTCACTGATTAGCTGCAGATTTTCACTATTTTTAGATACTAAATTTGTTAGATTTGATGAAATTTCAAAATTTTCTTGCTCTTTTTGCGCCAAATTTCGCTTTAGCTCGAGTTTGTCTCTATTAAATGAATAGATGACAAATATCGCAATCAAAAATAGTACTCCAAAAAATATGGCAACATAAAAATAGAAATCTTGTTGCATTTAGTATCCTTAAAAAATGAAGAAATCTTTATATTTTTGCAAAAGCAAAGAGACTACTCCTTGCTTTTGTAGTAAATTTTTTATGCTTCTAGCACCGCTCCGTTGCTTGCGTTTGTGACTAGTTTGCGGTATTGCCTTAGCCAGCGAGAGGTTAGCGCCTTATCAACTGGTTTAAATTCTGCTCTTCTCTTTGCGATCTCGGCTTCGCTTAGGCGAACGTTTATCTCGTATTTATCGACGTCTATATCGATGATATCGCCATCTTTTAGCAAGCCTATCATACCGCCTTCAGCCGCTTCTGGGCTTACGTGGCCGATACTTAGACCTCTTGTCGCCCCGCTAAAGCGACCATCTGTGATGAGCGCCACGTCTGCGCCAAGGCCTCGTCCCATGATGAGTGAAGTAGGGCTTAGCATCTCTTGCATGCCAGGGCCTCCGCGTGGACCTTCGTAGCGGATGACGACGACATCGCCTTTATCTACTTTACCACTTGAAATGCCAGCTATGGCTTCATCTTGTGAGTTAAAGCAGACTGCTTTACCACTAAATTTACGCTCGCCAACGATGCCAGCTGTTTTTATAACACAGCCTTGCTCGGCTAAATTTCCAAACAAAATGGCAAGTCCGCCAACTTGTGAATAGGCGTTTTCTACTTTGTGAATGATGCTTTCATCTTTGATGTCACTTACCTTTACGCGCTCTCCCAGAGTTTCGCCACTAACTGTGAGATTGTCTAAATTTAGCATGCCATTATCTCTGCGTGAAATTTCTTTTATCACTGCATTCATGCCACCAGCTCTGCCGATATCCTCCATATGCACATTTGGTAAACTTGGGCTGATCTTAGCGATATGAGCGATGTTTTGGCTGATCTTGTTTAGCTCTTTGATATCTAAATTTACGCCAGCCTCTCTTGAGATGGCTAGCATGTGAAGAACGGTGTTGCTGCTACCACCCATTGCCATATCAACGACAAGTGCGTTGCGGATCGCTTTTTCGTTTAGTATGTTTCTGATTTTAAATTTCTCATCAAGTGCGATCTCGCAGATCCTGCGAGCAGCCTGCCTGATGAGCTCCTCACGCTCTGGGGTTAGTGCAAGGATAGTGCCGTTGCCAGGTAGTGCTATGCCCATCGCTTCGCAAAGTGTGTTCATAGAATTTGCTGTAAACATACCGCTGCAGCTGCCACCGCTTGGACATGCGTTGCACTCGATATCTTTTAGCTCAGCCTCATCTATCTCTTTGGTTTCAAATTTACCAACCGCCTCAAACGCAGTCGCAAGGTCGATTGGCTTGCCATCTTTTGTGTAGCCTTTTTTCATAGGGCCACCGCTTACAAACACGGTCGGTACATTTACTCTTAAAGCACCCATAACCATGCCAGGGACGATCTTGTCGCAGTTTGGCATACAAACAAGCGCGTCAAGTGCATGAGCGTTCATCACGGTTTCTATAGAGTTTGCGATGATCTCGCGGCTAGGCAAGCTATATAGCATGCCTCCATGCCCCATCGCGATGCCATCATCCACGCCGATACAGTTAAACTCAAATGGAATACAGCCATTTTTGCGAATTTCATCTTTTAAAATTTGTGCGTATTTATTTAAGAAAAAGTGGCCAGGTATGATCTCTATAAAGCTGTTTGCAACGCCGATAAAGGGTTTAGCAAAGTCATCGTCTTTTAGTCCAGTCGCACGTAAAAGTGAGCGGTGTGGGGCTCTTGTGTAGCCTTTTTTGATTATGTCGCTTCTCAAATTTGATCCTTTTTTAAAATTTGAGAGGATTTTATCACATATAAAGTATCAAAGATTTTAAAAAAATTTTGCAAATTTAAAAATTTTTTTATTACATAAATAACACATTAAATTTTTAAAATTTATCCAAAAAGGATGAGCTAAATAGCTACGAAATTTCGGTAATTTTAATCAAAGCAGTATGCAAAATAATAACGTAAAAATATTATCAATGTGTTATAAATATTGATTTATAGGGCTTTATTGTACCATGGTACAATTTACAAGACCTATGAAAATTTATACAATGCGATAAAATTTTTTAACAAGGATGAGAAAATGATCGCAAAAACAGAGGGCATAAAAGTGATGCCAATGCAAACTAAAATTTTAAATTCTGGCGCAAACTTTTATGAAAATAACTTCACAAATACAACTTTAATTTTTCCTTTTTACGCGAAGAAGTAAAACAACTTCTAATCTCCAAAACAAGAGCGATTTAGCTTTTATTTTAAATTTAATTTATAGTTAAGAGAGTTTTATATGCAAAGTGAAAAAACAGAAATTTTACTTGATGAAGTGAATGAAACAATAGATTCTATATTTAGAACCTGTAATAAAAATGGCGGAACAAAGAAAGCTTTGGAAAATAGAAAGCTAAATAAAGAAATTTTAAAAGATAAATTTGTATCGATCTTTTTAAAATTTGACCAGATAGACGATGATAATTTTAAAAGCACAGTTCTTGCAAGTGATGAGACAAAAGAGCTAAGCGATATGGTAAAAGCATTCGAAGCGGATAAAGATATAGACTTGCCAGAACTAGAGCGAGCGATAAATTTTAACCTTACTAGAATCAAAGAAGCAATCTATAAATTTCAAAACAACAACTAAAAGCTGGTGTGAGAAAAGTCTCACACCAGATACTGCTAATAACTAAATACCTCCGGATCAATAACCATCGCCCTATAAGCAACATCATCTCTTGAAGCAGAGTCCACGTCCATCTCAAATTTGACCTCATTTGTCTTTGGATCGATCTCTACTAAGACCATTTTGATAGTCTTATCTGGCTTAAGCAAATTTACGTTTGAGCTTGAGATAAAGTAGGTATTTTTATCTTTTTGCCACTCGACGTTGCTAGTAACTGCGCTATAAAAGTCAAAGCCACGCTCTTTGCCAAACTGCCAAGTTTGTTCAACCGTGCCCTTTTTTTCATCTATCTTGTACTCAACCGCGCGGGAGTATTTATCCTCTTTAAATGCCGGCTGCTCCATGCCCCTTGCATCACCATTGTCAAAGACGCTTAGGTGTTTTATGCTGCCTTTATTGTCGTATCTTGGCGTTAGCCATGCAGTGTGCTGAGTCCATGACCAGTCAAATTCGCCCTCGCATTTTGAGTTTTCACATTTTATCTTATTGCCTTTGCTATCGACTGGAGTTAGCACTTTGGCTTTAAATTCTTCACTCCAGCCTTCAGGTGAAGCTAATATCCATTTTACTTTTTTATCGCGGCCGATTTTAACGATACCTTGGTGGCGAAGCGAAAGGATGATGCTATCATCGCTCTCATCGTATGAGATAGAATTTACATGCGCCCAGTTTCTACCTGTGCCAGTAGAGGTGATGTCGCCAAATGGTAGATCATTACTTATCTTTATCTCCTTTGCGTCCATGTCGATGTTTAGGCAAACAGCTCTTGCGTCAAGCGCTTTTATGAGGTTGCTGCGGTAGACGTTGTTGCCAAAAATTTCATTTAGATCCCACTCTTCGACCACTTTACCGGTGCTATCGACCTCGATGATGTGATCTCTTATAGTGTGAGAAATTTTGCCATCTTTGTGGTGGTAGTTGTATTTGCCAACCCTAAGAAGTGCGTGATCATCCTTTAATGGCATAACTTCATGGCTTAGATCGATGTAGCCTCTTGGAAGCGGGCGATTATAAATTTCTTTTCCCATAAGGTCATATCTTAGATATCTTTGCGCCATGCCAAAGCTGATATCGCCATTTTTGAGCTGATGAAAGCCCATCATCATACCCCCGTCCATCACTCTGCGCTCACTACGATCGTAAAATTTTTGATAGTCAAGGTACCATCTGACTTCGCCTTTTGTGTCTACGATGTAGTTTTCGGTAAAGTCGTTCCAGCTAGCAGCTCCGCCATTTTTCCAATCAAGCGGTTTATATACGCTTGTGATTGTATTGTTTATGAGATAGAGCCTATTTTTAAACGCAGGATCGACCTTTTTGACGCGAGTCTTTTGCATGTGAGAAAATCTAAAATCACGGCTATATGTGACGATAGGCTGGGCGTAAATTTTATACGTTTCTACCTTTTTAGCTCCGTTAAATGTGTAGCTTACGACTACTTCGTTTAGATAGTCAGGATAAAGCCCCCAAACAGGCACGCCGTCATGTGTGAGCAGGGCATGCTCTGAAACGTTGTAGTCGATGTCTATGCCGCCGTCTGGCTTGCCTTTTACCTTGACGTGGATATCTTTGATATCTTTGCCGGCTCTATCGATGATCGCAGTTAGCGGAGATACGTCGTAAGGATTGATAAAGACTGATCCAAGCTCGCCTTGAACCTTTACGTGATGAGCCAGGACTCCAGCCTCTAGTGGCGTGATGCCTACACTAATACCACCAACCAAAACAGCCGCAAGGGCAACAGAACCTAAGAAATTCTTGCTCATTTTCGCTCCTTTAATAAAATTTAATGATATCTTACTACCCAAATTTCACACAGAACTAACGCTTATATGAAAAGTGGCTTAAGTAAATTTATAAAGAAGTCGTTTTAAAGAGTAAAAATAAAAAGAAGAATTTAGGAGCAAACGCCCCTAAATTTTAGTTATTTGCTTCAAATTTCTTAAGAGAAAAAAGAACAAATTTATAGCTAGCAAATAGCGTCACTGGCCAAAGTATCAAAAAAATTCCTGCTTCTAACATCTTTTATCCTTAGTATGCGTGATGATCGTTTTTAATCTCGTCTTGCGTGATCTTCTTGCTATCTATCGCTCGCCAAACGACGATGATATAGGCAAGCACTACTGGCACTAGTAAGCTAACATAGGCCATAACGCCAAGTGTGTAGTGGCTAGAGCTTGCATTTTTGATAGTTAGCGAGCTAGCAAGGTTGCTAAATGACGGATAAAATGCAGTGCCATTTAGTCCTGTTATCAAAAATAGCGCGGTTACAGCTAGCGTTACGCCAACGCCATAAGCAAAAATTCCACGAATGCTTTTTGTAAATGCCCCTTGGAAAATTCCAACAAGTACCAAAACAACGCCAACAAGAAGCAATATACCGACGATAGGCATCTCGATCAAATTTATAGCGTATTTGTAAGGCATAAGGCTAACTACGCCGTTTGCGTCGTATGCAAAGCCGTCTTTTGTAAGCACCCAAGCAAGAAATCCTAGAAAAAATGGCAAGAATAGCACGGTGTTGATAAGTAGCTGTTTTCTAGCGTTTTGTATAAATTCGCCATCAGCGATGTTGTTCATAAGATATAAGCAGCCACCTATGCGAGATAAGAAAAACATCGCTATGCCAAGCAAATACAAGTAAGGATTTGCCAATGCTTCAAGACCGCGAAATGGAGTCTTCCACTCGACAAAGTTGTGTTCATTTAGTACAAAGTCGCTACCGCTAAAAAATGTACTAACCGCCATGCCGATAAGAATAACGCCAAGTGAGCCATTTATGAAAAGGAAAATTTCATAAGTTCTAGCGCCCAAGAAGTTATCAGGCTTTTTGCGGTACTCGTAGCTTACAGCCTGGACGATAAAGCAAAATAAAATAGCCAGCCAAACCCAGTAAGCGCCACCAAAGCTAGTAGCGTAAAATAGTGGAAACGCCGCAAAGCACGCGCCACCAAACATAACAAGCGTCGTAAATGTAAGCTCCCATTTTCTACCGATAGAATTTATGAGCATATCTTTTTTAAGCTCATCTTTGCCAAGGCTAAAGATTAGCGACTGGCCACCTTGAACAAACATCATAAATACCAAAAGTCCGCCAAGAAGGCTAACTATAAACCACCAATAAATTTGTAAATTTTCTAAGCTTAAACTATGCATGGTCGTTAAATCCTATCTTTATTTGCTTAAGCATGATTTTGATCTCAGCAATTAGTAAGACCGTAAATAAAACAGCAAATAATATAAATGAAATTTTGATATTTGAGTCAGATAAATTTGTAGCTCCTACACCAACGGTCATGAGATCTTGTATCACCCAAGGCTGACGACCGACCTCTGCTACTATCCAGCCAGCTTCAGCTGCGATGTAGCCAAGCGGTATGGTAAAGAGACAGATCCATAAAAATGCTCTTATGTTTTCAAATTTATATTTTCTTGAGAGATTTAGATAGAGCGTAATAGCAAAAAGAGCTATGAAGTAAGTGCCAAGTACAACCATGATATGGAAGCTATAAAATGTAAGCGCAACTGGCGGTACAGCTTCTTTTGCGTCTTTAAGATAGCCATATCCTAAGAAATTTAGGTTGCTTTCTAAATTTGAAAGCGAAGTTTTCATTAGACTCTCGTCATTTGCTTTTTTGGCTTCTTTGTAGTTTTTAAGAGCTTCGATAGCTACTTTGCCCTTTGCCATCTTCTCTTCAACGCTTATTAGATTGTGCTCGCTATTGCCATAAAGTAGGTCATTTATACCTGGTGTAAATGAGTCAAGCCCTCTGTTTGCCATGATACCAAGTGCGTAAGGCACCTTTATCTCAAGCAAAAAGGCATCGCTCTCGTCGCCAAGCTTTTTAGCTAGGTTTAAAATACCAGCAGCAACTAGGCCAGCGTTAGTCTCGCCCTTGTAAAGTCCCTCCATGGCTGCAAGCTTCATAGGCTGCTTTTGAGCTACAAAATATGCGCTCTCATCGCCACTAAGTAACAAAAATGCCGAAGTGATAAGGCCAAATGCGCTAGCGACCACGATACTTTTTTTAGCTAGCAAGATGTGGCGTTTTTTGATTAAAAACCAAGCAGAAATTCCTATCACAAAGATAGCTGAGATGGTGTAGCCGCTAGTTACTGTGTGTAAAAATTTGCTAATGCCAAGAGGATTTAGCGCAACTTCAAAGAAATTTTCCATCTCCATTCTAGCGGTATCTGGGTTAAATTTCATGCCTATTGGATACTGCATCCAACCATTTGCGATTAAGATCCAAAGCGCGCTTAAATTTGAACCGATCGCGACAAGCCAAGTTGAAAGCAGGTGAAATTTCTTGCTGACTTTATCCCAGCCAAAAAACATAATGGCAAAAAATGTACTCTCCATAAAAAATGCGAGCAAGCCCTCAATCGCAAGTGGAGCGCCAAATATATCGCCTACAAACCAGCTGTAATTCGCCCAGTTTGTACCAAATTCAAACTCCATAATGATGCCAGTAGCCACACCGATAGCGAAATTTATACCAAAGAGCTTTAGCCAAAATTTCGTTATCTCAAGCCAGGCTTTATCGCCAGTTTTGACATATATCGTCTCCATAATGGCGATGATAAAACTTAGCCCCAAAGTAAGTGGGACAAACAAAAAGTGGTAAATGGCAGTCAGCGCAAACTGAGCCCTAGACCAGTCAACAAAATCCATCTCAGACATTTTATTCCTTTATTAAATTACGAATTACAAATTCGCTTTTTTCTTCGTCGGTTTGAAATTTGGTATTTAGAGTCTCGTTAAAGATGAAGGCTTTTAAAATTCCAAACATGATGATAAGCTTTATTATTATGAGAAGCCATAATTTTTTGCCTATTTTCATATTTTTAAAGCCCTCTATATATAAAGAGGCAATGATGTTTAGGTAGTTTTTTATCATAGTTTGTGAAGTCTATAACAAAAAGACTTAAAGAATAATTTTTAAAATTTATACGATTAATGCCTTACTAAATATTTAAGGGGTATAATCCGCAATTAAAAAATAAATAAATTTAAGGAAATTTAATGGCAAAAGAGACGAAGTATATTTTTATCACAGGTGGCGTTTTAAGCTCACTTGGAAAAGGCATCGCAGCTGCGTCTATCGCGACTCTTTTAAAAAATTCCGGACTAAAAGTAAGTGTTTTAAAAGCTGATCCATATATCAATGTAGATCCTGGCACGATGAGTCCGCTTGAGCACGGAGAAGTCTTTGTCACAGACGATGGTGCAGAGACAGATTTGGATTTGGGGCATTATGAGAGATTTTTAGATGAGAGCCTAAGTCAAGACAATAACTTCACAACGGGCAGAGTTTATAGCTCAGTGATCGAAAAAGAGCGAAGAGGCGATTACCTTGGAAAGACTATTCAAGTGATCCCTCACATCGTTGGAGAGATAGTTGATCGCATCAAAAAAGCAGGCGAGGGTAAAGATGTGCTAATCGTTGAGATCGGCGGAACCGTTGGCGACATCGAGGGACTACCATTTTTAGAGGCGATAAGAGCGCTAAGGGTAGAAGTTGGCAAAAAAAGAGCGCTAAATATCCACCTAACGCTTGTGCCATTTATCAAAGTGGCTGGCGAGCTAAAAACAAAACCAACCCAGCATAGTGTAGGTGAGCTAAGACGTATAGGCATAACGCCAGACATCATCATCTGCAGATCTGAAATGCCACTAAACCGCGAGCTAAAAGATAAGATAGCAGCAAGCTGTGGAGTAGAGAAAAACTGCGTTATAGAGAGCTTAGATAGTGCAAGTATCTATCAAATTCCACTTTCATTTTTAAAGCAAGACATACTAACTCCAATCGCTGAAAATTTAGGCTTTAATGAGCTAAAACCAGATATGGTAAAGTGGGATAGCCTAGTAAAAAGGATAATTGCTCCAACAAATGAAACTACAATAGCATTTGTGGGCAAGTACATCGATCTAAAAGAGAGCTACAAGAGCCTAACTGAGGGCATTATCCACGCTGGAGCAAATTTAGACGCTAGGGTAAATTTACGCTGGATAGATAGCGAAAAGATAGAAGAGAACAATGTAAATGAGCTTTTAAAGGACGTAGATGGCATCTTGGTCGCTGGCGGCTTTGGCGAGAGGGGCGTTTTAGGCAAGATGCAAGCCATTAAATTTGCTCGTGAAAATAAGATCCCTTATCTTGGAATTTGCCTTGGTATGCAGCTAGCACTAATTGAATTTGCAAGGGATGTTTTGGGCTTAGAGGATGCAAATTCTATGGAATTTGACAAAGAGTGCAAAAATCCTATCATCTATCTAATAGATAGCTTTATCGACGCTCACGGCAAAAAACAGATAAGAACGCACACAAGCCCACTTGGCGGCACAATGAGGCTTGGAGCATATAACTGCGACATCAAACCAAAGACGCTTCTAGCTGAAATTTATGGCAATGCAAAGAGCGTAAAAGAGCGCCATCGCCACCGCTACGAGGCAAATCCAAAATATAAAGAAATTTTTGAGAAAAATGGTCTTTTGGTAAGCGGTGAGAGCGATGGACTGATAGAGGCTATCGAGCTAAAAGGCCATCCGTGGTTTGTGGGCGTGCAGTGTCATCCTGAATTTACTAGCCGTCTAACTAAACCAAATCCTGTGATATTAGGCTTTATAAAGGCAAGTTTAGAAAACGTCAAATCTTAAATTTAGAGCCATCTGGCTCTAAAAATTCTTTTAAAAATTTTGCTGTTTTATTCAATTATTTGCCAAATAAATCCCACTTCTTTCTATAAATTTTTAAGGAGAAAAATGAAAACTCTAATCATCTTAGCACACCCTGATATCCAAAACTCGGTCATAAACAAACGCTTGCTACAAGAGGCTCTCAAAGAGCCGCAGCACTTTAGCATTCATGATTTGACGCAGGTTTATGGGGGCGAAAGTATCGACGCTGCGCGCGAGCAAGAGCTCATCAGAGCCCACGATGCCCTCGTTTTGCAGTTTCCACTTCACAACTTCTCCTGCCCTCCGATTTTAAAATCGTGGATCGACGCGGTGATGACGCATGGCTTTGCCTACGGACGGGGTTCGGACGGCATAGCGGGGCGCAAGGTAGCTCTAGCCGTGACCGCAGGCATCAAAAAGAGCGATTACTGCCCGCAAGGACGCTATCATTTTAGCTTGCGCGAGGTTCTTACGCCGTTTGAGCTTGCATTTAAATACTATTTTCGCGCCGATTACCGCGACTTTTTCGCATTTTACGGCGCCGAAGAGACTCCGGGTGTGGACTACGTATCGAGCCAGGACGATTTAGAGCAAGGCTCTAGAGAATACGCGGAGTTTTTGCGAAATTTGGAATAAATTTTTATAAAAATGGTTTAAATTCCCTAGCATAAGCCATTTAAAAATTTATAAATTTGATTGTATAAATTTTGCTAATACTTACCATTTTTGGTGTGCTAAATTTGTAAAGACTATCAATTTAACAAAGCTTTTAAGCTTGCTATGAGCCCTAAAATCTTACTTTCATTTAAAATTATAAGAAATTAAATTTCAAAAAGATATAATCCAAGCATTCAAAATAAAGACGAAAGATTGCGATGAAAAAGAAGTATTTTTATAGCCAAATTTTTGGCAATATGGGTGTAAATTTAAGTGAACAAGTGGCATTAAATAAAGTTGGCAGGTTCTTTAAAAATTCTTGCCAAAACCATGCTAAATAAAGAGGATATAAGGAATTTACTAGCGCATAGATTTTGTAACGACATACATAAAAAAATTAGTGAAATTCCGACACCAAGTGCCTTAAAAGATATATACAAAGGCGCTAATCGCATAAAAGAAGCGATCGAGAAAAACGAGCGCATAGCCATTGTGGGCGATTATGATGTTGATGGTGTTGTTTCGAGCGTAATTTTGGCTGAGTTTTTTGATGATCTTGGCGTGAAAGACTACCTAGTAAAAATTCCAAATAGATTTAAAGATGGATATGGGCTAAATCCTGAGATAATAGACGAACTCTCAGCCGATGTAAGCTTGATTATCACCGTTGATAACGGCATCTCTGCAAACGATGCGGCCATTATTTGTAAAGAAAAAGGCATCGATCTTATTATTACTGATCATCACATGCCACCAGCTGTTCTCCCAGAAGCTTATGCGATCATTAATCCAAAACAAGAAGATTGCAACTTCCCAAATATCGAAATTTGTGGCGCTGAGGTCGCTTGGTATTTGGTTGGAGCGCTAAAGGATGTTTTTGGACTAAATTACGATATGAGCAAATTTCTAGAGCTTTTAGCTATCGCGATAATCGCTGATATGATGGAGCTAAGAGATATGAATAGAATGCTTGTTCGTCTTGGTATTTGTAAGCTAAATGCGTCTAGGCGTTCCGCATTTCACGCTATAAAAGAGTTTTATGGTAAGGAAAAATTTGAGTGCGATGATATTAGCTTTCTTATAGCCCCACTTATAAATTCAGCCGGACGCATGGATGATGCGATGAATTCATTTAACTTTTTGCGTGCAAAGAGCATCGAAGAGGCTTACAACTACCTTGATACCATTATCGAATTTAACAACTCCAGAAAAGAGGAGGAGCGCCAACTCTTTGAGTGCTCGCTAAAGGACGTAAAAGAAGACGACGAAGTCATCATCACTTGGGGAGAGCAGTGGCATGAGGGTGTGATAGGCATCGTAGCTAGCCGCCTTGCAAAGCACTTTGCAAAGCCAGCTATCGTCTTTAGCATCGATAAAGGCCGTGCAAAAGGTAGCGCTAGAAGCATTGGTAAGCTTGATATCTTATCTCTTATAGCAAGCCACGAAAATTTACTAACAAGCTACGGCGGTCACAAAGGAGCGGCTGGACTTACACTTGCGCCTGAAAATTTGGTTAAATTTAAAGAAGCGATAAATAAAAGTTGTTCTTGTTTAAATATGCAAGATTGCAAAAGCTCAGACGAGCTACTTGGCGACATAATGCCAAGCGAGATAGACTTTGAGCTGCTTGAAATTTTAGAATTTTATGAGCCATACGGGCAGAAAAACCCTCGCCCAGTCTTTAAGATAAAAAATGCTCTTGTTAAAAATGAAAGACTTATAGGAAGAGATCAAAATCACTTAAAGCTCATCTTGCAAAAGGATAATAAAACACTTGAGGCTCTATTTTTTAACTTTACAAGACATGCTAGAGTTGGCGAGATGATAGATATTATCTTTTGTATATCAAAAAATTCATTCCGCGGACTTGTTACTCCACAGCTACTCATAAAAGAGATTTTATAAATTTTATCTCGGTTTTATAATGCTAAAATTTTAATAAAACCGAGATTTCTTCGGTTTTAATTCACCAAAATCGTTTCTTTATATATTTAATGCAGTCCAACTAAAATAATACTATTTGAGTCAAATTTCTGTATTGTAAAATTAATGTTATATAAATATTTATACTTTATTTAAGTTCATTTTTGCTTTAATTTTAATTTTAAATATTAATTTCATAGGACTAAACATGAAAATTTCTTACGTTTTAGCATTTGCTTTAGTACCAAATTTAATGCTTGGTGCTGAAGAAACGATAGACTTGGCTCCGGTTACCGTTTCTGCAAAGATACAAAAGTCCGTTCTTGACGAACCGACAAAGGCTCAAATAGTAGGCAAAGGCGCGATACTAGAAAACGGCGACATCGCTAAATCGCTTTTAAATTTGAGCGGCTTTACGATGGAGCGCAAGGGCGGAGGCGGCAGCGAGGTTTATTATCGTTCGCAGACGGCGGCTAGACTGCCGGTGCTAATCGACGGTAGCACGCTAAACGGCGGTTGCGGTATGCGCATGGATACGCCCATTACTTACATCTCGGCGCAAAACTACAGCTCGGTTCGTATCGTAAAAGGCCCGCAAGACGTCAGATACGGCGCGCTCATTAGCGGCGGTATATTTTTCGATAGAGAGATAGCAAGGCTATCAAAACCGAGCTTCGGAGGAAACGTAAGCGTGCTTGGCGGTAGTTTTAGAAGATTTGAAACTGCTGCAGACGTAGCGGCGGGCAACGAGATGGGGAGCTTAGAAATTTCTGGCGGACACTACCAGAGCGGCGATTATAAAAGTGGCGACGGACAGAAAATGCATACGCACTATAAACGCAACAGCGTCTCAATCGTAGGCACGCTAACGCCCACGGAAACTACCGCCTTGCAGTTAAGCGCGGATCTAGGCGATGGCGAAGCGGCGTATGCCGACAGGATGAGGGACGGCATACAGTTTGACCGTAAATCTTTCGGACTAAAATTTGAACAAGATGTCGGTGAGCACAAGATCAGGCTAAGTTCGTACTATCATCAAATCGATCATATAATGGACAACTTCACCATGCGTCCGGTGGTGCCGGGCACGGGGCGCGGCAAGGGATATAGCATCAGTCACCCGATACGCGATATGTACGGCTTTAAGCTAGAAGGCGAGTTAAATTTCGATAATCTAACCAGCTTCATTGGCGCCGGTTATTCGCAAGACTCCTTTAAATGGCGAGGCGCCGGAACGGGCGGAGCCGGCGTATCTAAAGCCGACATGGACGCCGCCCTATCAAAGCCGCACGTAAAAGAGCGCAAGGTAACGTATAAAACGATATACACTCAAAACGAATACGTCCTTGAAAACGACTACGGGCTTTTTGGCGGACTTAGGCTGGACGCGGGCGAGAGAAAGCAGCTGCTAACGCATAAAAGTAGGAGCGAAAATTTATTCTCCGGCTTTTTTAGATACGAAAAATATCTACAAAATTTAACGCTTTATGCGGGACTAGGTCACGCGCAAAGGTTACCGGATCACTGGGAAACGAATAAAGACGATAATCTTAAGCTAAATAAAGAAAGAAACACTCAGCTTGACTTTGGTACCGTGCTAAAAGATAAAAATTACGAGCTAAACGCGAATTTCTTCGTCTCGAAGATGGATGATTACATAATGATAAAGTATAACCCTATGGGTATGTCTTCAAACGTATTTAATACCGATGCTTTACTATACGGCGGCGAGATCGAGGGCGATACGCTACTGGCCGATATATTTAGACTGGGGGCGGGCGTATCCTACGTCTACGGCAAGGTGACTAAAAACGCGGGCGGCCTAAAAGACGGCGACGCGCTGCCTAAGGTTTCCCCTCTAACGTTTAAACTAAGCGCCGGTTTAGAAAAGCCCGACTGGTTCGTTAAAGCCGACTTCTACGCTAACGCGTCGCAAAATCGCGCGCAAAAAGGCTATGGCGACGTGGGCGGCATGGACCTGGGCAAGAGCGATAGCTTTTGGACGCTGGGGCTAAGTGCGGGCTACAAATACAAAAATTATCAATTCTTGCTAGCGGCCGAAAATTTAAACGACGCCAAATATGCCTATCATAACTCAAAAGGCGGCTACGGCGGCGGTATCGCAGGCTACGAAACTATCCCGAACGGCACGAGGCTTTATGAGCCGGGCAGAAGCTTTTGGGCGAAATTTAAGGTGCATTTTTAGGGCGTAACTTAATAAATTTGGCATGGCTGTGGGCTTAGGATTTACCCTAAAGCCGTGCTAAATTTAAGTATTTTTGCTCTTATCTTCTTAATAATACTCATACTTACTACATTTACTATTAGTAATAAATTGGCACTTGGTATAAAATTTCTTATTAAATTTAAAAGCCAAAGGATGATTAAAATGGGGCTTTATTAAATTTAAATTTTATATAGATTAAAAGCTTAGATGTAAAATCTCAGAAATTTTTTAAAGGAGAGGTATGAAAAATTTAATTGTAAAATCAAGCTTGATTCTAGCTTTGGTAAGCTCAGCTGCACTAGCTCAAGGTGCATTTGTTGGTGGTGAGGGTGATTATTCGTTTAACTCAAAAATCAAAACAAAAAACATAGCAAGTAGTGAGAAAAATAACTTCAAAAAAGGTCACTATGGTCTTGGCTTTTATGGCGGTTATGATTTTGACAACTATAGAGCTTATGGTGGTTATTATTATGACTTTAAAGCTAGGAAAAATGCTGGTGAATCAGATGCAAAATGGAGTAAGCATAAATTTTTAGGCGGCATTGATTATACGCCAAGCATCACTGAAAATTTTAAAGCCGTTCTTGGCGGATACACAGGCCTTGGCTACTTGAGCGTTAGAGAGAGATTTGAAAATGAAACGAGCAAGAAAAATTTCAAAGGTTTGCTAGTCGGCGCAAAAGCGGGAGGTGCCTATTCATTTGACGCACACAATGCTATTGAATTTGGTTTAAAAGCTGATAAAACTTTTTATAAGAAAAATAGTGGAGCTCAACTAAGAGATACGACTATAGGAATTTATACAGGCTATACTTATAAATTCTAACTTTTAGGCAAGGCTTAGGCTTTGCCTTATTTTGGGCTACTCTCTACCTTCAAGAAGTGGCACAAAAAGGCACTCATCTAAGTACTCTTTTTCTAAATTTCCATCTTTATCTTTTTTAAATTTAGCGATAAATTGCTTGCCATCTTTTTTCATCGGAGCTACTAAAATTCCACCATTTTTAAGCTGCTTAAATAAATTTGGCGAGATCTCATCAGCAGCTGCCGAGAGCAGGATACGATCAAATGGTGCGTAGCTTCGCCAGCCATTGTTGCCGTCATCATACCTTACATGCACGTTTTTTATTTTTAGTACCTCGAAGCGTTTTTTTGCCTCCATGGCTAGCTTTTCTATTCGCTCGACGCTAAAAATTCTATGTGCAAGTTTGCTTAAAATAGCTGCTTGATAGCCACTGCCGCAGCCTATCTCTAGGATATTGTCCATATTTTCGCACTCTAGTGCCATTGTCATCTTTGCCACAGTTAGTGGAGAGCTGATCCACTGGTTGCCCAGTATGGGCTGAGCGTCAAGTTTATAAGCATGTGCAGTAATTGGTACAAAAATTTCACGCTCAGTGGTAGCTATCGCATCGAACAAAAGTGGGCTTAACGTGATCTCATCGGCTATATCGCTAGCCAAATTTTGGCATTTTATCGCTTCTAGTTGAGTCAAAATTTATATCCTAAATAAAAATTAAATCGTTATTATACGATTTAAAACTTATCTTAAAATTTATAAAATCGCTAAATTTGTCTTGATCTCTTTTATTAAATTTGCATCAAAAATCGTCTCTTTAACAAGTGTGCCATTTGGTAAAAATACCCCAGCAACTTCTAATGCAAGAGAGCTTGAGATCATGACATAGCAGTTGTTTGCGATAGCTAGAGCCTTGCAAAGGCTAAGATAAGCATCCTCCCTAGCCTTACCCCACATGGCTGGTATCATGATGATATCACATCCTTTTAGCTTTGCCCAGAGTGTGCTATCGCGTAGTTCAAAACAGATTAGCACCCCAAGTTTGAGCCCTCTAAAATCAAAGGCATTTATATCGCTCACCTCGCCAGCCGCAAAGATCTCGTGCTCTAAATTTGGTCTAAAAAGCTCAGCCTTAAACTGCGAGTGAAAGACGTTGTTTGAGTTAAGAAGTAAAAACTCGTTATAAATTTTTGGTTGGTGCGGATTTAGATTTGAAATTTGAGCGAGCCCTGCGCTTTTGTTTAGGCTGCTAAGGTGCGTAAAACCAAGAAATTTATCTGGGCTAAGCGCCTCTTGCAAGCGCTCAAGTAGCATCGCATCAAAGCTACCTATCATGCCACCAAGCATCGCTTTGTTCGTCCCAGCAAAAAAGCCATCAAAGTCATAGCCGCTGATGCAAAGCTCGCTTGCAAGCAGGAGCGAATTTTCAGGCGCAGCCTCAACTAAATTTGCAAGCTCCTCTAGGCGATCTGTTGCATTTTTTGCCTTTAAAGTTAGGCTTATTAGGTTTAAATTTTCGCTCATTTATTTTCCAAATATAAATATCACAGGTTTCTCGTCGTGGCAGTCTTTTGGAATTTTGCAGTTTATATCCGTGCCACCGATGTTTGGTGTAGCTTTTAAAATAACGCTTATAGCTGTGATCTTATCATCACGCTGTGAGAGTGGATCATTAAAAACCCAGACTTCAAAGCCAAAACCTCTAGCCTCATCATGCGAAACTATTCTTACCTCTTTTAGATCTTTTGCTTCAAAGCCACACTGTTTGTTTATGCCAAACATCACGTCATTTCCTAGCACAGATCCTAGCGGTGCGAAACTTGGTGCAATTTCACCGTTTGGCATCTCTTGATAGATTTCCGCTTGGCTTGTCTCTTTTACCTTAACAAGCTTGTAGGCGTAGAAATTTTCGAGATTATTTTTATTTGCTTGATCAATTATTCTTTGATTGCTACTCGCACACCCCACAAAAAGCACGCAAGCAAGGGCTAAGATGCTATTTTTAAAAGTCATCAAAGCTGATACTTCCCTTGCTGTAGTTTGTCACTTTTGCTTCAAAGAAATTCGACTTTTGGTCGTTAAATTTCGCAAAGTCATCAACCCATTTGATCGGATGAGCGACGTTGTATTTGCGTTTTAGGCCGATCGCAACTAGGCGCTGGTCGATGAGATAGTGGATGTACTGCTCGATGATATCATCAGTAAAGCCCATTATTTGGTTTTGAGTGATGTATTTGCCCCATTTGATCTCTAAATTTCCAGCTTTTTCAAACATATCATAAATTTTTGCCTCAGTCTCAGGTGTGAAAAGGTCAGGTCTTTCCTTGCGGACCGAATTTATCATGTTTTGAAACAAAAGTAGGTGCGTGATCTCGTCACGTTGGATGAAGCGTATCATCTGCGCTGAGCCTAGCATCTTGCCAGCGCGAGCTAGAGCGTAGATCGCTGTAAAGCCACTGTAAAAGTAGATACCCTCTAAAATTTGGTTCGCAACCATCGCAAGAAGTAGCTTCTCGTCAGTCACTTCGCCCGCAAGCTCCTCATAGACGCTTGAGATGTAGTCGTTTTTCTCACGCAAGACGTCGTCGTGCTTCTCCATTTCGTAGATGAGGTCGGTGTTGTCGCAGATCGCCTCGACCATGACAGCGTAAGACTTGCTGTGGTTTGCCTCTTCATAAGCTTGGCGGCTTAGCACGGCGTTGATCTCTGGTGCGGTGATGTAAGGGTTGATGTTGTCAGCCAGGTTGTTTGTCTGGAAGCTATCCATCGAGATGAGCTGGCTCCAGACAAGGTCGTACATGCGTTTTTCGGCCTCTGTGAGGTTGTAGGCGTAGTCGCGCACGTCGTCGGTGGTATCGACCTCTTTTGGAAACCAGGTGTTTGCCTCCATGAGGTCCCAAAGCTTTAACGCCCACTCGTATTTTGCCTTGGTGAAATTTAAAATGCCGTGTGGGTTGCCGTTAAAGACTCTTCTGTCGGTCAAATTTTCATTTGAACTTGGGTTGTAGATGCGTTTTCTGTTCATAAATTTCTCTCTTGTTTGTGGTAAAAATTTCTTAAAATATTACCCAAAGCAAGGTAAAAATTTACTTTTATTTAGAGTGCCTTAGTCCTTTTTATGGTCATCAAAAAGCCAGTTATGATCAGCAAAACTGCGATCACGCATGATACTGCAAACACTACCTGACCGACCTCGCCAAAGATCTCCCCAGTATGCACACTAAGTACTTTGCGCCCAGCTTTTTTGGCCTCTGGGATACTTTCGCTCTTACTAACAAGCTTGTTTTCTTTTATCTTGCCAGAGCTTGCGTCAAGCTTTAGTTTGCCAACCTGATCTTCAATCGTTTCGTAGTTTATGGTGTAGGTGCTTTGGTTGTTTTCAGGCACATTTATCGTGAGCGATTTTAGCTCTAGCGTGACGTTATCTTTAAAAATTTGCTTCGCAGTCTCGATCTCTTTAAATTTCTCGTCGCTTATTGGGAGTAAATTTGATTGTGGTAGACTTTTTTTCATTGGAGCTGTTTTTAGGTCAAAAAATATACTATTTACACCGCTTCTGACCCATCCATAAGACCAGTAAAGTCCAGTTAGTGACATCACCACAAGCAAGATCGCCACGTAGGTGCCAAGGCTGGTGTGAAGATTGTAGAAGCAGGCGTAGCCCTTTGCTTTTGGCTTAATTTTTAGAGAATTTAAGAAATTTCGCTTGATCGCTGGTGCGTAGAGGATGAGACCACTGATAGCAAGTAGAGCCATGATGATAGAGCTAACGGCGACTATTTGCTTGCCGATATTGGCTGGGACTTTGCTATCAAGCAGAGCAAGGCCTAAATTTCTATGTAGGCTTAGTATTATCATGCGAGTCTTTTCGCCCCAGTCCTCGCTGATCACCTCGCCACTTCTTGGATCTATGAAGAAATTTAATTGCTTTTTATCCTTTGTAATGCTTATACGATAAGCTTCATTTGCTCCACCTATTTGTAAACTTTCGAGCGTATCAAATTGAATCTCACTTTTTGCTTTAGCTAGGAGTTCATTTAAGCTTAAATTTTCTTTTTCGCTAGGAACTAAGTTTATAAAATTTTTATTTATTGCACTTTTGATCTCTTCTCTATAAGACGCAAATGGTGCTGAAAGAGTCATAAATATTAGCGGAATAGCCGCAATTAGTCCGATTATTAGGTGGATGTTGAAGATGATTTTTCCTCGTTTTAAAAACATTTTTTTCCTTTGAATTTTAATAGCGAATATTATTTTATTTTTTGTTAAAGCAAGATAAAAATTTATAAAATTATTTTTTAGTTATTAACTTTTACTAATGTTGATAAGAGTCTTAATATCAATTATTTATTAAATTTTTACATATTGGCATCTTATTTTTTGGTAAAAAGTTATTTTTAGCAAAAGGTATAAATAATGATAGATGTATTTAGATTTATGGTGGAGTTAAGCGGGATCGAACCGCCGACCTCTTGAATGCCATTCAAGCGCTCTCCCAGCTGAGCTATAACCCCAAAGTAGATTTTGACATTTTATCTTTTTATGCCTTACAATATTTTGAAATTAGTTTTAGTAAAATAAAATTTTAAGCAATTTTTGGATAATATTGCAAACTTTAATGCGGGAATAGCTCAGGGGTAGAGCACAACCTTGCCAAGGTTGGGGTCGCGAGTTCGAATCTCGTTTCCCGCTCCATTAACTTAGCCCGAGTGGCGGAATGGTAGACGCAAGGGACTTAAAATCCCTCGGTAGTTTTTACCGTACCGGTTCAAGTCCGGTCTCGGGCACCACGATATGGCGACATGGCCAAGTGGTAAGGCATGAGCCTGCAAAGCTTTGATCCCCGGTTCGAATCCGGGTGTCGCCTCCAAACTTCAAAAATAACTACTCAAAGGAATAACAAGTGAGAGATTTACTTTTAGCAGTGTGTATAGCATTTTTTGTAGCTGGTTGTTCAAATACTTGGCATGGCGTAAAAGAAGATACTTATAATGCTAAAGAATGGACCAAAGAAAAGATAAATGATGGAGCTACATATATTAAAGAAAAAACAGAGTAAATTTTAGAGATTATAGTAAATTTTAAGCAAAGTTGGTTATAATCATAAATCTTTAATTCGGGAGATGGCTGAGCGGTCGAAAGCGGCGGTCTTGAAAACCGTTGAGGTGTGAAAGCCTCCTGGGGTTCGAATCCCTATCTCCCGGCCACCTATCTAGTTCCTTATATATTTTATAAAGCATTGCCTAGATTTATTTTTCATAATGGCTATAAGAAAATTTCCATAAATATTCAGTCCAAAATTTATTAAAACTAAAAATAGTAGCAAATTTCTTATTTAAAGTAAGATACTGTAATATAAGGGAAAGTTTAAGAGTTTTTATATTTGATTTTTGGCTATCTTAAATTCTCAAAATAATATTTGTAGTAGCACATCCAAAATACATAATAGGTCGTAATCCTATGTATAAATATATGTAAAATTAATAATATTGAATAAAGAATTTAGGACGAATCCAAAATAAAAATTTAAATTAAAGCAATCCATGAAAATAGTTTGAAGTTAAAATGGTGGCTATATTTTATGTAGTCTAGGTTCTATTTATATTTAATAGATAAAAGTACAACAGATAAAAAATTAAACTACTTGCTGATAAATATTTTTTTGAAATATTATTTTGAGAGAATATCTAGCCACATAAGAGTAGCTAGATAAGGAAAATTTCTAAAAATTTTAGATTTTTAAAAGCTCAGCCTCTTTTTCTTTTACAAGAGTATCGATTTTTGCAGTGTAGGCGTCAGTTATCTTTTGAACCTCATCTTGTCCCTTTTTACTCTCGTCTTCAGTTATAGCTTTGTCTTTTTCAAGCTTTTTGACTTCATCATTTGCATCTTTTCTTACGTTTCTTATACTGACTTTGGCTTTTTCTCCCATTGATTTTGCATGCTTTGCATTTTCTTGGCGTTGCTCAATTGTCATAGGTGGAAAAAATAGCTTTACACTCTCGCCGTCACTATTTGGATTGACGCCAATATTTGCTGCTTGGATAGCTGAAGAGATCGCTTTTATCATACTCTTTTCCCAAGGCGTGATAGCGATAGTTGAAGCGTCGCTTGTAAGCACAGTGGCTACTTGGTTAAGTGGAGTTGGCGAACCATAATAATCAACCATTATATGATCTACAATATTAATGTTTACCTTGCCCGTTCTAAGCGTTGTAAAGTCGCGTTTTAATGAAGCTATTGCTTTTTCGCAGCCTTCTTTTTGTGTTTCGTAAATTTTATTTAGCATTGATGTCCTTTATTAGAAGTTTTGTACTTCGTTGATGATCTACTTTTAGTGATATTAAAACTTTGCGTTTATCAAGAGGTGGGTTAAATTTACACTCAAAAACACCATTTGTCATAGGTACTTTTTTAAAGCCATTAAAGCCAGTCATGAAAAAACTACCTTCGCTAGCATTTGTATCAGTTTTTATAATGAGTTTGTCTATTGCATTATTTTGTGGATAGCTATCTGGAAATATCCACTGGGCATTTAAAAATTTGCTATTAAACGTTAGTGCTATTTTGGTACCGTTCATTACGGGCGTTCTATAAAGATCGTAAACATCACTTTTGTCTGAAACTGCACCTGAGTTTTGATTTAAAAGTGCTAAAAAACCAAATTCTTTTGCAAGTTTTACGACTCGACTATCGATCTCACCATAAGGTACTGCAAAGAATTTTGGCTTATAACCCATATGTTTTTCAAAGGTCTCTACACCCTTTTGAAAATCCTCTCTTAATGCCTCATCGCTAAGTTTTGTCATCCTTGGATGAGCGTACGAGTGGTACCCAATCTCGCCATAAGCCTCAAGTTCTTTAATCTGATCAAAATCCAAATAATCACCATATTTATTTGCACTGGCTTCCACATAAAGCATTAGTGCAAATGGATAGTTATACTCTTTAAATACACTAAGGGCCTTGTCATAGAAACTTTTATAACCATCATCTACAGTGATGACAATCCAGTTATCAGGTATTTTTTCGCCAGCATTTACAGCATCGACTAGCTTTGAAAGTTTAACGACTTCATAGCCATTATTTTTGAAATATTCAAACTGCTCTCTTAAATTTTTAATAGAAATATCAGTGCTTGTATGTCTTGGATCGTCAAAGCGATGATAGACTAAAATATGAGCGTCTGCTAAAGCAAATGTTAGCGTCAAGAATGACGCTAAAAGTGTTTTTATCATTGTTATTTTGCTGGAGTTTGTGGTGCACTAGGAGCTGATGGTACGTCGTTTGACTTTGGTATGACTAGAGATTTACTATCGACGCTATCAACGATAGAGCGTTTTAGATCTTTATTGTAGAAGTATCCAAGTGCAAGTGTATTTAAGATAAATAAAATACCTACAATAAAAGTAAATTTAGCTAAAAACCCAGCTGGTCCTTTTGCTCCAAAAAGACTTTCGTTGCTTCCGCTATATGCCCCAAGTCCGATAGATGAGCTTTTTTGAAGTAAAACAGCGATAGTTATTATGACAGCTAGCGCAAACTGTAAGATCAAAAATATTAAACTCACGAAATTTCCTTTAAATTTTTAAAAATAATTGATTGCGATTATACAAGAAAAGATTTAAATTTTTAGTTAAAGTTCTTTTTCAAGCTCATAAAGCTCGTATCTTATGCCTTTAAAAAGCTCGGCTTGTTCTAAATTTATGAGCTTAAAGCACTCTTCAAGCACGCGAGCACTCTCCTGGGCGCGCTTGAAATTTGCAGTGATTATCTCATCTAAATTTTTTCTAGCTTGCTCGCTTTTTGTGCTAGTTTTTAAAACGTCGTTTTGAGAATTTCTAAATTTTAAAAATTCTGTTTGTGGTATCTTTGCTTTGTGGCGGAGGGATTTTATCTTATAGGCGAGCTTGGCGTTATCAAAGACATATCTTTTTATATCTTCAACAACACGAAGCCCTTCTTTTAGCCTATTTAGATTCGCATCTATTACTCGGTAGATGCGCTCATCTTTAGTCATTTCTATTAAAAATTCCTAAAATTTGTAGTAATGATGTAAATAGATTTACAAAATCAAGATACAAAGCAACTGCGCCTTCAACTGGTGTTTCGTAGTTTCCACGGATAATATTTTGCGTATCAAAAAGTATATATGCGCTAAATAAGATCGATGAAATACTTGCGATTACAAGTTGAAACATTGTACTTTTAACGAAAATATTGATAATAGCTGCTGCAACGATAACAATTAAGGTTATGAACAACATTTTACCCATTGTTGTAAAGTCACGTTTTGTATTCATCGCAAAGACGCTTAACGCACCAAAAGCAACTGTTGTTAGTCCAAATGCTTGAGCTACGATACCAGCTCCACTTGGCATAGCCAAGATCGCTGAAAGTAGCGGAGTTAGTGTAAGGCCACTTATAAAAGTAAATGCAAATAGAAGTATTAAATTTAATCCCTCTTTACGTTTAGCTGCCATTAAGCCAAAAAGTAGTGCAAACTCGACTATAACAAGTCCCCAGAACAAAAATCTATTTGCTGCAAAAACGCTAGCAATGCTAATGCCTACATAAGCGCCAGCTGTTGCTGAAAGTAGTGATGCTGCAAAAAGTTGATAAGTTTGTTTTATAAAAGTGCTTAGTGAACTTTGAGAATACGCAAGTTCTTCTTGATTTTGTTTTGCGTAGTTCCTATCATACAGACTCATTTTATCTCCTTATGAATTTTTGAATGAGTTTAGCCTAAAATAATTAAACAATGAATAAAAAGAATTTTAACAAATTATATTAGTTAAAAATTTATATATTAAAGTATTTTTTAGATTAAATAAAAGTTGCTATAATCGCGTAAAAATATAAAAAATGGAGATAAATTTCTATGGATGACTCGCTACTTGAAGGTGCGGTAAAATTTATGGAAGATGGCTTTTTGGAGCATGAAGAGCTCTTTAAAAGTCTACAAAATAGACAAGACCCACATACCCTTTTTATATCCTGTGTTGATTCAAGAGTAGTACCAAATTTGATAACAAACTGCCTCCCAGGCGAGCTTTTTATGGTGCGAAATATTGCAAACATCGTGCCACCTTATAGAGTGAGCGAAGAATTTTTGGCAACGACTTCGGCTATCGAATATGCATTAGAGCTTTTAAATATCAAAAATATCATTATTTGCGGACACTCTGATTGTGGTGGATGTGCAGCGCTTTATATGGATGAAAAAAAGCTCAAAACTACGCCAAATGTTAGAAATTGGATAAAGCTAATAGAGCCGATCAAGCGAGAAGTGCTTAAATTTACAAGCGACGATCCAGCAAAGATGGCGTGGCTAACTGAGAGATTAAATGTGATAAATTCGATCGAAAATATAATGACTTATCCAAATGTAAAAGAGGAGTATGAAAGAGGAAACCTTCAAATTTATGGCTGGCACTACATTATAGAAACTGGTGAAATTTTCAGCTACGATTTAAAAGAGGGCACATTCAAACTTTTAGCAGATAAAAGGGGTGAAAATGCGTAAAATTTTAACCATCGTCTTGCTCTCATTTTTAACTCTTTTTGGTGCCGAAGATAATAAAACGCAAGAAGAAAGCATCATAAGCCTAACAAATCAGATCTTAACTTTAAATAATCAAATCCAGATTATAAAAGCACAGCAAAAAGATACAAACTCTTCAAAAACAGATAATTCAAATTTAGCCAGCCTTCAGAAGAAGAAGAACGATCTTTTGGAAAAAATTCCGCTATATATCATGCAGATTGAAGTGACTCAAAGCGATATTGACAAATTTATTTTGCAAAAAAATAATCTAGAAAAAAAAGTAGCTAGGCTAGAAAAACAATCAAATAAAGATGCTTATATCCAAAGCGCCATTGAACTTGAGAAGATGAAGGTTGACTACGCTTACTACTCGGCACTCATCAGCCTTGAAGAGATATTTAAAAAGGGTGCTAAGGCAAATTCTATCAAAGAGGTGATAGGTAACGGACTTTTAAATTTACAAACAAATTCTTACGTCAGTATAAAAGAGCTAAAAGATTCTCTAAATGAGACTTCAAGCTCTTACGATAACGCATTTGCCGAGCTTGATTTAAAAAAAGAGACTGATGAGGAAATTTTAATATATCTTAAAAACAATGCCGATCTTCTAAGCTCAAGCATGATCTTATCAGAGCTAAATTTAGTCGATACGGTCGAATATATAAATAAGCTAACTTCTATAAATTCGGCAAAATTTAACGTTGGTAAGATCGTAGTTATAATCGTAGTATTTTTATTTTTTGTCTCACTTACAAGAATTCTTGCCAAACTCACGTACTGGCTTATGTCACTTATTGCCTCTGGTGAAGGTGTAAAGGAGGCAAAGGATCAGATAGTAGATATCGTTAAAAAGCCTATCTCTGCACTTCTTATCATTTATGCGCTAAATATTTGTATCGGTGTTGGCTTTTATCCAGTGCCAGTACCATTAACTCTAGCAAATATCTTCTCGATCGTATATATAGTCGCGTTTTCATGGCTTGTTTTAACTATCCTAAATGGTTATGGCATAGTAATAATCGATAAAATTGCACAAAAGAGTAGACGAAAAGAGGTCGTAAATTTAGTTTTAAAAGTAGTATATGTAATTGTATTAATAATCGCACTTTTACTAATTCTTCAAAAGCTTGGCTTTGATATATCAGCGCTCATAGCTTCACTTGGTATCGGTGGTCTTGCTGTTGCATTTGCCGCAAAAGATATCATCGCAAACTTCTTTGCTTCTGTCATGATGCTCTTTGATAACTCATTTTCGCAAGGAGACTGGATAGTTTGTGGTGATATAGAGGGTACTGTTGTTGAGGTTGGCTTTAGAAAGACGACTATTAGAAGTTTTGATAATGCTTTAATCTTTGTGCCAAACTCAAAACTAGCAAGTGATCCTGTTAGAAACTGGAGTAGAAGAAAAGTCGGTAGACGTATCAGAATGCTAATAGGCATTGAATATGGAGCGACAACTGATGAGATTAAAAAATGTGTAGATGATATAAAAACTATGTTGATAAATCATCCAGATATTGCCAAAAGTGAGGATATAACAGCAAAGAAAAAAGGGCTAAAATATAGACAAAGTATAGTTTCAGTTGATGATTATGCTGGATATAAATCAAATTTATTTGTCGTGGTTGATGATTTTGCAGATAGCTCGATAAATATCTTAGTTTATTGTTTTGCAAAGACTATCGTTTGGGGAGAATTTTTAGATGTCAAACAAGATGTAATGCTAAAGATTATGGATATTTTAAAGCAAAATGGTCTAAATTTCGCATTCCCAAGCCAAAGCTTGTATATTGAAAGTGTCAAAGATAAAATTTAAGGAGAAAACAATGAGTGATGATTTTGACTATGAAGAAGTAGAAGAAGACTACTCTGAATTTAATGACGATGAGGACGATAGTAGCGATAGTTATGACTATAATTACGATGAAAATGACTACAACTACGAAGATAGTGACGAGGACGAAGATAGTTACGACTCTTATTAGAATGACTTAATGAAATTTAATGGAATAAATTTACAGGGAGTTTTGTTTGACACACGATTTTGTAGATCAAAGTAGTTATAAAGCGATCGATGATATCTATAAAACGATATTAGACGTTATGATAGCTACGAATGCACTATCTTTGTTCCTTTTTATGATCATAGCTACACCACTACTTTTTATGTGCTTATTATTTATAGCAGCTGGTATATTGCTTAGAATAAAATTTGACATAAAATATAGAGTATTGATATCCCTTGCATTTCACCTAAATATCATATTACTTGTTACTATTATTGTTACTACTATGGGTTGGAATACTGGAATTTGGATAATACTTGTTGGTGTAATTTTTATAAACTACTTTCTAGCGTTTGATTCAAAGAGTCTTACTTATATAATGGCAATTTTAGAATTAATCTTGCTTATACTTCTTTATTTTATTCATAAAGATGAGGCGCCGCTGATCCCACCAGCTATACGAGGGACGATAGTCGTGTGCAGTATTGCTTTTGCTTTTTTTATTGTTTTAAGACTTTCAATGTTTGCAGATGTTATCACGTCTAGTGGATATCAGCAAATAAGAAAAGAGACAGAAGAGCTTGAAAAGGACTCAAAGCATGATTTTTTAACGCAGCTTTTAAATAGAAGAACAATAGAAAAAACTTTAAGATTTGAACTAGTTGCTAATAAGGAAAGAAGTGGTAATACAAATTTAGTCATAATGCTAGGCGATATTGATAATTTTAAAAAAATAAACGATACATACGGGCATGACTGCGGTGATGAGGTCTTAAAAGATGTAGCCAGTGCTTTAAAGAAATCATTTAGAGGTAAAGACTATGTTTGCCGCTGGGGTGGAGAAGAATTTTTGATAATCTTGCCCGATACAAAGATAGAATTTATCCACGAAGTGAGTAAAAGACTTAAAAAACAGATAAACAACGCAAAGCTTCCAGATAAAACTCCAGTTACTATGACCTTTGGCATGCTAATATGTGCAAATGGTGTTGAGGTGGATTTTGAGCAAGCCATAACTTTAGTAGACAAGCTGCTTTATGAAGGCAAGCTAAATGGCAAAGACCGTATCGAATTAGAAATTTTAAAAAAGGGCTTGGATGCGTAGAATTTCACTCTATACGGCTCAAAAAATTATTATATTTTCAATATTATTAACTCACGTCTGTTATTTTTTTATTTTTTTATTTATGAAAGAAGAAATTCTAGCAGTTATGAATGTATTTTCAGTAGCAACCTATCTTTTTCTTTTAAGGCTTATTTACGATAGCCCTGAAAATAACAAGATAACAATGGTAATAGTCCAGCTTGAAATTTTATTTCATGCATTAGTTTGTATGCTGACACTTGGATGGGGATATGGATTTGGGTTATTGTTTTTAGCGTCGTCGCTAATACTATTTTTTACTTCATTTACCTATAAATTTTTTAACTACATAATAGTTGCAGTGCAAATAATTTTATCCATAGCCTGCTATGTATATTTAGATGGACAGCCTGTAAAAAATTTTGACGGCTTTAGAGATCTACTTTTTGTTTTTAACTTAAGTATGGTTTGTATATTTTCGGTTGTTGTTTCGTACCTTTTGGAAAGCTCAAATTTATTTATATTTTTAAGTATCTTAGAGGAAAAAGAGATGGCTGAAAATATCTTAAATCACGATCCATTAACAGGGCTTTTAAATCGTACTTCGATGCAGAAAATTTTAAGCCAAAACGATCTATATAAAAATAGGGACTTTGCTATCGTTATGTGCGATATTGATAACTTTAAAAAAATAAATGACACTTATGGACACGGCGCAGGAGATGCTGTTTTAAAAAGCTTATCAGGCATATTTAAAAACACATTTAGAGATAAAGATAGAGTAGCTAGATTTGGTGGAGAAGAATTTTTAGCAGTCGTCTTGGGCGTAAAAAAAGATGCAGCTGTAAGTATCGTAGAGCGTGTTAGAGAGACTTTGAGTAAAAATATAGTTGAGTTTGAAAATATAAAGATCAACGCAACTATGACTTTTGGAGTAGTTGCTCATGATGGTACGGGAGAATTTAGCTTAGAGAAGATGATAAAACAAGCTGATAATCTACTTTATGCTGGCAAGCGAAGTGGTAAAAATATCGTTATGAGTGCGGATTACGATCCAAAAGCATAAATTTAGAGGCAAGAGCCTCTAAATTTTAATGTCCATACATTATGTTTGGCAACCAAAGAGAAATTTGTGGTATATAAGTAACCAAGATAAGGCCAAAAAACAAAGTAAGTGTCCACGGCAAGCATGCCATGATGACCTCTTTTAGATTCATATTTGTAAGACCGCTTGCGACAAATAAATTTAGTCCAACAGGTGGAGTCACCATACCTATCTCCATATTTACAACTAAGATAATGCCAAAATGTATCGGATCTATGCCAAGTTGCGTTGAAATCGGAAGCAATAGTGGCACCATGATCATGATGACGCTTGAAGGCTCCATAAATTGACCCATGATAAAGAGCAGGATATTTACAAATATCAAAAATCCTATCATGCCGATATTTGCGTCAAGTATCATCGATGCGATCGCTTGTGGGATCTGCTCGCTAGTTAGCAAATACGCAAAAACAACGGCGTTTGCGATGATGAAAAATATCATAGCTGTTGTAAGAGCCGAGTCTAAGCAGATATCCCAAAGATCTTTTATCTTTATATCTCTATATATAAAAAGCGAGATAAATAGCGCATAGACTGCACTTGCCGCAGCAGCTTCAGTTGGAGTGAAAATTCCTCCATAAATTCCGCCGATGACCACAACGACGATCAAAAGCGCCCAAAATGCTTTTGCAAATTTTTGCACTCTTACTTTAAATGGTTCAGCTTTAGTTGCTTTAAAGCCAAGCTTTTTTGCTCCGACATAAGTTTGAACAAGCATAAAAGCTCCAAGCATAAGACCTGGCACAACGCCTGCCATAAAGAGCTTACCGATACTTACTTCAGCGGTTACGCCATAAACTATCATAACAACTGAAGGTGGGATCAAAATTCCAAGCGAGCCAGCCGTAGTTATGCCACCCACCGCGTACTCTTTTGGATAGCCAGCCTCTTTTATCGCCACAAACATAATTGAGCCAATAGCCACAACCGTCGCAGGTGAGCTTCCAGAGACTGCTGCAAAGATGATGCAGGCAAATATCGCGCTCATAGGCAAACCACCTGGCAAGTGTCCGACCATAGACTTTGCAAAGTCGATGATACGCCTTGCTGAGCCACCTTTACTTAGTAAATTTCCAGCTAAAATAAACATCGGTATCGCCATTAGTGAAAATTTATTGATACCATCAAATATGAGCTGCGGAATCGTAGCGACGTCGATATCTGTAAAAAATATCATCGTCAAAACCGTACTAGTTCCCAGCGAAACCGCCACTGGCACGCCTATTAGCATCAGTGCAAAAAGTAGGATAAATAAAAATGCTATTGTCATCTTTTTTCTCCTTAATCTTTGACTACGCTTCCATGAGCTAGCTCGTGCGCTTCATTGCTCACGACATTTTCTGCAGGCGTTAGAGCTACTTTTATGGCTTTTTCAGTCGAGCGGTAGCTAGCTGTAACGAAGGCTATTGGAAGCACTAACATAGGGACCCATTGAGGTATGCCAAGGTCTATTATCATCTGCTCGATCTCGTGAAGAATTTGTAGATAATCGATCGAATAGACTGCGATAAATAACAAAAACACAGTAGTTAGCACATGAGAAAAGATTAAACACGCTTTTGCAAGGGCTGGTGGAAATTTTTCCACCAAAATAGTTACACTGACGTGAATACCCTTATTAAAGCCGTATGCCGCGGCAAAAAATGCCGACCAGATAAAAAGATAGTTTGATAGCTCGCTCGCCCATGACCAGCTTTTATCGAAAAAATATCTAGCCATAACATTTGCAAAGGCCAGCAATGTTCCACTAGCTAGCCCGACTACTGCGATAGTTTTATTTAGTGAGGCTATCGCTATATCAAGGACATTAAAAAAACTCTTCATTATTTTGTCCCAAGAGCCTTTTCTATGAGATCTTTACCGATAACATCGTAAAATTTAGGATAGATTGATTGCATAACCTTTTGCCACTCAGCCTTTTGTGCATCATCGATCTTATAAATTTCTAGTTTTTTACTAGCAGCGATGTATTTTTCAAGTTCAGCTATGACGTGAGCGTCCTCTTTTGCTGTCTCTTCTCTCTCGAAAGCTGTTGCTTCGCTTAGAGCTTGTTTTATATTTGCTTTTAGATCATCTGGTAGCTTGCTCCAAAATTTATCGCTCATAACGACTAAATAGCCCAAATATCCATGACTTGAAAGTGTAAGCGAGCTTTGAACTTCGTGAAATTTTGAGTTATAGAAATTTGAAAGTGGGTTTTCAGTCGCATCGACTACACCTTGTTGAAGTGCAGAATAAACCTCTGAAAATGGTAAAACTTGTGGGTTGCCACCAACTACTTTAATTTGTTCTTCAAGTACCTTTGAGCTTTGGATTCTAAATTTTTGTCCTTTTGCATCTTCTGGCACAAGAACTGGTTTTTTGCTTGAGCTAAAATGCTTAAATCCAGCATCCCAATAATCAAGCGCTACAAAGCCTTTTTTTGTAACAAGGGCTTTTAGCTCCTCACCGACCTTGCCATCTTGGACCTTATGAAGGTGCTCTGCGTCTTTAAAGATGAAAGGCAGGTCAAATAGCTGAAACTGCGGCACAATAGGCGTAAATTTTGAAAAACTTGGAGCTGCCATTTGAACATTGCCAAGCTTTAGCGCACCAAAAACTCTATCATCATCAAGTAGCTGAGCTGATGGGAAGACTTGAACTTTTAATTTACCGCCACTTAGCTCCTCAGCACGTTTAGCGAAAAAATCAGCCGCTTTGCCTTTTGGTGTAGAAGCTGCAACAACGTGAGCAAATTTGATCGTATAGACCTTGTCTGCACCAAATGCTAAGCCACTGATGGCACAAGTGAAAAGTAAAGCTTGTAAGAATTTCATCTTTTATCCTTTGTAATGGTTTTGTTAAACGCATTATAAATTTCAAAAATAAAAATTTAGAAATTTTGTTTCGTAAATTCACAGCTATTTATTTTTATATGTGTATTTTAGTAACAAATATACTTCAAAAAGATAATTTATATTTTTGAAAAATTTTTATAATTTTTCTATAACTAAACTTTTAAAGTATATTTGTTACTTTTTTACACATAAAATTTATTTTATTTTTACTTTTAATAAATTTTTGAATCCATTTAAACAAATGTATGGGATATTTTGCTCTAAATTTGCTTTTTCATAAGTTTAAAAGCTAGCCAAAAATGTAAGTTTAGGTTTGCTTAAATTTAACCTATATTTTGTGGCTAAATTTAAAAGATTTTTGTTTATTAATTTTTTATGGCTATAATACGAAACAACAAATTTTATTATTAAGGAATTATTATGTTTGAACTTAGAAAACTTCCATTTGATGCAAATAGCAATGCAGTAGTTAGCGCAAAAACCTGTGAATACCACTACGGCAAGCATCATGCAACTTACGTAGCAAATTTAAACAATCTTATAAAAGATACAAAATTTGCCAATGCATCTTTTTATGAAATTCTAACAAATAGCGAAGGTGGGCTTTACAACAATGTCGCTCAAGTTTACAACCACGACTTTTACTGGGACTGCATCGCTAAAAAAAGTGAGATGTCAAGCGAGCTAAAAGCTACAATCGAGGCAAATTTTGCAAATTTCAAAGAGGAATTTTTAAAGGCAGCTACAACACTTTTTGGCTCAGGCTGGGCGTGGCTTGTATTTGATCCAAGCAGTAAAAAGCTAGAGATCGTACAAACTAGCAATGCAAAAACTCCAGTGAGTGACGGCAAAGTGCCACTTCTAGTTGTTGACGTTTGGGAGCACGCTTACTACATCGATAACTTCAACGCTCGTCCAAAATACCTAGAGACATTTTATGAGAACATAAACTGGGAATTTGTAAGCAAAGCTTACGAGTGGGCGCTAAAAGAGGGCCTTGGCTCAGTTGAGTTTTACACAAAAGAACTTCATAAATAATATCTGGCGGGAACTTTCCCGCCTTTAAATTTCTACTTTTATCTAAATTTTTAAAATCATCAAATTTATTAGCAAAAACTACCTTGTTTTAAAAGAAAGTGTAACTTCAAAAATGGCTCAAAATTTCGTTTTGGCAAACAATTTCTCTTAAATTTAAAGCCAGCGTGAGCTATCTCAACTTCAAATTTCTGCTTTGTTGAAAATTTTAAACCACTGCTAAATTTTTTAAGCCATGGGTATAGAATTTATCACTTCAAAAAGGTACAAATTGCTCGCTTTAATCTACTATATCGTGATTGAGAGAGGTTATATACTTAAATTTAAGCAAGCAAATAAAAACTAGTGTAGGTCATCTTGCCTTTAAAATTATCAGTACAATTTGATTTGATATTTAAAAATATTGGGGCAATATTTACTGCTTCAAAAATGCCCCGAGCTGTATCAATATTAGGCAGGAGTAGCTTAAAATTCAAAAGCCACCCAGCCAAATTTGGTCAATTTTATTTTCTTGAAGTGTATAAATTTATACCATTTTGTAAGCGTTTTAGCCCTTCAAGCACTCTGGCTCTTTGGGTTGCGATATTCATACGGAGGAAAAATCTATCTCCCCTGTAAGCATTGCCATCATTTAGCCAAAGCCCAGCTTTATCACGCAAGAAATTCATAAAGTCGCTCGAATCCTCGCAAAATGCGCTACAATCAAGCCATAAAAGATAAGTCGCATTTGAAGGCAGAAGTTTTACTGGCAAATTTTGCTCTTTTATGAAATTTATAACGATTTTTTTGTTTTCAAAGAGATAATTCCTAAGCTCATCAAGCCATGTTTGGCTATCGTTAAATGCCGCTATTGTCGCAGTTATTGCAAATGCGTTTGCTTCACCTATCTCATCATAATTTACAGCCGCATTTATTCTGGCGCGTATCTGTTCATTTGGTGTGACGATAGCTGAGCTTTGAAGTCCTGCGATATTAAAAGCTTTTGTAGGTGAGATGCATGTGATTGAGTTATTTTTACACTCTTCACTAACGCTGATAAATGGCACATAGCTTAGACCAGGATCAGTTATATCGCAGTGGATCTCATCGCTGATAACCAAAACATCATGCTTATAGCAAAGCTCGCCTATCTTTTTAAGCGTCTCTTTGTCCCAAATTTTTCCTATTGGATTGTGAGGATTGCAAAGAAGCATCATAGTTGTTAGTGGTTGAGCTAGCTTTGCCTCAAGGTCTTCAAAATCGATCTCATAAGAGCCATCTTTATAGACAAGGTCGTTTGATAAAATTTCGCGGCCATTATTTTTAATGCAGTTAAAAAATACGTGATAGACGGGAGCTTGAACTAAAATTTGATCTCCTGGATTACTAAATCTTCTAATCGCAGTAGAAATCGCTGGTATAACGCCAGTGCAAAAGCACATCCACTCGTTTTCAAAGCTAACGTTATGACGCCTTTTCCACCAGCCTTTAATCGCTTCATTCCACTCTTTTGGGATAAATGAGTAGCCAAAGACGCCATTATCAAGACGCTTTTGTAGGGCATTTAAAATTTCAGGTGCGGCCTTAAAATCCATATCAGCAACCCACATTGGCAAAACATCGTTTTTCATTCGCCACTTCGACGAGTTGGTGCCATCTCTGCTAATAAGCGTATCAAAATCGTACTTCATAGCTTTTCCTTAAAATAAAATTTTAAATCAATTATAACCCAAAAGATACTAATATAATTTGAAATTTTCTCTCAATTTAATATTTCAAAAGGAAAAATGATGAAATTAGCTCAGGCTCTCATTTTAAGAGCCGATACACAAAAACGTTTAGAGCAGCTAAAGGGTAGGTTGCTCGATAATGCAAAAATGCAAGAAAATGAAAGACCTAGCGAAGATCCAAAGCTTCTTTTAAAAGAGCTTGATAGGCTAAGCGATGAGCTATTTAGGCTGATCTTGGCTATAAATTTAACAAACTCGAGTGCAAAATTTGAAAATGTGAGTCTAACTGAAATGATCGCTAAAAAAGATACGCTAAGCCAAAAAGCAAGCGTGCTTAGGGAATTTGCCAAAAGCGCAAGCCAAAAGGTCGATCTTTACTCAAATAGTGAGATAAAAATTTTAAGTAGTGTTGATGTAGCCATGCTTCAAAAGCAAATAGACGAGTTATCCAAAGAGATCAGAGAGCTAGACATGAAGCTACAAGAGGCAAACTGGCAAGTTGATCTTGTAGAGTAAAATTTATGGTGAAAATGTAGCTAAAGGCGAGTAAAAAGAAAAATTTATTAGGCTTGCGGGGAGAGAGCAAAAGCTTAAATTTATCCCAGCAATTTAAAAAATGCATTCTTAAAAATAAATGTTACTACCACTTACTGATTTAGCTACGTTTTGGGTGGGTTTGGGGAAGATTAATCTTTATTATGTAAGATTTCACAAATTTTTAAAAGGAAATTTATGAAACTTGACACATTGATCGTAAAAGGCATTGAAGCTAAGAATAATCCAAATAAAGCTGTCATTCCGCCTGTTTTTTTAGCAAGTACGTTTGTGCAAGATGATCTTGAAAATTTTCAAGAATTTGCATATTCGCGTGGTAGCAACCCAACCAAAAAAGCATTTGATGAAATTTTTGCAAAGGTTGAAGGCAGCAAATACGCTTTTAGTTTTGGCTCAGGCATGGCAGCAACAGCGGCGGCACTTAGCCTTATAAAAACTGGGCAAAAGGTCCTACTAAATAGCAACGTCTATGGTGGCACTTATAGATATGTTACAACTATTTTTGAAAGCCATGGCATAAAGAGCGAATTTATAGACGATCTAAATTTTTTGAGCGAAGATGACATTAGTGACGACGTGGCGGCTATCTTCATCGAAACTCCGTCAAATCCTCTCTTAAGAGTGACAGACATTGCTAGAATTTCAAAGATCGCTCACAAAAAAGGCGCTCTAGTCATCGTGGATAACACATTTTTAACGCCTTATTATCAAAGAGTGCTTGATCATGGAGCTGATATCGTGGTATATAGCGCTACAAAATATATCGGTGGACACGCCGACGTGATCGCTGGTATCGTCACACTAAACGATGATGCTTTGGCTGAGAAGATAAAATTTGCTAAAAATACGCTTGGTGGCATCATAAGCCCGATGGATGCCTACTACCTAATACGTGGGCTTAAAACGCTTAGCGTTAGGTTTGATAGACAAACGCAAAATACTCATAAAATAATCAAATTTTTGCAGAATAATGACGCTGTTAGCGTTGTGCATTTTGCTGGTTCATATAGCGAGCAAGAGGCTAAGATGCAAGCAGCTCAAGCAAGCGACATCGGTGCACTTATCTCATTTGAGCTTGATGAAAAATATGATGTAAATAAATTTGTAAAATCGCTAGAAATTTTTGATCTAGCAGTAAGTCTTGGAGGTGTAGAAAGCCTTATTTGCAGGCCTGCAACTATGACGCATGAGGCATATCCAAAAGAGGTGCTAGATAAGATCGGCATAAAGCAAAACTTGCTTCGTTTAGCAATCGGTATCGAAAACGCTGATGATCTAATAGCAGATCTTGATCAAGCATTTAAAAAAGCAAAAAAATAATAAAGGAGATAGATATGGCAACTACAAAATTTAAAGGTAGTGAGGTAAATTTAAGTGGAAATGAGGTTTTCGTAGGCTCTTATGCGCCTGAAGCAAAAGTCGTAGCGCAAGATCTTAGCGAGTTTAGCGTAGGCGGAAATAATGGCGTAGAAGTACTTGTTTGCCTGCCGTCACTTGATACTGGCGTTTGCGCGGCAGAAGCACGTAAATTTAACGAAAAAGTAGCTGGAAAACATGGTGTAAAACTTAGCATCATCTCAAATGATTTGCCATTTGCGATGGGGAGATTTTGCACGACTGAAGGCATAGCAAATTTACATGTTGGAAGCGACTTTAGATACGGAGAATTTGCTAAAAACTATGGCGTTTTAATGAGCGATGGCCCACTAAAAGGACTACTTGCAAGAGCGGTATTTGTTATCAATGATGGCGTAATAATTCACAAACAAATCGTCCCTGAAGTGACAGAAGAGCCAAACTACGATGCTGTATTTGATGCTATTAAAAGTAGCGGTAGTTGCGGTTGTGGCTGCCATTAAAAAAGACGTTATCTAAGCATCTATTTGATGCTTAGATAATTAATCTTAGTCAAATAGAGATTTTTCAAAAGATTTTACTACAAAGCTTTTTCTATGAAAGCTTGAATAGCCAAACTTGGCAATGGCATCTAGGTGAGCCTTTGTGCCGTATCCTTTGTGCCCAGCAAAGCCATACTTTGAGTAAATTTTATCCCAGCCTTTCATCAAACTATCACGACTAACTTTTGCTAATATGCTAGCAGCGCTTACCCCAGCGACTTTGCTGTCGGCTTTTATCATCGTTGTGATACCAACGCCATAGTCTAAATTTCCATCATAAATAATCTCAAAACCCTCAAAGTGCGCCTTAAAAATTTTGAGCGCTCGTCTTAAGCACTCGCTTAGCCCAAGTTCGTCTATTTGCGCATTTGAGAAGTAGATGATGAGAAAATTTGAGCTTTTTATGATCTCTTTAAAAAGCTCCTCACGCTTTTTTGCGGTTAGTTTTTTGGAGTCGTTTAGGCCTGAAATTTCTTTATTAAGCACGCAGGCCGCTACGCTTAAAGGCCCAGCTAGAGCCCCACGTCCAGCCTCATCTATGCCACAAATTTTTGCCATTAAAGTCCGATTTCATCGCTAAAGTAAGGTCTTAGCTCATCAAGTGGCACGCTAATTTGCTCCTCGTTTAAAAAGGTAAGCCCAAGTGGCGAAAGTACAAAATTTTCACTAACGCCTGCTGTTGCGAGGATTGCTTTTAGATGAGGGTCGTTCATATCTTTAAAAATCTGCTTTAACTTTAGCTTTTTGTTGGTTTTAAGTAAGACGACATCGCAGCTAGTTTTATTATTTTTATAGGTGCAGATGCTTTTTATTTTGTCATTTATATAGTAGATGTTATCTAGGCTTTCAAATTGGTTATTTGGCCATTTTTTACGCTCGCTTTTTAGGTCATAAAGTGTCGAGAGTAATTTATTTTTATTTTTTTTAGCCGATTCTTTGGCAAATATATCGTTAATTATAGCTTCGTATCTCGTGCCATTTGCTTCGATCATTTGGATGCCAATATTTAGCATTTCATACTCTTTTTCTTTTTTGATAGTTGCATTATAGGCTTTGTTTTTAACGATTATTTTGCCCTTTAGCTCACCATTTTCATTTTTAACGTCTAAATTTATCTTATCAGATACAGCATTTAGCGATGAAATTTCACTGCTATTTTGCTCAAGATTACCTTTTTCGTAGTCATATTTTGTACCATCAAAAAAGATATGTCCGCTTATCTTGGCCGGCACTTTAAAGCTCTTACTTTGCTTAAAATTTTCAAATTCATCTTTAAAATAGTTCATACAAACTTCAAATTTTATGCCATTCGCCTCACCAATAAATTTATAAAATTTTGCCCAGTTTTCGTGATTTATCTCATAGCCAAATAGGCTTACTATAAGTATAAAAATCCCAATAAATGCTCTCATATCTGTCCTTCATAGTTTTGTTGATTATAGCTTCTTTACTTTAAGCTTTTAAAACAATAATCAAATAAAGGTTTAAATTTATAAACCTAGACTCCACCTAGAAAATGGCAAAATTTCGCATTTTATGCCCTCAAAGCTAAGCTCAGCTTGGTTTGCGACGCTGATTATCTGAAGCTTACTTACGCCTAGCTCTTTTAAGCTTGCGTGGAGTTTTTTAAATTTTAAAAAGATGATCTCTGGCGCAGAAAACGGCACGCAGATGATCGCGATCTTCCTTTTACTAAGGAAGAAATCAATCTCTTTCGTGTAGTAAATTTCATCTTTAAATTTAAGCAATTCGCAAAAAACAACATTTGCAAAGACGGCCAAAAAGTCCTTTTTTAGATACAAAGCATTACGAAGTGCAAAATTTGTAAAGTAGAGCTTTTTGCTCGTGCTGCTCTCATCTAAATTTGGTACTAATTCTATAAAGCCATTTTCATTAAGGCTGGTTACCGCGTTATAGACACTATCTTTTGAGATTTTCATCTGCTCTTTTAGGTTTTTGTAGATACCAAAAGTACTAAGCACATCGTGGCATTTTGGAGCACATTCTTTTAAAATCGCAATGCTTTGCTCGCTTAAATTTGCTTTTAAGAGCTGCTGTAAGTGCGCTGTGACCTCACTCGAGTCCAAAAAAGCACTTGCTATCTCGTTGCCGTGAGCCAAAAAGTAGCTAAAAAGCAGGTCTTGATCCAAATTTTTCTTAAAAAATAGTATAAATTCCTCGTAATCGAGATAGTTTAAATTTATGCGAGCAAAGCCGTCAATCGTGAGTGAAAATTCCTTGCTTGTAAGGATGATATTTTCAAGTGTTGCGCCCTTTAAAAAGCTTAAATTTATAAGATCAGTGGCTTGTAAATTTTCAACTGCAAGAACCTTTATCTGGGTATTTTTTTCTAAAAATTCTTTTAGATTTGCTAAAAGTAAGGCTCTGTCTATCCTTAGATCGTCTAAATTTACATAAAGTCTCTCCTCGCTTTTATAATGGCTCAAAAACTCATAAACAAGGGCTGTTTTGCCACTTGAAATGGCGCCTATTATAAGCGTCTTTGGCGAGATGATTTCGTATTTTCTGGGGATAAATTTACTTGATTTAAGCGGCTGATTGTAATAAAGCTCTAATTGGTTCATTTTCTCCCCTTTGTAAGATGTATATGTAAATTTTTGTTATACCGTCAATTCCCCCCCCCCTTGTTATAAGCGCGATCTCATCGCTTGTTAGTTCATAAAGCTCAAAAACAAGTTTGTCTATTTTTTTGTCACTTGCCTTGATTTTGTCGTTTAGCGCGTCGATATTTTCTTTAGCTTCTAGCTTTTCATCAAGAGTTAAAGTAGGCATATGCTTCTCGTAAAGCTTGATTTTTTCATTAGCTTTTAAAATTTCATCAACCAAATTTATTATCTCGTTTGATAAATTTTCATTTTGTGGCGTGATTTGTGGGATAGGTAAAATCTCTAAGCGATTTATTTTTATTTCGCCTTCAAGTCCGCCTCCAGCATAGAAAAAGTTGAAAATTTTATAAACAGCTGTTGAATTTAAAAAAGCTAATAAAAATTTTAAATTTTCGCCAGTTATGCAATATGCAGTATTGTCTGGAATATTATTATTTATATCGTAAGCAAATTTTGGGCTTTGCACCATTCTTGCACATAAAATTTTCTCTTTTTCGAATTCTTCATAATAAGCGATGTTATCTTGCGTCTCAAACCATTTATTTGATGTTTTTTTGCGGCATTTTTTACCATTTATGGTTTCGCCACTTTGTGCTATATAAGGCAAGAAATTTTGTAAATATCCCTTAAGACTTGGAAAATTTTCAATATCTATCTTTAACGCCGGAAATGTGCAAATGAGCCATAGCCCAGCCCACTCATAGTCATAACGCTTTATATCTCGACCCCTTAAGATCGGTCTTATGAGCTTTTGTGTCTGTTCTCTTTCTTCTCCAAAGCAGTTATTTAAAATTTTATCACGAGTGCTATCGTCGATGATAAATGCTTCGTTTAGTCCAGTTTTGACACCATAATTGATATTCACACCCCAATCTTTTAATGGCTTTGCGACTTTTTCGATCTTGCTTTTTAGTTCAAATTTGCTGCTATCTAGGAAAGTGAAATTTGTTTCGCTTAGTGTGGATTGTGGTATTTGGATAAATTTTTGTGTTTTTAAATTTATGCTGTTTGAAGCTAGGAAATTAAATTTTGAATTTCCACCGGCTCTTATTTTTTTAAAAATAGTAATCGCGCTATCTATGCTCGCGTCTTCAAAAACTTTAACCCCAGCAAAATCGATAATATGTGTTATTTGCGTATTTTCTAATATAAATTTACGTAAATTTTCACCATAGCTGGCACGGAAAAATTTATTTGAACATATAAAACCTAAAAGCCCATTTTCTTTTAGATGCGTAATGCCAAGCTCATAAAAATAGACAAATAAATCAGCTGTGCCGCTATAAACTTTATATTTTTGTAGAGCTGGCTTTTGCTCTTTTATCGCCTCTTGTCTAACATAGGGAGGATTGCCGATAACGACATCAAATTTAAAGTCAAAAGGAAATTCTAAAAGCGAGTTTACTGCTACTAAATTTTTACTAAGATCTGTTAAAACTCGTCCTTTTGCAGCTGTGCGGAGCCAAAGAGATAGTCTGGCGATCTCGACCGCATCGGCATTTATATCTACACCGTAAAGGTTATTTTCTAAAATAGTGCTTTCTATATCGTAAAGTCCCAAGCCCTCGCCCTCATATACTTTGCGGTAAGTGTCTAATGCGCCATGCTCGCTAATGAGAAATTCTAAAGCTTGGTTTAAAAACGCACCAGAGCCACAAGCTGGATCAAGTATCTTAAGAGATAAGAGCCACTCACGGTAAGCATAAATTTTGTCTTTGATCTCACTTTCTGCTTTGGTTAATTTTTTGGGATTTTTTGGTGCTAGTAACTCATTTAGATCAAGCCCTAGCTCATCTTTTTTGGCTTTACAAAGCGCACCAAGCGAATTCTCAACTATAAATTCTGTTATAAACTCTGGTGTATAAAATATGCCATCTTTTTTGCGTTTGCTCTGTTTGGCATCAAATTCATTACCATTTATTTGTGCATTTAACTCTTCAAGGTCGTTTAGTGAGCTTTCAAAGATATGTCCTAGGATATTTACACCGATGTCGCTTAAAAAGTCATAGTCACTTAAAAACTGCACTTCAAGCACGCTATCGTCTATTTTTAGCGCATCAAGCTCAGTATCTGTGGCAAAAAGCCCGCCATTATAGCGTTTGATATCAAGACGTTCACTGCCTTCATCGATGGCTTTAAAGTAAATTTTGTAAAAGTCATAAAAACTAAGCTCAGTAACTTGGTTTTGAAATTTATCTTTTATCTCGGCTATCGTGCGAAGTCTTAGTAGTCCGCGGTCTTCAGCAAATAGTATAAAGACAAACCTATCACATAGTTTTTGAGTCAGGCTTAAAAGCCTATTTTTATCAATACTAGCATTGTTTTTGCAAATATTTTTAAAAAGAGCAAGTCTAAATGCGCTAAAGTCTTTATAAAATTTATTTGAAATTTCATGCTCGTGAGTGGTAAATTTCTCTTTTAGCTTTAGCGGCAGATCCGTGCTAATGCTCTCAAAGCTAAGCAGCAAATGAAGTCTTTTAAACTCGTCAAAGTTTGCTGTAAAAAGGTCAAATTTTTCAAATGTTGTTTTATTACCGATGTAAAAGCGCAGTTCATTAAAATTTGAAACAACGGCATATTTGGCATTTTCATGTGAGATAAAATAGCGAAAGGCTTGATCTACCGGGCTAAGCTCGCGGTTGGACGGAGTTTTATCAAGATGTTGTGTGGTCTGATCTTTTAGCTCGATCACGCATCTAACTTCGCCATTTATCAGTATCGCCCCGTCTGCCTTTTTGCCGTCAGTTTCGTTCTTTTTCTCACGTTCAAGATTGAAATTTGTAGGATTAGTAGTGTCCAAAGTGTAACCAAGGCAGTTTTCAAAGATATCTTTTAGAAACTGCGTTTGAAATTTCTCTTCTTTGAAGCGCTTAATCTCGCTAGCTTTTGACTGATATATTTGCAAATTTACATAACGCTTTTTAAGCTTTTCTTCGTTTTGGTTCTGAGTTAGTAAGAATTTTGGATTAAAGATCGGCATCTTTTCTCTTTAAAATTTTAATTTCTTGGAATTTTATCTTTTTAAATTTTATATCTTCCTTATTAAAAGGAAATAATTAATCAAAATTCATCAAAAAATAGCGTTTTTCTTGACAACTATAATAGCTTTTTTGTAAAATCGCGTTCTCTTTACGAAAAGACAAGCGTCTTTGCTCGTACGATCGCTTGATCCTATGCGAGTTATTTTGATGTAAAGAGGTCGCGAGTTTGCGACAAGTTCTTTTTAAAGGAAAACACATGGAAAGAATCAGGTTAAAGCTAAAAGCTTACGACCATAGAGTTCTAGACCGCACTGTTGCAGCAATCGTAGAAGCTGTCAAACGAACAGGTGCCGACGTTCGTGGCCCGGTACCAATGCCTACAAAGATCAAACGCTATACAGTCTTAAAATCTCCACACATCAACAAAGACTCACGTGAGCAGTTTGAGATGAGAATACACGCTCGTATGCTTGACATCGTAGCTGCTACTCCAGAAACTGTAGATAGCCTAACAAAACTCGACCTAGCTCCAGAAGTTAATGTCGAAGTTCGTGCGATGAAATAAGCGGACAAAAGGATAAGAGTATGGAATATATTGTAGAAAAAATAGGCATGAGTAGAACGATTGCCACGAAGAGTACGCCAGTTACACTACTTAAGCTAGTTGAGGCTAAAGTATGTGAGATCGACGAAAACAAACGTGCTATCGTAGCGTATGCCCACACTAAAGCAAACAACAAAGCTATCGCTGGTCAGCAAAAGAAATACAATCTGACAGCAGAATTTAACAAATTTGCTACGCTTGAAGTAGCTAATAGCGAAGTTGGAAACCTAGACTTTACACCATTAAATGAGGCTAAAATTTTAAAAGTTAGCTTTAACTCAAAAGGTAGAGGATACCAAGGTGTGGTAAAAAGACATGGTTTCGGTGGTGGTCCAAAAAGCCACGGCTCACGTTTCCACAGACGCCACGGTTCAATTGGTAACTGCGAATGGCCAGGTCGTGTTCAACCAGGTATGAAAATGGCAGGACACATGGGCAATGAGAAAGTTACTGTTAAAAACGAGCTAATAAGCTTTGACGCTCAAAATGGCATCGTAGTTGTAAAAGGTTGCGTTCCTGGTCACAATGGTGCAATGGGTAAAATAAGGATTGTAAAATGAGTAAAATTCACGTATTAAACGATAAATTTGAAAATTCAGGCGAGTTAGAGCTTCCTGCAAGCTACGCTGAAGTAAATCCGCACAACCTATATCTTTATGTAAAATCTTACCTTGCTGGTATAAGAGCAAATTCGGCTCATACTAAAAGCCGTGCTTTTGTAAGCGGTGGTGGTAAAAAACCATGGAGACAAAAAGGACGTGGTGGTGCAAGAGCAGGTTCAACTAGAACTAACGTTTGGGTAGGCGGTGCAGTTGCATTTGGTCCAACAAACGAGAAAAACTATTTTCAAAAAGTCAATAAAAAACAAAAAAGACTAGCTCTTGAGTACGCTTTGGCAGTAAAAGCACAAGATGGTAAAATTTTCGCAGTAGATAGCATCTCAATCGAGTCTGGAAAGACAAAAGATGCAGCCAATATCATCAAAAATTTAAAAGTAAAAGATGCGCTTATCGTTAAAGATTTACTAGACGATAAAACACTACTTGCTTTTAGAAATTTAGCAAACTGCTATGTAGTAGATGCAAATGAGGTAAATGCTTATCTTGTCTCTACATTTAGTTCGGTTATCATTGAAAAAGCTGCACTAAAAACTATAACAAAAGAGGGCTAAAATGGCGGATATAACTGATATCAAAACAATTATTTATACAGAAAAAACTCTAGGCCTTCAAGAACAAGGCGTTGTTGTTATCCAAACTTCACCAAGAGTTACAAAAAACAGCTTAAAAGCGGTTTTACAAGAGTATTTTGGAGTAACGCCTGTTCGCGTAAATTCACTTAGAATTAGCGGCAAGGTTAAGCGTTTTAGAGGAAGAGTAGGCCAGCGTGACGAAATTAAGAAATTTTACGTTAAGTTGCCTGAAGGCGTAAGCCTAGAAAGTACGGAGGCGTAAGATGGCTATAAAATCATATAAACCATATACACCTAGTCGTAGATATATGACTGGACTAAGCTCTGAAGATATAACAGCTAAACCAAGCGTTAGAAGCTTGCTTGTTAAACTACCTGCATCTGGCGGTAGAAATAACAATGGTCGTATAACTTCAAGACATAAAGAAGCAGGTGCAAAAAAACTTTATCGTATCATCGACTTTAAACGTCGCAAATTTGGTATAGAAGGTAAAGTTGAAGCGATCGAGTACGATCCAAACAGAAACTGCCGTATCGCTCTTATAGCTTACAAAGATGGTGAAAAGCGCTATATCATTAGACCAAATGGCCTAAATGTTGGCGATGTTATCGCATCTATCGATGAGGGCTCACTGGATATTAAACCAGGTAACGCTATGAAATTAAGATTTATCCCAGTAGGTACTATCGTTCATAACGTAGAGCTAAAACCTGGCAAAGGCGCTCAGATAGCTCGTTCAGCTGGCGGTTATGCTCAGCTAATGGGTAAAGAAGAGAAGTATGTTATCTTAAGAATGCCAAGTGGCGAGATGAGACAAGTACTAGCCGAGTGTATGGCAAGTATCGGTGTAGTTGGTAACGAAGACTGGGCTAACATCACTATCGGTAAAGCTGGACGTAATCGCCACCGCGGTATCCGCCCACAAACACGTGGTTCTGCTATGAACCCAGTTGATCACCCACACGGTGGTGGTGAAGGTAAGAAAAATTCAGGCCGTCACCCAGTTACTCCATGGGGTAAACCAACCAAAGGTGCTAAGACTCGCCGTAAAAAAGCTAGCGATAAGCTTATAATTTCAAGAAGGAAAGGAAAATAGAGATGGCAAGATCACTCAAAAAAGGTCCTTTCGTAGATGATCATGTAATGAAAAAAGTTATTGCCGCAAAAAATGCAAACGATAACAAACCAATCAAGACTTGGTCAAGACGTAGCACGATTGTACCTGAAATGATTGGACTAACATTTAACGTTCACAATGGCAAGAGCTTTATTCCTGTATATGTTACAGAAAATCATATAGGCTATAAACTTGGCGAATTTGCTCCAACACGCACATTTAAGGGTCATAAAGGCTCAGTGCAAAAGAAAATCGGCAAGTAAGGGGAGATAATATGAGTAAAGCAATTATAAAATTCGTAAGACTTTCTCCTACAAAAGCAAGACTTATAGCAAGAGAAGTTCAAGGTATGAATGCCGAGCTAGCACTTGCAAGCTTGCAATTTATGCCAAATCGTGGTGCTAAATTTATAGCAAACGCTATTAGCTCAGCAGTAGCAAATGGCGGATTTGAGCCAGAAGAGGTTGTAGTAACTAGTTGCCGCGTTGACGCTGGTCCTGTATTAAAGAGATTTAGACCAAGAGCAAGAGGAACAGCGAGCAAAATTCGCAAACCTACTTCTCATGTAATGGTAGAAGTATCTAAACCTGAAAAGAAGGAAGCATAATATGGGACAAAAAGTAAATCCAATAGGTCTTAGACTAGGAATTAACCGCAACTGGGAATCTAGATGGTTTCCAACCAAGCAAAGTCTTCCTGAAAATATCGGTGAAGATTACAAAATTCGTGCATTTTTAAAGAAAAAACTTTACTATGCAGGAATTAGCCAAATTCTAATTGAAAGAACGGCTAAAAAACTTCGTGTAACCGTAGTTGCAGCTCGTCCTGGTATCATCATCGGCAAAAAAGGTCAAGATGTTGAAAATCTAAAGAACGAAGTTAGCAAGCTTATCGGCAAAGAAGTAAATGTAAATATCAAAGAAGAAAGAAAAGCTCAAGCTTCAGCTCAACTTGCTGCTGAAAACGTAGCTATGCAACTTGAAAAGCGTGTCGCATTTAGACGTGCTATGAAAAAAGTTATCCAAGGTGCTCAAAAATCAGGTGCTAAAGGTATCAAAATTTCAGTTGCTGGTCGTTTAGGTGGCGCTGAGATGGCAAGAACCGAGTGGTATCTAGAAGGTCGCGTTCCGCTTCATACTCTTAGAGCGAAGATCGATTACGGTGTAGCTGAGGCTCATACGACTTATGGAAACATAGGTATTAAAGTATGGATTTTTAAAGGTGAGGTTCTTCAAAAAGGTGTTCAACCTGAGAAAACTGAAGAAGAGGCACCTAAGAAAACACGTAGAGCAAGAAGAGGTAAATAATTATGTTGATGCCTAAAAGAACGAAATTTCGTAAGCAAATGAAAGGTCGCAACCGTGGTTATGCGACTCGTGGAGCATCTTTAGCAACTGGCGAATTTGCACTTAAGGCTGTTGAAGCTGGTAGAATAAATTCACGCCAAATAGAAGCTGCTCGTCAAGCTCTAACTCGTCACGTAAAAAGACAGGCTAAAATTTGGATTAGGGTTTTCCCTGATAAGCCACTTACTAAAAAACCTCTACAAACTCGTATGGGTAAAGGTAAGGCTGGAGTTGAAGAGTGGGTTATGAATATCAAACCTGGTCGTATAATATTTGAAATGGCTGGTGTTAGCGAAGAGTTGGCTCGTGAAGCTCTAACTTTAGCTTTACACAAACTTCCTTTCAAATCAAAATTTGTAACGCGAGAGAGTGAAAATGAAATATACTGAGTTAAAAGATAAGAGCGTTGCAGAATTAAACGCGTTGCTAAAAGAGAAAAAGGTGCTTTTATTTACTTTAAGACAAAAGCTAAAAACTATGCAGTTAAGCAACCCTAATGAGATTAGTGCTGTTCGCAAAGAGATAGCTCAGATCAACACTGCAATTAGTGCAACAAGACAAGGGGCGTAAAATGGCATTAAAAAGAGAAATTCAAGGTGTTGTTTTACAAAAAGCTGGAGATAAAACAGCTACTATTTTGGTAGAAAGACGCGTTATGCACCCAAGATACCATAAATTTGTAAAACGCTTTAAAAAGTATTTAGTTCACGATGAGAAAAATGAGACAAGAGCAGGCGATACAGTTGTTGCGATCGAGTGCAGACCACTTTCAGCTCGCAAGAATTTTCGCTTAAAAGCTGTATTGGCAAAGGGAGTTGAGTAATGATTCAAAGTTTTACAAGACTTGCAGTTGCTGATAATAGTGGTGCAAAAGAGTTAATGTGTATAAAAGTTCTTGGTGGCAGCAAAAGAAGATACGCTACACTTGGCGATATCATAGTTTGCTCTGTTAAAAAAGCTCTTCCAAATGGTAAGATCAAAAAAGGACAGGTTGTAAAAGCTGTTGTTGTAAGAACTAAAAAAGAGGTTCAAAGAGATAATGGTTCGCTAATCCGCTTTGATGAGAATGCAGCTGTTATACTTGATAGCAAAAAAGAGCCAGTCGGCACTCGTATTTTTGGACCAGTTGGACGTGAAGTTAGATATGCTAACTTTATGAAGATTGTTTCGCTAGCTCCGGAGGTTTTATAATGGCTAATGTAAAATTTAAAGTCAAAAAAGGCGATACTGTTAAGATCATCGCTGGTGACGATAAAGGCAAAACTGGCAAAATTTTAGCAGTTCTTGCAAAAAAAGGTCAGGTTATAGTTGAGGGATGCAAAGTAGCTAAAAAAGCTATCAAGCCAAGCGAAAAAACTCCAAATGGTGGTCACGTAAATAAAGAGATGCCAATTGACATATCAAACGTCGCGAAAGTTGAAGGATAAGAGATATGAGTAGATTAAAAGATAAATTTAACGAAACTATCAAGCCAGCTCTCGTAAAAGAATTTGACATCAAAAATCCAATGCTTATCCCTGCACTCGAGAAAATTGTGATCAGTGTAGGCGCTGGAGACTCTGCTAAAGATCAGAAAGTGCTTCAAAATATGGCTGATACCATTTCACTTATCGCTGGACAAAAAGCGGTTATAACTGATGCTAAAAAATCAGTTGCTGGCTTTAAAGTTCGCGAGGGTTTTCCTGTTGGTATCAAAGTAACTTTGAGAAAAGAGCAAATGTATGCTTTCTTAGATAAGCTGATCAGCGTTGCTCTTCCAAGAGTTAAAGACTTCCGTGGTCTTCCAAAAAATGGCTTTGATGGACGTGGAAACTATAACTTCGGTCTTACCGAGCAGCTAATGTTTCCAGAGGTTGAGTATGATAAAATTTTACGAACTCATGGTATGAATATTACGATTGCTACTACGGCTAAAAACGATAAAGAGGCATTCAAATTGCTAGAGCTATTTGGTGTGCCGTTTGCAAAAGGAAAGTAAAATGGCAAAGAAATCAATGATAGCAAAAGCTGCACGCAAGCCAAAATTTGCGGTTCGCGGCTATACTAGATGCCAAATTTGCGGTCGTCCGCACTCTGTTTATAAAGATTTTGGAATTTGCCGTGTTTGCCTAAGAAAAATGGCTAACGAAGGCCTGATACCTGGTCTTAAAAAAGCAAGTTGGTAAGGAAGAGAAATGTTAAACGATTTAATATCAGATGGATTAACACGCATTAGAAATGCAAGTATGAGAAAGCTTGAAACTGCGAAATTGCTTCATTCTAAGGTTGTTGAGGCTACTCTTTCTATCCTTGCAGCAAAAGGCTATGTGGAGAGCTACAACGTTATCGAAGAAGGTAACAAGAAATTTATAAATGTAGTTTTAAAGTATGATGAGTACGGTAGAAGCGTTATAAACGAGCTTAAAAGGGTTTCAAAACCTGGTCGCCGTGTCTATCAAGGCAAAGACGACATTAAGCGTTTTAAAAATGGTTACGGAACAGTTATTGTTAGCACAAGCAAAGGCGTTATGAGCGGTATTGAAGCAAGTAAAGCTGGCGTTGGCGGCGAAGTTCTTTGCACGGTTTGGTAATAAACTGCATTAAAAACGCTATTTTAGCCCTATAAAGGTAAGATTAAATTTTTAGCTTGGTAAAATTTTAGATTTTGCCAAAGCTAAATTTAGAAATTCAAATGAAGGTTTCGTCAAATCTGACGATAAAATTTACGGCATTGTGGTGTTTATTCGTAAATGTAGGAACACCCTAGACAAGTAAAGGAAAAAAATGTCACGTATTGGAAAACAGCCTATCGCTATCCCAAGTGGTGTAGACGTTAGCGTTGAAAATAATGTCCTAAAATTTAAAAAGGGCAATCATATAAAAGAGCTTGACACAAAAGGTCATGTTGATGTCAAGATAGAAAATGGTCATATAGTTTTTGCTCCAAAGGGCGAAGATCGCCAAAGTAGAGCTTACTGGGGAACATATAGAGCACTTGCTAATAATATCGTAACTGGTATCACTGCGGGATTCACTCGCCAGCTTGAGATCAACGGCGTTGGTTATAAAGCAGCTGCAAAAGGTAAAATTCTAGAGCTTTCTCTTGGTTTTTCACACCTTATCAACTATGAGCTACCAGCAGGCGTTGAAGCTAGTGTTGAGAAAAACGTTATTACTATCAAAGGCGATGACAAACAAGTAGTAGGTCAAGTGGCTGCTCAAGTTAGAGGATTTAGACCACCTGAGCCATACAAAGGCAAAGGCGTTAAATATCTAGAAGAACGCATCATCCGCAAAGCGGGCAAGACATCTAAGAAGTAAGGAGCGGTAAATGACAGCAAAAGTACTAAAAAGAAAAATCGCTCTTAGAATTAAGAGAAAAAGAAGAATCAGAGGTAAAATTTCTGGTGTTGCAACTTGTCCAAGAGTTTCTATTTTCAAATCAAACAGAACTCTTTATGTTCAAGCAATTGATGACGTTACAGCTACTACACTAGCTGCGGTTGATGGCAGAAAGATAGGCATAAAAGCAAATAAAGAAGGTGCGGTCACTTTAGCTAAAGAATTTGCTAAGGCTTTAAAAGCTAAGAAGATAGATGTTGCAGTTTTTGATAGAAATGGTTATTTGTATCATGGCGTTATCGCAGCATTTGCTGAAGCTTTAAGAGAAAATGGCATCAAGCTATAACCCAAAGGAAAATCGATGGAAAAATATAATAGAGAAGAATTTGAAGAAGTAATCGTCGATATCGGTCGGGTTACAAAGGTTGTTAAAGGTGGCCGTAGATTTAGATTTACAGCTTTAGTTGTTGTTGGTAATAGAAATGGTCTAGTTGGCTTTGGTTATGGTAAAGCTAAAGAGGTACCAGATGCGATGAGAAAAGCGATTGACGACGCATTTAAAAATATTATCCACGTTAAGATCAAAGGCACAACTATCCCTCATGATGTAGAGGTAAAATATAACGCAAGTAGAATGCTACTTCGCCCAGCTAGCGAGGGTACTGGTGTTATCGCTGGTGGTAGTGCACGTCCTATTATCGAGCTTGCAGGTATTAAGGATATCCTTACTAAATCACTTGGCTCAAATAACTCAGCAAATGTCGTTCGTGCTACTATAAAAGCACTTAGTTTGCTAAAAAGCTAAGAGAAAGGAGTTAAGATGGCATTAGAAAAATTAACACCTGCTGCAGGTTCAACTCATGCAACCAAAAGAATAGGTCGTGGCCAAGGCAGTGGCAATGGCAAAACTGCTGGCAAAGGTAATAAAGGTCAAAGAGCAAGAAAAGGCTACAATGAAAAAAGAGGTTTTGAGGGCGGACAACAACCACTTCAAAGACGTCTTCCAAAGGTAGGCTTTACTTCTAAATTTGAAAAACCTTATGTTATCAATGTTGAAAAGATCGCAGCTATAAAAGAGCTTGCGGAAATTTCAATAGCAACAATAGCTAGCGTTCATAAAATTTCAAAGAGCGTTACTAAGATAAAACTAATCGGTGCAAGCGCAAAAGCTCTTGCTTCAAAGATCAAAGACGAGAACGTTAGCGTTAGCGGAACAAAATAATGGATAAAACACTGACCAACAAGATTTTAATCACGTTGGCATTTTTGTTCGCATACAGGATACTGGCTTATGTGCCAGTTCCTGGTGTTAATGTCGACGTAATTAAAGAATTTTTCAATTCAAACAATAGCAACGCCTTGGGTCTATTTAATATGTTTAGTGGTAAAGCTGCTGAGCGTTTAAGTATCATATCTCTAGGCATCATGCCTTACATCACAGCTTCGATCATCATGGAGCTTTTAGCAGCAACATTCCCGAAATTAGGTCAGATGAAAAAAGAGCGCGACGGTATGCAAAAATATATGCAAATCATACGTTATGCAACTATCGTTATCACTCTTGTACAATCAATCGGCGTTTCTATCGGACTTCAAAGCTTAAGCGGTCGTGGCGGCGAGCAAGCTATCATGATAGATATGAATTTATTTATCGCGATCTCTGCTGTATCTATGCTAACTGGTACTATGCTACTTATGTGGATAGGCGAGCAGATTACCCAGCGCGGTATAGGCAACGGCATAAGTCTTATCATCTTTGCGGGCATCGTCTCTGGCATACCTAGTGCGATCGGCGGAACTGTAAATTTGGTAAATACTTCTGAGATGAATTTCCTAACAGTCATCGCTATTTTGGTGATTATTTTAGCTACTATTGGTGCTATTATCTTTGTCGAGATGGGCGAAAGACGTATCCCTATTTCTTACTCAAGAAAAGTGATAATGGAAAATCAAAACAAGCGTATAATGAACTATATACCGATCAAAGTAAATTTAAGTGGCGTTATCCCACCTATATTTGCTAGTGCGATTTTGATGTTTCCAAGCACTATCTTGCAGGCTAGCACAAATCCAGTAATCCAGGCTATCAACGACTTTTTAAGTCCAAATAGCTATATGTTTAATGTTTTAACATTTTTATTTATTATCTTCTTTGCGTTTTTCTACGCATCTATCGTCTTTAACACAAAAGATATAAGTGAAAATTTAAAGAAACAAGGCGGGTTTATCCCTGGTGTTAGACCAGGCGAAAGTACTGCTAGCTATCTAAACGAAGTAGCTGGCAGACTAACTTTAGGTGGAGCTTTATACTTAGGTGTCATTTCAACACTACCTTGGGTACTTGTAAAGACTATGGGTGTTCCATTTTATTTTGGTGGTACATCAGTACTTATCGTGGTTTCAGTAGCACTTGATACGATGAGGCGTATAGAAGCTCAGTCTTATACAAACAAATACCAAACTCTAAGTGCAGTAGGTCTATAAAATGGCTATCACGCTAAAAAGACCGGCTGAGATAGAGAAAATGAGAGCGGCGAATAAGATCGTCGCTCAAACTCTTGATCACGTTTCTACGATCATAAAGCCTGGAATTTCCCTTCTTGAGATAGATAAAATTTGCGAAGATATGATAAGGGCTGCTGGGGCAAAACCTGCTTTTAAAGGTCTTTATGGCTTTCCAAATGCAGCTTGCATAAGTGTCAATGAAGTGGTGATCCACGGAATTCCAAATGAATACAAACTAAAAGAGGGTGATATCGTTAGTGTTGATATTGGCTCAAATTTAGATGGTTATTTTGGTGATTCGGCTAGGACTTTTGGAGTTGGTAAAATTTCAAAAGAAGACGAGGCTTTGATTGCTTGCTCAAAAGATGCACTATATTTTGCTATTGATTTCATAAGAGCTGGTATGCATTTTAAAGAAATTTGCTACGAGCTTGAGAAATTTATACTAGGCAGAGGCTATGTACCTTTACGTGGGTATTGTGGCCACGGCATAGGCAAAAGGCCACACGAAGAGCCAGAAATTCCAAACTACCTTGATGGAAACAACCCAAAAGCTGGACCAAAGATAAAAGAGGGAATGGTATTTTGTATAGAGCCGATGATTTGCCAAAAAGACGGCATGCCAGTTTTAGGAAGCGATAACTGGAAAGTAACCTCAAAAGATGGTTTAAGAACCAGCCATTATGAGCATTGTATGGCGATAGTTAATGGCAAAGCTGAAATTTTAAGCCAAGCGTAAAATTTATAGCAAAAATTTAAAGAAAGGAGAATTTGTGGCAAAAGACGATGTCATTGAGATTGATGGAAATGTTGTTGAAGCACTGCCAAATGCAACTTTTAAAGTTGAGCTTGACAATAAACATATAATTTTATGTCATATCGCCGGAAAAATGAGAATGCATTATATAAAGATAATGCCTGGCGACCGCGTAAAAGTAGAACTTACGCCATATAGCCTAGACAAGGGCAGGATCACTTATAGATATAAGTAAATTTAGCCCCTTGGCAAATATGCTAAGTAAATTTAAAGCTGGTTTTAGGTAAAATCCAAGCTTTGCGAAAAGCTGTATGAAGAATTATTTTCAAAGTTCCCCACTTATTTTGAAAATAGTTGGTTTAAATTCTTTCTTTAGACCTGATGCAGCCCCTAAAAAAGTGGAATAAATTTTTAGGAGACTAAAATGAAAGTTCGTCCTTCTGTAAAGAAGATGTGTGACAAATGTAAAATTGTCAAACGTAGTGGCATAATTCGTGTTATCTGCGAAAATCCAAAACATAAACAAAGACAAGGATAAGGCATGGCACGTATTGCAGGTGTAGATTTACCAAACAAAAAGAGAATCGAGTATGGTTTGACTTATATTTATGGTATAGGTCTTTATAAATCTCGTCAAATTCTTGACGCAGCTGGAATTTCTTACGACAAGAGAGTTTATGAGCTTAGCGAAGATGAAGCGGCAGCCATCCGTAAAGAAATTCAAGAGCATCATATCGTTGAGGGTGATTTGAGAAAACAAGTTGCTATGGATATCAAAGCTCTTATGGATCTTGGAAGTTATAGAGGTCTTCGCCACAGAAAAGGTCTTCCTGTTCGTGGCCAAAAGACTAAAACTAATGCTAGAACCAGAAAAGGCAGACGTAAAACTGTCGGTGCGGCTACTAAGTAAGGCAAGGGTTTAAAGGATAATAAATGGCGAAAAGAAAAATTGTTAAGAAAAAAGTAGTTAGAAAAAGCATAGCCAAAGGTATCGTTTATATTAGTGCAACATTTAACAACACTATGGTAACTGTAACTGATGAAATGGGAAATGCTATTGCATGGAGTAGTGCAGGTGGCTTAGGCTTTAAAGGTAGTAAAAAATCAACTCCTTATGCAGCCCAACAGGCAGTTGAAGATGCTCTAAATAAAGCAAAAGAGCATGGCATAAAAGAAGTTGGTATTAAGGTTCAAGGTCCAGGTAGCGGACGTGAAACGGCTGTTAAAAGTGTAGGAACTGTTGAAGGAATTAAAGTATCTTTCTTTAAGGACATTACACCTTTACCACACAATGGTTGTAGACCGCCAAAACGCCGCCGCGTATAATTAGAGAAAAATAGGAGAAATTATTATGGCTAGATATACAGGACCTGTTGAAAAATTAGAAAGACGTCTTGGTGTGTCTCTTGCGTTAAAAGGCGAAAGAAGACTTGCTGGTAAAAGTGCTTTTGAAAAAAGACCTTATGCGCCAGGACAACATGGACAAAGAAGAGCAAAAATAAGCGAATATGGCTTACAACTTCGTGAGAAACAAAAAGCTAAATTCATGTATGGTGTTTCTGAAAAGCAATTTAGAAGATTATTTCAAGAAGCAGCACGCCGCGAGGGCAATACTGGTGCCCTTTTAGTCCAGCTACTAGAGCAAAGATTAGATAATGTTGTTTATAGAATGGGCTTTGCAACAACTCGTCGTTTTGCTCGTCAGCTAGTAACCCATGGACATATTTTAGTAAATGGCAAAAGAGTAGATATACCATCTTACAGAGTTGAGCCAGGTGCAAAAGTAGAGATTGTTGAAAAATCTAAAAATAATCCACAAATTATTCGTGCAATAGATCTTACAGCACAAACTGGTATTGTTGCTTGGGTAGATGTTGAAAAAGAGAAAAAATTTGGAATTTTCACTAGAAATCCAGAAAGAGAAGAGGTTATCATTCCTGTTGAGGAAAGATTTATAGTAGAGCTTTATTCAAAATAATAGAGGGTATAAAGATGAGAAAGATTACTACATCAGCTTATATGCCAACTGAAATTGAAGTTAAAAGTGTTAGTGAAAATGTTGCTAACATTACAGCATATCCTTTTGAGGCGGGCTATGCTGTTACCTTGGCTCACCCATTACGCCGCCTTCTTTACACAAGTACAGTAGGTTTTGCACCTATTGGTGTAAAGATCAAGGGCGTTAGCCACGAATTTGACAGTATGCGCGGCATGCTTGAGGACGTAGCATTTTTTATTATAAATTTGAAAAAGATCAGATTTAAATTAAAAAGCACCAGTGAGCGCGAAGTTATAGAGTATAGCTTTAAAGGACCAAAAGAGATAACCGGTGCTGATTTAAATAATGATCTAGTTGAGATCGTTAACCCAGATGCATACCTTGCTACAATAAATGAAGATGCTGAGTTAAATTTTTCAGTTATCATTCAAAAAGGTATCGGATATGTTCCTAGTGAAGAGATCAGAGAAGAGATCGAAGACGACTATATCGCACTTGATGCTTTCTTTACACCTGTTAAAAAAGCAGTTTACGATATACAAAATGTCTTGGTTGAGGATGATCCAGACTATGAAAAGATTGTATTTACTATAACAACTGATGGTCAAGTTAGTCCGATAGAGGCTTTTAAAAATTGTTTAGAAGCTATGTATCAACAAATGTCAGTATTTAAAGGAATTTTAGATATTGATGTTAGTACTCCAGTTACTAGCTCAACTGCAGGTGGCGAGTTTTCAAAGTTACTTTCTAGTGTAGAAGATCTAAATTTAAGTGCTAGAAGTTTCAACTGCCTTGACAAAGCTGATATTAGATTTATTGGCGAGCTTGCATTAATGGACGAAAATGAGCTTAAAGAGCTTAAAAATTTAGGTAAAAAATCTCTTGAAGAGATTAAAGCGGTTATGGAAGAGATAGGCTATCCAGTTGGTGCCGATGTGTTAAAAGATGGCAAAGAGCAACTAAGAAAGAAAATAACCGAGCTTAAAGCACAAATGAGTGTAAAAGAATAAAAGGACAATAGATGAGACATAAACACGGATATCGCAAACTTGGTAGAACGTCATCTCATAGATCTGCATTGCTTAAGAATTTGGCGATAGCTATCATCAAAAGCGAAAAGATAGAGACGACTTTACCAAAAGCAAAAGAGCTTAGAAGCTATATTGAAAAGCTAATCACAAGAGCTAGAAAAGGTGACTCTAACGCTCATAGAGCAGTATTTGCTTCTTTACAAGATAAAGAAACAACAAATAAATTAGTTACTGAAGTAGCTCCAAAATTTAAAGAGCGCAATGGTGGCTATACAAGAATCATCAAGACTCGTGTTCGTAGAGGCGACGCGGCAGAGATGGCTTATATAGAGCTAGTAGCTGAATAATTATTAGAGAGCTTCGGCTCTCTTTTTTTTAATTTTTTATATCAAATCTCCCACTTTTAAAATAAATCCTTCTTCTAAAAGGTTTCAAAAGCTATAAATTTCTTTAATCGTCTATCAAATTTTATTAACCAAAAAATATAAAATTTCTAGTTAAAAGTTGTAAGTCTTTTAATCTAAAATTATACATTTTAAATTTTTACCTTTGAACCCTATGCTAAAATTTTATTTTATAAAGACGATATTCGTTTCAAATATCTAATAAATTTCAAAGGATTTGAGATGATAGGTAGTGTAAATGGAGTTGGCACAAATTTTTATGTTGACTCGCGAAGTAGTAGAGCACAAGAGCTTGATACCAATAACTCTAAACCCAATATAGACAAAAATTCTTTAAATGATTTATCTAGCAGTTTGGTTGATGAACGAAAAAGTCATACCGATACTAGAGCTGACTTAATAAATTTAAATGAAACAAATACGACAAAATTTCAAAAAAATAGTGAGAATCTAACATTTGCTAGCAATTTCTCGCTATCAGGCATAGCTGCTAATGGCAAGATAAGCATCTGGGGCAAGCTCATGGGATATGACAAACAAATCAGCAAAGATGAGATAAATGATCTCAAAAATTTTATCAACCAGACCAAAGCACTTGGCTTTGGCAGAGCTCACGAAGAGATCATAGGATATTATCCAACAGATGTCGATCTCTTTGCAAAAGAGTATACATCAAAACTTGATAACACACTTCTTGGGCTTGGTCACAAGAGCCACGTGGAAGGGTTTGAGATACTTGATAAGGACCTAAACATAGACGAGTTTAAAGATAAGTGGATTGATTATGCGCTTAGGCAGTATCTTGGCGAAAGAGTCGGCGTGGAGAGTATCACAATAGGCAAAAAGAGTATTTCCATGCTAACTAGTACAAATAAGCCTCCAGTTGAGTATCAGACTCTACAAAATATAAATTTCATTGACGAAGAGAGTAGACAGAGATTTCTTACGCTCATGAAAGCTGGGATGAAAAGCGGAGCAGATTTTAAAGAGGTGATAGAGGGCGTTCTCTCGCTTTATAATGTGCAAAATACGGACAAACTTGATGGCAACAAAGTCTATGCCTCAGTGATCGGACGAAGCGAAAAGCTAACTACTTACGACATCAACAAAGATGAGAAATTTGCCTATCTTAAGGAGCTGATGCAACTTGAGAAAAACGGAGTTGATATACTAAAGCTAATGGAAAAAGTGGAGCAAAAACAGAAATTAGATATAAAAGTGTAGGCTAAATTTAGTTTTTTTGCACCGCTTATCTTTATGCTTTTAGTTATAAGCGGCTCTTTTTACTTGGTTTAAATTTTTAAATGATAGAATCTTGATTTCTATTATTAAAATTACGGAGAACTCGTGAGAAAGCTACTTTGGCTAAATCCCGTTGTAAAAAATATGTATGACTTCTCTGCGTTAAAAGAGCTTTTGCAAAATAAGGGCTTTAACATAGTAGAGTGCGAAAAAGATCATGTTCGTGATGTCAAAGTTTCATATAAAAATTTATGCTCTAAAGGCATGGTTTTAGACAGCCGCTGTCCAAGAGCTGTAAATTTTATAAGATCAAATTTCAAAGAATTTTCAAATAATATTTCAAGCTTAAATCCCATTTTAATTGAAAGCGCCATTGAACTTAGCTCGAAGCTAAAAGAAAATGAGTGGCTTTATATAACAACGCCTTGTGAGGATTTGGCTGAGCTTGGAAATTCTTTAAAATTAGAGCAAACTACATTTTTAACATGGAAAAAATTTAAAGAGCTAAACGACATAAATTTACAAATAAGTAAAATAGAATCAAGTCCGATCCCGCCTGGATTTTTTGAAAATTTAGACATAAAAACGCTAAGCTTATGCAGCAAAGAAAAGATACAAAACGCATTTTCATATAAATTTAGTGAGCTTAAAAACTATCAGATCATCGAGCTTTTATACTGCGAAAACGGCTGCCACAATGGAGATGGGCTGTGATAGAAATTTTTAAAAAGAGCGTTTTGATCCTAGTGATCTTTGCTCTCTGGCAGGTTGTTTGTGAGCTAGAAATTTTCACGCCCTATATCTTGCCAAGTCCTATTACGACACTTAAAACGATGTTTGATATGAGCTTAAGTGGCGAGCTAATAACGCATGTGATGATTAGTTTTAAGCGTATATTTGTTGGCTATGCTTTTGCATTTATTTTGGCATTTACTTTTGGCGGAGTAGCGGCGCTATTTCCAAAAGCTAGTATTTATTATGAGTGGATACTAGAGTTTTTTAGAAATGTTCCACCACTTAGCCTTATTGCTATTTTGGTACTTTGGTTTGGTATAAATGAAACACCAAAAATTATTATTATCATCCTAGCATCGTTTTTCCCAATGTTTTTAAGCATTTCAAAAGGGCTAACTAGCTGCGATGTGAAGCTTATTGAAGTTGGTAAAATTTTTTGTTTTAGTAAATTTGAAATTTTTTACAAAATCATCCTAAAAAATGCCATAAAAGATATTTTTGTCGGTATGCGTATAGGTTTTGGCTACGCTATGCGAGCGATTGTAGGAGCGGAGATGATCGCAGCTTCTAGCGGGCTAGGCTATCTCATACTTGACGCTGAGGAGCTTTCACGCGCAGATAGGATATTTGTAGGTATATTTACAATAGGAATTTGTGGCGTACTCATAGATAGAGTATTTTTATTTTTGATATCTAAATTTAGCCTTTTACGAAGTGAAAAATGATAGAAATTTTAAATTTATCAAAGCATTTTTTTATTAATGACAAGCGTATCGACGTTTTAAGAGAGCTAAATTTAAGCATAAAAAAGGATAAGATCACCGTAATACTTGGCAGAAGTGGTTGCGGTAAAACAACTCTTTTAAGGCTTATTGCTGGACTTGAGAGCGTAAGTCTAGGTGAGATAAAATTTAAAGAGCAAGTAAAGATCGGCTTTGTCTTTCAAGAGCCTAGGCTCATGCCTTTTTTAAATGTCTATGAAAATATCGTATTTGCGCTTAAAAAGTATGAGATAGACGAGGCAAAGATAGATAGGCTCATATCAATGATAGGGCTTAGCGACTTTAAATTTGCCGCTGTTTCGCAGCTGTCTGGTGGCATGAGCTCGCGCGTTTCTCTTGCAAGAGTGCTTGCATACGAAGCAAATTTGATCCTCATGGATGAGCCATTTGCAGCACTTGATACTTTTACGAGAGCCAGCATGCAGGCTGAAATTTTAAAGCTCCAAGCCGACAAAACCATCATTTTTGTCACTCATAATGTCGATGAAGCTCTATATTTAGCAGATGAGATCATTTTGCTTGAAAAAGGCGGGATGAAATCAAATTATGACCTGTCAAAACTAGCTAAGCCAAGAGATTTGCTTTGCGATGAGCTAATAAATTTAAAGCGTAAAATTTTAAGTGAAATTTAGCATTTTATAAAATGATAATTAAAACCAAAACAAAGCAAAAAGTTATATAATTTGAAAATTTTTAAAGGAGCAAATATGAGAAAGTTTTTTAAGATTTTGTGTGCAGCCTCTTTGTTTTGTCTAGTCGTAAACGCAAGTGAGCTAGATAAGATTGGCATGACCTACGTCAAATCGCCACTAAACGTCCCTTCAATCGTCGATAAATTTAAAGGCTTTTATGCTAAATCTTTTGGCATGCCAGTCGAGTACTCTGAGATAACATCAGGTGCAAAGCAGACTCAAGCTCTAGCTTCAAATTCGCTCCAGTTTCTAAACTGCGTGGGCGGAACTTCAGTCATACTTGCCGCAGCAAACAAAGCTGACATAAAGATCATAAGTGCATATTCAAGAGCACCTGAAGCTTTTGCAATATTTGCTAAAGATAAAGGTATAAAAACCGCTAAAGACCTAAAAGGTAAAAAAATAGCAGGCCCAAAAGGTACGATATTAAATGAGCTTTTGGTTAGGTATCTTGCTCTTGGTGGACTTGGCATAAATGACGTAGAGTTCGTTTCTATGGGCATCCCAGCTGCACAAGCTGCACTTGAAAATGGTAGTGTCGATGCAGCACTTCTTGCTGGACCAACTGCTTATAATGCTAAAAAATCAGGACTTAGTGTCGTAACAACAGGTAAGGGCGTCATCACTCCAGTCATCGTTACTGCCACAAGCGGAGAATTTTACAAAAAGCATAAAGATCTAGTTGAAAAATTTAAAAAGGCCCAAGATGAAATTTTGGCTTTTATGAAAGCAAATGAGGAAGAGGCATTAAAATTTACAGCTGAAGAGACCGGGCTTAGCATAGAGGCGGTAAAGAGTATGTATCCGCAGTATGACTTTAGTCCAAAGATCACGCCTGAAGATATAAAAGCACTTGAAGCTACGCAAAAATTTATGCTTGAGAGCAAGATGATTGAACAAAAAGTAGATATAAAATCACTTCTAATAGATTAAACAAAAAGGGCTAAATTTGCCCTTTTATCCTAAAGCTAATAATTAAAAATTTACTAAATTTTAGCTCAAATATTTAAAAACTAAAGCTGACTAGGCGCATCAGAATGGTTTAAATTATAAAGCAAAATTAGCACTAAGCAAAAATATAGCCATTATTTTTTGCATTTTTATTTTGCTATAATAGCCCAAAAATTTAATAGGAAAAAATATGATCCCATTTAGCGATGAAGAACTTTTAAAACCAGTCAGTGCGAGTTTGCAAAAGGTATTACCGATGCTTGAAAATGATGGCGGTGGTATGGAGCTACTTGGCATAAAAAACGGCAAAATTTACGTAAGACTTACAGGGCATTGTCATGGATGTGCAGCTAGCACAACTACACTAAAATATGGACTCGAAAGACAACTTCGTATGGATATTCACCCAGAGCTTGAGGTCGTAAATATCCCGATCGGCGAGGAATTTGACATTGATAGATCATAAAAAAATAGGCATTAAACACTTTAAACGCTCAAAATTTAAAGAAGCGATCTTTTACTTCTCTCTAGCTTACGAAAAGACACAGGATAAAAATTTACTATTTTTGATACAAATTTGCTCCCTTGGCGAGAAAAATGCAGAGGAAGCAAAACTTTTATTTGACTATTTTATGGATAAACTAAGAGCTGGCGAAGATGATGAAGGAATGGATGAAATTTTAAAAATTTTAGAATCAAGATTGGCTAGCGATGAGTATTTTGAAGAGCAAGACGCGATCAGCTATGAGGACTTTAAAAAGGCTGTTTATAAGGATGGGAGCTTCAAAAAGGTCTTTGAAAATATCATGTTCTCAACCAAGGTCATGATCTCAAACAAAGATGATTTTTTAGAATTTTTGGAAAATTTGATAAAAAATGACTTCATCGAAATGAGTATAAACTATCTTGAGAGTGCGGCGGTGATGTTTGGCGGTGATGAGCGCATAGATCAGCTTTTTAGAGAGATACAAAAAAGACAAAACAATGAAAATATCAGTAGAAAATAGCTTCATAACAGATGACTCAAACGAGTGCGAAGAGGGCTCGTTTTTTGTACAAACTATTGCAAATACGAGATTTGCAGAGGCTGCGGTAAAAAATGGCGCAAAGATAATTACTCTTGAAGAGTGCAAAAAGCTCTTAAATATCGATAAAAATTTAAAGATAGTTGGCATCACAGGCACTAATGGCAAGACCACAACGGCTGCCGCTATCTATGAAATTTTGCGAAATTTAGGTAAAAAATGCGGGCTAAGTGGCACCAGAGGAGCTTTCATTGAGGGCGTGCAGATAGATGACAAGGCGCTTACGACAAGTGCTATTTTAAGGACGCTTTCTTATCTCAAAGTAGCTAGTGAGCAGGGCTGTGAGTACTTCGTGATGGAGGTTAGCTCACACGCGATCGCCCAAAAACGCATAGAGAGCTTGAAATTTGCTCTAAAAATTTTTACAAATTTGACTCAAGACCATCTCGACTACCATAAAAGCATGGAGGAGTATGCTAGGGTAAAGTCGAGCTTTTTTGATGATGATTGCATGAAGCTTATAAATGCTGATGATAATGGCATTAAATTTAACCCAAAAAACGCTTATACGTATTCGCTCAAAAAGCCAGCCAGATTTGCGCCGATAGTTTATGGTTTAAAGGACGGCATAGACGCGGTTATCAAGACGCCAAATGGCGATGTGGAGATAGACTCAAGCTTGCAAGGCGAGTTTAATCTTTACAACCTAATTGCAGCCCTTGGCGCTGTTTGCTTGCTAGAGCGTCCAGACGCGACCGCGCTTTCAAATGCGATAAGCAAATTTAAAGGGGTTAGTGGCAGAATGGAAGTGGTTAGCACCGATCCGCTAGTCATCGTGGATTTTGCTCATACGCCAGATGGTATCGAAAAGGTGCTAAACTCGCTTAGACATCTAAATTTGATCGCAGTCTTTGGTGCAGGCGGTGACAGGGATAGGACAAAGCGCCCAAAAATGGGAGCGATTGCCCAAAAATACGCAAGAATTTGCATCGTCACAAGTGACAATCCGAGAAGCGAAGAGCCAGAGAGCATAATCGATGAAATTTGCGCTGGTATGAGTCAAAATGAAAATTTGATACGAAATGCCAACCGCAAAGAGGCGATCGCGCTAGCCATTAGCAAGCTAGAACCCGGCTGGGCGCTTGTCATACTTGGCAAAGGCGACGAGCCATATCAAGAGATAAAGGGCGTCAAGCACCCATTTAGCGACAAAGAAGTAGTAAAAGAGCTTTTAAAGAGGTAAAAATGAATATAGAAATTTTAGCTAGTAAGATCCACAGAGCCGTCGTAACAGACGCAAATTTAAACTATGTTGGCTCGATCAGCATCGGCGAGGAGCTTATAAAGGCTGCAAATTTGATAGAAAATCAAAAGGTTGAAATTTTAGACGTAAATAATGGCGAGAGATTTGCCACATATGTGATAAAGGGCAAAAAAGGCGAAATTTGCCTAAACGGCGCAGCTGCTAGAAAAGTCTGCGTAGGAGACGTGGTCATCATCGTGGCATACGCTAGTATGAAATTTAAAAAGGCTAAGAAATTTAAGCCAACCATCGTGCATGTAAATAACAAAAACGAGATCATAAAGGAGTAGGCGATGTTTGAGGGATTTGACTTTTCAAAGATGGGGCAGATGCTCGAGGATGTGCAAAAGCAGGCCAAGCAGATGGAAGAAGAGAGCAAAAATAAAGAATTTGGTGCAAAAAGCGGTGGCGGACTAGTAAGCGTGAGAGCAAACGGCAGCGGTGAGATACTTGATATCAGCATAGATGATAGCTTGCTTGAAGATAAAGAGAGCATGCAAATTTTGCTAATAAGCGCCGTAAATGACGTGCTAAAATCAGTTGAGGCTGATAAGAAAAACACCGCTTCAAGGATGCTTGGCGGTCTTGCTTCGATGGGGATAAAATGAGACTAAAATATAAATTTGCCCTTGCATTTTTGCTATCAGCGCTTTGCCTAAACGCCGATCCTAGGCCTACGCAAGAGGACTTTAACGCCTGCTTTGAAAAGAACAAAAACTCAATCGTCTCGGTAAATAAACACTTTGGCGTGGCTATCACTAAAAATTTGATCGCAGTGCCAAAAAGCGAGGGAGCCCCACTTGGCGAATATGTCAAATTTGACCCATATTTGCAGCTTTTCTTAGTGCGCTCTAGCAAGGAGCTAAGCCCCGTTGTGATGGCTGATGAGACTAATGAAGAGCGCATCAAAAAGAGCACTTGGGTTGGCATCTTAAATGACTCTAACAACACCGTCATGGGACATATCAAGTCTTTAGGGCAAAATTTAGGCGATTTTGATACGCTAAGCTTCGAGTATAACGCAACTGGCGAGATAAACACACCTTGTTGCAAGATGATAGGCATAGCCGTTGGAGCTGATAAATTTATACCAAATCGCTACCTAAAGCACTTTGTATCTTATGATGACGTCTATTACGGCGATATCGGCGTGAAGTTCTTGCAAAAAGAGGATAAATTTTTTGTGGGTCTTGTTGATCCTTTGGGTCGCGGTAAGATGATGATGGTCGATGATGAGCTTGTGAGTGTAAATGGCATCAAGCCAAAGAGCCTAAGAGAGCTAAATGAAATGGTGCTTTTTGCTCCAAAGGGCGCAAAGCTTGACATCATCGTGAAGCGCGATAAGCAAGAAATGCTCTTTCAGGTGCCAGTAAGTGGGGATGTGAAATTTAACCAAAGCCTCGATGTAGACGCCCCTTCAAGCCTTGATATACCAAATTTCAACATCATGCCAAAAGAGCCACAAACAATGCTTGATGATAAGATTTTGGTGGATTATGGTATCACGGTGGATAAAAATTTAGTCGTTACCAAGGTCGAGCCAAAGTCGAATGCAGAAATTTTTGGCATCAAGATTGGTGATAAAATTTTGGGTTTTGATAAACAGAGCGTGAGTAGTCGTGAAGAGCTTTTAGAGAAGCTTGGTGAATTAAAAAACTTTACGCTTCTATTTACTAGAAATGATTTTCAGTTCTTTGCAAGAGTACCAAAATGAGCTTACTTGAGGACTTTGTAAAATTTCTAAACGCAAATTTGCCAAAGGCACCGAGCTTTCACCCTTACTACGAGGAGGCGCTTGGCGTTATGCTAAAGGCGGGAGGTAAGCACTTTAGGGCGCTTTTGTTACTTGGCGTGGTGGAAAACGTGGATAAAAGCCTCACGCAAAAGGCTATGAGGGTGGCTTTGGGGCTTGAGATGATGCACACTTACTCACTCATCCATGACGACTTACCTTCGATGGACAATGCAAGTCTAAGGCGCGGTACACCAACGCTTCACGTCACCTACGATGAGACGACTGCTATACTTGCAGGAGATGCGCTAAATACACATGCTTTTTATGAAATTTCACGTGCTAAACTGCCAGCTCAAACACGTATAAAATGCGTGGAAATTTTAAGCGAAAATGCTGGCGTTAGCGGCATGGTGCTAGGTCAGGCGCTTGATTGTTTTTTTGAAAATACAAACAAAGAGGATATCAAAAGAGCAAAGGCTAAATTTGGTCTCTCTGGCAAAATGCTAAGCTTTGATGAGCTAGTCTTTTTACACATCCACAAGACCGCAAAGCTCATCGCCACTAGCCTAAAAATGGGTGCTGTGATAGTAAATTTAAGCGAAATAGAGTGTGATAAAATTTATGATATCGGCCTAAAGCTTGGGCTTGCTTTTCAGATACAAGATGACATCATCGATCTTACAAGCGACGAGGCAGCTGCTGGAAAGCCTGTGCATAACGACCTAGCTAAAAACTCATTTACAAATTTGCTTGGCCTTGAAGGTGCAAAAAAGAAAAAAGATGAGCTAATTAGTGAGATAGAAGAGGCGCTAAAACAGATAGATGCAAACATCGCAAAGATGATTTTAGAGCTTACAGATAAACATCTCAGATAAAAGCTAGAAATTTCTAGCTTTTTACTACTAAAAATTTAAAAATTTATATCACTATTTAGACATTTTGGACAAAAATGCAAGGCAAGTTTTAATCACTTTTTTGTATAATCTAGCGCAATAAAAGGAGATCATATGCTAAAAAAACAAGCCGATACTATAAGATTTTTGTGCGCTGACATGGTGCAAAACGCTAACAGCGGACACCCAGGCGCACCTATGGGTCTAGCTGATATTATGGTGGTTTTAAGCAACTTTTTAAAACACAATCCAAAAAATCCAAAATGGCTAAATAGAGATAGGCTCGTTTTTAGCGGTGGTCACGCTTCAAGTTTGGTTTATAGCTTCTTGCACCTAAGCGGCTACGATTTAAGCCTTGATGAGCTTAAAAATTTTCGACAACTTGGCTCAAACACTCCAGGACACCCAGAAATTCACACTCCAGGCGTTGAGGTTGCTACTGGCCCACTTGGCCAAGGTATAGCAAATGCAGTTGGCCTAGCTATGGCAGAAAAATACGCTGCAAACGTGCTAAATGAACCAGACAATAAAATAATCGATCATAAAATTTACTGCCTTTGCGGCGACGGCGATCTTGAAGAGGGTATAAGCTACGAGGCATGTTCGGTAGCCGGAAATTTAAGACTAGATAACCTTGTGCTCATTTACGACTCAAATAACATTACGATCGAGGGCGACACGGCGATAGCTTTTAGTGAGGATGTAAAAGCGAGGTTTGAGGCGCAGGGCTGGGAGGTCGCGCGTATCGATGGACACGATTATGACCAGATCGAATTTGCACTAGAGCAGGCAAACGAGAAAGAGTCGCCATATCTTATCATCGCAAATACACGCATAGCACGTGGTGCAATGGAGCTTGAAGGCAGCCACCACAGCCACGGCGCCCCACTTGGCGAAGAGATCATCAAAAAGGCAAAGGCTGCAGCTGGTTTTGATCCCGAGAAGAAATTTGCCATTGACGAGGACGTGCTTTTAAGGTTTAGAGGCGCAGTTGAAAAGGGCGATCTTGAAGAAGCGATGTGGAACAAAAAGGTTGAGGCACTAAGCATTGAAGGCAAAAATTTACTAAACTCGCTTCTTAATCCAGACTTTAGTAAGATCGAATTCCCTGACTTTAGCGACAAAAAGCTAGCCACAAGAGATACAAACCATGTCATTTTAAATGAGATAGCTAAAAAACTACCTGGCTTTATCGGCGGTAGCGCTGACTTAGCTCCTTCAAATAAGACTGAGCTAAAGGGTATGGGCGACTTTCCAAATGGCAAAAATATCCACTACGGCATCAGAGAGCACGCTATGGCGGCCATCAACAACGGTATCGCCAGATATGGCCTTTTCTTGCCATTTTCAGCGACATTTTTCATCTTCAGCGACTATCTAAAGCCAAGTGCGAGGATAGCAGCGCTAATGGCCATAAAACACTTTTTTGTCTTCACGCACGATAGTATCGGCGTTGGCGAAGATGGTCCGACGCACCAGCCTATCGAACAGCTTAGCACATTTAGAGCGATGCCAAATTTCTACACTTTCCGCCCAGCTGATGGCAACGAAAATGCAGCTAGCTGGAAAGTGGCTCTAAATTTAAACGCTCCAAGTGCCTTTGTGCTTAGCCGTCAAGGGCTTGATCCACTTGCAAAAGGCGAATTTGGAGAGGTGAGTAACGGCGCATATCTTTTAAGCTCGTCAAAAGATGCGAAGATCACATTTATAGCAAGCGGTAGCGAGGTCTCACTCTGTGTAAAAGCAGCTGAAATTCTTGGCGAACAAGGCATTGGTGCAAACATCGTGTCAGCTCCTTGTTTTGACCTACTTTGCGAGCAGCCAGATGAATACGTGGCTAAAATTTTAGATAAAAATACAACCATCATCGCAGTTGAAGCTGCAACTGGCTTTGAGTGGTATAAATTTGCCGACGCGGTTTATGGCATGAACAGCTTTGGTGCCAGCGGCAAGGCAAATGAGCTATTTGATCACTTCGGATTTACTCCGCAAAAGCTTGCAAATTTTGCTAGCGAACTTATATAAGTTTAATCTTGGGGAGTAAAATCCCCAACTGCAATCTAAAATCAAAAAAGGCATTTTATGGAAATTTCTCACGTTATTGTTTTGGCCTTGGTGCAAGGTATAAGCGAATTTTTGCCGATATCTAGCTCGGCTCATCTTATCTTGGTGCCAAAGCTACTTGGCTGGCCAGATCAAGGTCTTGCTTTTGACGTGGCAGTGCACGTTGGTACGCTAAGTGCGATACTTTTTTATTTTAAAGATACGATTTTTAAGCTACTTCGTGACTTTTTTGCCTCAATCGCACAAAGAAAGATGGTGGGCGATAGCTTGCTTGTCTGGTGCGTGGGATTTGCTACCATTCCAGTTGGGATCTTTGGGCTTTTATTTAACAACATTATCGAAGAATACGCAAGAAGTGGCGTTGTGATCGCTATTACTACGATCGTCTTTGGCATAGCACTTTACTTTGCTGATCTTCGCTCGACAAATAAAAGCGAATATGAAATGACCATAAAATTTGCACTTATTATCGGCCTTGCCCAGGCCGTAGCGCTCATTCCTGGCGTCTCAAGATCAGGCATAACGATGACGGCAGCCTTATTTTTAGGTTTTAGCCACAAGGGAAGTGCGAATTTCTCATTTTTGATGTCGATCCCAGTCATCATCCTAGCCGGCGGACTTGAGAGCATCAAGCTTATAAAAGATCCAAACGCTTTGCCATGGAGCGACATCGCCCTTGGTGTCATTATAAGTGCAGTTAGCGCTTATCTTTGCGTTAAGCTATTTATGGGTATCATCTCAAGGATCAGGATGCTGCCCTTTGTCATCTACCGCTTGATCTTGGGAGCATTTTTACTTTATCTATTTTTGTGATTTTAAAGCTTTAGAAAGTAAAAGCCAAGTGTGGAGAAATTTTTTACACTTGGCAAGAATATTTAGCGTGAGTATCTTTCAGGAAAAATTTCAAGATAAGCTTGATAATTTAATCCTCTTTTTTATCTTTTTTAATAACATTTAACAGATCTTTTGCGGCTTGATAAGCCCTATCTCCAAATTTCTTGGCTTCTGATTTGATGTCAATTTGTTTGATGTCTTCAAATTTTTCATTGGCTTTCTTCTCAAGATTAGCGATCTCTTGTTTGATCTCTTCGATTTTATCGTTTGTATCAAAATTTAGTTTTAGCTTTTTGCTCTTGTCATTTAGCTCTTGCTTTAAGGCTTCAAATTTATTATTTGCCTCACTCATAAGCTTTGCCATGCCGTTTGACTTTAGCTCTTCTATCCTTGAAATAATCTGCTCTCTTGCTTGATCGCTAATGCGTTTAAATTTTGCTAGGTTTGTATCTAGCTCGCTATTTATCACATTTTCGATCTCATGTCTTGCTACACCTTCAAATTCCTTTTCAAGCTCCCTAAGCAAGGATATAAATTCTTCATCAATATTTTTTAAATTTAGTAGTTGTGAGTTTAGCCTAAGCTCGTCTGGAGCAAATTTCGCCTCATCTTTTAGCTTTTCTATGGCTCTTAAAATGCCATCTCTTGTACCACTTATCGCTCCACTTATCAACTCTTTTGCAAAGATATGACCCTCGTCTGCTAAATTTGCTGCTGCTATGATGATGTTTTTTGAAATTTCAAGTATCCGCTCTTTGCTAAACTCTCCTCCAATTATCGCAACATAGGTCATATTTTTAGCTATCGCACCAGCTGTTTCCTCGACATCTTTTGCACCTTCAAGAGTTGTCAAAAATGCAATCTGAGCGCTCTCTTTTAAGATACCAAGAAGCCTTGTTTCTCTAATGATCGCATTATTTAAAAGTTCTAAAATTTCCTCTTTTTCACTAAAATTTCTATCTTTTACGACTTCTTCAGCTGCTTCAAATGAAATTTTGAGCCTATTTTTTATCTCTTCACGTTTTGCTTCTATTGCACGGTTTAGCTCATCTTTTTTATCAAGTAGCTCGTAAAGTGCCTTTTCCTCAGTACCGACAATGGCTTGATTTATTCCCTCCATGGCACTTTTTAGATTTTTTGCATTTATGAGATCTTCTTTGTTCATCTTGTCATAAAGCTCGTTCATTTTAGCCTTTAAAATTTCTGGCAAAGCATTTATATCTTTGTTTGCAGTATCTTGAAAGAAGTTATTGCAAAGAGCTTTTATGCTTATTAATAAGCCATCGCTGCTTTTATAATCATGTAAATTTTGTTCTAAATTGTTCATATCTTTTACCTTATAAAACGTATTTTGCTTCGTGTTTTAGTACTGAAAATATCTCTAGCCTCTCTTCTTCGCTCAAAACTAGTACGGCTAGGTCATAGCTTGCGTACTTTTTATCTTTGCTAAATTTTGAAAAGACTAGCTTAAATTCTCTATCTTTTACTATCTCTTTTACCTTTTCTTCTGCATTGACATCTGCATCAAATATTATTTTATATTCCCAATGTGTTGGGTAATCAATTTTTGCTTTTTTGTTATTTAGATCGCATATACTCGCCACTTTTTCCTCCTGTCTTACTCTCTAATACGATATTACTTATTTCCATGCTTTTATCTATAGCTTTTACCATATCATAAATCGTTAAAAGCCCCACACTAACGCCAGTTAATGCCTCCATCTCAACGCCCGTTTTACCTTCTATTTTTACACTCACATAAAGCTTAAAAGCACAAATTTCAGATAGCTCTTCGATATCACAATCCACACCTAAAATAGCTAGTGGATGGCACATCGGAATTAGTTCGCTTGTCTTTTTCGCACCCATTATCGCAGCGACAACGGCTGTTTGGATGACCGGACCTTTTTTGCCGGTATTTTCTTTGATCGCTCTAAAAGCCTCTTTGCTCATCTTGATGATCCCGCTAGCAGTTGCTACTCTTTTTGTAGGATCTTTTGGGCTTACATCAACCATTTTTGGACGATCTTTCTCATCTAAATGTGTTAGCATTATCTCTCCTTTTTTGGCGGATTATAGCTTATTTAAACAAATTTAAATTACCAATGGCTTTAAGCTAAAAATATATCAAACACATAAAATTTTGGCTTTTGCTTAAATGCTAAAGATTTCTCATTACTTAATATAATTATTTAATTTAAATAATTTTCTTAAGAAATAATTCAAATTTAAATTTTTATGCAAATTAGTACTAAAAATAAGCGATTCAATAGATAATAAATTTTATTAAAGTCATATTAGTATTGATTAAATCATAATGTCTATATAATGTAAATAATAAAATTTAAAAAAATTTATTGATATTTTTCTTTAAAAGCTTAAAAAAATAAATTAATCGCTAATTTGCTTTTAAGAGTTAAGTATGTATAGTTTTTTTACTTATTAAATTTATGATGAAAGTGCCTTGGATTATGAGATTTCTGCTTTGTATAAGTTTGTTTTTGATAACAGCTTTTGCCCAGCAATTAGGCTGCTTTATTAATGAAAGCAATCAAAGCATCGTTTTTATAAAAGATGGACAGATTAAAAATTTGGATCTAAAAGATACGATTTATAAAAATCAAGAATGCGGAAATGATGGAGAATCCTTTTATATCGCAAATTTAAACAATGAGATTATTGAAGTGGCAAATGAGAGAAATTTCTTATTTGCTATGCCAAATGTTGGCTGTAAAATTTCACAAATTGTGGCAATTAAAAATAAAATTTACGTAGCTTGCGATATGGCAAATGAAGTCAGCATAGGCGTTTTTGATAAAAATCTAAATAAACTTTTAACTAAAAATTATAAAGATGTTTATAAAATTTCAAGCCTTTTGCCAATTGATGACGAGCTATTTTTTACAAGCTTTAATGGCAAAGCATTTTTGCTTGATAAAGAGCTTAATTTAAAAGAGAAAAAGCGTGTTGGCTTTGCTCCACTTAGTGCCTGTAAATTTAAAGGGAATGATATTTTGCTTGGCTTTAGAGATGGAGAAATTTTAGATTTTAAAACTGGAATCAAAAAGCAAGTTTTAAAATCTAAAATTTCAGCTCTTGCGTGTATGGAGGATGAAATTTTTATAGGCGATGGGGATGGGGTAGTCTATAAATTTGACAAAGATCTTAAGTTAAAAGGACAAAAGGCTCTTTTTAATAATGAGATAAAAAGAATTTTTATAGATAAAGGCGTCCTAAATGGCGTAAATTTAGACAATGAGATAAAGAGTTTAGAGATAAATTCATTTTAAAAAGGAGAGTAAATGCAAAAGTTATTTTGTGTCGCAAGTGCTGCGTTGCTTGGGCTATCTTTAACGACTGCTTGTGCTGCTAGTAGTGACCTTGAAAAAGTCATGAAAGAGCGTGGGCTAAGCGAAAAAGATGTTCTTGCCGCTGCTAAAACTTATCAGCCTAGCGGTAAAAAAGATGATTTCATCGTCTTTTCATCTGGCGGGCAAAGCGGTCAAGTGCTAGTTTATGGCGTTCCGTCGATGAGAATTTATAAATACATCGGCGTTTTCACACCAGAGCCTTGGCAAGGATATGGCTATGACGATGAGTCAAAAGCTGTTTTAAAACAAGGCAACATCAGAGGCAAAGAGATAACATGGGGCGATACACACCACCCAAATTTCAGTGAGAAAAATGGTGAGTATGTTGGTGATTATCTATTTATCAACGATAAGGCTAACCCAAGAATCGCAGTTATAAATTTGCATGACTTTGAGACAACTCAAATCGTTGTAAACCCTATCATGAAGAGTGAGCACGGCGGTAGCTTCATCACTCCAAATAGCGAGTATGTTATCGAAGCTAGCCAATATGCAGCTCCACTTGATAACAACTATCACTCAATAGACGACTATGAAGCAGTCTATAGAGGTGCTGTAACATTTTGGAAATTTGACTATCCAAAAGGTAAGATCGACGAGAAAGAGTCATTTTCTCTTGAGCTTCCACCATACTGGCAAGATCTAAGTGATGCTGGTAAAGGCGAGAGCTACGGCTGGGGCTTTACAAACTCAATAAATACTGAGATGTATACTGGCGGTATCGAAAAAGGTCTTCCTCCATTTGAAGCAGGCGCAAGTAGAAATGACACTGACTTCTTACACGTTTATAACTGGAAAATTTTAGAAAAACTCGCACAAGACAAGAAAAACTACAAAGTTATAAATGGCCACAAGGTAGTTACAATAGACGCTGCTGTAAAAGCTGGTGCGCTATTTTTGATCCCAGAGTCAAAGAGCCCACACGGTTGTGACGTAAGCCCAGATGGTAGATACATAATTATTGGCGGTAAGCTTGATACTCACACATCAGTTTATGACTTTAGAAAGATCAAAGAGCTAATCGACAAAAAAGAGTATGCTGGCACTGACCCATACGGAATTCCTATCTTAGATAGAGAAAAGTCAATGCACGGACAAGTCGAACTTGGCCTTGGACCACTGCATACATCATTTGACTCACAAGATGGCGTACTTTATACTTCACTTTACGTTGATAGTCAAATCGTAAAATGGGACTATAAAAATTTAAAAGTGCTTGATAAGATAAATGTTCACTACAATATCGGCCACCTTGATACAATGGAAGGCAAATCAGCAAAACCAGTTGGCAAATATGCAATCGCTCTTGATAAACTTTCAATCGATCGCTTTAGCCCAGTTGGCCCACTTCATCCACAAAATCACCAGCTAATAGACATCACTGGTGCAAAAATGGATCTAATCTATGATATGCCAATACCACTTGGCGAGCCACACGATGTTGTTTCAATAGCTGCTAGTAAACTAAGTCCAGCGCTTACCTACAACATGGGTACAAACTCAAGAACAGGCGAGGCTAGCCCATATGCAACTCTAGCTGGTCAAGAAAGAGTTGAAAGAAACGGCAAAAATGTAACTGTCTATGCGACAATGATCAGAAGCCATATCAACCCAGAGCACATTGAGGTAAATAAAGGTGATAATGTAACAATTCACTTAACAAACCTAGAGCGCGCTCAAGACGAGACTCACGGCTTTGGCATCGACCTTTACAACATTCACGCTTCACTAGAGCCTGGCAAAACTGCTTCAGTAAATTTCGTAGCTGATATGGAAGGTGTCTTCCCATACTACTGCACCGAGTTTTGCTCAGCGCTTCACCTAGAGATGATGGGTTATTTACTTGTTAAAGATCCAAGTAAAAAATATGAATCTGCAAAAAATAACAAGCTAAAAACTCTAAGCCCAGAAGCTTTAAAAGCCGAATACGACAAAGTAATCGCAACTAATAAGGCAACTGACGATGTTATCCAAGAGGTTGTTAAATACCTAAAAGAGAAACATTATGAGAAATATCCAAAGGTAAAAGCTTTAGTTGATGACGCACTTGATCAATATGGTCACATCAAAGAGGTAAAAGCTAAAGCTGACGAAGCTTATAAAAAAGGCGACGTAAACGGCGCTATCCTTTGGGAGTACCAAGTATGGCAATACATGGTTAAAACAGCTGACGTTGGCTTAAGAGCTAAAAATAACCTAGCTAAAGAGATCGCAACTCCGATGAGCCCAGCTGCTGCAAAAGGTGAAGAGGCTTATCTAAAAGGCGGTTGTAATGGTTGCCACGTTATCGGTCAAGTAAGCTCAGGTCCAGACCTAACAGGCGTTTTACTAAGACATGAAAATGGCGAAAAATGGGTAGCAGAATTTATCAAAGATCCTGCTAAGTTCTATAATGACGACTACATTAAATCAATGATTGATTACTTTAACCTTAGAATGCCAAATCAGCATATGAGTGATGAAGAGATCAAAAATATCATCGAATACCTAAAATGGGTAGATGAAAACGCTGGTATGTAGTTTTGAAAGGGGCATTTTGCCCCTTTTTAAATTTTAAAATTTAACTCTTTTGAGTGAAATTTTAAAATTTAAAGGAGAGATCATGAGTAAATATAAAATTTATACCATTGTTGCACTTGTCTTAATGACTGTTTGTTTTACTTTGCCTGTTCTTGGTTGGCACGGAGCAAAAGAGCGTATAGCTGATGGTGATGAACTACCATCTTATACTTACGGTATCTATAATCTTTATAGCTCATTTCAGTATAAAAATCACCTTTTATCAAAAGATGTAGCAAGCGATCTTCATAAGATGATCGAGCAAAAAGCAGAGATTGGTACGCCATCTTTTCCTATCTGGTACGTCTCTCTTGAAGCTCCAAATTATCCAAAATCAGCCTTTCCTGATGGAATTCCTGTATATTTTCACGTAGATGGATATAGTGGCGACGTACATGAGATGAATACGATAAATCACTATATCGGTATGTATCCTATGGAGCATGGTGGAAATTTAGAGCGAGCGATAGCGCCTTATTATTTGCTTATTTCAATGCTTTGTATGCTTGCATTTTTATATTACAACGGCAAATTTAACTCGCTTCTTATGGTTCCAACCATTATCGCGCCTGTGCTATTTATGAGTGCATTTGCAGGATGGCTTTACTGGTATGGACACAATATGCAAGAGTGGGGTGCATTTAAGATTAAACCATTTATGCCAACAGTTTTAGGCGATGGTAGCGTTGCGCAATTTACAACGCACTCTTATCCAAGTATCGGATTTTGGGTTATGATCGCTATGAGTGCATTTTGCATACTTGCAGTATTTTCAAAGAAAAAAGAGCTAAATGCGTAAAATTTTTATTTTTGCCCTTGCTTTCTTGCCTATTTTTAGCTCTGCAAATATACTTCAAGATGCAATAAACAACGCTAGCCCTGGCGATGTTATAAAGCTAGGAGACGGTATCTATGAAGGAAGCATAACTATAAATAAGCCGCTTAGTATCGTTGGTGAGGGCAAAAATGCTCACATAAAAGGAAATGGTAAAGGCACAGTCGTAAAGATTATTGCCTCAAATGTTACGCTTAGAAATTTAAAGATAAGTGGTAGCGGAAATGACCTTGGTGAGCTAGATGCTGGCATTGGCTGTGATAAAGCAAATAATGTCTTGGTTACGCAAAATGACTTGAGTGATGTGCTTTTTGGGATTGATTTTAAAGAGTGCAGTAGCTCAAAGATCACTGAAAATAACATCACTTCTAAAAAAGGGGCCAGTCTTGGCTTTAGAGGTGATGCGGTTAGACTCTGGTATAGCCATGAAAATTTAATCGAGGGCAATTATGTTTATGATAGCCGCGATATGGTTGCATGGTATGCAAGTCACAATAAATTTTTAAAAAATAAAGCGATTCGCGGTAGATACTCGCTTCACTTTATGTATGCAAATCAAAATTTAGTAGAAAATAACGAATTTACTGGTAATGCGGTTGGTATGTTTTTTATGTACTCAGCTGCCTCAAATATAAAAAATAATCTTGTTATGGATAGTGATGGCGCTTTTGGTATTGGCATTGGTCTAAAAGATGTCTCAAATTTTACTATCGAAAATAATACGCTTATCTATAATGCGAGAGGAATTTTGCTTGATAACTCGCCTTTTCAGCCAGGCTCAACGATAAATTTCTTAGGCAATAAAATTTTACACAACGTAGTTGGCGTATATTTTCACGCTACTCAGGGGACAAGCATATTTGAAAATAATGATTTTATAGGCAATATGGATATCGTTGCAAACGATACTCCAGGTGATAAAATGGCATTAAATCGGTGGAGTAAAAATTATTATGATGAGTATGAGAGCTTTGATAGAGATAAAGATGGCTATGGCGATACGCCGTTTATGCATCTATCGTATGCCGATCAGCTTTGGCAGTATTATCCGAATTTGCAGTTTTTCTATGGTTCAAGTGTCTTTAGTATCTTAAATTTTTTAGCCAAACTCGCGCCATTTTCTGAGCCAGTAAAGCTACTTGAAGATAGCACGCCAAGGATAAAACCACTTGATGCTTCAAATTTTAACGCGTTAAAGGCAAAACGTGGATAGAAGAAAATTTATAATCTTAGGCTCAGTCGCAGCTGCCGCAGGATATGGCATAGGTAAAATTTTGCCAAAAAGTAGCGGCGATAAACTCTATCTTAGACCACCAGGCGCGGTTGATGACTTTGATGATCTTTGTGTTAAATGTGGTCAGTGTGTGCAGGTATGCCCTTATCACAGTATAAGTTTGCTTGATATAAAAGATGGATATTCAAATGGTACAGCATACATCGATCCTAAAAAGAGAGGTTGCTATTTATGTGATCTTTTCCCATGTGTGCTCGCCTGTCCAAGTGGTGCGTTAGATCATGCTACAAAAGTTGTTGATGATGTGAAAATGGGCGTTGCTGTCTTGAGTAATGCAAATGCCTGTATGTGCCTAAAAAGAGAAAAGCTAAGCGAAGATAGCGTTGAAGATTTGCTTGTTCGCAAAGTTTATAACGATAGAGAAGAGGCAGAAAAAGATAAGATAAAAGGCAAAATCGGTCAAATTTGTGACCTTTGTGTCAGTATTTGCCCAGTTGGCGATAGTGCAATAGTAATGAGTGAAGCAAATTTACCACTCATAAAGCATGGCTGTGTTGGGTGTGGGGTGTGTGCTGAGGTTTGTCCTGTAAAAATTATAAATATTGCCCCAAAAATGAGTTATGATGAAATTTATAAGGAGAAAGAATGAGATTAATAATGTCTTTAGTGGCTGCTGCTTTGCTATTTGTCGGCTGTGAAAAGAGCGATGACAAAGCGCAAAAAGCAGCTAGCGAGCAACCAATAAATGTAGCCACGAGTGCTAGCATAAAGGTTGAAAAAAAAGAAAATAATCAAAGTACAAATAAACAAAATGATTTCATAAAATACGATATGCACGGCGAAAAGAGCGTAAAATTTGGACTTGAAGATAATAACGTAAGCCGTCAAATCGGTGCTTTAGTAATGGTAAGAACCCCTCTTCAAACTATAAATTTAAGACTTATAAAGGGCAGACTTAGCAAAAATTTCATTACAAAATGTTCAGCTTGTCACGATGATTACGCAAATGGCATCATCGGGCCATCACTTTTAACAAAAAGTGAAAATGAAATTTATACAATGATAAATGCTTATAAAAATAAAGAAAAAGTCAATGTTTTAATGCGAGACCTTGTTAAAAAAATGGATGATAGTGAAATCAGAAATTTAGCTAAAGAAATCAGTGATTTTAATACACAATTTAGGAGCAAATAATGAAAGTAGGAAAGATTATAACCATTATTTTAGCAGTAGCAATTTGCGGTATCATGGTGTTTATGTTAAGCCAGACTCCGCCTAAAAAGGAAAAAGTAGCAACTAATGCTCAGCCAAAAGTAGAGCAAAATTTTACAAAAGAACAGCCAAAGTCTAGTGAAGAATTTGCCAGCGAAGATGAGCTAAAAAAGGTAAAAGAGCTAAGTCTAAGTGTGGCTAAAGTACACAATGAAGGCGTTAGCAAACAGTATCTAACAACTTGTGCTCCGTGTCATGGTGCAAATGCAAAAGGCGTCGTAGCTCCTGATATAACGCATCTAAGTAAGGATGAATTACTTAAAAAGCTGGCTGATTATAAAGCTGGCAAAGTGCAAAACTCACTTATGAAAGGGCTACTTACAAATGTTAGTGATAGCGAGCTTGAAAGCCTTGCAGATGAAATTTCTAAATTTAAAAAGTAAAAATGGACAAATATAACACTCGTGCGACGATTAGAAATGTAAGCTTTCTAAGCACGTTAATCACAACTACAAAAGATGGCAAGAAGCGTCCTAGCATACGTTTTTGGCGTATTTTTACCATCGTTTTAGTTCATCTTTTATTTGTGCTTTCATATAGAGTTGATATACAAATTTTAGAAGGCGACATCAGTGCGTCAAGGATATTTGGTTTTCACTTGGCAGATGCTTTTATGAGCTTGCAAGTTTTTCTGGCGACGCATGAAATCCATGTAAATTTAATAATTGGCTCACTTAGTATCTTGGCCTTTTATATCATTTTTGGCGGTAGAGGCTTTTGCTCTTGGATCTGTCCATATTCATTAATAAGCGAAATAGCTGAGAAGATCCATGAAAATTTGCGTGCTAAAAAGATAGTAAAGCCACGAGTTTTTGACACAAAGTGGCGATATGTTTTCACCATTTTATTTTTAACCCTTAGCTTTGCTAGTGCAAGCCTTACATTTGAAATTTTTAATGTTGTTGGGATTTTTTCAAGATTTATTATCTATGGCTATTTTCATGCTATTTGGTTCGTTGTAGCCATGCTTATGGTTGAAATTTTCTTCTCACGCAGAGCTTGGTGCAGGTATGTCTGTCCTATTGGAGCTACTTACTCAGTGTTAGCTAAACCAAATGCCATAAAAGTTAGCTGGGATAAAGAAAGGTGCGATCACTGCTTAGTTTGCACTGATGTTTGTCTAGTGCCTCACGTACTTTTTATGACAAAAAAAGGGGCAAAGCTTGACGAGAGCAAAAATATCTTTAGGATAGCTGGTGCTGATTGTACACTTTGTGGTAGGTGTATTGATGTGTGTCATCAAGATGCACTGAAATTTGACAACGGCTTTAAAAAACTCATATAAGGAAAATTTTTGATAGATATAAAAGAAGTAACGAAAATTTTTGGCTCGCAAAAGATACTTGATGGTGTTAGCCTAAATGTAAAATCTGGCGAAAAAATAGCAATACTTGGACAAAATGGAGCTGGCAAAAGCTCGCTCATGCGTATCATTTTAGGCGAGTTTATCCCAAATAGTGGAAGTATCGCGATAAATGGCGTAAATACTCTAAAAGATAGAAAAGGGGCTTTGAAATTTATCTCATTTGTGCCACAAACCCCACCACCGCTTAAATTTAATCTACGCGAGCTTTGTGAGTTTGTTTGTAAAAGCTCAAATGTCAAATTTGAAGATATTGAGAAATTTAGCAAACTTTTGGAGCTTGATCTGCATGCAAATTTAAATAAACCATTTTATAAGCTCTCTGGTGGCATGAAACAAAAGATGCTAATAGCCATCGCATTTGCTAAGGATAGTGAAATTTTGATGTTTGATGAGCCAACGGCAAATCTTGACGTGAAAGCAAGGCTTTCTTTTAAAAATTTACTTGATAACTTCACGCAAAACAAAACACTTGTTTTTATTTCGCACCGTATTGATGAGATAGCAAATTTATTAGATAGATGCGTCTATATGGACCTTGGTAAGATCATCAAAGAAGAAAATTTAAGGAGCAAGAGTGAATAATCTTTTTTTAATAGCAAAGCTTGATGTAAAAGAGTCTTTTCGCTCAAGATGGTTTGTGATATATGCTGCGCTTTTTTCTGCTTTGATGATAGGATTTTTATTTAGCGGTGTGACTGACTCACGTGTGCTTGGCTTTTCTGGGCTTACTAGAGCACTACTTTTGTTTATTCAAATTTGCGTCATCATTGTGCCTATTTTTATTCTCATCTCAACCGTAAGAAGCATAAATCAAGATAGAGATACAAATTTGCTTGAATACATCCTTAGCTTCCCACTAAGCCTTAGAGAGTATTACTTTGGCAAGGCACTGGGCCGTACATTTGTTGTTTTTGTACCACTTTTGTTTGCTCTTTTGCTTTGCGTGATCGTCGGTTTTATAAAAGGTGTTGCGATACCTTGGAGTGTATTAACGCTTTATTTTGGGCTACTTTTTAGCTTAAGTATCATTTTTCTATCGCTTGGATTTTTTATCTCAAGCGTGATTAAAAATCAAGAGACAGGCCAAGGCGTGGCGTTTTTACTTTGGCTTATAATGCTTGCATTTATCGATCTAGCATTAATTGGACTTCTTATGCGAAGTTCAGTCGATGAGTACGTTATTTACGCTATTGCTATACTAAATCCGATAGAGCTTTTCAGGATAGCAGCACTTAGTCTTTTTGATCCAAATTTAGCAGTTATCGGTACTGCATCTTATTTTATTTTAAGCACCTTTCCAAAGGCGACATTTGTAGCTTATGCGATTATTTATCCGCTCTTATTAGGCATTATTTTGCTAGTTTGTGGCTATTTTGCCTTTAGCAAAAAAGATTTGGTTTGAGATTGTTTTTTGTTAAAGAAAAGTTGGTTTTAAATTTAGACGAAACTTGTATTATTCCACTTGTCCAACAAGAAACCTCCTTTTTGTAATAGCTCCCTTTCCCCCAAAGGGAGCTAACTTCTTCCAAGGAAATTTATGAAAAAATCCATTTTATTTTTAGCATTTGCTCTTATATCTTTGAATGCAAACTGGGATATAAATATGCAAGAGTGTATTAATAAAAGCAATATTGAAGCTTGCGAGAGTTTTGCTAAAAAGCTTTCAAGTGAGTGTGAGAATAAAGATAAAATTTCTTGCTTTATCTATGCAGATATGCTAGGACGCGGCCTTGCCGCAGAAAAAGATACGCAAAAATCTTTTGAGATATTTAAATCGCTCTGTGACGATGGTAGTAGTGAAGCTTGCTATGAGCTAGCGACAAAGTATCTTCAAGGAAATGGCACTGAGCAAAGCTTTGATCTTTCTGCAAATGCTCTTAATAAAGCTTGCAAGATGGGCAGTAAGCGAGCTTGCAATGTATTAGAGCTTGTACCTAAAAATTAGCCTAATTTTATGCTTGTACTAATTAAAAGAAATTTCTTAAATATAGCTTTTTTAAAGTTAAATTTACTTTAGTATTACTTGGAATTTCTTTTTTATTAACTAAAAATTTTATTAAAATTTATGCTTAAATAATACTATTTCATCGTCCTGAATGGACCCTCCTTTTTGTAACTGATAAGTCTTTGCTTCCCCCTTTTCTGGCTTTTCGTATACACAAAGAGGAGTTGTTTATTCTTTTAAAAATCAAATCTATTTATTTTTTTCAATTTACATTCTATAAGAATTTTTCTTTTTGAAATTATAATTGATAATAGTTTTAAATATTATCAAAGTAAATTTTGTGTAAAATTGCGAGGCATTATCAAAATCTACTACTAAAAGGCTTTAAAACAAAGTGAAATTTCTAAATCAAAAAATTTTTTATAAATTGCACACTTATTTATCTCTTTTATTTTTCATTCCACTTGCAGTAGTTTGTTTTAGCGGTGCGATCCTTGTTTATAAAGATGAGCTAAACAGCTTTCTTGCCCCAAATGTCGTAAATGTAAATTTAAACAAAGAAAATTTAAACAAAAGGATTAGCTTTGATGAGCTAAGAGATATCATTGCAAGCGAGCTTGGCGGCTACGAGATGGTTGGCATCAACATCGATGCAAACCCTAAAAAATGTGACAAAATTTGGTTAATCGAGCACAATGACAGCCAAAAGGAGTGGAAATTTATCTATTTTGATGCTTTTAGCGGTAAGATAAAGAGCGAGCCACTCGCACATGATGAGGGATTTTTTGGAGTTTTAACAGAGCTTCATGAGTCGCTATTTCTAGAAAAGAGCGGTCACGTTATCCTTACTTTAACCGCTATTTTTACGTTTTTTATCTGCATAAGCGGTTTTGTGATTTATAGAAAATTTTGGCTGACACTACTTAAGCTTCGTGTAAATAGGCTAAATGTTTTTATGAGTGACATTCATAAAATGATAGGAATTTTTTCTACACCTATTTTACTACTCATTTGCATAAGTGGTGTTTGGTGGGAATTTCAAATGGCACGCATGCCAGAGTTTAAAAATGACTTCGTTATAGATGCAAAAATTTATAACAAAAGCCTATCTCTTGACGAGCTGGTAGCCCACTCAAAAAATGATCTTGCTGGCTTTGAGCCACACTTCATCTCACTGCCTTTTATGCAAGGAGCAAACATACGCCTTTTTGGCTATGTAAAAGATCAAAATTTCTTACATAACGAATATTCAAGCATATTAACTTACGATAAAGATAACGGCGAATTAGTAAGCATTTTGGACATAAAAAATGCAAATCTAAGTGAAGAAATTCTCTCAGCATTTAGAAAATCGCACTTTGGCAACTACAACCAAATCACAAAATTTATCTGGTTTTTGGTTGGTATTTCACCGCTTATTTTAAGTATTTCAGGGCTTTATTTGTGGATTAAAAGAAATTTTAAAAGGAGAAAAAATGAAAAAATTTTAATTAGTTTGGTTGCATTAAATTTGATGCAACCTCAAATTTTTGCTAGCCAAAGCGATAAAATTTTAGAGGCAATCGATGTCGTAGAAAGCGAGCGAAGAGACGATGCAAACTACTTTGCAAAAGAGCTTGTAAAGAGCACAACTAGGCTAAATTTAACCTCTCGTCAAACGCCCCAGTCGCTAACTGTGCTAACAGAGGCTAGGCTAAAAGATCAAGGCATCAAGGACTATCAGGTGCTTCTTAGAAATACCCCTGGCATTACGCTAAATAAAATGGATGAGCGCGTATATCCGACAGCCCGTGGCTTTGAGATAGATTATTGCTTGCTTGATTCGATGCCTAGCCTTGGTAGCTTTAGTCTTGCTACAAATGATATGAGCTTGCTACCTTATGAGAGAGTTGAGGTGGTAAAAGGGGCAAATGGCCTACTTGCAGGTGCTGGAAATCCAGCTGCAAGCTTAAATTTCATAAGAAAAAGGGCGGACTTAAAAGAGCTAAAAGGGAATTTTGGTGTAAGCGCTGGATCATACGATAGATACGGCGTAAATGGTGATGTGCAAACGCCAGTAAATGAGAGTGGAAGCGTTAGAGCAAGACTCTCTTTTATGCATGAGAAGTCGCACTCTTATATGGATTATTACAACCGCAAAAATAGCGCGATTTACGGTGTCGTAGATAGCGATATAGGCGATAGCTCATGGCTTAGCCTTGGTGCATTTTATCAAGAGCTAAAACGCCACGGGGTTAGATGGGGTGGCATGCCAGCATTTTATACAGATGGCTCTAGGACAAATTTTAGTAAAAATGAAATCTTCTCTCAGCCTTGGACGAGGTGGGATATAAAAACACTTGATTTTTACGCTGATTTTAAGCACTACTTTGAAAATGAAGCGAGTTTAAATTTAAGCTACTCGTTTAGACGAGCAAACACTGACTCAAATCTACTTTACTACGGCGGAGCGGTAAATTTAGACGGTACTGGCAATATAAACGATCTTAGCGTTTATGCAAACAAAAGAGAGGAGAATATCCACAACGTAGATGCATACGCAAATATCCCTTACGAGCTAGCAAATTTATCTCATGAGTTTGTCTTTGGTGCTATGTATAACAACTACAAAAAAAGTAGCGATAAGGTAAGTAGCTACTGGCTGCAAAAGACCACGCCAGCTGGACTTGCTTATACAGCTAGAAGCAGGATAGATTTTAAAAATTTACACCTCGATGATCCAAAATTCCCTTACGAAGATCAAAATAACAAAGACAAAACGATACAAAAGGCATTTTATGCGTCAAATAAATTTTCACTTACTGATGAGCTAAAGCTCTTGCTTGGAGCTAGGGTGAGCTACTACAAATACGAGATAGAGGGTGGTAAAGACAATAGAAATTTCACAAATGAGATCACGCCATATCTTGGCGTCACTTACTACATCACAGCAAACCACACTCTATATGCTAGCTACACGAGTATATTTAAACCTCAAAACGTAAAGGGCGCAAATGACAAGTATCTTGATCCGATCCAAGGCAAGGACTATGAAGTGGGCATCAAAGGCGAGTATTTTGACGGGGCGCTTCAAGCAAGTCTTGGCGTATTTAAGATCGTGCAAGACAAGCTTGGCATAGATACTGGCAAAATAAATCCAGCGACAAATGCCTACATATATGAATCTAGCAAAGGCGTGACAAGTAAGGGTGTCGAGCTAGATCTAAATGGCGAGATCGCCAAAGGCTTAAGTCTAAGCTTTGGTGCAACGCACTTTAACGCAAAAGATGCCAAAGGCGAGAAATATGCCACCGACTCATCAAGAAGCACGGCAAATTTATTTGCAAAGTATGAGATCAGAGACTTTAGAGTAGGAGCTGGCGCTATGTATAAGAGTAAAATTTACACTGGCAAAGGCGCAAGAGAGATCACTCAAAAGGGCTATACTTTGGCTAATTTAATGCTTGGTTATAAATTTGCTAAAAACTTTGACGTACAGCTAAATATTGATAATCTCTTTAACAAAAAATACTACGAGGGCATCGGTCCAACCAAGATGGTTTATGGTGATCCACGCACATTTAATCTCAGTTTTAACTATAAGTTTTAGCTAAATTTACTCTAATGCGCCAGCTAAATTTCTAGTTGGCGCCATTCATTTTTTGCATAGTAGGTGTATAATTTCAAAAAACTAAGGAATTTGCATTGCTTAAAGCGGAAGTGATATATAAATTTTGTATCGTCTGTGTTCTTGCCTGTGGGATCTGCCTGCTTGCATTTACTGGGCTAAATTTCGCCATGGGCGAGTATAATGAGTGGATGATGAGCGCGCACAAATTTGCAGGGATTTTGATATTTTGCGCAGCGATCTTACACGTCTTTAACCGCAGAAGAAAGCTAGTAAAGCTCATAAATGAGATGATCGATGTCACCACGCACCGCAAAAATCCAACGATCTGCAACATGGACCGCATCATAGCCTCGCTTGAGCCTTACAGCATCAGTGAAATTTCACGCATGCTTGGCTTTGATGAGGTCCAGTTTTGCAAGAGCTTGCGAGAAAATGGGGTTAAATTTAATGATGCTAACCAAACTCTACGCCAGATCGCACGGCTAAATGATGAGAAGATATTTTTCGTGCTCGTTCTCATCGTTGAAGCCAAATTTGGCAAGAGATTTTGCGGTGAGCTAAAGTATAAACGTGGCGGAAAACTTAAAGATAAAAAAATGGTCGCGTAGAGCTAGCTCAGTCTTTGCTGGCTCGTGCCATGCAGATGAAGCTATCTTTGCTCCAGCGTCTAAACGCGCAGTCATAGCAGCTTCTCTCACCTCTACAAACCATCTCTTCTTCGTCATTATCTAGCTTAAATTTAGCGCAGTTTTGGGCTATTTGATGAGCTTTTTCGTAGTTAAATTTGCCGTATTTAAACTCATTTTTCTCATTGAAATTTTGCATCATCAAAATTCTCGAAGCTCTTTTATATTTAAATTTCTAAACTCGCCATTTTTGTCTTTTTGCACGAGCAAAGTTGCCTTGTGATGCCAAAATATAGGCTTTAAAGTGCCACCTAAATTTATCATCTCATCTTTTGCTAGCTCTTTAAAATTCTCATCCAAAACCGCTTCTATAAAAGGAAGCTCTATGAGCTTAGCAACGCTTAGCTTTGACTCTTTTAGTTCAAATTTGCCTCTGATTTTTCCGTCGCTTCCGCTAAGCCTAAGCCTTATGCCAGCAAGCGCGCCGATAACGCCATTGGCATTTGGCATAAGAGCTTTTAAAAATACATTTTGCGCCATAGCTATCTCAAAAGCTTGCTTTGTGGTTAGGAACATATTTTTTGTATTTTTGCCAAAATTTATTAGCTCTTTCATATCGTTTATATCGTCTTTGAAAACAGCTGCGATACCGGGTTCAGCGCTGTATTCGCGCAGCGGCAGCGTCATCGTGCTGGTACTGGGCGGCGTCATCAGCGGCTCGCTCTTTACCTCGCTGCTCTCGGTGCTAAAACACGCCGACCCCAATGACGCACTTCCTGCGATCACCTATTTTTTTGATGGGCAGCCTCGGCTTTGCGTCCAAGAGCTTCATAGAGATTTCAATCCTGCCGATGTGCGTGAGCATTTTCGCTGCTAGCGCTTAGCGGCAAATATCTAAACGCGCTAAGCCTTGGCGAAGAGGAGGCAAAGAGCCTGGGCGTAAACGTGGCGCGAGTTAAAATTTTCATCATCCTCGTCGCGACCTTCGTTAGCGCGCTTAGCGTGACGATTGCGGGCATCATTGGCTGGATCGGACTTATCGTGCCGCACATCGCGCGCTTTACATTTGGTGCCGACAACCGCGCGGTTCTGGCTAGCTCGGCGATGATCGGCGCGATATTTCTGCTCTTTTGCGACAGCTTCTCGCGGCTCATTTTTACCTTTGAGATCCCTATCGGCGTCGTCACATCGCTATTTGGCATTCCGATGTTTATCATCGTGCTGCGCCGCGCCAAGAGGAGCTTTTGATGCGAGAAAATTTGATAGAAGTGTGAAATTTACGCTTTGCTTACCAGGGCAAGCCCGTGCTAAAGGACATCAGCTTTGACATTGCGACGGGCGATACGCTAAGCATCTTAGGCGCCAACGGTAGCGGCAAAAGCACCCTGCTTCGAATAATGCTCGGATTTTTAAAATTTGAAGGCGAGGTGCTAATCGCAGGCAAAAGCGTGCGCGACTACGGTAAAAAGGGACTCGCCTCACTCGTCGCCTATGTGCCGCAGACGCATGCGTCCTCATACGACTACAGCGTCTTTGATGTCGCGCTGATGGGTGCTTTGTGCAGGACGCCGCTATTTTCTAGCTTTAGCACGGCGGATAAAAAGCTAGCCGAACAGGCGCTAGAAAAGATGGGTATCGCGCATCTAAAAAACGCGCCCTACACAAAGGTTAGCGGCGGCGAGCGGCAGCTGGCGTACATCGCGCGCACGCTGGTTCAGGGCGCGAAAGTGATCTTTATGGACGAGCCTACAAACGGGCTGGATTTTGGCAATCAGATCAAACTGCTCGAGATGATAAAAGCGCTGGGAGATGAGGGCTATACCTTCGTGCAGACGACGCACTATCCGCGGCATGCGAAGTTCGTTTCAAATTTAACGCTATTTATAAAAGACGGCGAAATTTTAGCCTTCGGGCGCAGCGAGCAGCTCATAAACGCCCAAAATATTGATAAAATTTACGGTATAAACTATGAAAAATACGAGGATAGATTATGATTTTACCTTCAAACTACGACGAGATCGACTTTGACGCGCTTTATAAGGCGCAAAAGGCAAGAAGCTCGTTTGGCAAAAAATTTGCCGAGGACTGGGACAAAAAGGCACCCAGCTTCAACGAGGGCGTGATGAAAAGCGCCTACGCGCGAGAATTTATAGATAAAGTTGATTTTACGGGCGTCTCTACGCTGCTTGATTTTGCGTGTGGATCGGGTGCATTAAGCGTGCTGGCGGCGGAAAGGGCGGATAAAATTTACAGCTACGACTTTTCGCCTAAGATGCTAGAGTTTGCCCGCGAGAACGCTAAAATTTACGGCGCTAAAAACGTTAAATTTGCGCAAAAAGCTTTCGAGGACGACTGGTCGGACGTGCCTGAGTGCGACGCGGTTTTGGCCTCGCGCTGCCTTGAGGTGGACGATCTAAAAGCTGCGCTTAATAAGCTTCTTTCAAAGACCAAAAAATTGCTTTACATCACGTTTAAGGTCGGCGGCAGCTTCGTGGAGGATGAAATTTTGGATGCGATAGGGCGCAAGGTGGAGCAAAAGCCAGACTTCGTCTATCTTCTAAACATCTTGTTTCAAATGGGCTATTTGCCAAGCCTTAGCTACATAAAAGCTAAGTGCCATGCGGGTCCTGAAACAAGCGCACAGGAGCTCATACAAAAGACGCGCTGGGGGCTTGGCGGCGAGCTAAGCGAAACTGAGGAGGCGCGGCTGGCGGAGTATTTTAGCAGCGGCAAATACAAGCCGAAACAAGAATTTATGGACTGGGCGTTTATAACTGTCCATAAGGCAAATAGAATTTAAATCGAAGAATATAGTTAAAATTTTTCCTAGAATGGAGCAAATTTGATGCTAGTTATATGCCTAACTATGGCAAATCAAAAGATAATTGGCAAGATTTTAGTAAGTTTTATAAAGTGGTTTTTGTTTAGTACCAATGTTTTGAGCAATAAAATAAAGGTCAGTAGACTTTAAGTTGTAGATAGTTTTCTGGCGGGTAGAGAGGGATTTGAAAAATTTGATTTTAATACGCAATAAACATCATTTTAAAAATATTAGTCAGCTAAAAGGTCAGCAAAAAAGATATTTTATAAGAATTATACTTTGTTATTTAATAAACTTCCATCATTGCTCATTATAGTTCCTGCTTCTAGCCCTAGATCGTATTCTACATCTCTGTCAAAGAAGCGTCGGACAAAAAATCCTTCTTCCTCCAATACATCAAGGTTCTCACTGACGCCTACTATATGCTTTTCATCATCTGTTGCATTAGACAAAGGCATGTCCTCGTCTTTATACGCGTTTGGTTGCCTAAATGGAGCGATGAGGTTTTTTACAGCATTTATTGTATCTAGTGTATCACTAACAAAATTTAGCCCCTTTGTAATGTATAAAAAAGAATTATTTAATGATTTTAAAGAATTAATGGGAGAAGCAAAGCTGGCGACTGAAACATTTTGATAAAGAGATGTTGTTTGACTTAGCGCCTGAGAATTAGCTACACTGTAATTTGGCAAAATAGAAGCATTTGCATTTGCGGCAGCTGGGGTTGTAAATGTAGAAATACTACCACCAAAAGACATAATTGCTCCAGCGGCACTAATTTTGAGCCCAATCGCTCTAAGTGTTGTACTCCCTGCTATATTTCCAAAGGTGGTTATTACCCCACCAATGCCAGCCACTACTCCACCAATAGCCCCAATGCCAGCAAGTGACGTTAATGCAGTGCCTGCTTTTAGCGCTGCGCCCAATGCTGCACCAGCATACCCCAATACCCAGACACTACCAACAGTAATAAAAGAATTTATCGCCCCCTTAAGTGTTACCCCTACGCCATACCATTTTCTTTTTTTCTTTTTTTCTTTTTCTTTTTCTCATACCCAGAAAAGATTGAAGGCATTCTTTCAATAAATTTTTTTGCACCACAAACAGGCATATTGTTCTCTTTAAAAAAAACAAAAGTAACATTAGAAGACATGCCTCTCCATTTGCCGTAGAGCTTATTTTCATTCTGCATAATAGCATATCCTAAATCAGTAAAATAAGCCCATTTTCTATTATTGTAATATTGTGTGTGAATTATTTTCCCATAACCAGAGGTGTTATATTCTGACTTGCAATTTTTTATTACTGTGCTACCTTCTCTTGCTTGTAGTAGCTGACAATATACCTCTCCCCACCCCTCAATTTTTGCATCAATCCTCCGCCCATCGTCTTGGATGTTGCCGTCCCATTCTACATAAAAAATAGACCAGCTATATTTAGAAAAAAAATTTTTAACCGCCCTAGTTGCTGCTTGTGTTTCTGAAATAAGGTTGTTTATGGCTTGCTCTACATAATAACCAGTAGGAGAAAAATCATGTTGTTTAGGCATTTGGCGTTATGGCATCTATGGAGTTAAGCATTTTTGTGATCATGTCAGCTGGCGGATTTAACGCCCCAGCGGTATACCCAAACACAGAGTCTTTTAGGAGTGTTGCTTTCTGTATCCGTAGTCTTTCATCAAAAGACTTTGTTTCTCTTTCGATCGCAACTTTTCTTGCCTCTTCGCTCAAAGCTTGTTTTTCTATCAGCTTTGCCCTTTCCTCATTAAATTTTGCCTCTTTTTGTGCCAGTTCTAATTTCATTTTAGCAAGTGCTAGTTCTTCGGCTTTGATTGGTAGTTCCGCTTGAGCTAAGGCTTTTTGTGCTTCAACAAGTGCAGTATTTGCAGCTATTTGAGCCAATTCTGCTTCTAACCTATCACTCTCCATCATCAACCTTACCGCTATGTCTTGGCTGGACAAGGTTATGCTTTGCGTAGCTTGGCTTAAAGTTGCCGTAATTGTGTCAATCCTTTTGCTATCATTTAAAGCAAATTTTTCATAATATTCGTCGAGCTTTTTTATTAACCTATCATAAGGAGAATTTTCAGCCATTGTATCACTTAATACTTTTTTGTAAATTTCACTATATTTTTCTATATCTAAACTCATTTTTTAATCCTTATATTTTCCTTGCTCTATTAATCCAGCCTCTTTCATAAATATAATATGCTGGTTTTACTTTCACTAAATTTCTATAATAGGCGATCTCTGCTCTATCAAAATCAACATCAAAGGCTTGTTCATTATAGTTGTTTAACGCTTTAAGAGTCTGGGCACCCATAATGCCATCCACCACCACACCTAAAAGCCTTTGTAAAACCCTAACTGCTGGTGCTGTATCTACGTTTGCACCAAAAATGAAAAGCTCACACGCTTTTAATTCACTATCTACCTCATCAAGCCTCATTTTGTCCCAAAATTCTTTTTTATAAAATATTTTTACTTTTTCGATTAATGCGTCATCATTATATAGGGCGACGCTAGCCTTTTCAAGATCGCCGTATGCGTTGATCGCTGCCCGCACTTGCCCCCAGCCTTGCCAATTTGGGTGAGCAGCTTCATAAATACCCATAAAAGTTAAGCCTTTTTCGTTTGGGTTTTTGTGTAGTGCGTCTTTAGGGCTGTTAAACTCTAGGCTCATTAATGTATAAAATGCATTAGTAAAATTTTTCATTTTTTATCCTTTAAAAATTTAAATCTCTTGGCGGTTTTGTAGAAAAATCATCATAGCCGCCACTGCCAAAGCTCTCTATTTTTTTATCAATCGCTTTATCAACTATTGCACATATCCAAGCTGTGCCACGCCAAGCAAAAAAGCCACCTACTGCAAGACTAAAGCGATCATTATTATTTGTAAAAAATGATGTTATTTCAAAGAATATCCAGCAAATAAAACCTGAGCTAATAGTGCCAACTATAAAATTTACTACTTTACGCCCTCTATTTATGGTTTGTTCTTTGTTGTTTATAGACCCTAGCGCTCCACCCAAAAAGCCAACTACTATAACCCAAAAATAAATACCTACTTTGTTTATAAGATCGTCCATTATCCGCCTCTTTTTTTAAAATTTATAAGTAAAGATGTACATTATTATGACGGATAGGATTATTTCAATTACAACCATTTTATTAAGCCAAAATTTCTTAGTCCTCTTTATGATCGCTTCCATTTGCACATCCTTATATTATTTTCGTCCATCCCTTTTTCTTTCATAATCTTTTATGGCTTCTAGCTGGTCTATGCAGGTCTTATACCCACTATAAACATCTATTAGGAGCACACCGGCATCGCTTTGGTTTGTTACGTTTCTGTCAGCTATCATAGGAGCTTGTAGTAAGTAGCTAGGTATCTTGTCATACTTATTTAGAGCTGTTTGTTTGCTTTCGCAACCCATCAAGCACATAAGAAACACTAAGGTTAAGAGCATTAGACATATCCTTTTTGTCCTCATTTAGTACCCTTTCTTTGACTTTATTTGATTTTTGTTCTATGGCTTGTCTTTGCTTACTAGCTTTTTCTATAACGTCAAGCTTAAGAGAGATGAGCTTATCTTGCTCGTTTATCTCGTCTTTTAGCTTTAGGTTCATCTCGTCACTAGCCTTTAGGTTAGCTCTTGTAACGCTAAGCTCATTATCTAAGCTTTGATACCGATAGCCTAGAAACAAAGTAGTAAGCAACAAGAAACCACTAAGATATAAACTAGGACTTAGCATTATTGCTCCCTCGCACTCTCTTAAATGGATTAATCGCCCACACACTCTTAAGGTATTCTTTATCATCCGGCTGCATAAATGTATCTTTGTTGTATTCGTTCATCTCTGCCACGTCGGCCAATTTCCAGCCGACATAAATGCGACAATAAAAGCCACTTAAAAAGCCTTTGTATCTGATAGTTTTATATAAACCAAAGCGTGAGCGGCCATTTTTTAATCTTAGCGTTACTTTGCAAAAGTCACTAACCGCTCCGCCGTTGCTAGTTACCTTGATATTGCCTTGTGTTCTCACGCTCGACGGCTCTATCTCACTTACTTTGACGCCGTTTATTCTGCTTGAAAAGTAGCCTATACGATTTCTATATAGCCACCTTAACCTTGCAAAGTACGTCCTATTTTTGCCATTTGGATAGTGTTCTTTGCGCCAACCACTATCGCCGTTTATCGCTGAATTTTCATTGTCATAGTAGTCATTTGCATCTTCAAACCACCTAGCCCACTTTGGCAGGTGTTCGCTTTGCTTGTTGCAAAACGCCAAAGCGATTGGCACTACTATATAGCCAGCTATCTCAAGCGGTAACTCAACGATTACTATACAAAAGAGCTGTAATATCTCTTTAAATTTAAGCATTACTCATCCTTTTTATCTTTTGGCTTTTCTTGCTCTTTTGCTTTATAACTAGGGCACTTAGGACACTCGCTCCACGTGCAGTTACTATCTTTGTCTAGCTTACTCGCACACACTTCACATCTTTTTATTCTTACTCTCATTTATCATCCTTTTGTGTTGGTCTAGTTTTCACAATATCCGAAAATTCATCACCACTCAAATACCAAAATGGCTTTTGTCCATCTTCGTATTGCATTTTGGCGAAGTCATCAGGGTGTGTCGCCAAGTGGCTAAACACTCTTAAAATGTTTGTCATGTTTGAGTTGTCCCACTGGTCGCACTTGCGTGCTCTTAAAAAAATCACGATAGGGCATAGTAAAATGCCCAAAACTAGCGATAAAATACAGATTAAGAAATAGCTCATTTTTTTAGCTCCTCTCTTTGTACGATTAACGCTTTTAACTCCGCCCTTAAGCTCTCTAACACGGCAGTGTTACCGATAATAAGAGCATGCTTTATATCATCCTCGCACTCTTTTATATCCGCTTCGAGCTGTGCTAGTTGTTTAGCTTTTTCATCTACCTTTGGCTCTTTTTTAATTAGCTCGCCGTTTTGTATATGGTCTGCTCCGATAGATAAAGCCTTTTTCCACTCATCATCACTGATTTTTATATTTGGCTCAGGGATGCTACCGTGTATCTCGTCGTCATAAAAGCCTAGTATCTTATTTGTCTCTTTATCGTAGTTTGCATATTTCATTTTTTTCCTTTCTTTTAGTATCCAATAGCTATGTATGCTACCGCCGTAGGCGTGTATTCCCAGTTGTGGCGAAATATAGCTCCAGTCCTTGTCGGCGCTCCGTAACTCATCGCGCTTACTTCTTTTCCAGCTCCATAGTGTGCTACCGTCATAGCAAGGCAGGCGGTAGGAAACGCGATAGGAAACAGTGTAGGCTTTATGTTTTCGCCTTGCGAAACGTTTGTATCAACTCCCCACTGAATAATCAGTCCGTTTGGTAGTTTTGTATATCCGTTTTGTACGTTGGAGCTTAGAAAGTGTGAAAACTGCGTAAATTTCCCATCGCTCTCTGCTTTTGTGTATGCGTCTATTTTTGGAAGCTGACTACTTGGGACTTTACCACTATTATCTAATGTAGCCAGCCCATTAGCCACTCCTTTTAAGTTACTTGCTATTTTATCCTTTAGACTATTTGAAAGGCTATTTAGCCCGCTATTTAAAGAGGTCTCTAGTGTACTTATGCTTTGAGATAAAGCGGTATACTTGCTTGTGCTTTCATCTTTTAGCTCGAAGACATCACTACTCTTACCATTAAGTGTGGTGGCATTTATATCAGGTAGTAGCTCTGATTTTATCTTGCCATTTTCTAGTGAAACATATTTGTTTTTCTCACTAGCATCTAATTTTGCTACAAGCAAGCTATCAATTTTTACGCTTGAATAAGTTGTTGTTGCGCTTGCACTAGTGTCGTTTATTAGTCCGTTTGTGCTTATTTTTTCAAGGGATTTTTTTAGCTCAAGCAGTGTTGTTTTTAAAGCATCTAATTCAGTAAATTTGTTTTGAGAATTAGCCAATGTTTCAAGCGCTGTTTGAGCCTTTTGCTCTATTGGCTTGATTGTTTCTAAAATAGATTTTGCCTCAGCTAATAGATCGCTTGTTTTATTAATTTTTTCTACATTGCTGGCGATAAATGCAAAATTGCTTAGTGCAGTATTATTTTTACTATCGAAATCTGCCTTTTTCTCATCGAAATCTGCCTTATCATTTCTAAAAGTGCTAAGATTGGTGTCAAAATTTTGTTTTTTCTCGTCAAAATCTGTTTTTTTAGAGATAAGCTCTGTGTTTATGCTTTCAACTGCCGCTTTAACATCTTGTAGCGTCACTATTTGTTGTTTTGTTAGAATATTTGCGTCTTTTATTTCGCTTATATTTATTTGGCTTATTGCTGTTTCTAGCTCAGTTATTTGAGAGAGCAAGAATTTTAATGCTTCTAGCGTTCTATTGCCGAGTTTTAATTCCTCTATCGTTACCATTGTTTAGCCTTTATAGTTTCTTTAGCTTTTTTTAGTTTTTCGCCTAGTTCTTTAAAAAAACGCAAAAGGTCTATCTTGCTTAAATCTCTTGCGTTTTTCAAAACTCTTATAAGTTCATAATCTGTCATAGTCACTCATTTCGTTTGTGTTGTAGTCTGCTATCGCTTCAAGTGCTAGCGTGCGAAAATAAGTGTCTTTGTTGATCAAAAAAGCTACATAGTTAATCACTGCATAGCTCAGAGCTTCGTCTATTTGTAAATGCTCTTTTGGATCACTAAAATTTGGCACGTCTGGCACGCAAATGAAGGTTTGTTTATCAATATTCCTATAAGGCCTTTCTTCGCTCCCAAAATGCCTTAGTAAAATAGTAGGTACACACTTATCGCAGCAAAAAAGCATAGCCTCCAAGAATAGTGAGCCAAGCATATCATCAGCAGGGAGTTTAATCCCTACTGTCGTTTTAAAGCTCAAATGTTTTTTGGCTTCAGCGCAAAGCATTGTTACGCCTTTAAGCCAACGCCTATTGCAAATGCATCTGCGTTTCTTACTTCGATACAACTTTCTGTATAGTATCTCTTTTGGATAGCTGTTTTTGAAGTAGTCACGTCTTTTAGTTCAGTTGGCACTAATAGACCATTTTTCATATAATCAAAATCTCCTGCGATGATACAATCACCCAAGCCGTATTTAGGACTTAAGAAGCGATGAAGTCTAAAATTTACCCTACCAAAGTCAGTGTCTAAGCTAACAACGCTTGAATTAATATTTTTCTCGTTGCCAAATTGACGAGTTGCTATTTTGTTAATAGCTGGCTTTAGATCAGCACCAATGAATACATCTTTTGGAGTTGTGCCTGCGTCCCAAATATTTTGTAATAGTCCAGATAACACAGCCTCAGTTAGTTCTTTTGGTGTTCCTTTCCAATCGCCTGAGCTATCAAATGCTACAACATTGCCACGTCTGCCAGCAGCAAATGCAGCTGCACCTTTAGCCAAGAAATAAAATAGTCCTGCCATTTCTCCAGCTGTTGCATCAGTTCTAACACTCGGTGCCTTAAAGACACTCTTTTTAACATCAGCATCACGGCCTAGCCCAAAAATAGCATATTCCATATCTAGCTTATGCTCTTTTGCTCTTTTAGCTGTCTCGCGCTCTAGCTCTTTGCCACCATAAGTAGCCACTGCTTGCATACTTCTTGAAACGCTAACGTTTGAAGTGAAAATTTGCACTGCGTTTGAAGTCTTTTGCACGCTTGATTTGATCTGATCGTCAAAGTCAGAAATCTCTAGTTGTGCGTTTTTCTTTGGGGCAGCTAAGCTGTCAGTTAGCCAAGAGTGCTCTATGCCTTTAACACTTGAAGTGCCAATAAGTTTAAGTATAGGCGTCTCATCAGCACCTATTAAAATTATATTTTCATATACCGAAGGCTTTAGCCCTTCTCTTTTTGTTGCCGGGGCTTGAAACCCAGTAGTTGTTATTGCCATTTTTGCTCCTTTTATGCAATTTAATGGCAATTTATCATTTGTGGCTGTGCCAAATCTACCCAATTTTGGCAAAGTTAGAATATTTTTTGTTTTTGATTTTAAAAAGAGAGTAAGCCCTAAAAGATAGGGCTTTTAATTATTATTTGAGTTTTTAGTTACTTGGCTAGTTTTATTTTTAGTTAGCCTATTAACTGCCTTAGCTTTTACGCCGTCGCTTATATCTTTGTTTAATAGCACTTTCTTAACTAAGCCTGCCTTATCACTACTATTGTCTATTGCATCAAGTAGATTTTCTACTCCTTTTTGGTTATTTTTTGATATAGTAGCCATATCGGTATCTACCCTCGTTTTCTTGTTATAATCAATAAAGTTTCTATTGCTATAGTAGTCAAAGATTTTTTTGCCGTCATTATATTCATCGACAACTACTTTTAGTTTTACATCGTTTTTCCCTAATGTGTACGCATATCTTATTTTGTCTGGTAACTTCTCAAAGCTCTCACTATTTATGTCTCCACCCCTTATCACGTCCATAATATTTAAAAGCTCATTATTGTTAAGCCCCCCAGTTTTTTCTACTCCAGCGTGTTTTATCATTATTTTTTTTGCTCCAGCATTTCTTGAACCATACTCAAAAGAATAAAGATCATTTAGGTCGTGGCCTTGCAAAACTATTTTGTCTTTTTTTCCAACAAAGACATCATATATATTTTTTTGCTCACTATTGAGTGTGCTAATATCAACTTTTTTTAATTCTTTTATTGCATTATTTACTTTAGTATCTTTTAAGACTTTTTGTTCTACTATATCATCGTTGGGGCGGATCATAGAGTGTTGTCTATACGCCCCATTATCCATCTTCATTAAATCACTCTTTGGCGCTGGGCTTTGCTTTGTAATAAAATTCTCGCCTTTTATCTCTCCAGTTTGAGCCTCTTCTCTTAACGCCTTTACCTCGTTTTTAAAAGCTTCTAGTAGTTTAGTTGAGTTCTCTGGCACATCTTTTATCTCTATCTTTTCAAGATTATTAATAACACTTTTTAGATCGCCTGCATTATTAATTGCATTTCTTATATGATTTTTTAATGATGCGTCATTGCCTAATACCGGGAGTAGTGATTTTAACCTTTCAATAGCTAAATTTCTCTTCATTGTCATAAGTGCTCCAGTTACTGAATGCCCTATGCCTTGTTGTAGTTCTTTAGCCTTTGGGTTAATTGCTGTTAGTTTTTCAAGTAATGAAGACGTGTTATTTAGTATAGGAGCTTTTTTGTTTAGCTCTCCCATTATCTCCACCGCTCTTTTACTCTCAAACGGAGCATTTTTTAAAGTATCACTCACCTTAGAAAAGTCAGTTATTCCATCTTTGGTAAATTTTTCTATTACACCACGGATTAAGTTAGTTTCTAATGCTTCTTGTTCGCTACTGCTTAATCTAGCTGTAAGAGCTTTTAAATCTAAGCCATTTTCTGCATTGAGAGCTTTTAAGAGTGAGTTTGTTATATCACCACTACTCTTTAGCTCCCCTATTACATCATGGTAAATTTTAGAGTTTTGAAGTTCTTTAAAAAGAGCATATTCGCTCCTTGCTTGCTTTAAAACATCTTTTGCTTTTTGGCTAAGAGCTGGGTCGTTAAAGGCTTGCTCGGCGACATTGTCTATTGCACTATCTACTGCTTCTATCATCTTGCCAAGCGTCTTTTTGGTGCCTGCTGTGATAGCATCAGGAGCAGTTAGCCTTGCCATATCAGCACTTAGCACGTTTCTTACTTCGTTAAGCCCTTTAAAGCCTTTGGTGTTTCCTAATAGTTCCAATGTGCTATCTCTATACCCTGCTGGCAGTCTTAGCGCCTGAGTGCCAAGTTCATGCTTCGCTTGCAGTAAATTTGCGCTTGCTTCTTTGCCTACAAAGGCATCGTCAAGAGCGTTTATCACCTCGCCGAAGTTATCTTTTGTGCGTTTTTCGTATCCACTTAAAATATCTGCTGTCTTTTTCTTTTCTATCATATTAAGAAAAGCATTTTTTGCGTCTGTGTTTAAGTCGCTTGACATTTTATAAATTTTTGAAAAGCTTTTTGGGTCTCTCGCTACTGCATCGGCAATTATATCTGCCCCTTTAGCGTCGTTGCCAAGAGCAGTTAAAAATATATCCATTTCTCGTTCTCTTGTCCCCTCGCCCTTTATCATATCTCTTGTTATTTTTTGGGCTGGAGCTAAGATATTATCGTTTACGTAGTTAATACTTTTTTGTATCTTTTCATTACCAACTTTTGGTAAAGTATAAGTTTGATCGTCGTTTAGTAAAGTCTTATAAAGGTCATCGCCAAGTGCATTTTTAGATAAATTTTGAGCTGCTGCCGCGTTTGCTTCTCCGCCTAATTTATCTATTATTGCTTTTTCGGCTCCACCGATATTGTCATTTATCACGTATCTTGCAACTGGTTTTACTATTGAATAATCACTAGCCTTGCTAACTCCTTTTTTAAGTGCTTCTTTTACTGCTGGAGATGCCATTGTTGCAAGCGGGCCTGAGATCAAAGCGTCATCGCTTGCTCCACGCAAAGCGTGTTTTAAATAATCATCGCCATTTATCGTCTCATCGCCAAGTATTCTTTTATCGGCCATTAAGTCCATAGCCGCTCCAGCTCCACTTGCTCCAGCTGTTGTTAATGCTGTGCTTATAGCTTTTTGTGCTGTGCTTAGTTTTTTGGTTGGCAAAAGGGCTGAAGCTACACTTATCGCACCCATAGGCACGCCCATTTCATTTAGATATGTTGAAAGACTATCACCGATACCAGGCTCATCTACTGGGATAAATTTATCCCCTTTTTGAAGATAATATTTTCCGTTTGCTTCCCTCACATCATCATAATTATTCTTTTTAGCCCAGTTGTAGAGCAAATTTTCAGTTCTATCCTTTACCGCTTTTTCTTTGTCTTCATAACCTGCCATTTGAGATAAAATATTTCTATCATCACCTGCATGTTTTGCTCTTGCTAACGCTTCAGTAGCCTTTTTCTTTTCTAAATCTTCACCACTTGCTCCGTCGTAATGGTAATAATCAAGCATTCCCCCAATCTCTTTGCCAACGCCTTTTATGACATTTATTGGAGAGATTTGATCCGCAAATTCGCCAACTTTGTCATACCACGTCTTCTCCTTTGGCGTAGCATCTACTGCCTTACTCATATCAGGGGCAGGCGGCGCATAAGTTGGTGCGCTATTTGCTGCTGGTTGTGCGCCTAATAAATTATCAGGTATCTCGACTTCTTTTGCTCCACTAGGTATTTTTATCCAGTTACCACCTATTTGCATTTCACTTTTATTTTCAGGTATTTTTATCCAAGCCATTTTTATTTCCCTATCTAAAACTTATGCCAAGTGCGTCAGCATCTACATAGTTTTTTTGTGTATTGTTTCTCTCACTCTTCAAACTTCGCCCCTCTTGTGGCGTTTGTGGTGCTTGCGGTTTGCTTTTATCTATACGTTTGCCACTTGCATCAAATTCTCTAAATTTAGGGTCGAAAAAGCCATTATCAAAATAATACTGATATTTTTGTGCTGCTGCTTTTTCAATATCCTCTGTATCTATCCCACTATCTTTTAGCGCTTGTATTTTATTTGTGATTTGTGATAGCCCCATATTTATTGAACTATCATTCTTTACTCTATAAGTTGTATCAGTCCAAGAGTTAGGACTTGGCAAGACCTCCATTAAGTCTTGATATTGTAAGTTTGACATCTTGCCTGTGCCAACTAAATCTTTTGCCCCTTGTTGTATAAATCCTAAATCGTTTTTAAATTTTTCCGTTTTTGGGTCTTGCATATTAAACCCTTTAGCGACAAAGTGACCTAAATTTTGTATAGCCCCTTGCTCGCCACCAGTAAAGCTATTTTTTGCATCAACTATTCGATCGAGCAGGCTAAAAACCCCTGCTATCTCGTCTCTCTCTTTTTGTGTTGGTTGTTTTTTCTTTATTGCAATGTTTGCATTTAGCCCTGCGTTATCACCAAGCAAGGCACTTATCCCATTTTTTGGATTATTGATATTTAAAATCGCCTTTTTGTATCTAGTTTGCACTTGTGGGCTTTGATCTTTTATGTTCTCAGGCAAAGTAAATCCTGCTGCATCAAAGGCTAAATTTGTCTCTAGCTCATCATCATTTAGACCACTATTATATTTTTGCACGTCAAAATTAAGTCTATTTGCGTTTGTGTTTGCGTTTTGCAAAGCAACGTTTGCCATTAGATGGTTATAGAGGGCATCATTTTGGTATTTATTTGCTTTTAGCCCTAGTTCTTGACCTTTTAGCCCAAGCTCATCACGCCTAAGCCCTTGCATTATAGAGTTATTATTTGCCGTTTCAGTTTCGGTTGTTGTGTGATGGCGAATATCTTCGTTTAGTTTATTTATGTTGTGTTGCTCGGTTGCTAAATTTGATCTATTCTCTTCTGCTAACTTTTGCTTAGTGAAGTTGTTTTTTACGCTGTCTTGGTAAATATCCCACAATGCTCTACCAGTAGCGCCCACTGCGTCTATTGTGTTCGTGTTATAGTTAAAATCTACCTTGTTGGGGTTAAAATATGGCATTTTTGCTCCTTTTTGTGAGGCTTAAATTAATAAGCCTCATCCTCTTGTTGTTTATGAAAGTTTGATGCGTTCCAAGCATTGACTAAATTTTGGTTTGCCTGATTTTCTCTTTGCAATTGCCTTTGTGAAAGCATCTTGTTAAAGTCGTAAGCATCTTTATTTAGATTAAATGCTTTTTTCGCCATTTTGCTTTGATTATAAGCGCTCCATAACGCACCACCAGTTCCTAAAGCTGTTAGCCAGTTAGGTGTGCCACCTGCGTCACCACCAAGCCAACTTAAAAAGCCACCGCCATTTTTGCCAAGCCCTTGTGTTATATTGCTTCCGCCCCAATCCCAACTCATTTTTTAACTCCTTATAGTCCTGCTAGTTTCAAAAGCTCTGCACCATATTCTACGTCGCTCACGTTCTCGCCTTTTTTGGCTCTATCAAACGCCGATAGCTCACTGCTTGCATTTGAGCCGCTTAAAATTTCGTCTGGCTTTTCTTTGCTTTTTGCCACATTGATCATCCCCATTGCGACTGCTTTCCAACCCACATAATTTTCGCCAAGTAGATCACTCATACCATGAGCTTTTGCAAACTCTGCTAAATCATCAGGGCGAATAGTTGGGTAGTCTTTTTTAAACTCTGCTAGGTTTTTATCAAAGACCGCTTGCCTCCTAGCTTCCTCTGCTTGTGCTGCCTGAGCTTGTGAGATTTGATCCATTTGAGCTTTTAGTGCGTCAAGATTTCCAAGACCTAAGCTATCAAGCAAAGCTTGTTTTTCAGGGTCAAGCTGTGGCTGTGCTGGCTCTTGTGGCTGTTCTTTTGCAGCCAAGGCTTCAGCCATTGCTTGCTTAATTGCTTCAATATTTAACTCCTCTTTCTTTTGCTCCTCTGGCGCTGCTACTTGTTCCGCTGGTTGCTCTTGTGGTTCTTGTGCCACTTCGTTTGTTTCAGGCTCTACCTGCTCGTCACCATTTACGATACTTACCAATTCGTTTAGTGCTTCTTGCTCTGTCATTTATTACTCCTCTTTGTAATTTTCAAAAAAACTTAAAAGGCTTTCGAGTGTTTTAATATTCTCAATCGCCCTTAACCTTATTTCATCGCTGTTCTTTTCATTTTGGCTAGCGGTCACACTTGCCGCATAAAGCCCTAATAGATATTCTGAAAAATCCCTAAACGCTTGGCATTGCGTCAGCTGGTAAAGCTCCTGCTTCTGCGATAGGCTCTGCCACGCTTGGTAAAATAGCCTGTGGCTTAAGTTGTTTAGCAAGCTCACTCTCCTTTCCGATAAAATTCTCTGGGTCTTTTATGCCATATAGTGGCAATAGCTCTAATAGGATTTTCTCGTTTGCTTCTTTCATTCTATTTGCACCATCGCCGTCCCCAAGTTGTAAGCACATACCGAATTGAGCTGATATAATCCCGCTAGCATCCATTAGACTTTTCTTTTGCACCTCTTTGTTTAATGCGCCTATCCCAGTGTTTAGGTTTATGTTAAAGCTCGGTGCTTCACCACGATTAAACCCTGCAAAAAATAATGGATCGCCATATTTCCAAACTAAAAATGCAAGGCGTTCAAATATAGGCTCAAAAAAGGTCTCATTGTAGGTTCTTATATACCCTTGAAGCCTTACGCTACCCTCATTTGCCATAATTGACGCCATTGTTGCTGTTTCTTGCCTAGTTGTTGGTGCTCCGTTTTGCTGTGGGCTTACTCCGCTTACTTCGCTCATCTCCTGCTCGATCACTTGAAGTGTAGCCATTGAAGCGTTGATGTCGCCAGGCGGTATTATCTTGATGTCTGCTGGGCTATCAGTAAAAATCGCACCACTTGGGCGCTCTAAATCAGCCCTTGATATACTTGCACTTCGGTTAAAAATGATCTTTGGCGTTGCTTGGTTTCTTGTTACGTCCGTAATTGAGTTTCTGATCGCATTTAGCTCATCTTGTAAAGGCAAAAGCGAAGCAAGAGCAGGCTCGCCATAAGCGCAAACAAACATTTTATCGGTATTGCGTTTTGTTTGTGGCAGCATATAGCCAAAAATAAATGGCTGTCCGTCTTTTAGTTCTACTTTATCTCTTAGTAGTTCGCTATTGTAAAGCGTGCTAACGCTCCATTTCTCATCGTTTAGTTCGTATATCTCATTTAGGCAAATTCTCTTATAAGGTCTATTCTCGCTTAGATCAATTTGCTTAAATGTTTTATTTTTGATTAGCTTTTTGATGTCGTTTGTTGTAAGGTAAATTCTGTGCACGATATAGCGGATGTCGTCTGTATTTTTGGCATCAGGATCAAAATAGATGTCGTTTATATCCACTTCCTCTATCTTTGCTTCATCTTTTCCCAAAAACACTTTTACAACCGAGCTTGCCGAGAAAGCAGCTTTTAAAAAGATAGGCGAAAAGATCTTATACAAATTTATCTTGTCGCAATAGAAATTTAGTGCCTCTTGCCACTTGTTGATCACGTCATGTGTTGAGTTTACATAAGGCTCTAGCTTGGCAAATGTGTCATTGTTGAAATATGTTTCGGTTAGGCCGTCATATATCCTTTTTGCTTTTGAATTTAGCTTTGGTGTGTAGTTTTTGCTCTTGTTTCTCTCTTTTAGGCTGTTATACTGCTTGCTTTCTAACACAAGCAAATAAGCGTCATTTAGCTTGTCAAAAAATGGTTTATACTCCGCATATCCGTTGTATGCTGTCTGCACTAACTCCTCGAGGTAGCTTATTCTTTCATCGTTCGTCATTTTCGTGTCCTAATCTGTAAATTGTTCTTGTGCTGACGTTCGCTAGCTCTGCCACTCTTTTTCTACTAAGCCCTTTTTGTTTTAGGGCCGTTGCAAGTTTTACTCTAGCTTGCTTTGTAGGGATAAATTTTGCCCCTTTTAGCCACTCACAAATCATCACACAAAAACATAGACGCAAGGCCTCATCATCAAGCGTTGCCACTTTTCTAATTAGCTCTACGTCGATACGCTCAAAAATATACTCGATTTGTTTTGCCAAATCTACCCAATTTTGGCACTCTTTCACCAAACGCCTCCGTCATCGTAGTTGATTGTGTTTATTTTTGCTGGCAATGGGTCAAAAAACGTAAGAGCAAGGGCATCCGCCAAGTCAGGGCTAAAGCCAAACTCTTTTTTGATATTCTCTTTTGGTAGTAGCAAATACCGCTCTTTCTTGTCGTAATAAAAACTAATGGTACTAAGCTGTTTTTTTAGTTTGTCATTTGGCACAATGCTAAGCAGCCTAAATTTCTCTTTGAGTGTGAAATATGCTTCCGCTCTCTTGTTGGCGTAAAGCTTCTCATTTGTTGCCTTGTATGAAAATTTTGCCTCTCTGACTATCCCACGCAAGCCAAAATCTATCAAGGTGTCAAATACTCCAGCACCCACGCCAACACTATCAATAAAAATAGCGTCTGGCTTCTCTTCACTTCTCTCATAAATGCTAAAAATCTCTCTTGCTAAGGCGGTAACACTATCAAGTCTAAATGTGTAAAAGTTCGTAACGCCGTAACCTCGCCTAATACAAAGCACGCTTTCGTCATCACCCTCACGTGCCACATCTAACCCCCAAATAATGCTAGCTTTTTCGTTTGGCATCTGAGTGCTAAAGGCATTTTCTATCAAAGCAAGGTTAAATAGCACATTTGAGGTTGTGTCTAAAAACTCGCCGTATATCTCTTGGCGTACTACGTCGCTATCTATACCGCCAAGCTCTGCGACCATTTCGTCTATTTGTTCTTTTTTAAGCAGTGGGTTATTAAAGCTTGATATTTGAAAATTTACCCAGTCTTTCTCGCCACTCATTCCACGTTTAGCAAGGTCATAAAAGCGGTTTTTGCCTTTTGGCACGCCGCCTATAAACGCTCTTGATTTTGGGTTGTCTAGTAACATTGCCCTTATGGCGTTGTCCCAAAGGTAGGCATCCTTTAGGATTATGCCGGCTTCGTTTAGGATCACTATGTCATAGCCAAACCCCTCGATATTTTCTGGACGTTCTGCACTTCTCATATCAAGGTAGCCCTCGCCGATACTTAGCTTTTTATCTTGTGCGTGAAATTTATACAGCTCTTTTGGCAGGGCTTTTAGCTCAGGTAAAAAATAGCGCTCATAATATCTTTGTAGGTTTGATGTGATAGTATCTACCCAAAGCACTTTTTTACCCTCTAAAAGCCACTCGATCGTAGCGTTTGCAATACCTTTGGTAAATCCTACACGCCGACCTTTTTCTATCGTCGTAAAGCGTGCGGTATTTTCAAAAAAGACTTCTTTTTGCCACGGCGTATAAGTTAGACAAAGTGTTGTTTCACTCATCACCTTTTATTTCCTTTCGCTCAATAATTATCTTTTGTTCGCTTTGTACGTTTGCATTATTAATCTGTGTTGCAGCAACTCTTTGATTAACCCCAAGCGTTAAACTAGCCTTGTCAATCATATCTTGCAGTGTTTTATAGTCGTTTGCGTTTAGCTCTATGGGCTCGAAAGTCTGCACCCCGTCACCGACGCCAACTTTTTCGTATTTGGTGTTTTTATCTAGCATGTCCATCACTCGATTAAGATTTTTTTGAGTAGCATTAAATATTAATCCGCGGTTATATGCCTCATCTTTAGCAGTGCTCAAAATACTGCTCATTTCTATTTCTGATTTTTGAGTTTGTGCCGACAACAGCGTTATTTGAGCTTCCACTAAATGCTCATTTTTTGGCGTTAATCCTTTGAGTAAATTGGCCACAGTGCCATTTGATACACTATGTTTTTTTGCTAGCTCCCTTTGTGAAAATTTGCCCGTATGAAAGTCAGCCAAAATTTTCTCTTTTATCTCATCTGTTATCTTCGCCATCAATAAATCCTAAACTCGCCCTCTATTACTCCAAGGGCTATTTTCCTCTCTAGTAGTTTTCGCTTGATCTTAAAAACTTCCGTCTGCATCCCCTTTACGTCCTCAATGATGCGTGTGCCATCTTTAAGGCGATAGGTAAAATCTGCTATGTATCTGATCTCACGCACGGTTCTAAAGCCTTGCCTCGTTGTTTCGTCTGCTATGGTGTAGCTAGGCATTAGCACAAACGGTACTTGGCGGTTTAACTCGCTGATCTCACCAGCTCGTTGTAAGGTTTCTAACTCTTGGTTTCTGCGCCATTCCTTAGCACTATCAAAGCCCTTGGTTTTTTTGTTGCCATATTTGCTTTTAACAATCGCCGAAACGTTGCCAATTCTCATCAGCTACCTCCTCATATTTTTCTATGCTTTTCTTTTTGTGTGCGTGACACCATTGATGACACTCTCTACAAACGGCTATTTGCTTGCTGTCGTCCTTATCTGCTCCAAATCTACCATATCTTACGTGGTGGCACTCTATGCTTTGTTGTTTCTCGCATATTTGACAAAGTGGATATGCTTCAAGTAGTCTTAGCTGATAGGCTTTATTTTTGCTTCTAGTTACTCGCATTAATATCCTACCTCTACATATTCGCCCATTTCTGTGTCTAATGAGTAGTGTCCACGAGTGCAAAAGTAAAAATAATCCGAGTTTGAGCTTAGTCCCGCACCCTCGCAGAACTCTATAGCATCTTGCTCGCTTGCGAATAAGGCCACTAACCAACCTTTTTCTATATCGCCCGCTTCTTTGAGCGTATCAAATAAAAACCGCTCTTTGTATTTTAGCCGTCCATTAGCATCAAACCAATCGTCGCTACCCTCTATCTCATCAAGTTCTAGTTTATAAACTGCATAATTTAAGATTTCACTCATATTAGCCCCCTTATCGTTTCTCTTAACCTTTTTTCGGCCATTTCGCAGTATTTAGCCTCTATCTCACAGCCAATGAAGCTTCTATTTAACTCCTTGCACGCCGCCGCCGTTGTGCCACTACCCATAAATGGATCAAAAACCAACTCACCATCGTTTGAGCTAGTTAAAATCAAGCTTTTGATAATACTTAGTGGCTTTTCACTAGGATGTCCGTATTCGCTCTTTTTTGCGTTTTGAGTAAAGAGCTTTGATCTTCCTCTTATCTTGACGCCTTTTGCTCTTATGTAGATAATATTTTCGATGTCACTTTTAAAAGTATTGTTTGTAAAAGGTGCTGCGTTAGGCTTGTGCCAAAATAGCTCAGCTACGTTATACCATTTTTCATAAGCCCAGCTCATTATCTCAGGCTTTTGTTTGGTAGAGCAAAAGATAAAAATATTTGTTTTTTTACAAATTCGTTCAAGCTCATTTAGTGTTGTTTTTACATCAAAGCCATCAGCTATCTTTGCCAAATCGCCCTTTTCATAGACAGGGCGCTTACCTAACCCACCGCCTTTTGTGTTTATGATGTAAGGTGGATCAGTAACGACCAAATCAACGCACGCATCAGGCATATTTTTCATAAAATCTAAGCAATCAATGTTATAAATTTTATTTAGTTCCATTAAAAAAGCCCCCTTGTTTTCTCATCCTTGTGCTTCTCATTCCACTTTCTCATTACTTCAAGCACGCCACTTGCATCCTTACGGCTTATCTCAAAGCTATCAAGTATCTTTTTATTTTCGTCTGCTACTTTTGCGATTATGCTCGCTCCGCTTTCGGCTATTGTGATATATACCGCTTTCATCTCACGCTCTCTTTGCAATATTTTTACGTATCTCTAAAAATTTTTGGCGTATCTCGTCGCTCATTTTGAGCGGTGCGTCTGGGTCAGCTGGGAGTAAATTTGTGTTATTCGCCGCTATTTGTTTTTGTTTTACTTCGCTTTCTCTTGTCTTGATCTGCACAACGCCTATTTTTTCTTGGTGCTCTAGCAGATATTCAAACAAGTGTGTTTCCTCGTCGTTTGTTAAGCGTTGAAATACGCCGTTTTCTAATACCCACTCATTTCTTAGTACGCCGTTTGTATCAACTGAAATTATCGTGCTTTCTAAAAAGCCACTGCCAGTTCCGCCATTACAAAGCCTTTTGCCTCTGTAAATTTCTTTACAAAACGCCGCTAAGGTATCTACATCGTTAAAAAATCTAAGCCCCTTTTCTCGCATTTTTAAAAAGACGATCTTGCTCCACTCCATTGTCGCCCTAAAAAGCAAAGCATCTGTGTTTTGATACTCTTTACGGTACTTCTCCGCAAAGACTGAAAATTTAATTAGCTCATTTGTAGCCACGTTTTTTAAAAGCAAAGAGTATTTTGCTAGCCTCGCAGGTGTTAAAAACCCCCTGCTATCGCCAAATAGTTCGCAAATGATTTGTTCTCGCTCACTCATAGCGCCATTTTCCTTTCACCGCTAATTATTTCGTTCGCTACTCTCTCGAAGTATGCGTCGTCCATTTCGCCTGCCACCATTGTTTCTCTTGCGGCTAGGCTGGTATTAGTTGGTGTGTTTTTACACTTGCCCCCTCGCTCTCTTTCCGTGCGATCCCAATTTCTCATAGCGGCTTGCCAGTCTTTCATCGGATTTTTGCCAACTACCCAGCCTTTGCTTTCGTAGAAGTCATAAAAGGCTTCACAATCAACTAGAGCTAAATTTGCTTTTTGCTTGTAGGCAATTAGTTCATCTAGCGTTGGTTTTTGAAAACGTTTAGCTGGTTTTTTCTCGCTCTCGCACGCACGCGCACATGTAGAAGCGTTAGCTTCTTCTGTCTCTAACTCTTTCTCTAACTCTAACTCTTTCTCTAGGGTTACGTTTTCGTTACCGCTCGTTACTGCGCCGTTACAATGTAACGCTTTAACCTCTTTTTGTTTAGCTCTAAATTCCCTAACTCTCTTTGCGCTGTCGCATTCTTTGCCACTTAGGCTTGCTGCTTCGGGGAGTCTCACATCTTCACCTTCGCCTTTTTGCAATAATCCCAAACTCTCAAAGATGGCCATAGCGGCTTTGACATTTATCTCTTGCTCTCTTATTTTTAGTGCGATCTCGGCTTCTATCGTCGGCTCTATACCATCAAAAAATATAACACCGTCATTATCTAGGCTTTTTAATAAAAGCTTAAGATAGATGCAGGTGTAAGTATCTCCACCAGCTACGCTCCTTATTTTTAAAATTTTAGGATCGTCGAAAAAATCTTTTTTTAGCTTTAGCCAATAGTATGTTTTACTCATCTAAACCCCCTTTAAAATTTCTATACCGCTTTGAGCTCCTAGACTGCTTATATATTCGGTTCTAGGTTCGTATTTGCTCTTTTTTAGTATTGCATTGATTTTTACCTTACTTACTCTAGGCACGTGTCTAGCACTAAATTTAGCCTTAACCGTTTGTAAGTTTAAACGATAGCCGCAAGTACACTCCATTCTCACTGGATAATCCATTTTTAAAAACATTGATTCCTCTTTGCACTTAGGACAAGCTCTTGGGCTACCTAATTCAGGATAAATAGCTAGTTGATCTTTTAAATTTAGAAATATCTCGTTAAAAAACTCGGTTTTTCGCTTTTTTATCTTGTACCAAAACATATCGCGCCTTTGTCCTGCTGGGACGTTCAAGCTTTCATATAAGCTCCAGCCTCCTTGGCGACGTTTATTGCAAAAGTGATAGCACACATCTTTAAAGTGCTTCTTTTCGTATTGGTTTTCGTAAAGTCCGCCATGTTTGGCATAAATGCGAAAATTAGGCGTATCTTTGCCTTGCTTACCTACAAAATTTTCTACGCAGTTCTTGTGGCGTGACACAAAACGCACATTTGAGGGCTCATAATCTCCGTCCGGATCTATACGATCTATCGTAAGCCCCTCGCGTCCTTTGTTTTCTTTAAGTGCGAAAAGATAAAAGCTAGTTGGATTGTTCATCCACTCCTCGCAGATTTTTATACATCTAGCACCATAAAATTTGTAGTCTTTGTTTTTAGGATCGTTGCAACGCCTCTTCATATCTGATAGTCGCCTGCGTTCTCTTAAAATTTGCTCTTTACTAAAGTCGCTTAAATTCATGTTTTCATATCCTAAAGTTGAAGTAATTTATCAACTCAAACAAGATGGCGCCAGCTACAAGCGATGTAATCGCAAGCTCTATACCAGGCATTACGCTATCCTTTCAGTGGGTTTTAGTATTGATGTACTACACCCACTTATTGCGTCTTTTTTTGATCCGATCTCGATCAGGAAGCCGCGCGCTATTAGCTCATTAACACGGCCGCAGACGCTGTTTATTGCTATGTTATACCAGCGTGAAATTTCTTGCCTGGTCGCACCCTCTTTGTGCTGGCAAAACATTTCATAAACGGCTCTACGTTTGCCGCTTAGCTCTGGCTTTAGTTTGTTATATGCCTCTAGGCTGTTACTTGCTATCATCGCACGCTCCTTAAGTTATCTTTCATATAAGCCCTTTTAAAATTTCTAAGCGACCAAGCCAAGAAATCCATAAAAAGGACTTATATGACAGATAAAGAGATAGCATTTGAGCTAACAAAATATTTCCTAGAAAAAGGCATCTTAAAGCCTTACATCATAGTAAGCGAAGAGCCTTACGCTAAGAGAGATAAGCCTACTTGTGACTTTGTAAAAGAAGTTACCGACACATATAGCCTTATCTTGAAAGAAATAACAACAAAACAAGACTAAGCTTTAAATGCCTGTGGAAATACCCACGAAATAGTCTTCAACCTTTCAAACTCTAGGTGCTCGTTATAAGAAAATCTATCCATAACGAGCGTTATCATCTTGATTTGGTCGTTTCTTTCTAGTTTTCGTAATGTTTTTGATATGTCTATGAAAGTTTCATCAAAAAGCCTTATTCGCTCTTCAATTTTTATCTTTTCTTCTACTTCACTCATCTTTGATCTCCTTTTGCTTTAGCTTGGTTTCTTGTTCAGATAGCCATTTAGGGAATTCTTTACCCCATTTATTAAATTGGACAAGCCGCCTATTACGATTTCTAAAATTTGGGTTTGGCTTTCTGTTTCCATTCATAACGCTTCTAGGCATTGACGTTTTGCCATACTCTTTCAATAGTTTTTTTCTAATAGTTTCTCTTAAATTTTCCATACGCAAATGATACAATACGTGTCTTTATATTTTTCTTAAAAAGAAACCAAACGTGTTTTTATTTCTTGTATAATGATACAAACAGTATCGAAAAGGAGACGTTATGGCGTTGGCTGAAATACTCAAATACTATTTGAATAAAAGTGGTGACACGGCAAAAAATATTGCCGAAGAGTTAGGCGTAACTAGAGCAGCTGTAACTAATTGGAGCAACGGCATAAGAAGTCCAAAAGACGCGGCTCAGTATAATGCTCTATCTGATCGCATGGGAGTTCCAGTTGATAAGCTATTAGATGATACTTTTTTGGAAGACCACGAAATAGCAGAGCTTTTTTCTAATGATATTAAAAATAAAAAATGGCAACTTAAAAGAATTAAAAATTTAATTACGATTAACTATTATGAAGACGTTGAAGCCTCTGCTGGGTACGGCGTAGTTAATGCAGAAATAAAGCCATTGCAAGTAGATGTAAGCCCTGAATTTTTAGAAAATGTCTTATCTATTCCCCACTATGGTAATATTGATGTAATCAAGGTGCGTGGCGATAGCATGGAGCCTTTTGTGAGTGATGGGGAAAGGGTAGTTATAGAGCGCGAAGCGGAACCAAAAAATGGGGATGTAGTAATAGCAAACTATAACGGCGATATTTACGTCAAAAAATTTTTTAAGAAGCCACCAAAAAAATATATAAAACTAAGTTCAATGAATAGTTTTTATCCTGATATTGAGCTAGAGGGTGACGAGGTTGATAGTCTCATTATTGTTGGGGTAGTTCGTGCCAAATTTAATCTAAAAATTAAGCTTTTTTCATAATAGTTGATTTGTGAATGGAGGCTGACTTATTTTAAAAAATAATTTCTGCCCACATAAAGAGGGTTACGAGTGCGAAATACTTGGCAAAGTCTGCGGTAAAGTCCATTGCGAAGTATATAAAGGGCTAACGTTTGAGGATTATGGGATAAAATAGACGCATAGTCGGTAGTTACTCCATAAATTCAAAGAGGTTTAGGGGAAGGCTTGATCTGAAAGAGCAGGTATCGTTCGAGCCTGCTTTTAAAAAAAGATCAATTTCAGCTCAATATAGTATATTTTTTGCTAAAATAAGTATAAAAATAGTTTATTTTTTGATATAATTCACAATTTTTTTTTAACAGTTCTTTTAAAATTTTATACTTTTAAACCATAATTAGACACAAAATGTCTTAAAAATTTAATATAATTTCATTGATTTTTTTATTGAAAGGAGCAAAAAATGAGAGCCATAGACTTAGCCAGAAGAATTATAAATATAGGCATTAGCAATGGAACCCCCGTAAGCAATTTGCACCTCCAAAAAATATTATATTTCGTAAATTTAATTTTTTTGCAAAACAATAGACTATTTTTAGTTGATCGCACATCTTTTGAAGCATGGATGCACGGTCCAGTAAATCCAGAAACATATTACCAATACTCCGTATACGGAGGAACGCCCATTCATACGCAAGAGGTAGAAACTCCTTTTTCTATGACTAACGAAAACGGAATGCCTTTAAGCGATGAAGAGAACGAAAACGTCAATCAGACGATTTTAGGGCTAATAAGGATAAACCCGTGGGTTTTGGTAGATTATTCCCATAGGGTCGGTGGTGCTTGGGAGAGGACATACAGCCAAAGGCCGTTTGGAGCAATCTCTCCTGAATTCATATTACAAGAGGCGGGAGTGCAAAATGCCAGAGGATAGCGCCGCTAAAAAGGAAGAAGAACAAGAAAAGCTTTTAAATAAAATACTTGAGGTTTTGGCAAGCACAAGCAGTAAAAAAATTAGTACTGAAACCAATATTCTAAAAGATCTTTCAAATTTAGAAGACAATAAGGATACTGAATACGAATTAGTCATAGATCTTTTGGGTAAATTATATGAAGATAGCAATTACAGACATCCATACACAATAGTATCTAGGTTTATTATAAAAAAGAAAAATGATCTTTTAAAAACTAAGAATATCGACGGAGTAGGCAATAAAATAGAAGAGGCATTATTACAATCTATTGCCAGTAAAATAGAAATGGTATATATAAGAGCAAGAGCTGGCGGCGGATTTGCTCACATGGAAAAATTATTTAAATTAAGAGATCATATTAATCTAGAAATAGCCAGAATAACCGACAATACAAGAGTGCAGCTGGCTTTAGAAGAGAAAATTATGCAAGCAAAAACCTCCCTTAATGAATTTTCTGCCACTTCTAAAAACATACAAAGAGATTATATTACTATCTTGGGTATATTTGCCGCAATTATCCTTACTTTCGTAAGCGGGCTAGTTTTTTCAAATTCCGTTTTGCAAAATATAGATAAGGCAAGTATTTATAAGCTTTTGCTTATATCTATAATAATAGGCTTTTTTATAACGAATATTTTATTATTTTTATTTAATTTTGTAAAAAGCATAACAAGAAATAATGAAAATAATAGCGTATTAGACCCACATATTTCATATTTTAATTTGGCTGCGATAATACTAATATTGGTGCTTTTTGCAGTATCTGTATCACATGAAAGTATTTATAAAAAATACGATAGCAACTCTACTATTAACGTTAATACCGCCAACATCAGCTTTAGCTCTAATCGTTAAGGTCATTTCCGTCCACGACGGCGACACTATCACTGTGCTAAGCGGCAAAGAGCAAACAAAGGTCAGACTATACGGCATTGACGCTCCAGAGAAAAAGCAAGACTACGGACAAAGATCAAAGCAGTTTTTAGCAAATTTGATCGCAGGACAAATGGTAGAAGTAGAGCCAAAGGGCAAAGATAGATACAAACGCACGCTAGGCAATATTTACTATAAAGGGCAAGATATAAACGCTCAAATGGTGCTAAATGGCTACGCTTGGGCTTATGTAAAATACTCTAAAATATATGTAGATCAAGAAAAGCTGGCTCGTGAGAATAAGCGAGGGCTTTGGCAGAGTAGTAATCCTACTCCGCCGTGGGAGTGGCGAAAACGTTAATAAGATAAAGCCTTGTATTTAGAACATCCGTCTTGGTTGCCATAATCGCAAGCTAGTCCAAAGAATTCTTTTGCTTTTAAAATGTCAAACCTAACACCAAGCCCATCTTTATACGCTATACCAGCTACAAAACAAGATGCATCATCTTTATATTTTTTACATAAAAGTTCACTAATTTTTGTAGCCGTCAAATAATCCCCTTCTTTTATAAGCAATTGTTGTTTTAAAAGACACAAACAAGCATCATTTATTTTATCGTCTGGCAAGAAAGGTTGCGTTTTAGTTGGGTCGTATTTATCAGGGCAAGCAGCAAACGCAGAAACCATTAACATGGCATCAGAAAGATCACTTAGCGCTTTATACTGCTCTTTTGTAAAATATCCACTATCATGCAAAGCTTTTACTACTTCTCTTTTGTATTGTACTATAGTAGCAATTTTGTAATTTGAAAAATTTGCTTCTGTCTCTTTCTTAGTTTTGTCTTGCGCTATATAAAAGTCTATAATGTTATCCAATACATTAATAATGTTAATTTTAGATACATTTTTATTCTCAAAATTTTGTTTCAGAATGTTTTTATAGAGATATATGCATGAGGGGATCGCTGTCGGTTTATTTCCCTCGCATTCCTTGGCTGCGATATTCCAAAGTTCATCATCTGTAGCATTTTTATGGGTTGCTTTGAATGTCGATATTTGTTGGAATTCGTATTCTTGTAACTTATATTGATAATCCTCACAAACTTCGGCACAAGAAAAAATAGCACCAAGGCACAAAACCAACAAAACTCTGGACACTTGCATTGCAACTCCTTTAAAACAAATTAATCAAAAATTATATCACAAACACCATTTTAATACAGCATCTGTTTTTGACACATAATGTATCATTTTTAAGGAAACAATAAGGACACGTATTGTATCATTCTCTCATCAAAACAAAAAACGTTTTGTAGGCTTCAAGCGTAAGCTGACAGAGTGAGCCTCCTGCGAGTTGCAGGTTAATCACGTTTCAATCTGAAGCGGATATAGCGAGCCGAAACGTCGCTATTCGGTATTAGCCCTGATTTAGGATAGTTTTTCACAGGGTTATTAATAAAACGAAAAACACTACTTTTTCTAATAAAAGCCTTGCTTGCTTAGAGTAGGCGAAAGCCTGCTACACATTATTTCATATACAAATTTTTCCTTTAAGTATAAATTGATTTCTAACATCTAGCTGGCGGTGGCGAGCAAGGTTTCTATTAGGAAAAGGAGCTAGAGATGAAAAAGCTAATTAAATTTTTTAGGGTGCTTTTCAGTAATGGCGGCGAGATAAAGAATATTGCCTATTTAAATATCAAAAGGAGTTAAAAATGAGTTTGAGCCATGACTTAGCGTGTGCCGAAAGTGACGTAAAAAATATAAATTTCGAGCAAGAATACGACGAGCTAATAAGTGATATTTTGGCAGTTTATAACCGCTATGACGACACGTTTAAAAACGCTCTTTTTGAGAACACTGGAGCGATAATCGACTTATTAATAGAAAGGTGCAGCCAAGACTTTTTTGCTTATGCAGCTTTGGTGTATGTACTATGCGTTGAAGTAGGTATAAGCAACGAAGCTTTTTTAAGTTACACGACTACTTATAAGCAAACACTCAAAAAACTAAGAGAGGAGACAAAAAAAGATGAGTTACTTAGTATTCAAGAGGCTTGTTGAGTTTTTTGGTGAGCCTGGTATGACCTGGGAAGATTTTAAAAAGATATTAGAAAGGTTAAAAAATGCTAACAAATAAAGAGTACCACGCACGCCCTGAAATATCAAAGAGCGACCTTGATCTACTTGCACGTAGCCCACTTCACTTAAAAATGAAAAATGAGCTTAAAAGTGAGCCTACAAAGGCTTTGCTTCTAGGCTCTGCGGTGCATAAGCTAGTGTTAGAGCCAAAGGATTTTTCAAATGAGTTTAGTGTAGAGCCTGATGTTGATAAACGCACCAAAGAGGGCAAGGCAATTTATAACGACTTTTTAGAAAATTTAGGCGATAAAACCTCGCTTGATATTGATACTTTTGGCTCAGCCGTAGAGATAGCAAACGCTGTTAATTCTATGCGTGAAACAGCTATATTTCTAAAAGACGGATTAGCCGAACAAAGCTATTTTAGCGAGATAGAGGGCGTAGCGGTCAAATGTCGCCCTGATTTTTATAATGAGAAAATGGGTGCAGTGATCGATCTAAAAACAACCTCAGACGCTTCGGCTACTGGCTTTGCTAGATCGGTCGCTAGTTTTAACTATCACATACAAGCAGCTTTTTACAGTGATATTTTAAGAAGCTTAGGCAAAGAAGTAAATTATTTCTTGTTTATAGCCGTTGAAACAAAAGCCCCTTATTTTGTAGGTTTTTATGAGCTTGACACCGCAGCGATAGAGCAAGGACGGAAAACATATCTTGAATTACTAGAGCTTTACAAATATTGCCGCGAGCGTGACGAGTGGTGGGGCTATGCAAAAAAAGACGGCGACAAGATAGAGGCGGTGCAAACTTTGAGCCTGCCAACGTGGAAATTTTACGAACAGATAGCGTGATTTAAAGAAAAAGTTTATTTTAAAAATCTTTAAATAAAATTTGAAAATTTTTGTCTAAAGGTATAAGAAATGGCGCTGCTTAGATGTTGGTATATCAATAAAAGGCTAAAAAAAGAAGAGGAGTGGCTTATCCCAAAAGAAAATTCTTTAAAAAAAGAAGAGTTTTTACAAAAGCTTGATCTTTACGACAAAGCCGATATTTTTTTACAAGAAACTCTTTTTAAAGAGCTAATAAGCTTTAAATTTGTAGCGTATGCGATTATAAAATACATTGCAGTTTTTTTTACTACTCTTTTTATATTCGATAAGCTTTCTTATAGATCAGGTGATGATGCTTTTATGCTTGCTATTTTTTTAGCAGTGATCATAACTATCCTTTATAAAAACAAGGACGAACAAATAATTATCAATAGAATAAATGAGGCACGGATACAAATAGGAGCAAGCAGAACTAGAATACTAACTGAAGCGGTAGAAATTCTTTTAAATAAAATAGAAAAACAAGAAGAAAGAGAAAAGGACTTATAATGGCAGAGGAAAAAGAAATATATTATGACAATGAAATAGACCATGTAGTAATTGTGTCTGGCAAATATGTCGATAAAATAAAGTTAGATACAGAGCCAAAGTACTCGAATTATACAAAAATAGAGGAAGAGCTAACACAAAAAGTTTCGGCACTATACGGGTCACCTATTAGTCCGTCTAAGAGCGGTGGTAAGCATATAGCGCTTAAAACCGAAAACGGGGATGAGCTTTATGTGGTAAAGTGGCATTTTGAGAAGCAAAACATAGTTAAGCGTGTATGTAAAGAGCTAGGCATAACTCAAAGAGAGTTAGCAGAGAGGATAGGAATGAGCGCGGATAGCTTAAACACTGCTGTATCTAACGGAAAAATAAGCAAGATGACAGAAGCTGCCGTTAAGCTAGTCGCAGAAGTTGAGGGTTTAAAAAAAGACTTGGAAAAATATGAAAACTTACGCAATGCGATAAAAGACGCCATATCATAAGAGCGGACAAAATGTCCGTTCTTAGTTATTCTTAGATTTTTATTTTTAAAATCTAAAAAATACTTAGAAATCTCTTGACATATTCTAAATAATAATATATAATTCCGACATAAAATCTAAATATTACTTAGAAAGGTCGGAAAATGAACTCATTATTTTCAAGTCAAGATTTTCAGACAGAAAATAGACTTCAACCCACAGTACAAGTTGCCAACAACTACGGCGTAAGCGAAAGTGCAATCTCAAAACATTTCAGTAGAAACAAAGACGAGATTATAGAGGGCATTCATTATCTCTTAGATACCAACTCAAAATTTGGCACAAAAACAATCAAATGGACTTTAGAAGGCGTGTATATGCTCGGCTTCTTTGTCAAAAAAAGCAAAGTAGCGAAAGAATATCGCAGCAAAGTAGCAAAAGCCATAGCGCAGGCTAGAGAAAAACAGCTAGCCGAAGCGAAAGAAACAAAAGCCCGTAATATCGAGCTAGCTCATAAATATGCAGACCTTGAAGCCTATGCTAAATTTGAAGTCAAACGCCAGGCCGACCAAATCAACGGCTACAAATCCCAAATATCTCAACACAACGCCGTGATCGCTAGTTTAAAAAACGAACTAGCCGAATTTAAACCTAAAAACGGCGAACCTAGATATGAAACCTTAAAAACACTACTAGAACACGCGAGGAAAGAGCGGGATTTTTACAGAAAGAAGAGCATAAAACTAGAGAATGAAAAAAGGGATAAGGAATTGAGGACATTTAGAGCGTTGCAGCAGACGAAAGAACAACTAGAACACGTCTATACGGCAATAGGCGCGGTCGAAGCATACGTGGCGAACGACGACCGCTTTTTTATGGAACAAAATGAAATTTTGAAAGGATAAAAAAATGAACCAACTACAAGAATACCAAGATAGAAAAACGGAGCTTGAGGTAAAGAAATTTGAGCTTGAACAAAGGAAAGCCAAAGCTTTCGTGGCTACTGATTTTTTCCCAGCTCATTTACGCAAGGGTAACGAAACAGCAAATATCGGAACGGCGATTATTGTGCTTGATTTAGCCCAGCGTATGAATATAGGCGCTTTAGAGGTAGCACAAAGTATTTATATCATTCATGGCAAGCCTAGTTTTGAAACGAAATTTTTAGTTGCTAGGCTAAACTCAAGCGGACTTTTAAAAGGACGATTGCAAACTATTGTAAGCCCTGATGACAATAGCGCACATTGTGAAGCCATAGATGCCCAAACTGGACAATTATTAAAAGGCACAACCATAACAATGGAAATGGCAAGGCGCGAGGGCTGGCTAAGTAAAAACGGCTCAAAATGGCAAACAATGCCAGAGCTAATGATGAAATATAGAGCGCAAAGTTTTTTCATAAATGAATTTTTCCCAGAAGTAAAATATGGGCTTAAAACATCTGATGAAGCGGAGGATATTGTTACATTTGAGCCTAATGAACAATCAAAAACACCGCCAAAAGCTGGACTAAACGAGCTTTTAAATAGTTTGGAAAAACCGAACAGCTCAGTTGGTGCAAAAAATTCACAAACTGAATACATCGAAGCTGCGCCCCTTGAAGTTGAAATCGCAACTGTAAAAGAAAATTTGACAGTTGAGCCAATGCCTCACGATCTACTACAAAGCGAACTGGTAAAAAGAGGCGCTAGTGAAATAGAGGCTGAAAAATTAGTTGAGAGGTTAAGTATTGATGACGCTACTGCCTATCTAAACGACCCAAGCAGCATAGACAATTTAATAGAAAATTTAAGGGGCTGATATGGACAAAACACCACTAGAAAAAGCCGAAGTTGTTTTTTTCATAATTACAAAAAATTTGGAAGCTATGGGACTTATGAATTTTCTTGTTTATACCATTTTTCTAGCAGTCTTTTATGTTAGCATTAATTCTTTAGTGTGCATTATAGAAAAAGCTATCGGCGTGGTAACTGTGCCGCGATGGTATGACGTAATAATATTAACCATTTTTATACTATTGTGGGTATATGGGATATACATTTATAAAAAATGGGGGTACGCAAATGTTTAACAAAGTAATTTTAGTGGGGCATCTCACGCGCGATATTGAGCTTAGATACACTCAAGGCGGCGCGGCGATAGGTAGCTCTGGCATAGCCGTAACCCGAAAATACACGCTAAACGGCGAGAAGCGCGAAGAAACGTGCTTTATCGATATAACGTTTTTCGGGAAACAAGCGGAAGTAAGTAACCAATACCTACAAAAGGGAAGTAAGCTTTTAGTCGAGGGTCGATTAAAATTCGACCAATGGCAGGATAGCAACGGGCAAAACAGAAGTAAGCATAGTGTCGCTGTGGAAGTAATGGAAATGCTAGGCGACGCAAAATAAAACAATCAAGGCTATCAGCAGGGTGGCTATTCGCACTCGCAGCAAGTAGCGCCTAAGAAACCGCAACAGCAAAAACCGCCTGCCGATGACTACGAAATAGACATTGATGCCGGCAAATACGACAACGACGAAACGATACCGTTTTAGGGGCTAAAAATGGGCAAAAATTTTAGTGGCAACACAAACAAGCGCCGATCAAAAAGCGACTTCTACCAGACGCCGTATAACATCACGCGGCGGCTTTTAGAAGTTGAGAAATTTAAGGGGCGCATACTAGAGCCTGCTTGCGGGGCTGGCGCGATAACGGCGATTTTAAAAGAGGCTGGCTATGATGACGTCACAGCTTACGATTTGCTACTAAATGGCAAAGACTTTTTAACTGAAACTCGTAAATTTGATGCGATTATCACAAACCCGCCGTTTAGTCTAGCCAAAGAATTCATTTTAAAAGCCTGCGAAGTCGCGCCCAGATTTGCTTTTTTACTGCCGCTAAACTATCTGCACGGCAAAGAGCGGCTAGACGAGATTTATTCGCGTGAGATTTTAGAAAAAATCTACATATTTGTGCGCTACCCTTTGTTATCTCGCGAGATTAGAAGTGACGGCAAATACGATACAGGCATGATGGTGTATGCTTGGTATATTTTCGATACTAGACACAAAAGCGCGCCGACCATACACTGGATAGACAACGATAGCGACGTAGTGAGGAAAGGGAAATAATGTTTTTTGGAATATCTGAAAAAATTAGACGAAAAACGAGAAAGAATTTTAGCGATCTACTCAAAAGTCATTGTGGTATGAGCGAATACTCTATCGATGATTTGATGGATATGATAGATAGAGAGGAAGCTATTTATTATGGGTTAGCAAAATTTGAGAAGACTGAAAAAGACGGCAAGGAATTTTATATCTGCGATTTGCTCGGCGAAGAGTATCTTTTTGAGCGCCAAGACGATTGCTTGGTGTGGCAAAGAGGCGGGATGTGCGAGGGAAGCTATTACGGGCATATCGCCCATGAGCGCAAAGATGGCAAATGGGTGGTTTTTGAGATCGATTATTCTGTCTAGTGGTATCATACCCCAAGCTTATGCTAGAAAGCTAAGCATCGAGCAAAGGGCAAAGACTGGCTCCGATACTGGCTTATTTTTATGCGGCGAATAAAGAAAAAATAGCGTATATCTCAAACAAAAGCTGCGACACAAAATACCGCAAAGAGGCAGAGGATAGCCAAACGCTGGCTTATTTTTATATTGAGAATATTTGAAAGGATTGATGGTGTTTTGGCAAAAAACAGACAAAGAAAAACTAATGGAGCTTTTAGAGTGGTTTTTGAGCCACAATTGGAAAGTTGAAAAAGACGACTACAAAAATCTGCAACGTCTCAATAAATTACTTTTAAAATTTGACATACCGCCAACTTGGATAAATTTTTCGCCTTACGATTACTTTTGCCTCAAACAAGACGAGCGAGAAAGGCTACTTGAAGCATACAAAAAATTAAAGGATAGTAAATGAGAGAGATTAAATTTATGGCGTGGCACAAGGAAAAGAAAATCTTGAGAGAGGTCTTTGAGATAAGTTTTTCAGGCGGATACGTCATTTTAGCGGGCTTTGGTAGTTTTGGCGAAATAGAAGCCCCAATAAGAGATGTCGAGCTTATGCAATATACTGGACTAAAAGACAAAAACGGCGTGGAGATTTATGATGGATATATTCCCCGGTTCTCTAATGGAAGCTTAGGAGAAGTAATCTGGTCTAACTTACGAGCAGGTTTTGATGTAGCTTTCTCCAATGCTATGCCTGAAGAACTAGACAATAATTTAGCTAGTGATTGTGTGGTAGTAGGCAATATTTACGAAAATCCAGAAATTTTAAAGGACACAAAATGAGTATTATATACGTATGTGATAGCTGCGGCGCACAAAGCGATGACGACGTTAAGGTATATGAATTTAGTGAAGAAGTTAAAGAATATACTGGAATTAACGAATACGACCATTTATGCGCAGAATGTCTAAAAGATATAAATGAAGATAAAGAGTTGTGTGTAATAAAAGGTGTCATAAAAGTTAAGGCAAAGAAAGCTTAATTTTTTGCAAGCCTAATATTTTTGAAACAACTTATGAAAAAGCTATAAAGGATAATCAATGAGTAGCCCAGAAAAAGAAAAACACCTAACAGCCCTTGCAAGCCTAGAGGCGTTTTGCGAGGCACACAATGAAAAATCTAAATTAGTTGAGCAAATACAAGGTTTGCTCTTTAAATGTGACGTCCGTTTTTTACGGCACGCTCTGCGAGATTTGAAAGATTATATAAAGGATAAAAGATGAATGCAAAAGGTGTTTCCGTAGAGGAAATATGTGGATTAGGATATGGGGAAAATAAACTATTTAAGGAGAGTTTTATGTGTCTTAGTGACTTAAGAGAGGTGCTGGCAAAATTAAGCCTCTTGGGGGACAGGATAAGCAAAATACAAACAAAAAATGCGCGCGTATCTTGCAGCATCAGCTTTAATTGGGAGTTTGAGATCTATATTGTGTGCCGTTCTTTTAGAGGCAGCCGATGCCGCTTCAAGCCTGAGGAGACAGGGCTTGTATTTGAAATAGATTTGGATGTTCCCGATCTAGAAGTAGATGAAATCTTAGAAAAACTCTTTGAAATTTTAAAGGCGCCAGAATTAAAAAACGCAGGCTTAGGCGCATATTTTGCTCGAGAAAAAAGGAGGTTCAATAAAGATGTTTAGATTACCGCGAAATTTAAAGGATAAAAAATGAGCGATAAATTTATTACTCGTGATGAAGCCTTAAAGGAGCTAGGGCTAACATCGCCTATCAGCCTAAGGCGATTGGTGCTAGCAGGCAAGATCACAGCAAGCAAGATCAACTCTAAGATAATTTATTATTCTCAAAACTCTATTTCTGCCTACAAATCAGGCAAAGCCACCCAAACTATCTAAATAATCGCTCCACCACTGCATGAGCCTAGCCCTTGCTTTTAGGTTTTTAGCGTGGTTGTAAGCCTCTTTAACTTTGTTACTTTCAACGTGAGCGAGGCAAAGCTCGATAACATCACTATTGCAGCCGTGCTTATCTATGTTTTCGTTGGCGATCGTGCTAAATGTAGCCCTAAAACCGTGTGGCGTTACCATATCTTTGTTAAAGCCCAAATTTCTAAGCATTATGCGGATAGTATTGTCACTTAGTGGAGCAACGTTTGATTTTATGGACGGAAAAATTAACTCACTTTTTAAAGGCAAGCGCTCACGATATGTTTTTAATAGGTTGATTACACTTTTACTTAAAAACACTTCGTGAGGCTTTGCCGTTTTCATCTCACTTGCTGGGATATGCCAAACGCAATTTTCAAAATCTATCTGCGACCATTTGGCATTTCTGGCATTTTGTCCTCTTACTGCGGTGTATAGTTGAAATATCGCACACGTTTTTACTCTTATATCTCCAAAATAATCTCTTATCGCCATTAATACGGCTCTTATCTCATCATCGTTTTTTAGGTAGGCAAAATGCCTAACTTCTCTACGCCCTAGTAGTGCCTTTTTGTCAATATCCGCTATTATGTTGTGATCAACATACTCGTGCAATAGAGCATATTTTAAAAAGCCGTTTAATATACTTAGCACTCTATCGGCTGTTTCTAGTTTTTCATCCTCTAGTAGTGGGCTAATGGCGAATATTATGTCTCTTCTGCTTATCTCTTTTATATCCATTTCGCCAAGTTTTGGCAATAATAACGTTTCAAACCGCCTTTTCATCCAAAACTGCTGTTTTTCACTCAATTTCCCCTTTGTTTTATACCACGCTTCAAATACTACTTTAAATTTTGTTTTTTCTGCTGTTTGCGTTAGGCTCTCGCCTTGATTGAGTTTTAATCTTAGCTCGTTTCTTTTATCCCTTGCCTCACTTAGGCTTATTCCATCATATTTGCCCAGTGTTAGGCGGTGGCGCTTGCTATTTTCTCGAAACTCATATATAAAAAATTTTGTACCGTTTGGCATTATCTTAATCAGTAGGTTATCGCCGTCACTGACAAAATATGGCTTCTCTTTGGCTTTTAAATTTTTAAACTGCGTGATCGTGAGTTGGCGTGATAGTTTAGGCATTTATAATCCTTTTTGGCTGACTATTTTTATATTTTTAGCTACTTTTTTGGATGTAATCAGCCAAAAGTCAGCTAAAAAGTTGTGATAATAATAGTTTGCTATTGTTTGTAATAGTTTGCAATTTTATGGATAAAGGCTTTAAAATAAAGTTAAAATCGCGGCTCAATGTTTGCAAAAGTTGATAAAAGTTTGTGATTATTTGTAAGTAGTGGCGGGTAGAGAGAGATTCGAACTCTCGGTGAGTTGCCCCACACACGCGTTCCAGGCGTGCTCCTTAAACCGCTCGGACATCTACCCATGAAGAAGTAGAATTATATCTTTATTTACTTAATGGTTTGCTTTTAAAGTTTAGCCCCAAGATAACGATATTTTTGTACTCATTATCCATCAGACAAATGCTGGGCAGTTCACCCCATTTTTCAAAGCTAAATTTTAAAAATAGTCTAAGAGTTGCTTCATTTTCACTAAATATTAGAGCAATAATTTTTTAGATTTAGCTCTCTAGCTTCATTTAGGCTGTGGGCTAAAAGTTGCTTGTCAATGCCCATGCTAAGAGCCTTTTTGGCTACATAGATGCTTATTTATACACTTATTTTGTAAGTTATTTTAGGATTAAAATTACTAAGCAAAACACCAGCCTAAAATTTCACAATTTTTTTATAGACAAAGATTGAGCGAAAGTTGTTATGGGCTTTAAGCCAAGGCTCTCGCTCCTTTGTGCTAACTGGCTGCATATCAGCGGTCGTAGTTTTTTAAAATGTACTAGTTATAAATTTGAGCAACCATTTCAAGACCGCTCAAATTTTTTTGAAGCCTAGCCTTTTTGGCAGCTTGATAGACTAGCTCAAGCTTTGCTGCAATCTCTTTTAGATCTTTTATCCTACTCTCGTTTGATGGGTGAGTGCTTAAAATTTCAGGTACTTTTCCGCCACTCATCTTGCTCATTTTTACCCAGACTTCGACCGCTTCTTTTGGATCATATCCGGCTCTTGCCATTAGCTCAGTACCGATGTGATCAGCCTCGGTTTCATGCGAGCGAGAAAACGGCAGAGATATGGTGTATTCGCTAGCTAAATTTAGAGCATTAGCTCCAAGATCGCCAAGGCCAGTAGCTGTGGCTATTGCAAAGATACCTATGCTTTTCATCTGATCAGCACTTGCTTGCTCTCTGCTGTGCTCCCTAAGGGCGTGTGCGATCTCGTGTCCCATGACCGCAGCTAGCTGCGCATCTGTTAAATTTAGCCTTTTTATGATGCCACTATAAACGACTATCCTTCCCCCTGGCATACACCAAGCATTTAGCGTATCTTCATTAATGACATTTACTTGCCACTTCCATTTTAGAGCGTCATCCCTAAAAACGCCAGTTTGGGCGATGAGCCTTTTGGCGATATCTTGAACTCTTTTTGTAAGGATAGGATCAACATTTAGCTCGCCTTTACTTCTAGCAGCTGTTAGCGTCTTGACGTAGGCTTGGGCTGAGCTTTGCTCCATAGCTTCTGATGAGACTAGCATAAATTGCTTACGATCAGCACCAACAACGCCTGCTTTTGTAACGCTTGAGCAGCCAGTAAAGAGCAAACTAGTCGCTAACAATGTAAGTAGAAATTTTTTCATTTTTATCCTTTTTGGACTAAAATTATAGCCTGAGTTAGATATGCATTGTTAAACGAATGGATAAATTTAAATTTTGTGATATCAAAAATAGTAATTTACTTTTTTGCAAATTTTAAAATCTCATTCACTCGCCTTAGCAGACTGCTAAATTTAGGTCTCGTAGCTACTTGCCACTAAATTTAGAGCCGTGATATGCCAGCTCTAATTTTAAAATTTGCCTGATACTTACCTGATGACAAAGTGTATTCAGTGTGCTGCTTGGTTTATGACCGCATAAATCAAAATTTAGACGCTATATCTTAAATTTAACCCTTACGCCTTATAGTTTATATTTCTCTCAAATTCTCTCAAACGCTTATTTACAGACCTTAGCTCTGTTATTGTCGTCCAGTTATCGATAAAGACGCTAAAACTCTCTCTGACCTGCGAGAAGGCATTGCTAGCTTGTATAAGCACACCAAGCGTTATAACGCCGCTAAATAGGCCATTGCCCATGATGATGTAAGGCACGATGACAAGAATTTGTGAAAAAGAGATGAGCCAAAGGTTAAAGTAGCCATAGTGCAAAAATAGTTTGTAATAATTTAACTTTACGCCCGTAAACAGCTCTAGCATGACGTTTGGCTGGCAAAATTTAGACTTATCATCCTCGCCGTAAACCAGCTCTTTTCTAAATGCAGCTTCTGCTTTTTGGTTATTATACTCGATATGTGGGAGTTTAATACCAACAAACCACGAAATAATTAAGCCACCGATGCTAATTATTAAAGCGATATAAACAAGCGAGCCTTCGATATCTTTGATGTAAGGCAAGCTCACGCTCTTACTTAGCTCCCAAAGCACTGGTATAAAGGCAATTAGCGTCATGATCGCCCTTAAAACCTGCACGCCAAGACTTTCCATTATCTTTGCAAAGCGGTAAACATCCTCTTGAATACGCTGTGAGCTACCCTCGATATCGCTCTTACAGTTTTGCCAAAATTTTAGATATCTAAATGTCATCGCCTCTCTCCAGCGAAAGACCCAGTGGCTAGCAAAAAACGAGATCACAGTGTAAGTCACGACGTAAGGCATAGCGATTTTTATAAAGTTAAAAATTTCTCGCCAAAACTCACTTACATTATGATCCTTTGAGTTTTGTACGATGTCGTAGAAATTTTTATACCACTCGTTTATACGGACATTTAGGTGCGTTTGATAAACAAGAAGCAAGATGATAAATATCGCTCCGCCATAAGCCCAGAGTGCCCATTTTTTATCTTTAAAAAATGATGAAAACATAAAGTGCCTTTTGTAAATTTTGGCGAATTATAGCAAGCAATATTAAGCATTTATATAAAATTTAAATGTGAGCTATATCATTTTGCAAATTTTACGTAAAGGAAAATGATGAAGAAATTAGTATTTTTGGCCCTTGGCTTTTTTGCAACACTTGCGTTCGCGGCTGATATGAAGGTCTATAAAAGCCCAACTTGTGGATGTTGTACTAGCTGGGGTGAGGCGATGCAGAAGGCTGGATTTAGCGAAGAGGTCATAAAAGTAGATGATATAGCTAAAGTTAAGAAAGAATTTAACGTGCCGCTAGAGCTTTCAAGCTGCCATACAGCAATCATCGATGGATATATCATAGAAGGTCATGTTCCAGCCGATGAGGTAAAGCGCCTACTAGAGCTTAAGCCAAAAGATGTAGTTGGTATCGCAGTACCTGGCATGCCGATGGAGAGTCAAGGCATGGAACAAGGCAGTAAAGCCGAGCAATACGATGTTATTTTATTTAAAAAAGATGGCTCACAAGAAATTTTTGCCACTTATATTGGCACAAAAAAACTAAGATAACTTCAAAAATTTTTAAATTTAGCTTATTTTTTGGTGAGCTAAATTTAAAAAGAAATTCCCTTACTTACGGCTATGATACAAAGTAAAAATGTTAGTGGAACGTAGATAAATTTACCTACAAAATACCAGAAGTTACCATAAGATTTATTTGCTCCAGAATTTATCTCATCTAAAATTTCATCTTTTTTAATAATCCAAAACCAAGAAATAGCACCGATTACCGCGCCGATTGGAATAATATAGATCGACACAAAGTCCATCCAAGGCCCCCAACTGCTAATAGGCTCCATAAATGCTCCTATGCCAAAGCAAACTGCACAAAGTAGTGTGAGTGTCCAAAATCTACTAAGAAACGGAAATTTATGCATTAGTGACTCGGCGACTACTTCAAACATATTTTGAAGCGAGGTGATACCGCCAAAGATAACAGCTGTAAATAAAATAATGGCAAAAATTTGTCCACCGATCATGTTTTGTAAAATTTTTGGAAGCGTTACAAAAAGCAGCTTTGGACCTTCGGCTGGATCCATAGCATAGGCAAAGACCGCTGGGATCATAACAAGAGCGGCCACAAGAGCTGCGATAGTATCAAAAAAAGCCGTAGTTTTAGCACTTTCAACGATATCTTCATCTTTTGAAAGGTAAGCCCCATAAACTATCATGCCAGATCCTGTGATAGAGAGCGAGAAAAAGGCTTGACCCATCGCAGAAACCCATACCATTGGGTCTGCAAGCTTACTAAAGTCAGGGATAAAAAGGAATTTATATCCATCAAATGCATTTGGTAGCATCGCGACATTTATAGCCAAAATGCTAAATAATACGAAAAACAGTGGCATCATTATTTGATTTGTTTTTTCGATACTTTTTGCCCCAAAAAATAGTGTAAGAAGCGTGCCAACAACGATGATAAAATGATAAGGCAAGACTGAATAATCTTGAAGTGCAAATGAGTTAAACCAAACGTTCGTATCAACGCTCATAAATGAGCCAGTAAGTGCCTGGGTAAGGGCTTTTAGTACGTAGGCGATGATGACTGCGTAGCCGATGGCTATACAAAGTGAGCCAGCAAGCGGAAGCCAGCCAATAATACTGCCAAATACGCCTAAATTTCTACTTTGCCAAGCATATTTATATGATCCAAGCGTACCAGTTTTTGCACGTCTGCCGATTGCATACTCCGCACTTAGACCAACGTATGAAAAAAGAGCTATGAAAAAAACATAGATGAGTAAAAACGCTGCACCGCCATTTGTGCCAAGTTTATAAGGAAAGCCCCAGACATTCGCCATGCCAACTGCTGATCCAACACAGGCCAATATAAATGCCCAGCGCGATGAAAAATTCTTTTTGCTCATTATGAAATCCATGAATTTATTGATAAAAATAATGTTATCAAAATATAATTTAAGAAGTTTTTATAAATCTTAAATTTAAGAAATGTTGTTACTTTTGGGCGTGGCTAATTTGACCGCTAAATATAAATTCGCTATAATCAGGCAAAAATTTTTAACTCTTAAGGATCATAATTGAACCCCAGTAGCGATAATTCGCTTTTAATGGTAATACTTGCCGTTGTATTCATTTTACTAAATGCCTTTTTTGTTTTATCAGAATTTTCTCTTGTTAAAGTTCGTAAGTCTAGACTTGAAGAGCTTATCAAAGAGAAAAAGCCAAATGCTCAGCTTGCTTTTGAGATGTCAAACAAGCTTGATACTTATCTTAGTGCCACTCAGCTTGGCATCACACTAAGCTCACTTGCTCTTGGTTGGATCGGTGAGCCAGCAGTTGCAAGACTTATAGAAGCCCCACTTAAAAATTTCTTCAACTTTAGTGATATCTTAGTTCATACGGTTGGTTTTGCGATCGCATTTACGCTTATTACGTTACTTCACGTTGTAATGGGCGAGCTTGTGCCAAAGTCAGTTGCTATCGCAAAGGCCGAGACTTCAGTACTAAAAATCGCTCGTCCTCTTCACTTTTTCTGGGTGCTATTTTCTCCTGTAATTAAGCTTTTTGATATTTTAGCGACCATTGGACTTAAAATTTTAGGTATCCAGCCAGCTAAAGAAAATGAGCTAGCGCATTCTGAAGAAGAGATAAAAATCATCGTTGGCGAGAGCTTAAAGGGCGGCGTGCTTGATAGCTTTGAGACTGAGATCATTAAAAATGCAGTCGATTTTAGTGACACAGTCGCAAAAGAGATCATGACACCAAGGCGCGATATGATCTGCATAAATAAACAAAAGAGTTTTGAGGAGAATTTACAAGTTGTATTTGAGTCGAAATATACTCGCTTTCCTTATATAGATGGCTCAAAAGATATTATTTTGGGCATGATACACATTAGAGATATTTTGCAGCTCCACTTTAGCAAAGACAAAGAGAAGAGTTTTGACTCAATTGTTCGTAAATTTGTCATAGTGCCTGAAAGCCTTTCTATTTCAAAAGTACTTGTAATGATGAATAAAGAGCAAATTTCAGCAGCACTCGTAGTCGATGAGTACGGCGGTACAGCCGGACTTCTTACGATGGAAGATATCATGGAAGAGGTACTTGGTGATTTTAATGATGAGCACGATGAAGTCGATCAACACTACAAAAAGATAAATGACAATATTTACGAATTTCAAGGCAGATATGATCTAGAGAGCGTAGAAGAGGTTCTTGGTATAAGCTTTGACGAAGAGACAGATCAAGTTACAATCGGTGGATATGTCTTCAATCTAATCGGTCGTTTGCCAGTAGTTGGGGACAAGATCGAGGATGAAAACTGCTACTACGAAGTAAGAAAGATGGATGGAGCTAGTATCTCACGCGTAAAAGTTAGAAAAAAGATAAAAAATGAAGAGGAGAGCATTCGGTCTTAAATTTATATATTTATGGCTTAAATAAGCCATGTTATGTAAATTTCTATTAATATTGTAATGCTCTAGACTCAGTTTCACCATCGCTTATTTCATTAAATTTTTTGTTTTAGATAAGTCTTCTAGTTGTGGCCAAACAAAATAAACTCATATAAATTTTTTTCGAGTAGATATCCAGCAGTAAAATTTAATCTTAAATTTTAAATATAGTTAATATAATTAAAAATTGTTTTTTACGAGGAGTAAAGATGAGAATAATAAATACAAAAGATATAAGAGAAGTCGTTGCTAAGCTTTGCAAACAGGCCTGTTATGTTGTAACACCAGATCTAAAGGCTGCTTTTACAAAGGCTCAAAGTAATGAAAGTTCGTCACTAGGTAAAGACATTTTGTGCAAAATTTTACAAAATGCTAAGCTTGCGGAAGAGGGTGTTGCACCTATTTGCCAAGACACCGGTATGACGGTTGTTTTTGTGCAGATCGGCCAAGATGTGCATATTGAGGGTGGATATATTGAAGATGCGATAAACGAGGGTATTGCGGAAGGCTACACTGAAGGTTATCTAAGAAAGTCAGTTGTTGCTGAGCCACTTTTTGAGAGAAAAAATACCACAAACAACACTCCAGCCGTCATTCACACTAGAATCGTGCCAGGAGATAAGCTAAAGATAAAAGTAGCTCCAAAAGGTTTTGGTAGTGAGAATAAATCGGTTTTAAAAATGCTTGTGCCAGCTGATGGTATAGAGGGTGTAAAAAAAGTCTTTTTAGAGGCTGTAAAATACGCTGGACCAAACGCCTGTCCTCCACTAACAATAGGCGTTGGCATAGGCGGTACGATGGATAAGGCAGCACTTTTGGCAAAAGAAGCAGCAGTTCGTTCAGTCGATAGTAAAAATTCTGATCCAAGATATGCCAAATTAGAAGACGAGCTACTAGAGCTTGCTTGTAAAACTGGCGTTGGTCCTCAAGGACTTGGTGGTGACACTACTGCCGTAAAAGTAAATGTCGAGTGGTATCCAACCCACATAGCAGGTCTTCCTGTTGCTATAAACATTAACTGCCATGCTGCGCGCCACGCAGATGCCGAGCTTTAAGGAGAGAAAATGTCAGAAGTAAAAAGAATAACAGCACCATTTGATAAAGAGGTGGTAAAAAGCCTAAAAGCAGGCGACAATGTCCTAATATCAGGCACTATCATAGCGGCTCGTGACGCTGCACATAAGGCACTTACTGAAACATTGGCACGCGGCGAAAAACTACCAGTTGAACTAAAGGGTGAGACTATCTACTACGTCGGACCAACTCCAGCCAAGCCAAATCAAGCTATTGGAGCAGCAGGCCCAACAACAAGCGGCAGAATGGATAAATACACCCCAACTATGATAAATGAAGTTGGTATAAATGGTATGATCGGTAAAGGCTACAGGAGTGATGCAGTAGTCGAGGCTATGAAAAAATCATGCTGTGTTTATATGGTTGCTATCGGTGGCATCGGAGCGCTCATTAGCCAAAGTATCAAAAAATATGAAGTGCTAGCTTACCCAGAACTAGGACCAGAGGCAGTTGCTAGGCTTACAGTTGAGGATTTCCCAGCAATAGTTGCCATTGACTGCGAGGGCAATAACTTCTATGAAGTTGGCCAAGCACCTTACAAAAAGATATAAATTTATCCCGCTAGCAAGCTAGCTAGCGGACTTTAATAATATCCAAGACACATCGTTTCAGTTAATTTTATGCGTTTTTCAAATGGAGCAGGTGAGAAAAATTTGCACTTTTCAATGTAAATTCTATAAGAATAGCTAAGATTAAAATCATCATAGAATTTCTTCAAGTCTATAAATTTGATACCGCAAATCTCATGAAATTTAAAGAGCTCGTAGATATTAGAGCCATTTTTTGCTACAAGATGAGATGGAGCAAGCGAAGTAAAAGAGCAAAATACGCCTGTTGGAATAAGGCCATTTAAAGGTGTGCAGGTTTTTATAATGTTTTGAAATTTGATCGGAATGCTATTTTTTCTAAGAAAAACTATTCTTGAGTTTTCAAATTTAGCGCTTATGACGTTTTTCCAAAAAAGATAAGCATTTGATGAGATGCCGGCATTTTTAGCTAACTCAGCACCGAGTACATAATCATCTAAAAACTCATTTGGTGCGAGTATATTTTGCATCTTCATCCTTTTGAAATTTTGTCCATTATAGCTTTTGGAGACTAAAAATTTAGAAAATTTATAGTAGGATTTTAAAAAATTTCAAAAGGAGAAAATATGAAAAAACAAATCTCAACAAAAAATGCTCCACAAGCGATTGGACCATATTCTCAAGCTATTAGCGTAAATGGATTTTTATTTATCTCAGGTCAGCTTGGTGTCACACCAGCGGGTGAGTTTGCAGGTAGTAGCGTAGAGGCCCAAGCTGAGCAATCGCTTGAAAATTTAAAAAATATCTTGGCTGAGGCAGGACTTACTTTTGATAATGCTGTAAAGACTACAATATTTTTAGCAGATATGGCAGATTTTGTTAAAGTAAATACTGTGTACGCTAAATTTTTTAAAGAGCCTTATCCTGCTAGAAGTACAGTAGCCGTTAAAACCTTGCCGAAAGATGCACTTGTGGAAATAGAGCTCATCGCGGCTTATTAATAGAGATTGTGTAAAAGTTCACATAATTTTAATGTTTAAATGATGGAGAGCAAAAGCTCTCCAAATTTATACTTCAAAAACTAAACCCTATAAACCTACTAATAAAAATACATACTTTAAAATTTTTAAGTGCCTAACAATTTTTTCTAAAATTCCCTAAATATTTCAACTATCTTTAAGTATTGCTCGTATATAATTCCAGCTCACGAAACGAGAAACCACCTTTAACTTCATTGGTTAATAAAGCCTTTTCTTTTTATCGTTGTTCTTTTAACTTACAATTGTTAAACTATTAGTCAATCTTTGAAATCTAAACAAGTGATCGATTGAGCCAGTCTATTATTTTATAATTTATAATAGATTAGACAAACTAATAAATAAAACTAAAAGTTTTTTGATTAAAAACTTCATAATAAAATCCTATCAAATAAATTTTGATAGGTAATTAATATGGAGAGTTTGATCCTGGCTCAGAGTGAACGCTGGCGGCGTGCCTAATACATGCAAGTCGAACGGACAAGTAAGAGCTTGCTCTTATGAGTTAGTGGCGCACGGGTGAGTAATGTATAGCTAATCTACCCTACACTAGAGGACAACAGTTGGAAACGGCTGCTAATACTCTATACTCCTGTCTTACATAAGTTAGATAGGGAAAGTTTTTCGGTGTAGGATGAGGCTATATTGTATCAGCTAGTTGGTGAGGTAATGGCTCACCAAGGCTATGACGCATAACTGGTCTGAGAGGATGATCAGTCACACTGGAACTGAGACACGGTCCAGACTCCTACGGGAGGCAGCAGTAGGGAATATTGCTCAATGGGGGAAACCCTGAAGCAGCAACGCCGCGTGGAGGATGACACTTTTCGGAGCGTAAACTCCTTTTGTTAGGGAAGAACAATGACGGTACCTAACGAATAAGCACCGGCTAACTCCGTGCCAGCAGCCGCGGTAATACGGAGGGTGCAAGCGTTACTCGGAATCACTGGGCGTAAAGGACGCGTAGGCGGATTATCAAGTCTCTTGTGAAATCCTATGGCTTAACCATAGAACTGCTTGGGAAACTGGTAATCTAGAGTGAGGGAGAGGCAGATGGAATTGGTGGTGTAGGGGTAAAATCCGTAGAGATCACCAGGAATACCCATTGCGAAGGCGATCTGCTGGAACTCAACTGACGCTAATGCGTGAAAGCGTGGGGAGCAAACAGGATTAGATACCCTGGTAGTCCACGCCCTAAACGATGTATACTAGTTGTTGCTAAGCTAGTCTTGGCAGTAATGCACCTAACGGATTAAGTATACCGCCTGGGGAGTACGGTCGCAAGATTAAAACTCAAAGGAATAGACGGGGACCCGCACAAGCGGTGGAGCATGTGGTTTAATTCGAAGATACGCGAAGAACCTTACCCGGACTTGATATCTAACAAATCATCTAGAGATAGAAGAGTGTCTGCTTGCAGAAATGTTAAGACAGGTGCTGCACGGCTGTCGTCAGCTCGTGTCGTGAGATGTTGGGTTAAGTCCCGCAACGAGCGCAACCCACGTCATTAGTTGCTAACAGTTCGGCTGAGCACTCTAATGAGACTGCCTTCGTAAGGAGGAGGAAGGTGTGGACGACGTCAAGTCATCATGGCCCTTATGTCCGGGGCGACACACGTGCTACAATGGCATATACAATGAGAAGCAATATCGCGAGATGGAGCAAATCTATAAAATATGTCCCAGTTCGGATTGGAGTCTGCAACTCGACTCCATGAAGCCGGAATCGCTAGTAATCGTAGATCAGCCATGCTACGGTGAATACGTTCCCGGGTCTTGTACTCACCGCCCGTCACACCATGGGAGTTGATTTCACTCGAAGCCGGAATACTAAATTAGTTACCGTCCACAGTGGAATCAGCGACTGGGGTGAAGTCGTAACAAGGTAACCGTAGGAGAACCTGCGGTTGGATCACCTCCTTTCTAGAGTACATATAGATATTCTCTCACAAGATATCTATAAGAAAGATATTCTCAATCATCCTTGTTTAGTTTTGAAAGATTGATAGACCTATAGGGGCCTATAGCTCAGCTGGTTAGAGTGCACCCCTGATAAGGGTGAGGTCACAAGTTCAAGTCTTGTTAGGCCCACCAGAGAATTTAATTGGGGAATTAGCTCAGCTGGGAGAGCGCCTGCTTTGCACGCAGGAGGTCAGCGGTTCGATCCCGCTATTCTCCACCATAAAATAGTTTAACTATATTAAGTCTAATTAGAGAGCTTAAAAATTTAAACTTTCTAATTAGACTTTTGTCTAAATGTTCTTTTAATTAATATTGTTAATAGTCACAAGCAAGTTTTAAAAACAATTTTACAGGACTTGTTAAAGATTTAAATTTCTATTTTCTTTGCATTTAATGCAAAAGTTTGATATCACAATCTATTTAGGATTTAAAACTTATCTAAATAGTAGTCAATGCTTTCCGTCTTGAGAGCTAGAATTTAAATATAGTAACATAAAGTTATCTTTAACAAGGAAGTGATGCGAATTAGAATAATCTAATATAGAAAAGGTAAGCTACAAAGAGCAAGTGGTGGATGCCTTGGCTAGTAGAGGCGATGAAAGACGTGCCAGGCTGCGATAAGTCTCGGGGAGCCGTCAAGGGGCTTTGATCCGGGAATTTCTGAATGGGGCAACCCAGTTAAGCGCGAGCTTAACTACCTAATATGGAGCGAACGAGGGGAATTGAAACATCTTAGTACCCTCAGGAAAAGAAATCAAAAGAGATTACGCTAGTAGCGGCGAGCGAACGCGTAAGAGGGCAAACCGTTAGTTTACTAACGGGGTTGTAGGACTGCGATATAGACTAAACTTAGCTAATAGAATAATCTGGAAAGATTAAGCATAGAGGGTGATACTCCCGTATATGAAAGCTTTGTTTTACTTAGCAGTATCCTGAGTAGGGCGGAACACGTGATATTCTGTCTGAAGCTGGGTAGACCACTATCCAACCCTAAATACTACTACTAGACCGATAGTGCACAAGTACCGTGAGGGAAAGGTGAAAAGAACTGAGGTGATCAGAGTGAAATAGAACCTGAAACCATTTGCTTACAATCATTCAGAGCCCTATGATTTATCAGGGTGATGGACTGCCTTTTGCATAATGAGCCTGCGAGTTGTGATGTCTGGCAAGGTTAAGGAAACCCGGAGCCGTAGCGAAAGCGAGTCTTAATAGGGCGTTTAGTCAGACGTTGCAGACCCGAAACGATGTGATCTATCCATGAGCAGGTTGAAACCGGTGTAAGAGCCGGTGGAGGACCGAACCCGCTAGCGTTGAAAAGCTATGGGATGACTTGTGGATAGGGGTGAAAGGCCAATCAAACATCGTGATAGCTGGTTCTCTCCGAAATATATTTAGGTATAGCGTCATGTAGTAACACTAGGGGGTAGAGCACTGAATGGGCTAGGGCATACACCAATGTACCAAACCCTATCAAACTCCGAATACCTAGTGTGTAATCATGGCAGTCAGGCGGCGAGTGATAAAATCCGTCGTCGAGAGGGGAACAACCCAGACTAACAGCTAAGGTCCCTAAATCTCATTTAAGTGGAAAACGATGTGGAGTTACTTAAACAACCAGGAGGTTGGCTTAGAAGCAGCCATCCTTTAAAGAAAGCGTAATAGCTCACTGGTCTAGTGATTCTGCGCGGAAAATATAACGGGGCTAAAATGAGTACCGAAGCTTTAGACTTAGTTTTACTAAGTGGTAGGAGAGCGTTGTATTTGCGTTGAAGGTATACCGGTAAGGAGTGCTGGAGCGAATACAAGTGAGCATGCAGGCATGAGTAGCGATAATTGGGGTGAGAATCCCCAACGCCGTAAACCCAAGGTTTCCTACGCGATGCTCGTCATCGTAGGGTTAGCCGGGTCCTAAGCAAAGTCCGAAAGGGGTATGCGATGGAAAATTGGTTAATATTCCAATGCCAACTATAATGTGCGATGGAAGGACGCTTAGAGTTAAGCAAGCTAGCGGATGGTAGTGCTAGTCGAAAGGTGTAGGTTAAGATCCAGGCAAATCCGGATCTTTTTAAGCCGAGATCCCACAGGCGTTTGAAGTTCTTCGGAACGGATAGCGAATTGCCGATACTGTCGAGCCAAGAAAAGTTTCTAAGTTTAGTTATAGTTGCCCGTACCGTAAACCGACACAGGTGGGTGGGATGAGTATTCTAAGGCGCGTGGAAGAACTCTCTTCAAGGAACTCTGCAAAATAGCACCGTATCTTCGGTATAAGGTGTGCCTAACTTTGTGAAGGATTTACTCCGTAAGCATTGAAGGTTACAACAAAGAGTCCCTCCCGACTGTTTACCAAAAACACAGCACTCTGCTAACTCGTAAGAGGATGTATAGGGTGTGACGCCTGCCCGGTGCTCGAAGGTTAATTGATGACGTTAGCTCTGCGAAGCGTTTGATCGAAGCCCGAGTAAACGGCGGCCGTAACTATAACGGTCCTAAGGTAGCGAAATTCCTTGTCGATTAAATATCGACCTGCATGAATGGCGTAACGAGATGGGAGCTGTCTCGAAGAGGGATCCAGTGAAATTGTAGTGGAGGTGAAAATTCCTCCTACCCGCGGCAAGACGGAAAGACCCCGTGGACCTTTACTACAGCTTGACACTGCTATTGGGATAAAAATGTGCAGGATAGGTGGGAGGCTTTGATCCATAGACGCCAGTTTATGGTGAGCCATTGTTGAGATACCACTCTTTTTTATTCTGATAGCTAACTAGCTTGAGTTATCCTCAAGTAGGACAATGTCTGGTGGGTAGTTTGACTGGGGCGGTCGCCTCCCAAAATGTAACGGAGGCTTACAAAGGTTGGCTCAGAACGGTTGGAAATCGTTCGTAGAGTATAAAGGCAAAAGCCAGCTTAACTGCGAGACATACACGTCAAGCAGAGACGAAAGTCGGTCTTAGTGATCCGGTGGTTCTGTGTGGAAGGGCCATCGCTCAAAGGATAAAAGGTACCCCGGGGATAACAGGCTGATCTCCCCCAAGAGCTCACATCGACGGGGAGGTTTGGCACCTCGATGTCGGCTCATCGCATCCTGGGGCTGGAGCAGGTCCCAAGGGTATGGCTGTTCGCCATTTAAAGCGGTACGCGAGCTGGGTTCAGAACGTCGTGAGACAGTTCGGTCCCTATCTGCCGTGGGCGTAAGAAGATTGAGGAGAGTTGACCCTAGTACGAGAGGACCGGGTCGAACCAACCACTGGTGTACGAGTTGTTCTGCCAAGAGCACCGCTCGGTAGCTATGTTGGGATGTGATAACTGCTGAAAGCATCTAAGCAGGAAGCCAACTCCAAGATGAATCTTCTTTTAAGAGCTCATATAGACTATGTGTTTGATAGGCTGGGTGTGTAATGGATGAAAGTCCTTTAGCTGACCAGTACTAATAGCTCGTCTGCTTATCTTTTAATAAGCATCACTTCCTTGTTAAGGATAAAAACTTAATAAGATATGTTTTTATAAAACTTTGTTTATGACTTTTAACTTTATACGTAGTGTTAAATAAGAGATTTATCTAATGTATCTTTTATTTAACACTGCCCGTGACTATACAGACGAGGAAACGCCTTGCTCCATCTCGAACCAAGAAGCTAAGCTCGTCCTGGCTGATGATACTCTCCCTTACTGGGATGTTGGAAAAGTAGGTCGTTGCGGGCTTTGTTAATTTTTAATCTTCTTTATCTAAATAATCAACTTCTAATATTATTTCTTAATTTATAACAAAATATCAAATCTTAAATTTATTTATGTTTTTAAATAATTAGATATCTTTACATTTATAAATATCTTTTAGTCTATGCTTCTATACGAGTGTTGACTAAAAACACCAAATATGATAGACTCCAAACCCAAATTTACCTAAAAAGGACAAAAATGAAAAAGATTATATTCTCACTATTAGTAGCAGCTTCTACATTACTAGCAGCCATAAATTTAAACACCGCCACAAAAGAAGAGTTAATGAGTTTAGATGGTATAGGATCTTCAAAGGCAGATGCAATAATTGAATATAGAAAAGCAAATAAATTTAACTCAATAGAAGATATAAAAAATGTAAATGGTATAGGTGATAAGACATTTGAAAATCTAAAATCAGATATATCAGTATCAGGTGCTACAAAGATAGACGAAACAAAAGCTAAAACAAAATCTAAAAAAGATGAGATAAAAGAAAAAGTAAGTAAAAAGAGTGATGAAGTAAAAGAGAAAAAAGATGGTGCTAAAGATAGCGTAAAAGAAGTCAAAGATAAGAAAGAAAGCCTAAAAGATAAAACAGAGAAAAAGAGTAAAGCTAAAAAAGAGAAGAGTAAAGAGTAATAAAAACTAGAAATTTATAAAAATTCTTACATAAAATATATAAAAATAGTTAGGAGCGCATAGCGTTCCTAATAAATAAAATAGATTGGTTTTTTATATATCTACCTACTTTTTAATTCTATAACCTAGTTTGTCTATTTTTTAAATTTTATAAATTAATAAGCTCATCTAATAGATCTTGTAAAGTAATACTTCTTAAACTATCTTCTAAAGCTTCTTGTGCTTTTAGGAGAGAGAGGATGCGCAAACTAGTTATAAATTCTGACTTATAAGATTCTCTATTTAATATTTTTAAATAAGCCTACTATTGAATATTCTAAAAACCTAATTAAATTTATAAAAAACTCTATTTAGATAAAGTCCTTCAGCCGGAGCTGGGATACGAGTTAAGGCAAGGTCTCCATTAAGCGAAGCATTGATGAGCTCACCACCATTTTTTATACTTAAAGCTTTAAGCAGATTTGCAATCATAAGCCGTACTTGAGCGCGTAAAAAGCCATTCGCTTTAAAAACTATGATAGTTTGGTTTTTGTATTCATAACAAAATGCCTTAAAAATTTCTCGCACTGGACTTTTTGTATCACTTCCTGTTTTCATATAGGAGCTAAAATCATGCTCGCCAACAAAATTAGATAAAATTTCATTTGCTTTTTTGATATCAAATTTTGGCAAAAAGACTTTATAATTTGAGCCAAAAACATCAAATTCTCTATGATCTATAATGTATCTATAAGACCTTGCTACGGCGTCAAATCTTGCTTGAAAATTTTCATCAACTAAATTTATACATTTTATATGAATATTTGGATGAGCATGGCGGTTGATTAGCTCTTTTAAGTGCTCTAAATTTTTAAAATGATCGCCACAAATTACGCTTGAACTTTGATTGATCGCATGGACTTTTTTATCTGTACGCGAGCTAGAGACTATTTTTTCAAATATTCCAACGTGAGCTAGAGCACGCGAAAGCTCATCTTCTACGCCATTTTCATGTGGCTGAGTTTGCGAGCCTTGAAATTTGGAGCCATCGTAGCTATAAATTAGTTGGATTTTCATTAGTATCTTCGTATGATCTTGGTTTTAAAAAGCAAAATTCCTGCCAATAAAAAGACGAAAAATATGAGTGGAATCGCAAAAGCTGGTTTTGATGAAAATAGCATTATGAGCGTAAAATACCCAAATAAAACACCAAACGTACCAACATAAACCATGCCCTTTTCATATCTATAAGTAACGATGCCAAAGCTTATGGCAAAAAGTGTACTGGCAAGTGGAAATAGCGCAACAAGCACATATGTGCTAAGGTCTTTTCTTCTTTTTTCACTACTATTTGCCTCCGTCCAGTACTCTTTTATGCCGCCTATATCGCTCACCTCTTCACTTTGTGCAGTCCTTATCTTCATAGATTTGAAGTTGCTTTGATGATAAATTTCATCTTTTATGTCATACATTTTTCCATCTATTAAAGAGAGTTCGATGCTTTGATTTGTATTAGTGATCTTTGCGTTTTTAGCAGTGATTAAGCGTTGGGAGTCTTTAATGTAAGGATTAAACATCACGATATCTTTATAAGTAGTGCCGTTGTTATCTTGCATTTCACTACCCACATAAACCATCCAGTCAGAGAATTTTTGTCCAAACTGAGTTGGCTTTAAATTTAGCTTTGCAACAGTCTTTTTATAATCAATAAAATTTGCATTTAGCTGTGCGGCTATTGGTATCATTATGGTAGCGATTATAAGTAGAGCGGTGCTTAAAAATGCTGAAAATATTAAGAAAAATTTAGCAATCTTATTTGGTGAGCCACCAAGCGTAAAAATAACGATACTTTCATTCTCTTTTGATAATCTAAAAAGAGTCATCGCAAGTGATACAAAAAATGCGATAGGCACGACAAAAAGTAGCACGCGTGGAAGCATAAATGAGTAGAGTTTAAAAAGCTCGCCAAAACTGATCTCAATGTAAGAAGTGATGCGCGCGATCTGGATGAAAAATACGATCGACATAATCAAAAAAAGCGTGCTAAATAGCGACGCAAAAGTCCCTAGGAAGTTAAACAAAAGATATCTATTCACTCTACTCATAAATAAACCTTAAAATTTCTAAAATTTGCTCTTTAAAAGCGTATGTAATAAGTAAGCCAAGACTTAAAAACGGCACAAAAGCTAGCTCATAGCCCTTTTTTTGAACGACCGCATAGACTGGAAGTGTAAAAAGTGCTGCAAGATAGATCGCCACTAGAGCCAGTTTGACTGGCAAGATAGCTCCGATGATCGCTGCTATAAAGATATCTGCACTACCCATCGCTTCTTTTTTTATAGCAAAGCTTACGACAAATCTAAGCACCCAAAAGATAAATGCAAAAAGGAATAAATTTAAAATTTGGGCAAAATTTCCTTTAACTATAAAAAACATCAGAGCATAGATAAATGCGAAAAATAGCGCCGCAAAAAGAAGAGGATCTGGTACAGCTTTATATCTTATATCTATGATGCTAAGAGCTAGTAGCATTATAAAACAAAGCCCTAAAAATAGCGCGTAAAGCAATGTTTCTACACTTAAAATTTCGCTGCATTCTTTAAAAAAACAGATCAAAAAAAGTATCCCAGAAACTAGCTCGATTATTGGATAGATGGGGCTTATTTTTTGCTTACAAAAGGCACATTTGCCACCTAAAAATAGCCATGAAAAAAGCGGAACATTGTGATAAAAATTTAGCTTATGATCGCAGTTTGGGCAATGAGAAGCTGGAAAATTTATACTTTCATTTCGTGGCAAGCGATATATCAGTACATTTGAAAATGAGCCCACACAAATACCCAAAACAAAAGCAAAAGCGGCAAAAAAAATGACTAAATTATCCATTATCCCGCTAAACTCCGCCAAATCTTCGCTCTATGTTTTTAAATTTGCTAACGATATTTGCAAGCTCATCCTTGCTAAAGTCAGGCCAAAGTGTAGGCGTAAAAAATAGCTCTGCGTAGCTTGCTTGCCAAAGCATGAAATTTGAAAGCCTGCTCTCGCCACCAGTTCTAATGAGAAGATCCACCGGCTCACTCTCATCAAGTGCTGCATTTAGGCTTGCTTCGTTTATCTCGCTACCTTCTAAATTTAGCTTTTTCACAGCTCTAATGATCTCATCTTTTGAGCCGTAGTTTATCGCTAAATTTAATAATAAATTTTTATTCTCTCTTGTAGCATTTTTGGTGATCTCTATCTCGTTTTTTAGCTCATCGCTAAATGGCGAAATGTCACCGATCGTGTTAAATTTGATCCCATTTTTTATAAAGTCAGCACGCTTTAAAATGAGAAATTTCTTAAGCAAATTCATCAAAAACTCGACCTCTTTTTGTGGCCTTTTCCAGTTTTCAGTACTAAATGCGTAAAGACTTAAAATTTTCACCCCATTATCGATACAAAATTCGCACATATCGCTTACTATATTTGCTCCAGCTTCGTGCCCGTTTGTCCGTAAAAATCCACGTTTTTTAGCCCAGCGTCCATTTCCATCCATGATAATAGCAATGTGGTTTAATTCATTCAATCTTTAGCCTTTTATATCAATAATTTGTTCTTTTTTGCTCCAAAGAGTACTCACATTTTGCACTGTTATGTTGGCGTTAAATTCTCTTTTTAGCAAGCTAGCTACATTATTAAATGGAGTCGTGATCTCGTATAAAACTTCATCTTTAAATTTAAAAATAAGTGGAGCAAAATTTGAAAATATTAAAAAAATTTTCATATCATCCTCCTCTTTTTTTAGCTGAAAAACGCCGTTTATGCCATTATAAATAAATGGTATATGCAAGACATTTTCTTGCAGAGCAAAGAGCATTTTCGCTAGCACTTTCATCTCGTCTTTTGTCTTAGCTTCACTTAAACTTTTAAATAAATAGTCATAAAACCACGATAAATTCTCATTTTCTATCAAATTTTCGATAAGATTTAGCCCATCGGTCAAGACATCTTCGTCTAAAATTCTTGGCTTTTCGTATAAATTTTTTATGACGATATTCTCGCCTTGGCTTTGCACCTCGCCCCAGTATTTCGAGCCTACGTTTAGCTCTTTTGTGCTTTTTGTATTTAAATTTCTATTTGCAAAATTTAAAATGTATCTGTTAAAACCGATCTTTTGGCTTACCAAGATACTAAGTGGAAGTGACGAATTTATAGCTACTAACGGTGAATTTGCATTTTTTGCTATTTTTTGAATGCGAGAAATTTTCTCTATCATAAATTTGCCGCTAGCTCCACGATATGTCTTGCGATCTCGTCTTTTGCGGCAAGCGGCAGCAAAGTTTCACTATTTTTCGTGATGAAATTTACCTCATTTTGCTCGCTTGCAAAGCCATTTTTCTCACCCAAGATATTTAGACAAACTGCGTCAAGCCCCTTTTGCTCTAGCATTGCTCTAGCATTTTTGTGTGCGCTCTCGCTTGAGATTTCAAGCTTAAAGCCGATATTTTTGCATTTAAACTCTTTTAAGCTTTGCAAAATATCGACATTTCTCTTTAGACTTAAGCTTAAAATTTCGCCAACATCCTCTTTTTTTATCTTGCCATCAATTTTTGTCGGCACAAAATCGCTTACTGCAGCACACATTACAAGCAAATTCGCACTCTCGCACTCGCTTTTGCAAAGCTCTAAAAGTTCACTACTTGAGCCAAATTTCAAAATCTCAAATGGCTCGTTTTCTGCTTCAAAGCTAGCAAGTAGTTTTACCTCTGCGCCTGCATAGTAAAAAGCCCTTGCAAGCGCCATCGCCATCTTACCGCTTGAAAAATTTGTAATGGCTCTAACATCATCTATCTTTTCTATCGTCGCACCACCAGTGATCACTACTTTTTTGCCTACAAAAAGTAGCTTGCTAAGCTTTTTTATCACCGCTTCTACTATTACTTCAGGGCTTGCAAGACCGCCTTTGCCAACGTCGCCACAAGCTAGAGTTTTAAGAACCGGCTCAACTATTAAAGCGCCGTTTTTCTTTAAAATTTTAAGTGAGTTTTGCGTCGCGAAGTGCTCTATCATATTGTTATTTGCAGCTAGTGCGACAACCAAAGGCACGTGTGAGGCGGCGATTAGCGTTTGCATAAAGACATTGTCACAGATGCCAGCTGCTAGCTTGTTTATCGTATTTACAGAGGCAGGTGCGATGAGAACTAAATCCATTTTAGAGTAGGCTATGTGATTTACGCCATCTTGCCAGTTTTGCGTTTGTGAGCTTAAAATTTTATGCTCACTTAGTGCCTCAAAGCCGCTTACACTGCAAAAATCAAGCGCTCCGTCACTTAAAGCCACGTAGACATCAGCGCCTTGTTTTTTAAGTAGCGATAAAATTTCGAATGCCTTATAAAAGGCAATACTACCGCAAACGGCAAGTAAAATTTTCTTATTTTTTAACATCGTCTTTGCCAAAGAATTTCTCAAAAAAGCCGCTTTTGTTCTCTTGTCGAGCTCTGCTAATCGCTAGCGCTCCACTCTCAACATCTTTTGTGATGGTGCTGCCAGCTGCGATGATGACATTATCAGCGATATTTACAGGGGCTACTAGTTGCGTATCTGAGCCAACAAAGACGTTTTTGCCGATTTTGGTTTTGTATTTTGCCTTGCCGTCGTAGTTGCATGTGATCGTGCCACAACCGATATTTGTGCCACTTTCTATCTCACAGTCACCAAGATAGCTTAAGTGTCCAGCTTTTACGCCGCTAAGAACACCTTTTTTAACCTCGACGAAATTTCCTATATGTGTGTCAGAAATTTCAGAATTTGGCCTTACATGAGCTAGCGGACCGATGTCTGAGTTTTTGATGACGCTACTTTCTATCACCGATGAGCTTTTGATGATGCTCTCAGTGATGACGCACTCGCCAAGGATACTTACATTTTCTTCAAGCACGCACTCGCCTTCGAATTTGGCCCTGCTGTCTATGAAAATGCTCTCTGGCATGCGCATCAAAACGCCAGCTTTCATCAAATTTTGCTTGATCTCATCTTGCATGATCTTTTCTGCAATGCTAAGCTGAAATTTATCGTTTATGCCCATGAAATTTTGCTCATTAACATTTACTGCAACGCACTTTAAGCCCTTTTCATTTGCTATTTTTATGGCATCAGTTAAGTAGTACTCTTTTTGTGCGTTTTGGTTGCTTATGAGCGGTAAAATTTGCTCTAGCGCCTCGCGTTTAAAGCAGTAGCAGCCAGCATTTACGCTTTTTATGGCAAGCTGCGCTTCACTAGCATCTTTTTGCTCGACGATGCCTTCAACTTTGCCGTTTTTTATGATGACTCTACCGTAGCCAAAAGGATTTGCCGCTTCAAATGAGCTCATAACCACGTCCGCTTCAGCGTTTGCTAGACGCATTAGATCGGTTGATTTTACAAGAGGCATATCGCCACAAGTTACAAGCACCTTTTCGCCACTTAAATTTACGCTCTTTATCGCACCAGCAGTGCCTGGGAAATTTGCTAGATCTTGCTCAAAAATTTTAGTTTGAGGGAAAATTTCTTTTATCTTTTTGCTAATTAACTCTTTTTCGTAGTGAAGCACGACGCTAACGTCATTTGTGATCGCATAAGCTTGCTTTAAGATGTGAATGATCATTGGCTCACCGCAAAGTTCAAATAGGACTTTTGGACGTTTTGATTTCATTCTGGTGCCAAGACCAGCCGCCAAAATTATGATTGAAGTATTGTTCATTTTTAAGCCTTTTAACGTTAAAAATTTCGCAGATTGTAGCAAAAAATGCCAAACATTTTTTTTAATTTAACGATTGTTTCAACAAAAAGCTAATAAAATAGCAATTCTTAAGAATTTATAAATAAAGTGAGCTTAAATGGATTTAGGAACCGTCGTCGGCTGGGTTTTGACCCTGGTGCTTTTGTTTGGATCAATGGCGATAGGCGTTGGTATAGGACCATACATCGATATTCCTTCTGTGATGATCGTTTTTGGTGGTACTATCGGCGTTATGATGGTTGGCTTCAAGATGGAGACGCTTAAAGGAATTGGTAAATTTTATGGCATTGCTGTTAAGCCATCAGTCGTAGTAAATTTACCTGAGACTATAAAAAAAATAGTCGATTATTCAACTAAAGCTAGACGTGATGGTATCTTATCGCTCGAAAGCGAAGTAAATAATGAAACAAATCAGTTTTTAAAAAGAGGCCTTTCAATGGCAGTTGATGGCAATGAGCCAGATGCGATCAGAGCACTTTTGGAGATCGATATCGATCAAACTAGCACAAGACATTCAAATAACATTAAAATTTTTGAGCAAGTCGGCGGTTTTGCGGGTGCTATGGGTATGATAGGAACGCTCATTGGTCTTGTTGCGATGCTTCTTAACATGTCAGATCCTAGTGCAATCGGCCCATCAATGGCGGTTGCCTTGCTTACGACGCTTTATGGTGCGATGATAGGTAACATCATAGGTGCGCCTGTGGCAAACATCCTCTCTATTCGCGATGCTGATGAAGCGCTTGAAAAACAAGTCGTACTTGAGGGAATCATGTCGATACAAGCAGGCGATAATCCAAGAACGCTTGAAGCTAAACTCTTAGCATTTTTACCACCAAAAGATAGAAAAAGTCAGTTTGAATAATGGGTAAGTTAATAAAACCAGAAGAGTGTCCAAAATGTATGCCTGAGTGGCTAGCTGCTTTTGGCGACCTCATGTCACTTTTGCTTTGTTTTTTCGTTTTATTACTTTCTATGGCGACAATGGATGCTAAAAAGATGGAGGCTGCTGTTGGCTCACTAGCTGGTGCTTTGAGTGTGCTTGAAGGTGGTGCTAGACCTGAAAATCAGATAGAAAAAGAGACGGATCCAGAAAATACTCGTGCAAAAAAGATAAGCAAGCAAAAGGGCTCACAAAGTGAGCTAAATATGAATGTTAAAAAGATAAATGAATTACTAGCTGCTAGCGGGGCACCTGAGATCACTATGGAAGAGAGCGAAGATGGCTTTATCGTAAGGCTTCCAGCGGCTATGCTTTTTGATAAGGATAGTGCTGAAATTTCTGGTGAAGATGCGAAGCTATTTTTAAAACGAATAGGCATGATTGTGGCAAAAATGCCTAATGATGTAAAAGCCGATATTATCGGCCATACAGATAATATAGAACCAAGCAAAGACTCAGCCTATAAAAATAACTGGCAGCTCTCAACTGCAAGGGCTTTAAGCGTGGTTGAAGAGCTAATCAACGATGGCGTACCACAAAATAGAATAATAGCTTCTGGCAAAGCTTCGTTTGATCCGATCGCTAGTAACAGCACAGAAGATGGTAGAGCTAAGAATAATAGAGTAGAAATTCATTTCATATCGCTTGAGCCAAAAAATAAAGAGGCTACTAAGAAAAGTATCCTTGATATGAGGAATTAGTCGTGAAAGCACTGCTTGCTTTAGCGGTTTTACTTTGCACGGTTTTTGGGGCTGATCCTGCGCTACCAACTATAAATTTAAGTCTAAATTCTCCAACAAATGCCGAGCAGCTTGTAAATTCTTTAAATGTTTTACTAATCCTCACTGCACTTGCACTTGCTCCTTCGCTCATTTTTATGATGACAAGTTTTTTAAGGCTTGTTATCGTATTTTCATTTTTACGCCAAGCGATGGGCACACAGCAAGTACCTCCTTCAACAGTGCTTATCTCGCTTGCGATGGTTCTTACATTTTTTATCATGGAGCCAGTTGGGCAAAAGAGCTATAACGATGGCATAAAGCCTTATATAGCTGAGCAGATAGGCTATGAAGAGATGCTTGATAAAAGCTTAAAGCCATTTAAAGAATTTATGGTAAAAAACACAAGAGAAAAAGACCTTGCACTTTTTTTTAGGATTAGAAATTTACAAAATCCAGCAAATATCGAAGAGATACCGCTAAGTATCGCAATGTCAGCTTTTATGATAAGTGAGCTAAAGACATCTTTTGAGATAGCGTTTTTGCTCTATTTGCCATTTCTTGTCATCGACATGGTCGTAAGCTCAGTGCTAATGGCTATGGGTATGATGATGCTTCCTCCTGTAATGATCTCACTGCCATTTAAACTGCTCATATTTGTGCTTGTTGATGGCTGGAATTTACTAATAGGAAATCTTGTAAAAAGCTTTCACTAATGAAAAAATTTTTATTCATTTTTTTGCCGATATTTTTGCTTGGGTCAAATTTAAGTGTGATCGCAAACAAGGCAACGCAAAATGAAATTTCAAAGATCAAAGAGCTTGAGTTAAAAAGAGCAAATTTAAACGATGAAGCTACATTAAGCTCATATATGCCAAGTCTTAGCCTAGAGGGTTCATATGGCAAAAATGCAAGCACTTTTCCAAGTGTAGTCGCTAAAGAGTCAGCTGGCGTGCTAGCTAGGATAGATTTTTTGCTTTATGACGGCGGAGCGAGAGAGGCTAGGCTAAAGATGAGCCAGCTTTTAAAAAACAAAGCCGCCATCGCTAGCGATGAAGCTAAAAATTATCTTGCTTTTAAGGCCGTAAATTTATACTTTAATGCAGCTGCACTTGAAAATATAATCGCAGCCAAGCAGGCTCAAGCAAATTTTTTAAAAGGTGTTTTAGATAAGCTTGAAAAGGCAAACATTGCAGGCCTTGCCGCAAAAGATGAGCTTGAGAATGTAAGGGCTAAATATTACTTAGCTAATAGCACACAGCTTGAATACAAAAACAAAATGGAGCAAATTTTAAATGAGATAAATTTGCTAACTGGTGAGAAAATTTTGCCAGTAGCTGGAGCAAAGATGGCTGATATTAGCTCAAATTTAGCTTCAAAGAATGCTGAGCTTGATAGACTAAGCCAAGATATATTTTTAAGTGAAGCTAAGCTTAGCGAGGCAAAGGCTGGTTTTTTGCCCCAAATAATGCTTTATGACACATATGGATTTTATAAAAATAATTACGATATCGATCTAGGCAGGCTTAGTTCTTACCGCTCATACGTGGATAAATACTTAAAAGAAGATACGCACGGCAATAAATTTGGCGTTAGCTTTAGATGGAAAATTTTTGACTTTTTTGCCACTAGTAAGATGAGTCAAGCTAGCAAGATCGCGCTTGATGAGGCAAGGCTAAATTTAGAGTATAAAAGGCGTGAAAACGAGACAAAGCTTAAAAATTTGCAAAATGAAATTGTGGTGCTTATTTCAAAAATCGCTTCACTAAACGAATATGTAAGAGTAAGCGATTTGGCATTAAAAGCTAGCTATGAAAAGTATAACTCTGGGCTTTTGGGATATAGCGACCTGCTTGAGGCACTCTCTCAAAAATTTGACGCCATTAGTCTTTTTGAGAGTGCAAAGGATGAGCTTGAGATCAAAAAAGCGGAGTTCTTTTTTGAAAATGGCGAGCCGATTTTAGAGAGGATTAGGGATTGAAAAAGATACTTTTTTTGATGATATTTTGCGTTTTTTCATTTGCGAGCGAGGAAATTTTTGCTGATTTTGAAGTCTATGCCAAGCAAAGTTCAAAGCTTGCATTTGAGAGCAGCGGCAAGGTAGATAAAATTTTTGTAGATGTTTCAAGCCGCGTTAAAAAAGGTGACGTTTTAGCTAGTCTTGATCAAACAAGCCTTGAGATCGCTCTAAAAAAAGCAAAAAACGACCTAGCGCTTGCCAAAAACGCCAAAGAATTTGCTAAAAATACTTTTAGTAAATTTAGCCAAGTAAAAGAGGTCACTTCAAAGCAGGAATTTGATGAGGTAAAGTATAAATTTGACGAGGCAGCTCTTAGGGTAGAGAGTGCCCAGATTGCCATTTTAAACGCAGATGATCATCTTAAAAAGGCTCTTTTAAAAGCTCCTTTTGATGGCGTCATAGCTAGTAAAAATGTCGAGCTTGGCGAGAGCGCTTCGCCACTTCAGCCAGCCTTTGTCTTAAACTCCGAAGAGGTTAAAATTTTAATAGCGATCGATGAAAAATATGCAAATTTAGTAAAAGTTGGCGACATATTTAAATTTAAACTTGACGCAACAAGCGATGAAAAAGAGGTAAAAATCGCACTCATCTATCCAGAGATTAAAAGAGAGACCAGGAAATTTTACGCCCAGGCTTATGACAGCGGACTAAAGCCAGGCATGTTTGGTCAAGGCAGAGTGCTAGTTAGTAAAAGAAAATGATAAAAACAGCCATCAACCGCCCCATAACTACGCTTATGATATTTTTAAGCCTTGTTGTCTTTGGTATCTACTCACTAAAGACGATGAATGTAAATTTATACCCACAAGTAAATATCCCAATAGTAAAGATCACGACCTACGCAAACGGCGATATGAACTATATAAAAACTAAGATCACACAAAAGATCGAAGATGAAATTTCAAGCATTGAAGGTATCAAGAAAATTTACTCAACAAGCTTTGATAACCTAAGTGTAGTTAGCATCGAATTTGAGCTAAACAAAGACCTAGAGAGCGCTACAAACGACGTCCGCGACAAGATGCAAAAAGCACGCCTAAACGCAAACTACGAGATAGAAAAGCTAAATGGGCTCTCGTCATCTGTCTTTAGCCTCTTTGTCACAAGGCTTGATAATAATCAAACTAAACTCATGCAAGAAATCGATGACGTTGCAAAGCCATTTTTGGAGCGAATTAGCGGTGTTTCAAAGGTCAAGACAAATGGTTTTTTAGAGCCAGCGGTGAAAATTTTACTAGATAGATTTAAGCTTGATAAAAACGCTCTTAGCGCAAACGAAGTGGCAAATTTAATAAAGGTTGAAAATTTAAAAGCGCCGCTTGGCAAGATAGAAAATGAAAAAATCCAAATGGCTATCAAGTCAAATTTCAGCGCCAAAAGCATAGATGAGATAAGAAATTTAACGATCAAACAAGGGGTCTTTTTAAAAGATATCGCAAGCGTTGATCTCTCTTACAAAGACGCAAACGAAGCAGCGATAATGGATAAAAAAAGTGGCGTCTTGCTTGGTCTTGAGCTAGCTCCAGACGCAAACGCTCTAACCGTGATCGCTCTAGCTAAAGCAAAACTAGATCAGTTTAAAAGCCTGCTTGGCAGCGAATACGACGTAAAAATAGCTTATGATAAGAGCGAAGTGATACAAAAGCACATCGATCAAACCGCCTTTGATATGATCCTTGGCGTCTTGCTAACCATCGTAATCGTCTATCTATTTTTAAGAAATTTCTCTATCACCATCATCTCAGTCGTAGCGATACCAACTAGCATCGTGGCGACATTTTTCATCATAAATGCCCTAGGCTACGACATCAACCGCTTAAGCCTCATAGCGCTCACACTTGGCATCGGAATTTTTATCGATGATGCGATAGTCGTCACTGAAAACATCGCAAGCCGGCTAAAAGATGAGCCAAATGCCCTAAAGGCAAGCTTTGCAGGTATAAAAGAGATAGCGTTTAGCGTCTTTGCGATCTCGCTCGTGCTGCTTTGCGTCTTTGTGCCAATAGCCTTTATGAGCGGCATCGTTGGCAAGTACTTTAACTCATTTGCGATGAGCGTAGCAGCTGGCATCGTCATCTCGTTTTTTGTTAGTATATTTCTTGTGCCAACGCTTAGCGCTAGGTTTGTAGATGCTAAGGAGAGCAAATTTTATATAAAGAGCGAGCCATTTTTTGAAGCGCTTGAAAATTTCTATGAAAAGCTTTTAACTTTAGCGCTTAAATTTAAGCTCATATTTTTAGCCATAACGCTTGTGGTCGTTGTTTGCTCGTTTGGGCTGGCTAAATTTGTAGGCGGTGACTTCATGCCAAGCGAGGATAACTCGGAGTTTAACATCTACTTTAAGCTTGATCCCTCACTTAGCCTGCAAGCTAGCAAAGAGAGGCTAAAAGATAAAATTTCACTCATAAACGCCGATCCTCAGGTCGCTTACGCTTACTTCATCCTTGGCTACACAGACGCCAAGCAGCCCTATCTTGTAAAGGCTTACGTTAGGCTAAAGGAGCTAAAAGATAGAGCTAATCACGAGCGACAAAACGCTATCATGCAAAGTTTTCGTGACAAGCTAAAAAGTGATGATATGAGCGTCATTGTAGCTGATCTTCCGGTGGTTGAAGGTGGCGATGTGCAGCCAGTTAAGCTTACTATCACATCTGAAAATGGCAAAGAGCTAGAGAAATTTGTGCCAAAGATCAGCAAGATGCTAAAAGAGATAAATGACGCAACGGATGTAAATTCGCCAGAAGAAGATCTGCTAAAGCGTGTGCAAATTTCTATCGATGAAGATAAGGCAAAAAGGCTAAATTTAGATAAAGCTAACATTGCAAGCGCCGTTTATAGCGCATTTAGCGAGAACGAGGTCTCTGTTTTTGAAAACGAAAATGGCAAAGAATATGAGCTTTACATGCGTCTTGATGATAAATTTAGAAGCAGTGAAAGTGATATTTTAAGGACAAAGATCAGAAACAAAGAGGGCTTTTTTATCACACTCGGCGACGTAGCAATACTAAGTTTTGAGCAAAAGCCAGCTAGTATTTCGAGATTTAATAGGGCTGATGAGATCAAATTTCTAGCAAATACTAAAAATAACGCTCCGCTAAATAGCGTGGCAAATGAAATTTCAAAGAAGCTTGATGAAATTTTGCCAGCAAATTTCAAGTATAAATTTCTTGGATTTGTTGAGCTCATGGATGATACAAACGCTTCTTTTATCTTTACGGTAAGTGCGAGCGCGGTGCTTATTTACATGGTGCTAGCTGCTCTTTACGAGAGCTTTTTGCTGCCATTTCTCATCATGCTTGCCATGCCGCTTGCATTTTGTGGCGTTGTGATAGGACTTTTTATAAGCGGCAATCCATTTAGTCTTTTTGTCATGGTTGGCGTTATATTGCTCTTTGGCATGGTCGGTAAAAACGCCATTTTGGTAGTTGATTTTGCAAACCACTTTGCAAATAGCGGCATAGAGGCAAACGAAGCTGTAAAAATGGCTGCAAAAAAGCGCTTAAGGGCTGTTTTGATGACCACTTTTGCGATGATATTTGCCATGTTGCCACTTGCGCTTAGCAGGGGTGCTGGCTATGAAGCCAACTCGCCTATGGCTATAAGCATCATCTTTGGGCTCATTAGCTCGACCTTGCTAAGCCTACTTGTTGTGCCAGTGCTCTTTGCGTGGGTTTATAATCTTGATAAATTTATAAGAAAATTTTATGAAAGGGAGAGAATTTGAAGAAGATTTTGGCAGTTTTGCTCTTTGCTTTGCCTCTTTGGGCTGGAAATTTACTAGAGATCATCGCTCTAGCGCAAAGTGCGAAGCTTGAGAGTTTGAAAGAATTTAATAAAAACGAATATATAAATAAAAACAAGAGTAACAAACTAAATTTATCCCTTGATGGCAGATATACCTTTGTGCCTGACGAGCTAAAGGGCGGGTATATGACAAAGTCTGGATCGATAACCGCAAAGGTCGAGTATCTCATCTTTGACGGCGGTGCGAGCGAGGCTGCTGATAAAATTTTAGACCACAAGGGCGTGGAGAAAATTTATAAAAATGAAGAGCTGATGAATCTCACTGCTTTTCAGGTCGCAAAGGTCTATTTCAACGCTATTGCACTAAATTCGCTTATAAATTTAGAGACAAAATTTGTCGATAGCTTTGCTAAGGCTGCGGCTGAAAATGAGTTTTGGTTTGAGTATGGCGAGATAAATAAAGCTGAGTTTGATGCAATAAATTTCACTCTTAGTAAAAAAAGAGCTGAGCTTGACGAGCTTGGGCTTAAGCTAGCCGAGCTAAACTCAAGGATAAATTTGCTCTCAAACGGCGAGATCGGCTTTAACGCTGGCTCAAAGATAATGGTGCCTGATTTTAGCAAAGATGATCTAAGTGCAAAACTTGGAGCAATGGAGCAGGAAAAATATATAAAAGAGCAAGAAAATGAGAAACAAAAGAGTAAATTTGCTCCAAGAATTTACTTAAAAGATACGCAAAGTGTGAATAATAACAGCTTTAAAAAAGGTGAGAGAACGACTTCGCAGATGATAGGCGCTTACGCTGATGCGAACAGGCCTAGAGTGGAGTTTGAGTGGAAGCTGCCTGATAGCTTAAGTCTTAGTAAGCAAAGTCAAGTTAAACGCATTGAAGAGCAAAAGGCGGCACTTGATTTAAGCGATGAAGAAAATAGGATAATCACTCGCCTAAAAGAGCTAGAAAGCACAATCAAAGGCTTAAATGCAAAGTTAAATTTGCAAGATTTGAAGCAAGATAAGCTTGATAGTGATTTTATTGATCTGCTAAATGGCTATCTTAATGGCGAGATAAAATATGAAGAATTTTTGTTTGTGAGTGAGAAAAATTTTAGCGATAGGGCAAATTTTATCCTTGATGGCGATTTACTTGAGCTAAACAAGCTTGAGTATTTTTTTGAATGTGCAAGAAAAATAAATGAGGTGATAATTGAATAAACTGATCTTTGTGACTATTTTATGGGCGTTTAGCTTTAGTTTGATAGGTGAGTTTTTAGCTGGCAAGGTTGATAGCTATTTGGCTGTTTTTATTCGGGTTGCGCTTGCGAGCTTAGTCTTTTTGCCATTTACAAAATTTCGTGGCATCAGCCCAAAGCTAGCATTTGGCATAATGGCGATCGGAGCGGTGCAAATAGGACTTATGTATCTATTTTATTACAATTCATTTTTGTATCTAAGCGTGCCAGAAGTCGCACTTTTTACCATTTTTACGCCGTTTTACGTGACGCTCATATACGACGCATTTAGCTTTAAATTTAGGCCACTTTATCTATTTAGCGTTGGCGTTGCGGTTTTTGGAGCTTTGGTTATAAAATATGGCGCTATAAACGATGGTGTATTAAAGGGTTTTTTGCTAGTGCAAGCGGCAAATATCTGCTTTGGAGCAGGGCAGAGTGCATATAAGGCACTTTTAGAAAAATTTGACGTGGACCAAAAAAATGTCTTTGGCTACTTTCACTTTGGGGCATTTTTTGTAGTTATCGTTGCGCTTCTTACTCTTGGCAATCCAGCCAAATTTTCACTTACTTCAACGCAAATTTTAGTGCTTCTCTGGCTTGGCATAGTCGCTAGTGGAGTTGGATATTTTATGTGGAACAAAGGGGCTTGCGAGGTCGATAGTGGCGTACTTGCTATCATGAATAATGCTCTCATTCCAGCTGCTATCATCGTAAATTTAGTCTTTTGGCAAAAGGATACAGATTTAACTAGGCTAATTTTAGGCGCTGTTATAATGTATATATCTTTGATAATTCACAACAAGATAATGAAATTTTATGGTATGAAGATCGCTTAGGCGTAAATTTTATAGCTGGCAATAGCAAAACACAGAAGTCCAAATAGTGGCAAAATGTAGAATATTGATCTAAATTTTATAGCTAGAAGTGAAGCGATATTATAAAAGATAAAAATAATGGCTGGCACGAAAATTTTAGTCGAGCTTAGTCTAAAATTTAAAACATTATTTAGCAATCCATCAAAGATGTCGCCATACGAAGCCATATGAAGTGCGGCGCTTAATGGATAAAAAATGCTAAAGATGTAGTTGATGGTAAGGACGCTAAGCTGCTGTAAGCTAATGAGTGGAAAGAAATAAAGCACGCAAATTTCCATTGCAAAGCAAACATATAAATTTAAAAGTATAAGATGAATGAAGGGTGAAAATTTATCTTTTAGATGTTTAAAATATAAAAATATGTAAAAAACGCCCATAAGCGAAAAGTAAAAACCTACGCTAAAAAGTAGCTGCGGAAAGAGTGATATACTAACAAGTGCCACTATAAAAAGTGTTTTGAAGTTTAAAATTTTAACGCCTTTTAACGTGCAATAAAATCCTAAAATGCTCATTAAGAACGCTCGCAAAAAGCTTGGTATAAAGCCTATTATAAAAAAGTAAAATGACAAGACTATAAAAACGACAATGGCTAGATCAAAGTTGTAGTTTCTAAAAGGTAAAAATCTTGCATATAAAATTTTTAAAAGCGGCCTAAATACAAAAAATATAACTGCGCTTATAAAACCTAAATGATAGCCACTTATGGCTATAAGATGCGCTATACCAAGGTGCGAGACGTCATCTCTTAACTCTGCATCGATACTTGTGCCTAAAAATAGAGCCGAGTAGAGTTGTGAAATTTTACTATTTTCATGCTGGGCGTAGATTAGTGATTGTAGTTTTTGATTGATATTTGGTGTGACTTTTTGTGGTAGTTTTTCGCGTGAAAAGCTAGGCATGTAAAAGGAGGAAGCGAGATAATCTTTAAAACTAACGTCTAAATTTATGACGCTTAGAAATATATTATCTCCAGCTTTAAAGTCATCTGTTTTGGCTCCAAGCGTATAAAATAAAAACTCATCAGTCTTAAGCTTTAAAATTTGCCTTTTCTTGCCGTCATCTCCAAGCTTTTCGTAGCTAGAAATCACGGTTGCTGTTAGCTCTTGTTCGCCTTTGTCCATAAAAATTTGATATTTATGGTAGCTAATAGCCAAATTTATAGAAAAAATACAAAGGCAAATCAGACAAAATATAGTAAAAATTTCTCTATTTTTTAAAGCTTTAAAACGCATCAGCCTTCAAATGAAACATCAGATACTGGCATTGCAGACATATCTTCAAATCTTGAGTGTTGCTTTTGAAAGAGCACATCAACTGAGCCAGTTTCGCCATTTCTGTTTTTGCCAACGATGATCTCGGCCTTTTCTTGAAGCTTATTAAAGACGTGATTACTCTTGTACTCTTTGCCCTCGGCACTTGCGCGTTTTTCTTTCTCTTTTTCTTCTTGTTCTAGATAAAACTCATCTCTATAAACAAAAAGAATGATGTCAGCATCTTGCTCGATCGCACCTGACTCTCTTAGATCGCTTAGCATAGGGCGTTTATTTGCGCGAGATTCAAGGCTTCTATTTAGCTGAGAAAGAGCGATGATTGGCATATCTAGCTCACGTGCCAAAAGCTTTAATCCACGAGAAATTTCAGCTATTTGGACGTGACGATCAGCGTAGTTATTTGTACTCATCATAAGACCGATGTAGTCGATCACACAAAGTGAAATTTCAGGATGCATAGCCTTTAGTTTTCGCATTTGCGTTCTTACTTGATGGATATTTACATAGCCACTATCATGCACAAAAAGCTTGCTAGCAGCAAACTCCTCGCAAGCATCGCTAAATCTAGCCAACGCTTCATCATCCATCTTTGCAGTCATTATGTCTTGAAGTGGGATAGAGGTCTTGCTCGCTAGCATTCTCATCATTATCTGCTCAGCTGGCATCTCGAGCGAGAAAAAAACAACTCCAGCATTATTTTTTAAAACCTGACTCATAAAATTTAAACAAAGTGTCGTTTTTCCCATGCCTGGACGAGCTGCGACGATGATGAGGTCTCCATTTTTAAAGCCCTTTATCATCTCATTTAGCTTCTTAAATCCAGTATCAAGTCCAACGATATCTTTTTCGCCAAGTAAAGCTTGAGCATTAATATGATCCATCATTTTCATGATGATCTCTTTGCCTTCTTTTATGACTCCAGTGCTTCCACCTTCTATCAAAGAGTAAAATTCCTGACTAAGATCATCGACCATATCGCGACTTGGCTTATCTTCATTTACTTTGCTTGGTATATTGTGAGCGATCTTTACAAGACTTCTTTTTATGGATTTTTCTCTTAGTTCGTTTGCGTATTTTTGAATGTCTATTAGGGAATTTGTGCCCAAAATATCTAGTATTAGCTCTTCGTCGTATTTTTCGCCAAGTCTATTTTTTAAAAATGGCATAGTTATAGGATCATCGCTATTTAGGCATGCTACCATTGCATCATATATTTGCGAATGCCCTTTTAGATAAAAATCCTTTGCCTTAACAATGTCAAAAATTTCACCTAAAATATCGTTGTTTTGCAAAATGGAGCTTAGTATAGCTCGCTCCATATCAATGTCGTAAAGGTTGGTAAATTCTATCTCGTTAACTCTTTGCTTTGCCACAACTTTTCCTTTAGTCTCTACTTTTTATCTCATCATCGATCTCTTGTAAAAATCTATCTACAAGCTCGCTTTCAGGCAGTCTTGCGACCACTTCGCCGTGACGCATTATCATGCCATTTCCTTTGCCAAATGCTATGGCAACATCCGCACCTTTTGCTTCACCTATAGCATTTACCACGCAGCCCATGACTGAGACGTTTAATGGCTCTTTTATGCCTTTTGTTTTTTCTTCTACGAGCTTTACTGCCGCCATTAGATCAGCTTGCAAACGCCCGCAAGTTGGGCATGAGATGATATTTAGTCCCTCTTTTTGGCGGCCGCTATCTTTTAAGATCGCCTTTGCAACTTTGATCTCTTCTTCAAGCTCGCCAGTGATGCTAACTCTCATCGTATCGCCTATACCCTCAAGCAAAAGCCCACCAAGAGCGATCGCGGACTTGATAGTGGCGTGAAAAGTGGTACCTGCCTCAGTAACGCCAAGATGAAATGGATAATTTGTCTTTGGACGAAGCGCTCTATATGCTTGCATAGTGCGCTCTACGTCGCTTGATTTAAGTGAAATTTTAATGTCTGTAAAGTCAAAATCCTCAAGAAGCTTGATGTTATACATGGCACTCTCCACCATCGCCTCCACCGTGCGGCCGTATTTGTCCTCAAACTGCTTTTCAAGCGAGCCAGAATTTACGCCGATACGGATAGGTAAATTTCGCTGTTTGCAGGCATCAACTACTGCTTTTATGTTTTTGGCTGAGCCTATATTGCCGGGATTTATGCGGATAGCATCGACAAATTCGCTAACGATGAGCGCATAGGTGTGGTTAAAATGAATGTCTGCAACGACTGGAATAGGTGAGCCCGCAACGATTTGCTTTAGCGCGCTGGCGTCCTCTTTGTCAAAAACTGCGCAGCGCACGATGTCACAGCCCGCAAAATAAAGCCTCTGTATCTGCTCTAGCGTGCCTTTTACGTCTTTTGTCTTTGAAAAAGTCATTGATTGCACGGATATTGGCGCGTCGCCACCTATTAAAACATTGCGAATTTTTATCTGTTTTGTTGGGTATCGTTGCAAAATTTTGCCTTTAAATTTTTATTGGGGATTATAAAGAAAAATGGCTTTTAAAAGGCTTGAAAATTTATTTTTAATAGTTTATAAAAATTAGTATTTTTATTAGATGTAGTTTCTAAAATTTTACTTACTCTTTATAGCCAACTTATCAAATTTCATAATACTTTCATAAGCCTTAGGTTTCTCTATTATCTATTTTAAAATTTACCATGTCTTTGTTGGATAGTTTTTAGACTAGCATTTTTAACTAAAATTGACCGGGTCTATATCAATATCGCTAAGCTCGCTTTTGCAGAGGTTTGCAGCTTTTAAAAGAGGTATATGAGAGTTTGAGCGAAGTAAAATTTCATATCTAAATTTGCTTCCAAGATACTCTATCTGGCACTTTCCGTATCCTATGATCTCAAGCTCATCGCTTCTTAAAGATTCTATTCTTTGCACAAATTCATTCAATATATTTTTTACTATGTGTTCATCTTTATGTGAGATGATAATGCGAAGAAGCCTAGTAAATGGTGGATATAGCCCCTCTCGGTAGCCAATCTCTTCTTTTAAAAATGCGTCGTAGTCGCTAATGAAGCCTTCAAAAAATTCTCTTTGTTTACTTTGGATGATGACTCTACCAACTCCGTTTCTACCGGCTCTGCCAGCTACTTGCATAGCAAGGGCAAGAGTTCTTTCTCTGGCTCTGTAATCAGGAAAGTTTAAAAGCTCATCAAAGCCCATAATAACAGCAAGCTCGACGTTGTGATAGTCGTGCCCTTTGCTTAGCATCTGCGTGCCTAGCAGGATGTCTATCTTGCCGTCGTTAAATTCTTTTAAGGCCTTTACAAGCTTGTTTTGCGTCGTTATCTCATCCCTGTCAAATTTAGCGATTCTGGCATTAGCAAATTCGGCTTGCAGTCGCTCTAAAAGTTCGCTCGTACCGATCTTTTTGGCCTCTATCATCTCGCTGCCGCACTGGTGGCAAGTTTTAGACACTGCCATTTTATGCTCACAGTATTGACACTTTAGCACGTTTTGTTTTTTGTAATAGCTCATACCGATACTGCAAAATGGGCACTTTAACGTTTCACCGCAGTTTTTGCAGACTAGATATTTAAAATTTGCCCTTGTTGGCAGGCAGATGACAGCTTGTTTTTTATTCGCGAGTGTCTTTGAAATTTCATCTTTTAAAATTTCACTAATTCCAGTCTCGCTCTCATCGAAAATGTAATTTTTTTGCGAATCAAAATATGTCCCTTTTAAGCGAAAGTGCTCCTGCTTGTAAAAGCTAGTAAGGCTTGGCGTGGCACTTCCAAGCACCACTTGTAGGTCAAATTTGCTAGTTAGAAAGAGGGCAAGGTCTCTTGCATTGTAGTGGGGCTTTGAGCCTGTATTTTTGTAGCTATCGTCGTGTTCTTCGTCGATGATGATAAGTTTTAGCCTCTCAAGTGGTAAAAATAAAGCCGACCTCGCACCTGCAACGAGTCTAACTTTCCCACTTTTTATATCTTTTAAAATTTGCTCTTTTTTCTTTGACGTGATCTTTGAGTGCCAGACTGCTACTGCCTCGCCAAAGAAGTTCTCAAGGCGTTTTTGCATTTGTGGCGTGAGTGAAATTTCGGGCATTAAAAATAGCGCCTGAGTACCTGCATTTAAAATTTCTCTGATCTTTGCTATGTAAATTTCGCTTTTTCCGCTTCCAGTGTCGCCAAAGATGAGTGAAATTTTACGTTTATTTATAAAATCCAAAGCCTCTTGCTGTTTTTCGCTTAGTTTGGGTGCCACATTAAAATTTTGATTTTCATAAAATTTATCTACTGCAATAGTGTTATTTGGTTCAAATAAATTTAGGCTGACGCCAAGCTCGCATGTGTAATATTTTGAGATAAATATTGCCAATTCGCTTTGCATTGAAGTTAGATTAATCGGTAGAATTTCTAAAATTTTACTTGTTTTAAACTCTGGTTTGCCAGTCTCTTTTACGATAAAAGCAGTAAGAATTTTGCCTTTTAAAGAAGCCTTTACGCCTTGAAATTTTTCTAGTTTTTGATCGCTTTCATAAGTGAGTGGGGCTAAATTTAGCCCATAAAATGCGAGTATATAATAATGCATTACTGAAGTGATTTGCAAATTTCATTTTCATCGCTGCAACCAAAATCGCCAGTATTTTTATCGTATTTGAAATTTGCTACTTTGCCATCTAGTCTAAATGTATATTTGTCATCGTTTATTCTGTGCCAGCCATTTTTGCTACCGCTATCTTTTATCGGTATATTTATAACATTTTTAAAGAGTTTGTTTGGATCGCCATCATCTAGTTTTTGTGGAAATTCTGGCTTTGCTTGCAAAATATTGTCATTGTATTTTAGTGAAATTCCACTTCTTATAGCGGCAAGTTGAGTTTTGGCATTTGAGATGGTAGCATCACTTCTAGAAAAAAATAGCCTAGGTATAGCGACTGTGCTTAAAATACCTAGTATAACTACTATAAATATCAGCTCAAGCAAGGTGTAAGCTCGTCTTTTCATCTCTATTCTCGCTTTAATATCTCATCAACGTTGCCAGTTAAATTTTTTACTGCCTTTATCACAGCATAATTTTCATAACATTTTTCTATAAAGGCATTTAAAAGCTCTTTTGGCTCGATAAATTGGCGTCCGCCCATTAAATTTTGCCAGTCATCTTCAAAGAATTTAGCAAAATCATCATCAAGCGTGATCGTGTAGTCGCGAGATGATATCGTGAGCGTTATTTTTTTCATATTTTAGCCAAGCTTATCTGCCAAGGACAGCTTCGATTTTTCTCATTACATCGTCAGCTTCGGTATTTTTCTTGTCAAGATCCTCTTCTAAACGCATGATTTGATTACTTTTTGCCTCATTTTGTGCTTTTAAAGTTACGATCTCGTTGCGTAACTCTTCGTTCGTTTTGCAAAGTTCGTCATATTTTGTAATCAGGTCATTTACTTTATCGCTTAGTGTGGTTAAGATCGCATTATCTTCAAACATAAAAGTTCCTTTAAAATAATAATTAGGCTCGTATTCTAACACGCAGAGGCTAAATTCTTATTAAAATTCTCATTTGACAAAGCACTATCTTTGCTATAAAATTCGCCCAAATTTAAAGGCAATCAATGAGTAAATTTGAAATTTCATCTAAATTTAGCCCAAGCAGCGACCAAGCAAGAGCGATAAAAGAGATAGTAAAAAGCATAAATTCAGGCAATAAATACCAAACACTTTTAGGCGTGACAGGGTCCGGCAAGACCTTTACCATGGCAAACGTCATACGTGAGCTAAATATGCCAACACTTATCATGACGCATAACAAATCCCTCGCCGCGCAGCTATATAGTGAATTTAAAGGTTTTTTTCCAAAAAACCATGTGGAGTACTTCATAAGCTACTACGACTACTACCAGCCAGAGGCCTACATCCCAAGAAGCGACCTATATATAGAAAAGGATAGCTCGGTAAATGAGGAGCTTGAGCGCCTGCGTCTTTCTGCGACGGCTAGTTTGCTAAGCTTTGATGACGTCATCTGCGTGGCCTCAGTCTCCGCAAACTACGGCCTTGGCAATCCAAGCGAGTATAAAGGGATGGTAGCCTATCTTAGCGTAGGGGAGAAAATAAGCCAAAGAAAGCTTTTAGAGCAGCTTGTGGATATGGGCTACAAGCGTAATGACAACTACTTTGACAGGGGTGATTTTCGTGTAAATGGCGATGTGGTGGACATTTATCCGGCTTATTACAACGACGAAGCCCTAAGAGTTGAGTTTTTTGGCGATGAGATAGATGCGATGTATCATTTTGACGTGCTTGATAACAAGAGACTCAAAGACATTTCTAAATTTACGCTTTATGCCACCAGCCAGTTCATCGTGGGCGCTGATAGGCTAAAGATCGCTATGAAGGAGATCGAAGAGGAGCTTGATGTGCGCTTAAAAGAGTTTAGCGAGCAGGGTAAGCTAGTCGAGGCTCAGAGGCTAAAGCAGAGAGTTGAATTTGATCTCGAGATGATGGCAAGCACTGGTATGTGTAAAGGTATCGAAAACTACGCGCGACATCTGACCGGTCAAAAGGCTGGAGAGACGCCGTACTCGATGTTTGACTACTTTGAGATAAGTGGCGAGGATTATCTGGTCATCGTCGATGAGAGTCACGTGAGTTTGCCACAGTTTAGGGGCATGTATGCAGGTGATAGGAGCCGTAAAGAGGTGCTTGTAGAGTATGGATTTCGCTTGCCTTCAGCACTTGATAACAGGCCGCTTAAATTTGACGAGTTTATAAGCAAAAAGGCGAAATTTCTCTTTGTCTCAGCCACACCAAACGAGTACGAGCTTGGTATCAGCCAGGGGCATGTATATGAGCAAATTTTGCGTCCTACTGGGCTACTAGATCCGCTCATCGAGATAAAAGATAGTGACAATCAAGTCGAGGCGCTATTTGACGAGGCAAAGGCGGTCATCGCTAGAAATGAGCGCGTGCTAGTTACGGTGCTAACTAAAAAGATGGCCGAGGAGCTAAGCCGCTACTACATAGAGCTTGGCGTCAAGGTCAAGTATATGCACTCAGACATCGACGCGATCGAGCGAAATGAGATCATTAGAGGGCTTAGAAGCGGGGAATTTGACATGCTAATAGGTATAAATTTGCTCCGTGAGGGGCTTGACCTGCCTGAAGTGAGTCTAATAGCCATAATGGACGCCGATAAAGAGGGCTTTTTGCGCTCGACAACGAGCCTTATACAGACGATGGGGCGTGCAGCTAGAAATGTAAATGGCAAGGTGCTAATGTTTGCTAAAAAGATAACAAAATCAATGAAAGAGGCGATCGATACGACGACTGCGAGGCGTAAATTTCAAGATGAATACAACAAAGCTCATGGTATAACGCCGCACTCTGCCAGCAGAAATATCGAAGAGAGCTTGCACGTCGAAGATGATGGTGAAATTTATAAGCGTGGTAAAAATTTAGAGAAGATGCCAGCTAGTGAGCGAGCTGCGATAGTAAAAGAACTAAGAAAGCAGATGCTTGAAGCGGCGGCGCAGCTCGAGTTTGAGAAGGCGGCGGCATTACGCGACGAAATAGCAAAGATAAGAAAGCTTTAAGGCGATTTTGTCTTTTTCTGCTATACGTCGTTGAAATTTCACTCTACTTCAGTCACATACTACATGTATGCTCCTTTGTATCGTAAAATTTCGCCTCGTCTCCTCATAGCGAAGCTAAAGACAAAAATCATCTTGTCTTTAGCTGTTTAAACTATAAATTTATCGCCAAATGCCGTTTTATGATCTATCCTGTTCTCTTGTGTCTTTTTTCACGCTATACCAAGCAATTAGTAAAAAGAAAAACTCTGCTATATTAAAAAGGTCTATGTTTTTGGTTAAAAGGCCTATAAAGTCTGGCTTACCCGGAAATAGTAGTGCTAAAAGTATGACTGAACTTACCACAAACAATATAAAATTTATCCAAAATAGCCTACTTTTAGTTGCGCTCACTAATCTTGTTGTAAATAAAAATAAAAATACTATAGCTAACAAATGAGCAAATACTCCAATGTATAAGATTGTATTGGCACTAGAAACTAAAGATTTAATTGAGGCATTGTGTGTACCAAAGATATTTAAAAAATTATAATCGTAAGCATATATATACATGTAGTCAGTTGTTGCTTTTGCTATTGTAAATATCACAAAAAGGATAGAGAAAAATAAGAAATTTGTATGTAGTCTTATCTCATTTAACGTATGTGCTATCTGCTTAACGGCAGAGTAAATAACCGCTAATACTACCACATAAACAAGAGGCTTTATAAATATTATTGGTCGAAGTGACATTCTTTCTTGATGTGCTAACAAATATTCAAAAAATATATAGTAAAAAAATATTGCGATAAGGCCAACTAAGCAGGCTTTCGCGGCTAATTGGCTTGAAGATTTGATAGTAGTCACATTTAAAATCCCATTTTCGCTAATTACTTGAATTTCGTCACTACTTGCCTGTATCTTTAGTCGCCACCATGCGATTAAAGCAATAAAGAAAGCTCCAATATCAATATAATCATAAATTTTGTGATCAATTTTAATAAAGTAGCTTGCTATATGAAATGCACCAAATAATGCATAAGCCCAAAACATTTTTTCTTTTATTATTTTTGTTAATTTTGCGATAGATATAAATAAAAATAGTGATGCTGTTACGAATAATACTCTCAATAAATAACTACGATAAATGAGTAGCTGTTTAAATAGGTCATGATTATACATAATCTCTTCGTTGCTATAAAAATAATTCAATATCGTAAAGATAAAATCATTATAGTTAAAATTTCTTTCTCCCAGATACATGACAATTTTAAAAGTCAAAAAAGTTAAAATGACATATATCAAAATGAAAATAGTAAAAATTTTAAAATATGTTCTTAGTTTTGAGGAATTATAAACAGAGCATATCAATGAAATAGCAAAAAATAAAAGTATCCAACTGATAGAGTCGCAGCATGCTTTGAGGATAAGACTGAAATCGCGATCAAGGGTTTTGTAAAGTCCTGAAACGAAAACTAGATACTTAAATATCGCCATGATACAAGATATAAGCCCCAACTCTCTGGCGCTTTTTAACATATATTTTTTTTCTTGTTGTAACTGTTCCAAATTTGTTCCTTAAATTAAATTAGTTATTTTATTGTAATTGATTTAAAAAATATTTAAATATTTTTTAAATCAGGTTAATTTATATTAATTTAGTATTTATTTATCGTGCAACCGGCTTTAAAAAGTAGCTCGAAGCTGCACTAATGATCGAGACTACGGCTATAAAATAAAATGAGTGCGTCAGGCTAAATATATCAGCGATCTTGCCGATGACCGTCGCAAATATGCCGCCGATTGTGATGCTAAGGCCAAGCGTTACGCCTGAGGCTAGGCCTATCTGGTTTGGCAAATAAAGCTGTGCAAGGGCGATTGAAGGGCTAAAAGATAGGCTGATGCAAGCACTTACGCAGATCGAGGCCGCGAGAAATAGCGCGTAGCTGTCGATAAAGAGCATTAGCACGACTAGCGGCGCAGCGACGCTTAGGCTTATTTTAATGAGTCTAACTAGACCGTACCTATCTGCTAGCGCTCCGCCAAATAGTGTAGAGATCGCACCTGCGGCGAAAAAGAGGCTTAAATTTACATTTGCCACCTCTTTGCTGATGCCAAAAATTTTGATGAGATATATGCTAAAAAATGCTGTAAAACCAAAGGCTACGATGGAGCGTGAAAATATACAGACGCAAAGCCTCAAAAATGCGCCCAGATCGTCTTTTAGAGCGATCGTTTTTTGCAAAATTTGCTTTTTGTGATTGCCCTCTAGTGCTTTTATAAATTTGCCCTTTTTAAGGTACAAAAGTGTCAGAAAAATTTGAGGTATGATGAAGACCAGCGTCCCTTTTAGACCAAAATTTCCCACAAAAACAGCAACCAAAATAGGTCCAACCGCAAAGCCAAGGTTGCCACCAAATGAAAATATGCTTATGCTTTTGGCTCTATTTTTGGCGTTTGAGGCGTAGTTTACGATCCTTGCAGCACTTGGGTGAAAAAGCGCGGCGCCGATACCGCTTATCATCACACAAACTAAGATGAGGTAGTAGTTTGTGACAAAGCCAGTTAGGCTCATGCCTCCGCCAGCTAACAGCAGCCCAAGCGGGATGACGTATGGAAGCTCCCTTTTGTCGCTTAGGCGGCCGATTAGTGGCTGGATGAGCGAGCTTGCTAAATTTGTGGCGGTCACGAGCGAGGCGGCCGTGGCGTAGTCGTAGTGGTAGCTCGCGATGAAAAATGGCAGCATTGCGCCAAGAGCACTTTGGTTTATGTCGCTGCAAAAGTGCCCAAGCCCCATTAGATACTTTAAATTTTCCGCCTTTTTCATCTAAAATAACCCTTTTAAAAGCCCCTTTAAATTTTGCTTGTCGCTGCTTGAGTTGCTATCTTTGCCGCCTAACTTTTTATCTAAAAATCTACCTATCTCTTTTTTGACTTTGTTTTCTAAATATTGCGAGCCGACGTCGTATTTTAGGTTATCTGTCGTGCCTGAAATTTTCACGTTTAGGTCGGTCTTTTCGAGTCTGCAAACAAGTGGCGCGTTTAGCATTTTCGTGGCAGTATTATAAGTGCCTTTTGAGACATTTATGTCGCTCTTTGGTGAGCTTAAATTTACGTTAAAAACGACGTTGTCGCCCTTTATGTCGCCGTAAATTTTGCCGTCTTTGTAAATTTCTTTTGTGATGTCCTTGCCGGTGAATATTTTTATGTTGTTTGTGAGATTTGTGCTGGCTAGGTGACCCTCTTTTAGCAAGATGTCAAATTTACCCAGCCTTTGCTTTGTCTCATAGTCAAATTTCGCATCGCCGTTGCCATCATAGAGATGATCAAGTGCTAGGGTCTGCGTTAGTCCTTTGATATCGAAATTTTTTAGCATCACATCAAGCGCGCCGCCTTTGTAGGTTGCCTCGAGCTTGCCTTTAAAGAGATCGTCTGAAGTGGCTTTTACGCTTAGATCATCTACTTTGCCATTTGCGGTAATGAGCGCTGCAAATTTACCGTGAAGCTCGCGGCCAGCTAAAAATGCAAGCTTATTTAGCTCTGAAACCACCGCTTGAAGCTTTAAACTTAGCGTGTTTTTGCCCACGTCAAAGCTGCCATCTATGCCCTTTATATCAGCTAGCGAGCTAAGAAAGTCGCCACTAAATTTCGCTACTTCGCCTTTGTAGTCTAGGCTCAAATTTGAGCTAAATTTCTCGTTTTGTGGGAATTTTTTATCAAGCATTCTGCTAAGCACTGCGGCGTTAAATTTGCCCTCGTTTAAAGCGATCGTTGCGGCGATGCTTGGACTTTTACTAAAGATATTTTGCCCCTTTGCCTGGACATTTGCCTTGGCATTTGCCAGTCTGTCGTTGCCGCTAAGTGCCAAGATATCTCCCAACTGCGCCTCTTTTAGGCTAAGATCAAGATTTTCATTTTTTATGGTGGCGTTTAGCTTGCCAGCAAAGGCATCGCCGCCTAAATTTAGCTCATCTATTTTGCTTTCTTTGACCTTTATATCGCCCGCAAGCGCCATTTTTGAGCTCACCTCAAAGCCACTAACCGCTTTAAATTTCTCAGGGTCGCTAATGAGCAGGGCAAATTTGCTAAAAATTTGGCTGTTTTTTAGGTCATAAATACCCTTTATATCCTTTAGCTCGCCAAGGTCGCTAAGCACGTTTGCGTCAAAATTTACAAGCTCACCTTTTGCGGTAGCGCCGCCTTTTAGCTCAAATTTAGCCGCATTTTTAAGCTTTGCAAGATCTTTGTTTATAAGGCCGTTTTTTATATCAAATTTAGCCTCTCCAGCAAGCTTTTTTAGCTCGTCAAAGCCGCTAAAATTTGCGTTTAAATTTATCTGCCCGTCTGCGTAGCTAGGCTGCAAGGCAAGTGCTAGAAGCTCTTTTAGCTTGATATTTGCTGCATTTAGGACTAAATTTTTACTATCAAAATTTGCATTTATCTTGCCGCCAAGGCCGTTTATCTCAGTTTTTAGATTTTTAAGAGCATTTTCTTGCATTAAAATTTCGCCGTTTGCGTCCACTGCGCCATTTAGCTGCTCGCCCAAGAGCTTGCCAAAAAGGGCAAGATCAGGCACATTTAGCGAAAAATCGCTCTTTAAATTTTTGCTAGCTAGATCATAAGTCGTCTCATTTGCTTTTAAAGTGGCTTCAGGCGCAATGATAAGGGTTTTTGCCACTACTTTTTCATTTGCAAATTTAGCATTTATGCCGCCTTTAAAGCTTATATCTTTTGCCAAATTTAGCCCAAATTCGTTTTTAAGAATTTCTTTGTTTATTACGCCATTACTTGCTAAAATTTGAGCGTTAATGATGGGCTCATTTTTCTCATCAACCCCTTGCATGTTGCTCGTTAGATCAAGCTTGCCGCTAGCTAAATTTGGCTTTTGCGCAAGGGCTGATATCTCAGAAAGTTCGATATTTTTAGCGTCAAGATTTAAGGCTTTTGGCAGGTAGTCTTTTAAATTTGCGTTTAAATTTATATTTGAGCCAAGCGCCGTGCCAGTTGCTACTAGTTTGAAGTCGCTAAATTTACCAGCCACGTTTGCTTTAAGCGCTACATCTCTTTTTAACCCAAGCTCGCTAGCCTTTGCCTTGTCGGCATTTATATCTATGTTTAAATTCATGCTTTGAGCAAGCAAGGAGAGGTCGCCATTTGCTTTTAAATTTATGGCATTCATCACGGTCGCTTCTAAATTTAAGGTGCTAACCCCCAGGCTAAAATCTTTAAATTTGACATCAATACCACGAGCGAGTGCCTCTTTTTCGATCTTGCCAGCGATAAATGTACTCCCAAATGGGCTAAAGATAAAGCCAAAGATGCAAGCTATTGTCAGCACGAGTGCGAAAATTATATAGGCTACTTTTTTCATAAAATTCCCTTATATTAGTTTTATATATCACGAAACTTTAGTCAAATAGACTAAAGATTTAATTAAATTTGCTATAAATTCATTGACTTTTTTAGAAAAAAATGCTAGGATTTCATCACTCAAAAATAAAGAGTGCTAAAAAAGACAATTAAACTAAAAGGATGAACAATGAATTTTCAACCATTAGGCAAGCGTGTTCTAGTCGAACGCGTAGAGGAGACAAAGACCACAGCTTCGGGCATTATTATACCTGATAACGCAAAAGAAAAACCTTTAAGCGGTGAGGTAAAAGCAGTCGGTGCTGAAGTAGAGGGTGTAAAAGTTGGTGATAAAGTTGTATTTGCAAAATACGGTGGCACTGAGATAAATTTAGATGATAAAACATATCTTGTTTTAAACATCGACGATATTTTAGGCGTGATTAAATAATTTAAAAAGGAAAAACAATGGCAAAAGAAATTTTTTACTCTGATGATGCAAGAAACCGCCTATACGAGGGCGTAAAAAAACTAAATGATGCTGTGAAAGTGACAATGGGACCAAGAGGCAGAAATGTCCTTATCCAAAAGAGCTTTGGCGCTCCAAACATCACAAAAGACGGCGTTAGTGTGGCTAAAGAGGTTGAGCTAAAAGATACTATCGAAAACATGGGTGCAAGCCTAGTTAGAGAAGTAGCAAGCAAGACAAACGACCAAGCAGGCGACGGCACTACAACAGCTACTGTACTAGCTCATGCGATATTTAAAGAGGGTCTTAGAAACGTAACTGCTGGCGCAAATCCTATCGAAGTAAAACGTGGCATGGATAAAGAAGTAGCAGCGCTTATAGATGCACTAAAAAATATCTCTAAAAAAGTATCAGGCTCAAAGGAGATCGCTCAGATCGCTACTATCTCTGCAAACTCAGACGAGAGCATCGGCAAGCTTATCGCTGATGCGATGGAGAAAGTCGGCAAAGATGGCGTTATAACAGTAGAAGAGGCAAAGTCTATCCAAGACGAGCTAAGCGTTGTTGAGGGTATGCAGTTTGACCGCGGATACCTAAGCCCATATTTCATCACAAACCCTGAAAAAATGCAAGTTGAGCTAAGCAATCCATTCATATTGCTATTTGACAAGAAGATTACAAATTTAAAAGACTTACTTCCAGTGCTTGAGCAAGTACAAAAAAGTGGCAAACCACTTCTAATTATTGCTGAAGATATCGAGGGCGAGGCACTTGCAACGCTTGTTGTAAATAAACTTCGCGGCGTGCTAAACATCTCAGCTGTTAAAGCTCCTGGCTTTGGCGACAGAAGAAAAGCGATGCTTGAAGATATTGCTATCTTAACAGGTGGCGAAGTCATCAGCGAAGAGCTAGGCAGAACACTAGAAAGCGCTACTATAAACGACCTTGGTCAAGCTTCAAGCGTAGTTATCGACAAAGATAACACAACTATCGTAAATGGCGCAGGCGAGAAGTCAGTGATCGACGCTAGAATAACTCAGATCAAAGCGCAAATCGCAGAGACTACAAGCGACTATGACAAAGAAAAACTTCAAGAGCGCCTTGCAAAACTAAGCGGTGGCGTGGCAGTTATCAAAGTAGGTGCTGCGACTGAGACTGAGATGAAAGAGAAAAAAGACCGCGTAGATGACGCTCTAAGTGCTACTCGTGCAGCTGTTGAAGAGGGCATCGTAGTAGGTGGCGGTTCAGCTCTTATCCTTGCTTCAAAGAGTGTAAATCTAAATTTACAAGGAGATGAGGCAATCGGTGCTGAGATCGTTAGAAGAGCGCTTCGTGCTCCACTTCGCCAAATCGCTGAAAACGCTGGCTTTGACGCAGGCGTAGTAGCAAACGCAGTTGAGACAAGCAAAGATGCAAATTTTGGCTTTAACGCTGCAACTGGCGAATATGTAAATATGTTTGAAGCTGGCATCATCGATCCAGTGAAAGTTGAGAGAGTTGCGCTTCAAAACGCTGTTAGTGTGGCTAGCTTACTACTAACAACTGAGGCAACTATCAGCGAGATAAAAGAAGAAAAAGCAATGCCTGCAATGCCTGACATGGGCGGAATGGGTGGTATGGGCGGCATGATGTAGCCCGAATTTACCCGACTTTCCGTCGGGTAAATCTCTAAAATCTCAAATTTCTAAAAAATGGCTAAAATTAATAAAAATTTAACTTCTTTTTATCTATAATCCTAAAATTATTTAATTAAAAGATAAAAAATTTATGATACAAGAAATTTTTAGAGAATACGATATACGCGGCATTTACGAGCGCGATCTAAACGAAACGAGCGTCAAAGCGATCGGGTTAAATTTGGGCCGAGAAATGCTACGACGAGGCGCAAAAAACGTTAGCGTGGGGTATGATGCTAGGCTAAGTGCAAATGAGATTTTTGGCTGGCTGGTTAGCGGGCTAAATTTAGCCGGGATCAGGGTCTACAATATCGGCTTACTGCCGACGCCGGTCGGGTATTTTAGCGTGTTTTCGGATAAATTTGACGCAAACGTAATGATAACCGGCTCTCATAATCCAAAAGAGTACAACGGCTTTAAAATCACGATTTTTAAGGATAGTTACTTCGGCGAGGATTTGCAAAAGTTAAAAGTCGCCGTGCTAGCAGGCATCGCGGCAAAAACGCAAATCCCCGATGATTTGAGAGCCGAGAAATTCGACATCGCGACGCCTTATAAAAATTTTCTTATAGAACAGTTTGCACATCTAAAAGCCTTGCCGCTTAAAATCGTCATCGACTGCGCAAACGGCGCGGTCGGAGCGGTTCTGCCCGAAATTTGCGAGGCGTTAAATTTGAACGCTCAAATTTTATATGCCCAGCCCGACGGCAACTTCCCAAACCATCACCCAGACCCTAGCGAGGAGAAAAATTTAAGCGACCTAAAGGCCGCGCTAAAGGGCGAATTTGACATAGGATTCGGTTTTGACGGCGACGGCGACCGCATTGCGGTTCTAACCAAAAAACGCAACATAAAAGGCGACGAACTAGCCTATCTATATAGCCTTGCGATGAAAAATCCGCGAGTTCTCGGCGAGGTCAAATGCTCGCAAAATATGTACGACGAGATCGATGCGCACGGCGGCAAAAGCTTCATGGGCAAGACCGGCCACAGCAATATCAAAAAGGCGATGAAGGAGCTAAATATCGACATGGCGGCCGAGGTGAGCGGTCATATTTTCTTTAAGGAGAGGTATTTTGGCTTTGATGATGCGACGTACGCGATGTTTCGCGCGCTGGAGCTTGTGGCTAAAGGCTTTAACCTAGACGGCGAGCTCGATAAATTGCCAAAGGTCTTTAGCACCGACGAGATCAAGATAAAAACGACCGACGCGCAAAAATTTAAGCTGGTTGCAAAGCTAAAAGAGGTTTTGGTTGAAATTTACGAGAAGGGCGACGCGCAAAATTTGCTAGCAGGTCTAGGCAAGATAGCCGAAATCATCGATATAGACGGCGTTAGAGTGAGATTTGAGGACGGCAGCTGGGCGCTAGTGCGAGCCTCAAATACTACGCCGGTTATCGTCACGAGATTTGAGACCAAGGATCAAAATTTGCTTGTAAAATTACAAGAAACATTTTTAAATTTGGTCGAAAATTTAAAGCAAAAGGCGTAAAAATGACAAACGTTATACTTTGCGGAGGTTCGGGCACGAGACTTTGGCCGCTATCTCGCACTCTGATGCCAAAGCAATTTATCAGGCTTTTTAACGGCAAATCTCTCTTTGACCTTACGCTTAGACGCAACGTACACGCGCAAAAAACGATCATCGTTTGCAACGAGGCGCACTATTTTTTGGCGCTTGATGAATGCGGAAGTAAAAAAATAGATAAATTTATCCTCGAGCCTTTCGGCAAAAATACTGCCGCGGCGATTACGTTTGCGGCGCTTTGCTGCGATGAGGACGAAATTTTGCTCGTTACTCCAAGCGACCATCTAATCGAGAACGAAGCGGAGTATAAAAAAGCGCTTTTGATCGCGCAAAGCTACGCAAGTCAGGGCTTTTTAGCGACGTTTGGCATAAAGCCTTGCGAGCCAAATACCGGTTACGGTTACATCAAGGCCGATAAAAACGGCGACGTAGAGCGGTTTATCGAAAAGCCTAATCTTGAAACCGCGACTAAATTTATAAAAGAGGGCGGATATTATTTTAACAGCGGTATGTTTTGCTTTAAGGCGGGCGTGTTTTTAAGCGAGATGAAAAAATACGCGCCAGGTATCGTAAAAGACGTTACGGCGGCGATAGAGGGCTCGGCAAACGAACCGAATTTGCTAAAAATTAGTCCGAATTTTATGGATAAGATCGAGGATATCAGCATCGACTATGCGCTAATGCAAAAAAGCCTAAATATCAAAATGGTGCCACTTGATGCAGGCTGGAGCGATATGGGTAGCTTTGACGAGCTGAGTAAAAAGATAAAAAATATCGGCGAATCGCTACAAATCGACTCAAGCGAAAATTTTATCCTGACCAAAAAACCTACCGCGCTCGTGGACGTGCAAAATTTGCTCGTAGTCGATACCAAAGACGCGCTTTTGATCGCCAAAAAAGGCAGTTCGTAAAAGGTAAAAGAGGTTTATAAGCACTTTTTGAATTCATTTCCTGAAATTTGCGAAGCGCACACGAGCGTATACCGTCCGTGGGGCAGCTACGAGGTGCTGCGAGGGTAGCAGCTATAAGATGAAAAAGATAGTGGTTAAACCCGGTAAAAGACTGAACTTGCAAAAGCATCTTTATAGAAGCGAATACTGGACGGTTGTATCTGGTGTGGCAACCGTAACCGTAAGAGGCGAAATTAGACTAGTTGAGTCAAACGAATCGACATATATAAAAACAGGAGAAGTTCATCGTTTGGCAAACAATGGTAATATGCCGGTTATTTTAATAGAGGTGCAAGTGGGGGAGTATATAGGAGAAGATGATATTATTAGGATAGAAGACGATTTTGATAGAAATTGATAAATAAAAATTTTATATAAAAGGATTATATAGTGGGTAAAGTGGCGTTAATTACCGGTATTACAGGGCAGGTTGGTTCACAGATGGCTGATTTTTTGCTAGAAAATACTAGCTATGAGATAGTTGGAATGATGCGTTGGCAAGAACCTATGGATAATTTATATCATCTAAATGACAGGATAAATAAAAAGGATAGGATTAGTATATACTATGCTGATTTGAATGATTATGCATCAATTAATAGGATGATTAATGCAGTGAGACCAAATGTAATATTTCATTTGGCTGCACAATCATTTCCAAAAACATCTTTTAATATTCCAATAGAAACACTACAGACGAATATCATAGGAACTGCTAGCCTGCTGGAAGTTATTAGACAATTTAAAGAGACAGATGGTTATGACCCAGTGGTTCACATCTGTTCTTCGAGTGAGGTTTATGGTAGAGCAAAGCCTGGTGAAAAACTAAATGAAGATACTAAATTTCATGGAGCAAGCCCATACAGTATTAGTAAAATTGGAACCGATTATTTGGGTAGATTTTATGGCGAAGCTTATAATATAAAAACTTTTATAACTAGAATGGGGACGCACACTGGGCCTAGAAGAAGCGACGTATTTTTTGAAAGTACGGTTGCAAAACAGATCGCACTAATAGAAGCTGGGCTACAAGAGCCAGTTATCAAGGTTGGAAATTTGTCAAGCGTTAGAACTTTTCAGGATGCAAGGGATGCTGTTAGGGCTTATTATCTTTTATCATTAGAGAGCGAAAAAGGGAATATTCCTTGTGGCGAGGCGTTTAATATTGCTGGTGAAGAAGCCTATAAATTGCCAGAAGTTGTAGATTTATTAATCGGTTATAGCACCATGAAGGATAAAATAAGGGTTGAAACGGATACAGACAGATTAAGGCCGATAGATGCCGATTATCAAATGTTTGATAATACCAAAATTAGACAATTTATAGATTGGAAACCTGAAATACCGACCAAAAAAATGTTCTTAGATCTACTGAATCACTGGAGGGATGAGATTTCAAAAGGTAAGATTCCTTTAAATAGATAAATATAGCAAAGGATATTGTATGATAATTAGATCAAAGGCACCGCTAAGACTGGGGCTTGCTGGCGGTGGTACGGATATAGAATTTTATTACTCTACTTATGGAGGGGCTGTTTTAAACGCTACTCTAAATTTGTATGCCTATTGTAATATAGAAGTTACTAATGACGACAAGATAATTTTTAATTCATTAGATCAAAATGAATTCGTAGAAGTTGCAAAGACCAATTTTATTAGTTGTGATGGAAGGCTGGATTTATATAAAAGCATATATAATAAGATAATAGAGTGCTATAATAATGGCAATGCGTTATCATTTAAGCTCACCACATATTCTGATGCTCCATCCGGTAGCGGTCTAGGAGGCTCATCAACCATGGTGGTAGCAATAATAAAAGCATTCTGCGAATGGTTAAACTTGCCATTAGGAGAATATGAAATAGCCTATCTTGCTTATGAAATAGAAAGAATTGATGTTGGTATAATTGGTGGTAAACAAGACCAATATGCTGCAACTTTTGGCGGATTTAATTTTATAGAATTTTATGATAATAATAGGGTGATAGTAAATCCATTAAGAGTTAAAAATTGGATTATTAATGAATTTGAATCATCAATAGTTTTGTATTTTACCGGGATAAGAAGGTCTGCATCCGCTATAGAAGAAGAAAAGAAAAATACCGCAACAAAAAATCCTAAACCATTGGAGGCCATGCACCAAGTAAAAGATGATGCCCGTTTAATGAAAGAGTTTTTATTAAAGGGTGATATCAACGGCTTTGCTAAGATATTGGGCAAATCTTGGGAGTCTAAAAAAAATATGGCAAAATCTGTTACGAATAGTGAAATAGATAAAGTTTTAAATATTGCGCTTGAAAATGGTGCATATTCTGGCAAGGTTAGCGGTGCTGGCGGCGGCGGCTTTATGTTTTTTATGGTCGATCCCATAAAAAAATATCAGCTTGTTAAGGCATTGAACAACAGCGGTGGAAAAGTTATAAATTTCAATTTCACAAAGGAAGGAACTACTGCATGGAAAGTATGATTAATGATTTTATAATAAATCAGTTTGGGAAGTCCTTGGAGCTAAAACAAGCAATTTACAATTCTAAGAATATCGGTATGGTTGTAAGAGAAGTATCATTGGCGATAGTCAAAGCATATAAAAATGGAAATAAAACCATAATAGCTGGCAACGGTGGTAGTGCGGCAGATGCCCAGCATATTGCTGGAGAATTTGTTAGTAGATTCTATTTTGATAGGCCAGGACTAGCATCTATCGCCTTAACGACGGATACGTCGGTTTTGACGGCCATTGGAAATGACTATGGGTATGAAAAAATTTTTGTAAGGCAACTTCAAGCAAATGGGAAAGCTGGCGACGTATTTTTGGGTATTTCTACCAGTGGAAATTCTAAAAATATAATAGAGGCTTTAAAGTATGCGAGAGAAAATAATATTTTAACGGTTGGGCTTACTGGTGAAAATGGTGGTCTTATGAAAAATATCTGCGATTATTGTATATGCATGCCATCTAACGAAACGCCGAGAATACAGGAGGGGCATATTCTGATAGCTCACACCATATGTGCAGTTGTAGAAGAATTTATATTCGGTAAAGGTTTTTAGTTTTGGAAGCGATAATTTTAGCTGGAGGTCTTGGTACTAGACTTCGGGCAGTAGTTTCTAATGTCCCGAAGCCAATGGCTCCAATAATGGGTATACCATTCTTGGAATACATTTTTAGATACCTTAAAAAAAATAATATTAATAAAGTGGTATTGTCTGTTTGCTATAAAAGAGACACTATTATTAAATATTTTAGTGATACGTTTTTTGATATAAGTATAAAATATTCAGTAGAAGAAGAACCATTGGGCACCGGTGGCGCAATAAAGCAGTCGTTAAAATTTTGCAATAACGAGAATGTCTTGTTGCTTAATGGCGACACGTTTTTTAACGTAAATTTGGATGCGCTATTCAAAAGTCATCTAAATAATTTAGCAGACTTAACTCTATGTTTAAAGCCAATGTGTAACTTTGATAGGTACGGTATTGTAAAGTTGGATTCCGCAAATAGGGTTATTGGATTTAATGAGAAAAAGTATTGCGAGAACGGTTTAATAAATGGTGGTTTATATATTATAAGGAAAAATTTTTTAGATAATGAAGATGTACAAAAATTTTCTTTTGAAGATTTTATGAATAAAAACTATAAAGAAAAGAAAATTTATGGAGTAATAGATAATGGATATTTCATTGACGTAGGTATTCCGGAGGACTATTATAAGGCGCAAAAGGAGCTAAAATATGTTATATAAAGCTCTATTTTTGGATAGAGACGGGGTTATAAACATAGAAAAAAATTATCTTTATAAAATTTCTGAATTCGAATTTATAGATGGTATATTTGATGTTTGTAGATATTTTCAAAAGCTTGATTATTTTATAGTAGTTATCACAAATCAGGCCGGTATAGCAAGAGGATTATATACGGAAGACGATTTCATTAAATTAAACAATTGGATGATTGGTGAATTTAAGTCAAATAATATTAATATTACAAAAGTGTACTACTGTCCGCATCATCCAGAATTCGGTGTAGAGTGCGAGTGTAGAAAGCCAAGGCCTGGTATGATATTAAGAGCAAAGGCAGAAATTGGTATAGATTTGCAAAATTCTATACTAGTCGGTGATAAAATTTCAGATGTTGAGGCTGGTATAAATGCCGGTGTAGGGAGAAACTATTTGATTACAACTGCTTCAAGCATAAAAGAAAGTAGATATTTTAATAAAATTAGCAATATAAAGGAGCTTGTGAAACATGCAAAAAGATTCTAGAATTTTGATTACCGGTGGCAATGGTTTGGTTGGGTATGCCTTAAAAAAATTATTGCAAGAACAAGGATATACACAGATATTTACGCCAACCAGCAGAGAGTATAATCTAACAAATATGGAACAAACATTGAAAATGTTTGCAGAATTGAAACCAGATTATGTTTTTCATAATGCAGCTAGAGTGTATGGTATAATGGGAAACATGGAAAATAAGGGATTATCTTATCTTGATAATGTTATGATAAATACTAATGTTGTCGAGGCCAGTAGGATTTTTAATGTTAAAAAAATAGTAGCGATGGGCTCTGGATGTGTTTACCCATACCCGTCTCCTGGGTTACCGCTAAAAGAAGATATGATGTGGATGGGGTATCCACATGATTCTGAGGACTCTTATGCTATTTCAAAAAGAGCTATGTACGCACAGTTGTGTGCCTATAAAAAGAGCTATAATACCAATTTTGCTTTTGTTATTAGTTGTAATTTGTATGGTCCTCATGATAAATTTGATGAAAATTTCGGACATGTTACACCGGCTTTGATTAGTAAATTTTATAGAGCTTATAAAAATGGTGATGATATTGTTGTTTGGGGCGATGGATCTGCTCAAAGGGATTTTTTATTTTCCTATGATGCTGCACAAGCACTTATAAATATAATGTTTAATATAGACGGTGCTGTGAATATTGGTAGTAGTAGCGTTATAAAAATAAAGGATATAGTGGATAATTTAGCAGATATAACCGGACTTCATTGTAAGGTCAAATGGGACAGTACGAAGCCTAATGGACAAGATTATCGTGCATATGATTTAACTAAACTAAAATCAACTGGTTTTGAGCCAAAATATGATCTTTATAAAGGTCTAAAAATTACCTGGGATTGGTTTTGTGAAAATATTCAAAATATAAGAAGATGACGTATGCTAAATAGATTTTTATTAAGAAATAAAACTAATAGTATAGCCGTTGTTTGTGATTTTTCTGAAGATAATCCAGTTAAACTATATGCCACAAGGGTATCTAGAGCCATTGGGGCAAGATTAGCGTTTGCCGATACCGGAGCCATAAATAACATATACAATCCAGTACTAAGAGACAAGTCTAAATTTAATAATAATATTGAAAATGTTATAGGGATTGTAAAAAGGTCTGATGTTACACATTTGCATTTGGAACTTGGTATGTATGGTGATACATTGGAAGATATGAGAAGAAATATTTTTAATATATTGGAAAATTCAAGCAAATTGGTTTTATTTGTTCATTCTTTTCATATTCAAGATGATACCTTTACTAATTTATACCTAGACATAATTAGTTTTGTAAATAGTATTAATAATAAAAGTAAAATCTGGGTTAATAATATAAAAGACTATAATGCTGTTAAGAGAATATATAATGGAGATATAGTTTACTATCCGGTAACATATTTTAGCAACAAGATAAGATCTTACTTTTGCAATTACTCTAAAACGTGTATTAATGATAAGGCCAATTATGTAGATATTGGCATGTTCGGCTATATTAATGCCCATAAGGATTTTGAGACTGCCATAAAAGCATTAACTATTTTACCAAGTAATTATAGGCTCCATATAGTAGGTGGAGCTCATCCTGGTGAAAGACAGATTTGTAAGAAAATGTATCCATAGAAAAATTAGATGAAATTTTATGGAAGTTTAAAGATTTTGATATTGCAAATAGGGTCCTTTTTTATGATAAACTTGGAAATGTTGACTTTTTCAAAGTAATGTCTAAAATGGATATAGTCTTAATTAGCTATCTGGAAACATATATGAGTGCAAGTTCTGTTTTATCACAAGCATATGAACTTAAGAAGAGTATAGTAGCAACCAGATGTACAACATTTGAAATGGCTGAGATGCATTTTGGTAGAGCAATTAGTTTTTTTGATCCAGGTAATAGTATACAGTTAATGCAAGTTATAAAAAGAACCCAAAGAGATAAAGTTAATTATAGTGCCATTTTTAGCCTAGAAGAATTTGTAAATAGGATAAACATATAAAATGAGTAGAATTTTAGTATTAGGCTGGGCGGGACTAATAGGGGCTTCCTTATTAAAAAATTTGATCAAAAAAGGATATAAAGACATAACCGTACTTGATGATTTATCTAGAGGAAAGATTAATAATATACCGCTGGAGTGCAATTTTATTAAAGATAATATATGTAATATCGAAAAGTATAATTTAGGTAGTTTTGATGTAATATTTCACTTAGTCAGTTTTATGCTGGGATTGGGGTTTTCTGAAAAAAATCAATTAAAACTTTATGATAATAATGTAAAGTTGAATGAGAATTTTATATCATTTTTGCTAAAGCAAAATCCAGACAGGTTGCGCCTTATTTATATTAGTTCATCTTGCGTATATTCTGATGACGGAGAAGATATCGTTGATGAATCCTCTCCCTTGGGTAATTTTCCAGAGCTCGCAAATATAGGTTATGGTTTTTCAAAGCGATACCTTGAGGATAGATTAAAATTACTATCTGTAGTGAATAAGTTTGAACTTTCAATAGTTAGGCCATTGAATATTTATGGCGAGTCATACAGATGGGCCGGCGAATTCTCACAGGCTATACCGATGCTTATAAATAAGGTTATGACTAGTAATGACGTAGAAGTTTGGGGTAGCGGAAATCAAAAAAGGTCGTATGTTCATGCCGACGATTGTGCGGAACTATTGGTAAGAATCGCTTTTAATGATCAATTGATCCCATTGCTAAATATAGGACACGAAAAAGTTATATCTATGAATGATTTGGTTATGTTAGTGGCAGAAATCGCAAATAAAAAAATTACCATCATTAATAATCTAAAAAAGCCAGAAGGAAGAAGAGTTAAGGGTTGCTCTTTAAAATCCATAAAAATCTATTTTCCTGATTTTAATTTTAACGTATCTTTAAAAGAAGGGTTGTATAGAATGATATATAAATGGTATATTAACAATAAAGGTAATCTGATATGAAAAAGAGCAAATTGGCTATAGTAAGTAGCTATAATGAATTGTGTGGAAATGCCACATATGCATTTGCATTAAAGAAAGAATTTGAAAAATACTATAATGTAGATGTACTTTCGCTACGCGTTAACTTGTTGCGATCCGAAAATAGACAATATAAAAAATTGGCGCAGCAGCATATTGATGATCTATGTAGTAAACTTAAAGATTATGACTATGTAAATATTCAGCTAGAAGTTGGATTGTTTGGTATAAAAAGAAGAGATATATATAGTAGATTAAAGAAAATTGTTGAGAGTTCTAAAAACCTAATTATTACAATGCATAGAATTGACGTGAAAAATAGTTTTTTATCGGTTGATTTTTTAAAAAAAGTTATAAATTCTCCAATGAAGGCAATAAAGGAATACAGAGATAGCTCATATTATCCAAGCCTATATGCAAAACTAATACTTTTTTTTAAGTATGCTTCTAATGAGCGGAATGTAAATATTATAGTTCATACAAAGAGGGAAAAAGAGATTATTAAGTATATGTTTGGTTTCGATAATGTTTTTGATTTTCCAATAACTTTTTTGAATCGTAATGAGATAAAATATTATTGCGACAAAGCTATAGAAAGTAATAAGGTATTTAGGAATAGGTATAATTTAGGCGATAGCGATGTTATAATAGGCGTGTTTGGTTTTATTAGTGATTACAAGGGGCATTTAACAGCCATTAAAGCATTGAGAATTTTGCCAGAAAACTATAAGCTTATGATTTTTGGAAGTCAGCACCCGCAGTCTATACTAAGCAATAGCGATATTGATCCATATTTAGAAATACTTATAAAGGAAATAAAAAATAGAAGAAAAGGTGATTTATCTAATAGGGTATATTTTTGCGGCTCTTTGAGCGATGATGAATTTATCACCGCGTTGAATCAAGTAAATTTTACTGTTTTGCCATATAAGGAAACGGGGCAATCTGGGTCTGGTGTAGCCTCAATTACATTAGAAACAAGAGCAAAATCAATTTTTTCTAACAATAAGGCGTTTTTTGAACTATCAAAATATGCGCCAGGTGCATTTGAGACATTTGACATCGGGAATTATGTCGAGTTGGCTCAAAAGATATTATTTTATAGAGATAATTATTCAAAAGGGCTAATTGAATATTACGATAAATATAACATTGAGAATAATATAAATTTGCACATTAGTCTGTTTGAAAAGGATAAAAGATGATGTATTTTATATTAAATAATTACCAAAAATTAATTGTAATAGCATATATGGATTTAAAGTTAAAGTATCAAAATAGCTTTATTGGTTTTTCATGGTCTTTTATAAAACCATTACTGCAGTTTTTTGTATACTTTACAGTCTTCGGTGTATTTTTACAAGTAGATACTGGTGATGGCTACGCATTAAGATTGTTCTTTGGTGTATTAATATGGACATTTTTTTCAGAAGCGACATCGCTGGGGCTAAATTCATTTGTTGGCAAAGCTTCAATAATAAATAAGATAAATGTCAATAGACTCATACCGCCTATTGCCGCCTTTTTAACGCCATTATTTAACTTTTGTATAAACTTTATTATCTTTATAATTATATATCTGGTTTCATATAATTCTATATCGGATTTTAATATATTTAAATTTTTTATTATTACCGTTTCTTTCCTGCAGATTAGTATATTAATATTAAGTTTAAATATAATCCTATCTTTTTTAAATGTTTTTTTTAGAGATATAAAACAGATTTGGGAAATTGTCCTTATTTATGGCGTTTTTTTAACTCCGATTATTTATAAATTACCTATTCCGAAAGAATATGAAACTTTATATTATTGCACCAATTTATTATCCTTTCCATTAGAAAATATTAAATATTGTTTCTTTAATGGATATACGCCTATTCTAATATATGATATTTGGCTTTGGGTATTGCATAGTGCTGTAATTGTATTATTGTTTGTAGTATCATTAGTTATTGAAAATAAATTAAAATCAAAAATTTCGGATTTTCTATGATAGTATTTAAAAGTGTTAGTAAGTCATATAAATCATATGGGGTTCATACAAATTCGTTGAAAAGTTTCGCTATAAATTACAAGAATTATTTTCGAAACATAAATAGCATACCTACTATTGATGTTCTAAATAATATGTCGATGAGTATTGACAATGGGGATATATTATGTATAGTTGGTAGAAATGGTGTTGGAAAATCTACTTTAGCCAAGCTTATAGCAAAGACATCAACTCCTACGAAAGGTGATATTGTTGTAGATGGTAAAGTTATACCATTTTTAGAGCTGGGTGTTGCTTTTAGTGATGAATTAAGTGGTCGTGACAATGCTTTTTTAAATGGCGTATTATTAGGAATGGATATATGCTTTATAAAGGATAATATGCAAGAGATATTTTCATTTGCTGAAATTGAGAGGTTTGTGGATACTCCATTGAAATACTATTCGTCTGGAATGAAAATGAGATTGGCATTTTCAATAGCGCGATGTGCCAATGGTGATATATATATATTTGATGAAATTTTAGCAGTTGGCGATGAGAAATTTCAGAAAAAATGCTTTGATTTTTTTGATAATTTACTGGTTAACAAAAAAACAATTATATTTATAACTCATGATATAAATTTTGTAAAAAAGCATGCAACTAAGTTATTGGTTCTAAGGGGTGGTGGAGATTATATCTTAATAAGCAATAAAGAAAAAATTTGTAATTTTACCTTTGAGAGTTTATAGTTTGTATTAATGATGATAAAAAAAGCTTTAATATGCGATTGGCTCAATGTTTACGCTGGTGCAGAAAGATGTGTGGAGAGCTTCACAAATATTTGGGCTGACTTTGAAATTTATAGTTTGATCGATTTTTTGAATGATACAGATAGGTATGGAATATTAAAAAATAAGTATGCCCATACGAGCTTTATTCAAAATTTACCATTCGCTAAAAGTAGGTATCGTGATTATTTACCGCTTTTTCCATATGCTATTGAGAATTTTAATCTAAGCGAGTATGATTTAATCTTATCCAGTTCTCACGCGGTTGCAAAGGGGGTATTGACTCATTCGGATCAGCTTCATATTAGTTATGTTCATACGCCAATTCGTTATGCATGGGATTTATATTTTGAGTATTTGAAAAATAGCGGGCTGAATAGTGGATTAAAGGGTTTTTTTGCGAAATATTTTCTACATAAAATTCGTATTTGGGATTTGATTTCCACAAATCGTGTGGATTATTTTATTGCAAACAGTCGCTATATTGCCAGTCGTATAAAAAAAATTTATGGTAGGGCGAGCGATGTAATATATCCCCCAGTAGATACCGATAAATTTGAAGCCAAGGAAAATAAAGATGAGTTTTATTTGACTGTTTCAAGGCTTGTGCCATATAAAAAAGTAGATGTTATAGTGGAGGCTTTTTCACAAATTAATAGAAAGCTTGTGCTTATCGGCGATGGTCCAGATATGGACAAAATAAAAAGTAAGGCTAAAAAAAATATAGAAATTTTAGGATATCAAAGCAACGAAACAATAAAGCATATGATGCAAAATGCGAAAGCTTTTATATTCGCAGCCAAGGAAGATTTCGGTATCGCTCCAGTAGAGGCTCAGGCGTGCGGCACGCCCGTTATATGCTACGGCAATGGCGGAGTACGTGAGACGGTGATAGATAACGTCAGTGGTGTTTATTTTTATGAGCAAAGCGTTGAGAGCCTACTTGGAGCGCTGGATAAATTTGAACATAATGTGGATAAATTTGATCCATCTTTTATTCGCAGAAACTCACTTAGATTTTCTCGTAAAAGATTTGAGGAGGAGATAAAAACTTACATAGAGCATAAATTTAATGAATTTAAGGCATTAAAATGAGGCAAATTTTATCATTTTTATTGCTGTTGCTAGCTGATATTTTTGTTATTTTTGGCTCTATATTTTTAGGCATTTTTGTCAAAAATCTTATTTATGGAAGCCCATTATTTTTTGATATATTTACATATCGAGAGTACATCTACGTTTATATTACTATAATATCTTTATTTGCTTATCAGGGTATTTATATTAGGAGATTTGATTTTTGGCATGAAAGCAAAATTATAATAAAAAGTTGCATATTAGGCTTTTTACTTTGTCTTGTGCTTGCGATAGAAAATAGTTTGTTTTCAAAAGTAACCCTATTATTTAGTTTTTTATCTATGATTATACTTTTACCCGGATTTAAATTTATATTCAAACGTATACTTTTTTATGTAGGCATCTGGCAAAAAAAGGCTAGAATTTTATGTGTAGAAAATAGCGAAGAGCTTGAATACGCAATATTTAATAACCATTATTTGGGTTATGTAAAAGCCGTTGGAAAAAGCTATGATGCTCTTTTGATAGGATATAACAATATTAAGCCTAAAACTCTAAATACTATTATAGAACAGAACATAAAGGATAACAAAGAAATCTTATTTACTCCAATACTTAATAGTTATGACTTTTCAAGGGCCTGTGTTTATAATATTTTTAACTCCCGCACGAATCTATTTGCTATTCAAAATTCCCTTCAAAGCAAATTTAATTTAATTTTGAAAAGATTGTTAGATTTATTAATATTATTGCTTGCTTTACCCTTTTTGATAATCATATTTGGCGTAGTTATCTTAATCATAAAGGTAAAAGAACCAACCGGCGATATTTTTTTTGGCCAGTACAGAATAGGTTTGGATGGAAAAATATTCAAATGCTATAAATTTCGTTCAATGCATACTGACCAAAGTTTTATGCAAGAATGGTTGGATAAAAATTCGGAAGAAGTAGTATATTATAAAAAGTATAAAAAATATAGAAATGATCCCCGAGTAACTAAAATCGGCAGCTTTTTAAGAAAAACGTCACTTGACGAATTGCCGCAGCTAGTAAATGTTCTAAAAGGGGAGATGAGTCTGGTTGGTCCAAGGCCATGTCTTCCGAATGAAATGGAAGATTTTGGAGAATACCTACCGCTTGTTTTATCTTGTAAGCCCGGGCTTACTGGACTTTGGCAGGTTAGTGGTCGAAGCAATGTGGATTTTGCTACACGAGCCCAAATGGACATATGGTATATGAAGAACTGGAATATTTGGATGGATATTGTAATAATTATAAAAACATTTAAAGTAGTATTCCTTAGGTATGGTGCTATGTAAATAAAGTTTAAGATGAGGTGCTGCAACACCTCATTATTTATAGTTTGCCACCTTCAACGACAAGTGATTCTGGATTGACACTGTCGCCGTAGATCGGTTTTAGTGTAGCATCATAGTCTTTGTGGAAGAAATTTTCTTTGCCTAACTCAATGATCTCATTATTTAGCCAGTCAAGTAAAACTTTGTTGCCTTTTTTAACAGCTGGTGCTATTACATCCACATCACCAAGTGCTTCAACGCCTACAACAAAACCTGGAGTCTCTTTCGCCCAGGCAAAAAGTAGGGCGTTATCATGCGCTAGTGCAGCACCTCTTTTATCAACCAAAGCTGCAAATGTTTCAGTATTTTGGTCGTATTTTGCAAGCTTAATGTTAGGATAATTTTTTGTAAAAAACGCGTCTGCGGTTGTGCCCTTATTTACGATTAGGGTTTTGTCTTTTAGCTCATCGATGCTCTTTATCACTGCACCTTCAGGGCTTACGATGCCAAGTGAAACCTTCATGTATGGAAGCGCAAAATCAACAACTTGTGCACGCTCAGGTGTTTTTGTAAAATTTGCAAGCGTGATATCTACTTTATCAGCTACTAAAACTTCAACTCTACCAGCAGCCTCGACTAGCTCAAATTTTACCTTGCTCTCATCGCCTAGTAGGTCTTTTGCGATACGTTTTGCAAAGTAAATATCATAGCCTTGGTTTTTGCCGTCTTTATCGACATAGCCAAATGGTGGTTTGTCGCTGAAAACACCAATTCTTACAAATCCGCGCTCTTTGATCTTTGCGATCGCATCAGCTTCGTTTGAAGCAGCTTTTGCCGTGTCGGCACCTTTGTCATTACCACAACCCGTTAGAAAGACGGTAGCGATTAATGCTAATAAGAAAAATTTAAATTTTCTCACTCTTTCTCCTTGTAAAAAAGTTAAATAAATAAGAGCGTTAAAATTTCGCTCTAAACGCATTTTGAAAAAACGGCAAATTATCTCTTATTTTTTCTAAAACGAGAATAAATTTAGAAATTTCTTCGCGCGATCGCTCTTTGGGTTGGTAAAAAATTCCTCTGGTTCGCTGATCTCCACAATCGCTCCAGCATCCATAAATACGATCTTATTTGCAACCGCCCTTGCAAAGCTCATCTCGTGGGTGACTATTAGCATCGTCATACCATCTTTGGCTAAATTTAGTATCACGTCAAGCACTTCTCTAACGATCTCTGGATCAAGCGCAGCCGTAACCTCGTCAAATAGCATAATTTCAGGGTTTAAGCAAAGGCTTCTTACTATAGCTATGCGTTGCTTTTGACCGCCACTTAGCTCCTTTGGATAGGCAAATTTCTTATCAAGCAGTCCAACCTTGCTTAACCACATATCAGCGGTCTTTTCGGCCTCGGACCTATCTCTTTTTTGTACTTTTAAAGGCCCAAGAAGGACGTTATCTATGACGTTCATATGATCAAACAGCTCGTAGCTTTGAAAGACCATGCCGACCTTTTGGCGGATCCTTTGCCAATCATTAAATTTAGCATCAATCACTTCGCCATCGATTATTATCTCACCGCTAGCGATGCTCTCAAGGCCATTTATACATCTAAGAGTTGTGCTTTTGCCACAGCCTGATGGGCCAAGAAGTACGACCACTTCACCGCTTTTTACCTCTAAATTTATATCTTTTAAGGCGCGAAGCTCTCCATAAAATTTGTTTATTTTTTTAAGTTCTAATATGTTTTCGCTCATTTTAACTCCATTTTTCTTCTAGTTTTTTCGATAGTTTTGAGACTGGATAGCAGATCACAAAATATAAAAAGAATATGAGCGTGTATATCCAAAATGGCGCCATAGGATTTGTAAATACATTTCGCTCTATGATCTGCTGACCGACCTTGACTACCTCTACAACGCCAATTAGCACGACGATAGAGGTCGTTTTTATCATACGGCTTAGTAAATTTACAGCTCCAGGCACTAGCCTTCTTGTGGCAAGCGGGATGATGACGTGAGAGTAAATTTGAAATTTACTAAGTCCAAGTGAGGCGGCTGATTCAAATTGATGTTTTGGTATTGATGTTATTGCGCCACGCACGATGTCCATCATTTCAAAAATTCCCCACAAGCTAAAGACAATGAGTGAGGCCGTAAATGCTGAAATGTGAATATCAAACGCCTTGCTGACACCAAAATAAAATAAAAATAGCCAAACAATCTGAGGCATTATGCGAACGATTTCTAGGCAAATTTTTAAAATAAAATAGATAAATTTGTTTTTCATGCTCATAAGCACGCCAAGCACTAAGCCACCGATTATAGAGATAAAAATAGAGATAAATGAAATTTCTGTGCTAACGACTAGACCTTCAAAGAGTCTTAGTAAATTTTGCGTGTCAAATAAAATACTAACTCCTTGCATTTCTCACCCTTTTTTCGATGTAGCTAAGCACCAGCGAGACTGGCAAGATGATGATGAGATAGCTAATTACTAGCATAAAAAGCGCTTCGTCTGTTTTGTAATAAAGCCCAATGAGATCCTTTGCGACGTAGACTAGATCGGCAAGTGCCACGATACTAACGATACTTGTCTCTTTTAGTAAAAAGATAATATTTGCACTAATGCTTGGCACCGCTACGCTAAATGCTTGAGGCAAGATAACATATCTTAAGAGCTGATTTTTGCTAAGTGCGATGCTAAGACCTGCTTCTATCTGCGACTTTCTAACCGCCTCAAAACCAAGTCTAAAGCTCTCGCTCATATAACTACCGCCAAGAAAGCTAAGCCCAGCGACCGCACAGGTAAAGCCGCTCATCGATACACCAAGCTTTGGCAAGCCATAATATAAAAAGAAAAGCTGTATAAGAAGTGGCGTATTTCTTGAGAGTTCGACGTAGCAGTCAATCACTTTTGATAGAAATTTTAGCTTGTAAAATTTCACAGCCATACAAAAAATACCGATCAAAATAGAAAAAACGATCCCTAAAAAGGCAATCTCACAGGTAAGCACTCCGGCCTTAACATAAAGCGGATAAAATTTCTCAATAAACTCAAAATCCATAAAACTTTAATCCAATCTGAAAAATGGAGTTATTTTATCTTATAATCATAAATTTAAAACTAATTAGATATGATCTTGCTTTAAATTTAAGCTTGCAAAAAGGATAAAATTTGATCGATCTTTTTCAGATCATCGGCTTTTTAGGGATGATTTGCATCGTGATGGGTTACTTTTTACTTCAGATTGGCCGCCTAAATAGCCGCGATCTGGCCTATCAGATAATAAATTTAGTAGGTGCTATACTACTCATCATCTCGCTTTTTGTGCACTTTAACCTCGGTTCATTTTTGATAGAGGTCTTTTGGATAATCATTACTATTTATGGAATTTATAAAATTTACAAGGAGAGAGCGTGAGAGCATACGCAGAGTGGGAAGAGCAGGAGCTTTTGTTTTTATCGCTGCCACATAGCAAGAGCGACTGGGAGCCTTATTTAGAGGAGATTTTGGCGAGCTATGAGGAGCTTGTGGCTGCTGTTACGCCCTATCAGAAGGTGGTGCTCATCTGCCCCGATGAGGCAAATTTTGCTAGGTTTAAGAAATTTAAAAATGTTGAGTTTGTTAAGCTTGAGACTGACGATACTTGGATCAGAGACTACGGTATGATCGACGTTTGTGCTGAAGACGGCGTAAAGAGCTACGACTTTAAATTTAACGCTTGGGGCGGTAAATTTAAGAGCTCAAAAGATGATGCGATAAATTTAGAGCTAGCTAAAATTTACAAAACCAAGCTTGAGTCAGTTGATATGATACTAGAGGGCGGAAGCATCGAGTTTAACGGAGATGGCGTGCTTTTAACCACCTCAAAATGCCTGCTAAATGAAAATAGAAATTCCTCTCTTAGCAAAGAGCAGATCGAGGAGAAGCTTAAAAATTTATTTGGCCTAAAGCGTATTATCTGGCTTGAAAATGGCTTTATAAAAGGCGATGACACAGATAGTCACATCGACACTTTAGCGCGTTTCATCACGCCTGATACTATCGCTTATGCGAGCTACGAAGATGAGAGCGATGAGCACTTTGATGAGCTAAAAAGGATGGAAGATGAGCTTAAAAAGACAGGCTTTAAGCTGCTTGCTCTGCCGCTTCCTAAGCCTAAATTTTATGAGGGCAAAAGGCTTGGCTGCACCTATGCAAACTTCATCTTTATAAATGGCGCACTGATCGTGCCAACATATAACGACGAAAACGATGAAAAGGTGCTAAATTTACTAGCTCAGGCACTTCCAGACAGAAAGGTCATCGGTGTAAATTCGCTAGTTTTTGTCCGTCAAAATGGCTCGCTTCACTGCTCAAGCCAAAATAGATATAAAAGGGCTTAGCCTTGTCAAGTCCGTTTGATTATGAGTTTAACCGCATAAATAAGCAGGAGTACACGCAGGGCGAAAATAAGGCAGTTATCGCAGCTGGAGCTTGCGCCTTTTTGCTCGCACTTGTGAAATTTGCAGCCGGACTTTTTAGCGGCTCGGTCGCTGTACTTGGCTCGGCGATCGACTCGATGCTTGATTTTATCGTGTCGCTTTTAAATTTATTTGCGCTTAGAAAGTCAAGAAAACAAGCTGATGAGAGATTTAACTTTGGCTACACAAAGCTAGAAGCCTTGGCAGCGCTATTTGAGTGCGTTATCATCGTTGTGGCTGCTGGATATATATTTTATGAGAGCGTTAAGAAATTTAGCGAGCCAAATTTAGAGATAGACCTTGGCTTAAGCCTTGGTGTGATGGTATTTTCGGTCATAGTGACGTTATGTTTGGTGCTATTTTTAAACCAAATTTCTAAAAAAAGTGGCAATCTTATAATAAAAGCAGACGCGCTGCATTATAAGATCGACCTTTTTAGTAACCTTGCAGTCATCATCTCGCTACTTATCATTAAATTTAGCGGATTTGTGATGATAGATGCGATCTTTGGTATCGTGATAAGCGGCTACATCGCTCAAAGCGCGATAAGCCTTGGCAAAGACGCTCTTGGTATCTTGCTAGATCACGCAGCAAGCCCTGAGGTCACAGCTGAGATCATCAAGATGATAAAGGCAAAAGAGAGGATTTCAGACTTTCACTACCTAAACACAAGACAGAGCGCAAATACCATATTTTTAACGCTGCATTTAGTTTTTGACAAAGATATCTCGCTTTACGACGCGCACGAGGTGGCCGACTCGCTTGAAGCTGAGATAAGAGAGAAATTTAAGGAATTTTCGTGGCAGATAACCACGCATTTAGACCCATATAACGACAAAGAAGGGAGATGAGATGAAAGTAGCACTACTTCAACAAGAATTTAAAGGGACAAAAGAGGCAACCATCGCAAAGACGCTTGAGCTAATCGCCGAGGCAAAAAAAGGTGGCGCTGATCTAGTTGTCTGCCAAGAGCTGCACCAGACGCAATACTTTTGCCAAAGCGAGGATACAAATTTCTTTGATCATGCAAACGAGTGGCAAGAAGATGTCGCTTTTTGGGGCAGGGTGGCAAAAGAAAATGGCGTGGTTTTAGTCACTTCTCTTTTTGAAAAGAGGGCTGATGGACTTTATCATAACACCGCTTTTGTCTTCGAGCGTGACGGTAGCGTGGCTGGCAAATACCGAAAAATGCACATCCCTGATGACCCTGGATTTTACGAGAAATTTTACTTCACGCCTGGCGATATCGGCTTTGAGCCAGTTGAGACTAGCCTTGGTAAGCTTGGCGTTTTGGTGTGTTGGGATCAGTGGTATCCAGAGGCAGCAAGGCTAATGGCGCTAAAAGGGGCGAAAATTCTCATCTATCCAACGGCTATTGGCTGGTTTGAGGGCGATAGCGATGATGAAAAGTCAAGACAGCTTGAAGCGTGGGTGGCAGTGCAAAGAGGTCACAGCGTGGCAAATGGTCTGCCAGTAGTCGCAGTAAATCGCGTCGGTTTTGAAAAAGATGATAGCGGCGTGATGGATGGGATTAAGTTTTGGGGAAATAGCTTTGTTTTTGGGCCACAAGGAGAGCAGCTTTTCCGCGCAAATAGCACAGATGAGTTTTGCAAGATCGTTGAAATAGACATGAAAAGAAGTGAAGAAGTGCGAAGAATTTGGCCATTTTTAAGAGACCGTAGGATCGATGCCTACGCAAATATCACAAAGAGGTTTATCGACTAATTTTAGAGCTAGAATTTCTAGCTCTTTTAAAATGTAAATTTCTTATCTAATATGCGGACTATCCTGCCGCCAAGCCTTTTTGCCTGCTCTTCATTGTGCGTGGTGATGATGATAGTGTATCTTTGCGACAAGTTTTTTAAAAGATCTTCTACGATCAAGACATTTTTCATATCAAGCGACGAGCAAGGCTCATCAAGCATGAGCACTTCAGGCTTTGTGGTTAGCATCCTTGCGATGCAAAGTCTTTGCTTTTGACCGCCGGAAAGCTTGCTAGCTGGCATATCTAGGTCACTTATCTCATCTAGTAAATTTACGCTTTTAAGTAGCTCTTCTACTCTTTTTTGCTTATCCTTTATGCTGCCCTCATAAAATTCCATCGCATAGGTCAAATTTCTTTCTACACTAAAAGGAAAGAGGGTGGCGTCTTGAAAGAGTATGGCTAGCTTTCGTCTTAGCCAAATTTCGCCCTTATTTTTGATATTTTCACCTTTAAATAGTATCTCTCCGCTATATCTGCCGCCCTTTTGCTCCAAAAAGCCATTTAACGCTGAAAGAAAAGTCGATTTGCCACATCCTGAGCTACCCATTAGGCAGATGATCTCGTTTTCGGCGACGCTTAAATTTAGATCTTTTAAAATTTCATTGTCTTGGTAAAAGATACTAAGATCTTTTATGTTTAAAATATCTGGCAATTTTCTCTCCTATATCAAATAAAACTACAGCTGAAAGCAGGTGCAAAATGATCAATATAAAAATAAGCACAAGTGCTGTGGCGTAGGCATTTTGCGTTGCGACTGACTGGCTTAGTAACATGTGCAGGTGAAAAGGCAGCGCCATGACTGGCGAGAGCAGGCCTTCTGCCTTTGCCATAAAGACAACCCCTGTTAAAAGTAGTGGTGCAGTTGCCCCTATGGCGTAGCTGCCAGCAAGTATTAAAATAGATATGATATTTTTTCTAATAGTTGGCAAAACAAGCTTTCTAGCCATGAAATTTTTATCAACACCAAGCGCGAAGCTATCTCTTAACATTTTTTCATCGATCTGTGAGATCACCTTTTCTGTGCTAACTTCAACAAAAGGAAAGACCATCAAAGCAAGTGTTATGCTAGCTGTTAGCAGGCTCTTTGGGATATCAAGGCTAACGATAAAAAGCCCATAAACAAACATCCCAAGCAAGATAGAAGGTATCGAGGCCATCGTTTGGATGATAAATTTAAGCCCAAGCTTGATCGTTCGAGAGGTGCAGTAAATTTGCCTATAAATAGCGCAGCTAACGCCAAGAAGTGCTGAAAATATTATCGAGAGTGTCATTAGCAAAAATGAGCCTATGATGGCGTCTTTTATGCCACCACTCTCACCTAAATTTAAACCTTGCGGGTTTTTTGTTAGAAAGTCTAAATTTATCTGAGAGATGCCATTTGCAAAGATGAAATAAAATATCCAAAATATCACCGCAACTATTATAAATACGCAAAGATAGGCGTAAAATTTTACTAGATGATCTTTAAAAGCGTTCATTGTTTTTCTCAAATTTAAAGATAAAAATATTTAGCATAAAGATAAAAACAAGCAGGACGAATCCGCTTGCAATAAGAGCATGGTAGTGCAGGCTGCCAGCCTCGCTCATGCCCATTTCAAGGGCTATTAGAGATGGTATGGTCTGAGCTTTTGAGAGCAGGTGCGGAAAAAGCGGGGTGTTACCTATGACCATCATCACGGCCATCGTCTCGCCAGCTGCTCTGGAAAATGCGAGTATAAAGCCTGAAATGCTAGCTTTTATCGACTTTCTTAAAATGATCTTACGTGTAAAGTATCCCGTGCTTACGCCAAGAGCGTCTGAGTTTATTTTGAAATTTTGCTTTAGCAGCTCGACACTTTGAAGTAGGTGTGATGTAAAAAATGGCAGTATCATTACGCTAAGGATCAGACTTGCTGCCAAGACTGACTCTCCAGCGGATATTTTTAGCCCTGATTCTAAAATTTTTACAACCGTGTAAAGTGCGAAAAATCCGTAGATGATCGAAGGTATGCCAGCTAAAATTCTTATCATCCAGTCCAGCACGTACCTAAGCCAGGCGTTCGCAAAAAAGCATATAAAAATGGTAACTCCAAGCGAGATGAAAAATGAAAATATGCAAGCTAAAAAGGCAACTACGAAATTTGCGACCAGGATATTAAACAGTCCAAAGCTAAAAGGCTCTGTGCTAACATCCCAGTCGCCATTTAGTAAGAAGTCAAAGAGACTTACTTCTGCAAAAAAACTCGTGGAATTTAGCAGTAAAAACCCCACGAGTAAAAGCAAAAGCATGGCGGATAAAAGTGTGAAAGCATATACCCCGCCTTTAAAAATTTGCCCTGTCATTGGCTATTTTACTGGTATAAATCCCATTTTTTCGATAGTCTTTTGACCTTCGGCTGAATTTAGAACGTCTACAAAAATTTGCTCGCTCTTGCTTAGATCGCCACTTTTTACGATGATAAGCGGACGAGAGATGTAGTATTTGCCATCAACTATATTTTTCACAGTTGGCTCCACGCCGTCAACATTTAGCGGTATTAGTTTGCCTTTGTTTTGATTTGTGATACCAAAAGATGCGTAGCCAATAGCGTTTTTATTTTCTATGATCTTTGATACAAGTGCGCCCATTGATGGTGATTGGATGACGTTTTTGCTAACTTTGACATCTTTCATGATCTTTTTTTGAAATACCTCGTGAGCACCGCCACCAAGATCTCTTGTAACTACGACTATTTCGTCATTTGGTAGGGATTTGTCAAGATCGCTCCACTTTTTGTACTCGCCTGAGAAAATTTTTACGATCTCTTCTTTGTTTAAATTTCCGCCCTTTAGCTTTATCACCTCATTTTCTGGGTTTACAGCCACGCAAAGTGCGTCTATGCCAAGCGTATAGGCTTTCATGTCCTTTATCTTTGCTTTTTCGCTATCTTTTATATCGCGAGCTAGCATGCCAAAGTCAGCGACATGATCAAGCACAGCTTTTACGCCAGCACCAGAGCCACCAGCTGAGACAAAGATGGTGATATTTTTGTTTGGCAAAGTGCTATCTACTTTGTCCCAAGTCTCGTACTTTTCGATAAAGTCGGTTGAAATTTTAGCGATGACTGGAGCTAGCGTAGATGAGCCACTAAAGCTAACTTGCGTTTTTTCGTCCGCACCAGAAGCGAAATTTAAAGATAAAAGCAGCATAGAAGCGGCCAACATAAGTGATTTTTTCATAAAAACCTCCAAAATTTGATTGTTATTAACATTTGTAAAAGCTATTGATTAGTTGTAAATTTGCAACAGTTTTTTCTAAAACTTAGAACTGCGGTGGATTATACAATAAAAAATGATATTTAAATAGCTGGTTTATCAAATTTATTTTGACTAATAAATAAATATAAATTTAGTCTTAAGAAAATATTTTTTTAAGTCTTGATTGTGTAGAATGGTTGCAACTTTACTAAAACGGCATGAAAATATCATATTAAATAAGGTAAAAAGCTAAATTTATAGAATAAAATAGCCTTAAATTTCTTGAAAGGATCTTAGATGAAAACTACTTCTTTGGCACTTGCTGGCTTGCTTTTAGCAACAACTCTTTCAGCAAAAGAATTTATCAGTATCGGTACTGGCGGCATGACAGGCACTTATTATCCGATAGGTGGAGCGATTTGCCGTTTAGCAAACAAAAATACTAATGTAAAATGCTCAGTCCAATCAACTGGCGGCTCAGTCTATAACGTAAATAACGTTTTGAAAAAAGAGCTTACATTTGGCTTTGTTCAAAGTGACGTTGTCTATGATAAATTTAACGGCACTGGCAAATTTGACGGAGCAAAAGATGAAAATTTGCGCTCAGTAGTTGCCATTTATCCAGAGCTTCTTGCATTTGTTGTAGCAAAAGATAGCGGTCTTACAAGTGATCTTGCTTCATTTACAGGCAAAAAATACAACGTCGGAAACCCAGGCAGTGGCAACGAAGTGAGCACGCTTGAAGTCTTTAAAGCAAAAGGCTTTGACGTTTCAAAACTAGGCTACCGCGGTGTTTTAACAGTTGGCGAATGCCCACATGCACTAAAAGATAAAAAGATAGATGGTTATAGCTTTGTTGTCGGCCACCCAACCGCAAACATCACTGATGCTGCGACATCTTTGCCGATCGATATCCTAAATATCGAAGGCAGCGAGATCGATAATCTTCTTAAAGAGAAGCCATACTTCGCGAAAGGTGTGATCCCAAAAGGTTCATATGACGGCGTTGATCACGATGTAAATACTATCGGTGTAAAGGCTGTTTTGGTAACTAATAAAGATACAAAAGATGAGGCTGTAAAAGCTGTGATAAAAGCTATTTTAGACAATTTTGATGAGTATAAAACTCTTCACCCAGCGCTAAAATCAGTAAACAAAGAAGATCTTGTTCAAGGTCTTTCAGCTCCGCTTCACCCAGCTGCAGAGGCTGCATTTAAAGAGGCTGGTATCTTAAAATAATCCATTTCCAGGGGCTTTTGCCTCTGGATAAAATTTAAATATACAAATTTTTAATTTATATATTTAAATTTTAAAGGAGAGAGATGAACGAAGTCAAAGACAACGAAGAACAATTTGTCGAAGTAAAGACAAGGGAGATAAATAGCAATTTTTACAACTATTTCATTGCGATTGTATGCTTTTCTTGGTCGGTTTTTCAGCTTTATATAGCGTATTTTCCGCTAAATACTAACATTTCACGCTCAGTGCACCTAGCTTTTGCGGTTGGGCTTGTATTTTTGCTCTATCCAGTCACTTTTCATAAAAAGGCACATTCTAGTTTGCCGTTTTACGATCTAGTTTTTTGCGTGGTAGGCGTTGTTGCCGTACTTTATCCAGCAGTATATTTCTACGAGCTTGCTGATAGGACGGGGGACTATATCAAGCAAGATGTGATCATCTCATTTATCGCTATTTTTATCTTGCTTGAGGGTGGTAGACGCGTGATGGGGCCAGCTCTTGGTATCATCTGCGCTATATTTTTGATATACGATCACTTTGGCCCTTATATGCCAGACATAATCGCTCACCAGGGCGCTAGCCTAGAAAAGATCGCAGGACATATGTTTTTAACAACAGAGGGTGTCTTTGGTGTGCCTATAGGCGTTAGCGTTAGTTTTATCTACCTTTTTGTACTTTTTGGCTCATTGCTTGAAAGGGCAGGAGCTGGACAATACTTCATAAATTTAGCCTTCTCGCTTCTTGGCAAATATAGAGGTGGCCCAGCCAAAGCCTCAGTCATCGCAAGTGGCCTAACAGGCATGGTTTCAGGTAGCTCAACAGCAAACGTCGTAACTGTTGGTACATTTACCATACCGCTTATGAAAAAAGCTGGTCTTTCGCGCACAAAAGCTGGTGCTATCGAGGTTGCAGCTGGCGTAAATGGACAGCTCATGCCTCCGATCATGGGTGCAGCTGCTTTTATCATCGCTGAGTTTTTAGGCATGACATATACAAATGTTATGATGGCAGCGGTAATTCCTGCATTTGCGTGCTATTTGTCGCTATTTTTTATCGTGCATTTAGAGAGCGTAAAGCTTGGGCTAAAAGGCATAGATCAGAGCGAATTTCACTCAAGATTTAAAATTTTTGTGAGCGGTCTTCACTACATAACGCCGATCTTGATTTTACTTTATACATTGCTAATCGCAAAAGAATCAGCTATCTCGGCGGCTTTTAATGCGATTGGATTTTTATTTTTAATAATGATCTTTCAAGAGCCAACTAAAAAGCTAGCAAGTGGCGAAAAAGTTGGAATAAATGATGTGTTAATAGGCTTTGAAGATATATTTTGGGCGATGGTTGCAGCTGCAAAAAGCATGACAACGATCGCTATAGCAACCGCACTTGCAGGTATTATCGTGGGCTCTATCTCTCTAACTGGCCTTGGTCAGGTGCTTTCAGATCTAGTTGAGTTACTTGCTGGTGATAATATAGTTATGATATTGCTTCTTACTGCGATGATGTCGCTAATACTAGGAATGGGTCTTCCAACGACGGCAAACTACATTGTAGTTTCAAGTCTTGTGGCACCTGTTATTTTATTTTTAGCGCACAAAAATGGCTTTTTAATCCCAGCCATTGCTGTGCATCTTTTTGTCTTTTACTTTGGAATTTTAGCTGATGACACGCCACCAGTTGGTATCGCAGCTTATGCAGCAGCTGGTATTGCTAAAGCAAATCCTATAACTGTTGGTGTTCAAGGATTCTTTTATGATCTAAGAACGGCGATCTTGCCATTTGCCTTTTTCTTTAACAACAAACTTATGCTGATAGAAAGCGTAAACGAGGGCGATCCGCTTGATTCAAAAGGGATCGTTTGGATGAGCAATCCGCTTGAAATTTTACTTGTCTTTGGTATGGCGATCGTAGGAATGTTTGCATTTTCAAGCTTACTTCAAGGCTACTATGTTACAAAGCTTAGGATCTGGGAGCGTATTCTTTTGATCCCTGTTGTGCCACTAGCTCTTGTACCAAATATATGTGCGAAATTTAATCTTATACCAAACGAATACACTGCTTATATCGTGGCTGCTGTACTTTATGGATTTGTTTTTATGACTCAATGGGGTATTAAAGATAAACCACTTGATCAAATAAAAATAATCTAATCTTAGGCAAGAGTACTCTTGCCTAAATTTCTAATATAAATTTTTAGAGCCACCTTTATACTTTGAGTAATTTTTATTTAAAATAAGTGTTTTTTGGATTTTTTGTTTTAAGAAATTTTTAGGCTCGTAAGCCTAAAAATTATAGTTGTTTTGAGCGTCTTAGATCTCCTGCAAATTCGCAAGACATCTTATCGCCTAATTCGCAGCCTTTTACTAAAAATTCATAAGCTTTTTTAAATTCTTTAGCTTCTATCAAGATAGAACCTACCATCTCGCAAGAATATCCATCATTCTTATTACAAGCTTTATTAAAAAGTTCTCTTGCTTTTTGCGGCTCAGTATTTAGATAAAGCCCACCAGCTGCCGAGCAACCTTCAACCTCACCAACTTCGCAAGCTTTATTATAGTACTCTAAGGCCTTGCTTGGATTAGGTAGAGCTGTTTTGCCTAGCTGATAAATGGCGCCAGTTTTTACACATGATTTTGCATCATTTTCTGCACATCCTGCTTTAAATTTTGCTAAAGCTTCTTTGAAATTCGAGCTCCCATATGCCTTTAGGCCATCTTCAAAGTTACCTGCAAAAGCACAAGCAGCTAATATTGAGATAAAAATCATTTTTTTCATTGAAATTCCCTTTTTTGTGAATTAACATGCAATTTTAGCATATTAATTTTTACACTTACTTGATGAAAAATAATTACGCTTTTAAAATTTGCTCTTGCTTTCTATAATCAGGCATGATTTTTTCTATAAAATCGTAAAAACTTTTTTGATGATGTGGATAGAGCATGTGTGTTAGTTCGTGAAGAACGACGTAGCGCACGGCTGAGAGCGGTTTTTCTATGAGTCTTAGGCTTAGGTTTATATAGCCTTTTTTGTGATTGCAACTACCCCAGCGAGTTTTGCTATTTCGTATGACGATGCGCTTGATTGGTTTGTTTATAAAAGGTTGAAAATAGCTTACAAGCTCTAAAAATAGCTCTTTTGCTCTTATTTTTTTAAAACTCTCAAGGCTTTTTAAATTTGGCGTAAAGACAAACTCGCCATCAAAAAATGGCTCTTTAAAATTTTCATCAAATTTTATCTTATAAACTTGCCCAAGAAATTTCATCTCATCATCTTTTGGTAAATTTGCAAGAGCTTTCTTGTAAGTATTTTCAAGCCAAATTCTGTGCATCTCAAGAAAGCTAAGAGCTATCTTTTGTGTGCTGTAAAATGGCATAGAAAGCGTGATTTTAGCATCTTTGCCAACTCTTAGGCGCATGGCTCTTACATTTTTTTTAAAATTTATTAAGACGCTTAGCCCATAAAAGTCTAAAATTGCGCTTTTTTGCTTCAAACTAGGCGTTTTGATTGCCATTTTTTGCTTCTCCAGCGCCATGTATTTGCAAGGCCTCTTAGCCACTCGTCAGCACAAAAACCTATCCAAACGCCGATGATCCCCCAACCAAGATAGATGCCCAAAAAGTATCCAAGTGGCAGCGAGAGCCCCCACATAAATATAAGGCCAGTTATGAGTGGAAATTTTGCGTCGCCGCTTGCACGAAGGGCATTTACGATGACGATGTTAAAGGTTCTGCCCGCTTCAAGAAATATCGAAAGTGTAAAAAGCGGTAGCATGATCGCACGTAAATTTTCGTTTAAATTTAGTGCGTCCATGATTTGATACTTTAGTGCATAAGCTATAAGCACGACTACGAGTGTGATAAAAACTCCAAGTCTTAGCGCTCTAAATGTCCTTGTATAGGCCTCGTTAAACTCGCTTGCTCCAACTAAATGCCCAACGATGACCTCGTTTGCCACACTGATACTCGCTCCACAAAGCAAGATAAGAAGCGTGATCTGAAAGTAAATGGTCTGCACGCTAAGGCTAGCCTCGCCCATGCTTGCCACAAAGCCAAAAGCGACCATGTATTGCGCCATCCAGAGTAAATTTTCACCTGCGCTTGGAAGGCCGATTGAGAGGATTTTCTTTAAAATTTCAAATGGCACGACAAGTAGCTTTTTAAAATAAATTTTAACTTTTGCCTTTTGACTTAGCATATAAGCTAGCACAAAAATGCCTACTAGTCTGCCAACAAGTGTTGAGATAGCAACTCCTTGTAGGCCTAAATTTGGCAGATTAAACCAGCCAAAAAGGGAGATAGCGTTGCCTAAAATCGTAATTACGTTCATTAAAACCGAAGTTAGCATTACAGCAGTTGCCAGGTTATAAACACGAAGCACCGCAGCTAGCACCATGCCGATGCCATCAAAAAGTAGGGCAAAGCCAAGGATGTGAAGATATGAGAAGCTATCATTTATAAGCTCTTTTGGCACGTTTAGTAAATTTAAGATGTTGTAGCCAAAGACGTAGATAATGATAGCTGAGAAGATACCAAAGAGCGTATTTGACGTGATACTTGCGTGTATAACGTTTGAGGCAAGATCGTTCTTTTTAGCTCCCAGCGCTTGGGCGACGACGACTGAACAGCCAATGCTTAGGAAGTTAAAAATGGTCATAAAAAGATCCATCACTTGATTGCCAGCACCCATTGCACCAACTAGATGCACACTCACTTTTGTAACCATGTAGGTGTTGATGATGAGCGTAATGAAGTGTAAAAACATATCCAAAAATATCGGAACTACGAGTTTTCTCATAGATAAGTTCATTAAATTTTCCTTAATTATTTCAAAATTTTGGCGATTATAGCCAAAATTAGGTTTTAGCTCCCTTTTGATATAATCGCGAGAAATTTAAAAAATGAGAGAAAAATGGCATTAATCGACCTGATAGACGTAAGTAAAAAATTTGGTGCAAATGAGATTTTAAACGCTGTAAATTTTAGTGTAAATGAAAATGAAAAAATAGCGATCATCGGTAAAAACGGCAGCGGTAAAAGCACGCTTATGAAGATCATCTCTGGCGAGGTGGCAGCTGATAGTGGTAGGCGCATAGTGCAGAGTTTAATAAGCGTCGAAATGCTGGCACAAACTCCAAATTTTAACGCAACTTTTACCGTAAGGCAGGCGCTAAATAACGAGCTAAAAGAGATATTTGACGCGATAAGCAAATATGAAAAGAGCGGCGTTTTGCTAGCAAATGACCCAGAGAACAAAGAAATTTTAAAAGAGCAGGAGAGGCTTTTAAAATTTATAGAGGCAAAGGACGGCTGGAATATCGAGCATAAGATCGAGCGAATTTTGCAAGAATTTAAGCTAAAAGAGTATGAGAACAGACCCATTTGCTCGCTAAGTGGCGGCGAGATCAGACGCGTGGCACTGGGTGCGCTCATCCTTAAAAAGCCAGATGTGCTGCTACTTGATGAGCCAACAAACCACCTTGATGTCTATATGGTCAAATTTCTTGAAGATATGCTTAAAAGCTCAAATCAAAGCATAGTTTTTATAAGCCACGATAGGTATTTTATCGATGCGCTGGCAACCAGGTGCGTTGAGGTTGAGGATGCAAGCTTAAAAAATTTCGAGGGTGGATATGCAAACTATCTAACCAAAAAAGAGGAAATTTTAGCAAGCCTTGCAAAGTCGCATGAGACTCTGCTAAAACAGCTAAAGGCTGAAGAGGAGTGGTTAAGAAGAGGCGTGAAAGCTAGGCTAAAGCGAAACGAGGGTAGAAAAGAGCGGGTGCTTGCTATGCGAGAAGAAGCCAAGAAAAACCCAGGCGTGATAAGGCGTGTGAGACTTGAGCTAGAGCGTGCGAGTAAAAATTTCAACCAAACGCAGAGCCAAAACCGCAAAAAAATGCTCTTTGAGTTTAAAAATTTAAGCAAAAGCATAGACGGCAAGGTGCTTTTTGAAAAATTTGACGCAAGGGTATTACAAGGCGAGAGGATCGCCATAGTGGGGCGAAATGGTAGCGGCAAAAGCACGCTACTTAAAATTTTGCTAGGACTTGAAAAGCCAAGTAGCGGCGAGATAAAAAGAGGCGAGGTGAGTATCGGCTACTTTGATCAAGCTAGAAATGTCCTTGACGATGAAAAGAGCCTTATAGAGACCTTTTGCCCAAACGGCGGCGATCACGTGCTTGTTCGTGGGCGAAATATGCACGTTTATGGCTATCTTAAAAATTTCCTCTTTCCAAAGGAATTTCTGGATAAAAAGATAGGCGTTTTAAGTGGCGGCGAGAAAAACCGTGTCGCACTTGCGATGCTTTTTACCAAAACTTACGATGTGCTGGTGCTTGACGAGCCGACAAATGACCTTGATATCGCAACTATTAATATTTTAGAGGACTACTTACAAAGCTTTGAGGGGGCGATCTTGCTTGTTAGCCACGATAGATATTTTGTCGATAAGATGGCGAGCAAACTCTGGGCGTTTGAGGGCACGAAGATAAATGTCTTGCACGAAGAGTATAGCGTCTATTTGGAGCTTGAAGATGAGATGAAAGAGCTTGATAAATTTGAAAAAGAGCTCTCAAATAGCCAAAATGAAACCAAACAAAAGAGTAAATCTGGCGTAAAACTAAGTTATAAACAAACGCAAATTTTAAACACATATCCAGATAAAATTTCAGCCCTTGAAATAAGAATAACCGAGCTAAACGAGGCTCTAAGCGACCCTAAAATTTATCAAGAACTAGGTCTTACCACGCTTTATAACGAGCTAGAAGCGGCAAAAGCCGAGCTTGAAGAGCTTGAAAATGACTATTTTGAAGTGCTAGAGATTGCCGAGGGGCTGGAGTAGGGAAGATAAAGTATCGCAAGATGAAGTCATTTGCAGGTTTAAAATGATAAAAAAATATCCAATAATCGTCATAATCTTATTTTTTGCTCTTATTTTGTTTTGTCTTTATGCGTTTATGTTTATTTCTACTGGCTATATAGATGAAGATAGGAATAAATTTAAAGAGATAAGAGGTAGTGTATTTTATACCACCGAAGATGATAAAGTCTATGCCATGGTTCCAAGTGGCGGTAGATTTGAGCTAATAGGCGTGAAGGCCAGTAAATTTAAATATCTAGACACTGGCAAATACGATAATAGAAACGTCGGCATGAGCGATGAGGCGGTGTATTGTGGCAACCTCGTTATGAGCGGACTTGGTCCTAAAAGCGTAAGAGCTCTTGGGAATGGATACTTTAGCGACGGTAAGATGACTTATTTTTGCAATAGCGCAAGTGTACCAAATCTTGAGATAAGGGGAGTTATAGAAGCGTGGCAGATGATCTCGCACGCACTTTTAAACACACCAAAAGCACAAAGCCATATCTATAAATTTAGACAAGTTGATAGTCTAAATTTATCTCCAATCTTAGGCTTTGGCTATGCAAGCGACGGCGTGAGGGTCTATCATGAGGGCAAAGAGCTAGAGGGCGCAAATGCCAGCAAAATGCGTTACATCGAGCAGGCATCTGGCAGAAAGAGCGTGCATTTTACAACTGACGGAGAAAATGTCTATTATGACAGCACAAAACTAGGGATCAAATTTAGCCCGCAAATGCGTGATATCGGCGAGATATGGCGCATTCACTATCTTTATGAGCCAAATTCTGGCATGGTCTATGCAAATGATCACGAATTTGACCCACAATTTGCCCCGTACGAGCCGCTTTTTAACCTAGAAGACGAGCACGCCTATCACGCTCTTTTTCGTGGCAAAGGCGGTATCTATCACTGGGAGCGAAAGTGGCAGTGGTATAACAGCATAGATGAGGGCGAGTTTGTAAGAGACGGAGATGATCCATTTAAAGGCGAGATAACGCCGCTATATGGTGACGTGGTGATAAGTGATGGCAAGACATATTTTCTAAAAACCTATGAAATTTGGCACAACACGAAAAATGATCACAGCCTAAGCTCACGCCACACTTGCATCGTAAGGCTTGATACAAAAGAGCAGTGGCGAAAGATAGGGCTTGTAAGAAACGATGGCTACGGAGCGGTTTATGCAAACGGAGATAAGACATATTATTTTGATAACGTCGGCTACGGCTGGCATTTTAACAGCAGCGTTTATGATATAAACGACCTTGGCGTGGTTGAAATTCTCACTCGTCCTTATGGCCCAAATGTTAAGAATTTAAAACTTGATGAGATAGTAAAAATGGTAGATCAAGGCGCTATGGTGCCAGCTGATGGCGAGGTGGTGATCGATGCGATAAGCGACTTTGATGATTACTCGCAAAAATATGGCTACTGGATATTTTTAGCCATCGCATTTATAGTCTCGGTGGTTGGCTCTATTTTTAAAAATAAAAAGCAAGCAAAAAAGCTTAAAAAAAAGGTAGATGATTATAGATTATGAGAAAAATTGCGACTAAGATCCTTTATCTTTTTGTCATTTTGACACTATTTTTTGTTTTGGCTATGCTTTATCTGTGGCGTGAGGGAGAGCATCAAAGAGGCTTTGCAAACATTGATAATAGCGAGTTTTACCGCTCGCCTGAGGGTAAAATTTACGTTCAAATTTCAGGCAGTGGCAAGTATGAGCTAAAAGGCGTCGATGAGGCTAGTTTTAGGGTCTTAAAGCTAAAACACGCGTATGACTACTCAAACGCAGCGGCTGATAAAAACAGTGTCTATTGCGCTAGAGAAATTTTGCCTGGTCTTGATCCAAGCAGCACCAAAGCGCTTGGCAATGGCTATATAAGCGACGGCAAGATAAGCTATTATTGCAGCTCTAGAAGTGAGAAAAAGGCTGGATTTAATGAATTTATCGCCGTCATGAAAAGCCTTGCTCATGTCTTTATAAAAAGCTACGATGATAGCTCATATTTTTATAGGACAAAGCTGGTTGAAAGTGCAAATTTAGAGCCTATATTTGACGCTAGCTTTGCAAGAGATGGCAGCATACTTTACTACAAGGGCGAAAAGCTTGACGCGAAGCCTAGCGAGCTAAGATACATCACGGCAGAAAATGGCGCTCCTAGCGGATATTACACAGACGGCAAAAGCCTATTTTTAGGCTTTTATAAGCTTGATGCGAGCTACACAGATGAGGTGTGCCAGATATGTTACGACCCTAAGCATGACATAGAATATCTTTTTGAACCAAAAAGTGGGGCGGCGTTTGCAAATGAGCATAAATTTAACGCTCAAAATATGCCTTATAGTGCCATTTATAGCGTGGATAACGTGCACTCGTTTTGGCCTCTTTTTGCCAGCAAAGATGGAATTTACTTTTGGGATAGCAGCAAAAACGAGCAAGCTAAAATTTCAGACTACCAGCTAAAAGGCGAGCTAAAAAGGCTCTATGCTGACGTTTTTGTAGATGAAAATTCAGCATATTTCTTGCAGCAAGGCGAAGAGTGGCAGCGCTCAAAGCATGGCAGTCACTTAGAGGCACAAACTGTATCTTTATATAAATTTGCCCCAAGCAGCTCTTGGCGCGAAGTAGGGCTGGTAAAAGATGGCGAATATGGCGCAGTTTATGCAAATGGCGATAAGTTCTATTTTTTTAGCAAGATAAAGCCATTTTACTGCATAAAGCACAGCGTTTATGAGGTGGCAGAGCTTAGTGTCATAGAAATTTTAACAAGAGCGTCTAAAGAGCTCAGCGCAAAAGATATCAGCGAGATGATAAAACGCGGTGAGCTAGTGGAGGTAAGCGGCGAAGAGGTCGCAAGATCGAGGATAGAGTATGACTCGCCAAAGATCATTTTGTATATCACATTTGGCATCGCTTTTGTCGTCATAGCGCTAACAACTCTTGCAAAACCAAAGAGAGATAAAAGCGACTTGAGATAAATTTAAAAGTAGCTATTTTTGGTGGCTAAAGCTTAAAATTTCATAAAAATTTAAAGAGAAAATTTGGCCTATTTACTCTTTTTTGTTATTTTAAGGCAAAACTGAAATTTATAAAAAGGAGAAAAATGTTTAAATTTCAAAGGTCAAAATTTAATAATTCAGTATTTATCCCATCGCTTGTTATCATATTTTTAATAGCGGCATTTGCAGCGATATTTCCAAATTTCTCAAATGAGTTTTTTAAGGGTATGCAAAACTACATCGCGGCCAAATTTGGCTGGTTTTACATCCTGGCCGTCGCCGTCATACTTCTAAGCATCATCATCCTTGGCTTTAGCAAGCTTGGCGAGATTAAGCTCGGAGCCGATCACGTAAAGCCGGAGCACAAAAATATCTCGTGGTTTTCTATGCTTTTTGCCGCCGGTATGGGCATCGGACTTGTGTTTTTTGGCGTGGCCGAGCCGCTCATGCACTATCTAAATCCGCCGCTCGGCGACGCGCAAACTATCGCAGCGCAAAAGCTTGCTATGAATATCACCTTCTTTCACTGGGGTATGGGCGCATGGTCGGTTTATGCTATCGTGGCGCTAATTCTAGCCTTTTTCTCGTATAGGCACGGCTTGCCGCTCACGCTTAGATCGGCGTTTTATCCGATCATCGGCGATAAAATTTACGGCAAGATAGGTAGCGCCATCGACACATTTGCCGTCGTGGCGACGCTTTTTGGCGTAGCGACCTCGCTAGGATACGGCGTACTTCAGGTAAATGCCGGCCTTACGCACGTTTTTGGCCTACCGACCATGCATATTACGCTTCTTATCGTGCTTTGTTTTGCAGCGACCATCTCAGCGGCAAGCGGCGTGGATAAGGGGATAAAAATTTTATCAAACGCAAACATCGCGCTAGCTATATGTTTTATGTTTTTGATACTATTTTTGGGCGATACGACGCAGCTCTTAAAGTCGTTTGTACAAAACAGCGGCGACTACGTCTCGACGCTTATTTCAAACACCTTTAACCTCTACGCCTATGAGAGGCAAAATGAGAGCTGGCTTGGCGGTTGGACGCTGCTATACTGGGCTTGGTGGCTATCTTGGTCGCCGTTTGTGGGGCTGTTTATCGCCAAAATTTCAAAGGGTAGGACGATAAGAGAATTCGTCATAGGCGTGCTTTTCGTGCCAACCGGCTTTACCTTTGCTTGGATGAGTTTTTTTGGTAACTCGGCGATCGCGCTTGTGCAAAGTGGCTTTAGCAAGCTTGCGAGCACGGTAAATTCCGACTCGGCTTTGGCGCTTTTTATGTTTTTGGAGAAATTTAGTTTTTCAGGCGTGCTAAGCACGATCGCAGTCTTTATGATCGTCATATTTTTCGTCACTTCGGCCGACTCAGCGGCGATCGTGATGAACATGCTTTGCTCAAACGGCAAGGACGATACGCCGGTTTGGCAAAAGGTCTTTTGGGGCGTTACAGTGGGCGTCGTGGCGGCATTTTTGATGCTAGCCGGCGGCCTTGGCTCGCTTCAAGCACTTACGATAACTACGGCGTTGCCGTTCGCTATCGTGCTACTTGGCGCCATTTACGGGCTATTTAAAGCCTTGCGCGTCGATGTGACCAAAAAAGAGACAAATAACTTTAACAACATGCCTCTTAGCGATCTTTCAAAGCCTTGGCAAGAGCGACTAAGCGCGATCATCACGCTACCTAGCAAAAAAGACGGCAGTAAATTTCTAAACGAAGTCGTGCTAAAAGCTTTTAACGAGCTAAAAGAGGAATTTGCCAAAAACGGCCTTGAGGCAAATGTCGCAAAGGCTGAAAATTTCGTAAATTTAAACGTCGAACTTGGCGATGAGATGGACTTTAGATACGGCGTATATCTCACCAAAAGCCAGAGCCCGGACTACACGAGAGAGCTTGAGGGCGACGATCTTTACTACAGAGCCGAGGTATATCTAAAAGAGGGCGGTCAGGACTACGACGTGCTTGGCTGGAGCGAGGCCACGCTGATAAACGACGTAATCGAGCAGTACCGCAAACATATGCAGTTTTTGCATGTCGTTAGAAGGTAGGCTTGACTTAAATTTGCCTGGAATTTGAAAATTTCTAGGCAAATTATAAATCTTACTCACTCGTTATCGTTTGTTACTGAATTTAAAAGTGTGATGCGCTTGTTTATAAATTTTAAAATTTTAATTGAGTTTTATATGCACATGGTGTAAAGCGAAATATAAGTGTTATTATTTTTTAGAGAAAACAAATTAGAAAATTTAACTTTATTAGTTTGTATTTTTGCTTGTAGCTATGAGATAAATTTGAAATAAAAAATGTTAATTTTTTGTTGCGTATCGTTCAAATTCCAGAGCCAAAATGCATTTTCTGTAAATTTTTAACTTTGATAGATGTTTTGCTATATCGGTCATTGTAAAAATTTATAAAATCTCAAGTCTGGTGCTGATATCAGCAACGCCTTTTGAATACATAGCTGACGTTACTATCGCATCGGCTTTTGCGTATTCTTTTACATTTGATAAATTTATACCACCAGCTGCTAGGATAATGGTATTTGGCGAAATCTCATCTCTTAAAGAGAGTACATTTTCGATGAGCTCTGGACTAAATTTATCGCACTGCACGACGTCGCAGTTTACTTTTAAAAGCTTATTTGCTTCGTCTAAATTTTCAGCTTCAATGCATACTTTTCGCTCAGCCATTTTTGCTTTAAACTCTGGCAAATGCGATAAAAATTTATCAAAGCTACCGTAGGCTTTCATGTGGTTTTTAAAAAATAAAATACTATCGCTAAGCCCAAGCCTATGGATGCCACCACCGCCTTCAAGTACGGCTTTTACGCAAAATTTCTTAGCAAATGGAAAACTCTTTCTAGTTGCCAACACTTCACATTTTTCATTGACGTACTTTGTGGCATTTACCATTTTATTTGTATAAGTTGCGATGGCACTGGCATATTCTAGTGCGACTTGAGCTAACTTCCAAGCCTTATGCACGTTTTCATAGTTTCCATAAATTTTTATGATCACATCGCCAGCCTTGCAAATTTGAGAATTTTGCACAAAAATTTGACTTTCGCATGAAAGTAACCTCGCGATGCTAGCGGCTACATCAACGCAGCTAACACAAATTTCATCGCGTGAATAAATTTCAAGTAAGGCATTTTTATCGATATTTTGAAGCGACGTAGTAAGATCAAAGTAAGGTATATCTTCGTTTATATAGCTTAGAATTTCTGCGTCGCTAAGTGTCATTTTATGCCTTTTTTACCTCATTTTTTGCTTTTATTATCATTTTTTTGAAGATTCCATTATCATAAAGCCCAGCATGATAAAGAGCAAAGCAGGTAAATGCAATGCCTGAAGCAACATGAAATTTCTTAATGCTTTTATTTCTTTTCATAAAAAGGGCACTTAAGCAAACTGAGGCTAAAGTGATGCCCATACCGACTTTTGATACTTGTCTATGAGTGTTTATATCAAGTAGTTTACCACTTATTTTTGTTTCGTTTTTCAAATTCTTCTCCATTTAGTTTTTATTCCAGCAACTTGTATTTTTTATACCAAGACTTTCTGGGTCAAATTCTGGATTTTGCCCAGCTTTTCTTTGAGCTTCGTAGTCTTTGACTGCTATTATCACTACTTTTGAAAGTAAGAATATAGCGATGATGTTGATAGTTGCCATTGCAGCCATTGTGATATCAGCGATATTCCAAGCGAGTTTTAAATTCATCTGAGCACCAATAAATATCATAACGACAGCTGTTATCTTAAATAGCAATGTAAGCTTGTGGTTTTTGGTTAAAAATTTCATATTTGCCTGAGCGTAGTAGTAGTTGCCAATAAGCGAAGTGATGGCAAAAAGTACGACTGCAAGAGTGGTAAAATGAACTCCAAATTCACCAAAATACTCTTTCATTGCGGCTTGAACGAGAGGAAGTGCTGTTAGCACCTCGCCACTTGAGCCAGTTTGTTTCGTAAGATAGGCCTGTGAAAATAGCACGATCATACCAGAGGCGATACATATCGTCATGTCTATAAAGACTGCCATTGCTTGAACCAGGCCTTGTTTTACTGGGTGGCTAGTATGTGCTGCAGCTGCTGCGTTTGGAGCTGAACCCATGCCAGCTTCGTTTGAGAAAAGGCCTCTTTTGATGCCTATTACGATCACGCTGCCGGCAAATCCGCCAAATATCGCTTTAAAATCAAAGGCATTTTCTAAAATCATCTTAACAACATCAGGAATTTCTTTGAAATTTAAAACGATAGCAATAAGTGCTAGCGAGATGTAGGCAAGTGCCATGAACGGCACGATGTATGAGCTTACTTTACCGATGATGTGACTTTTGCTAAAAAACATTACCGCCGCAAATGCCGTAAGAATAAGGCCGATGCCAACAGGTAGGCCGCTTTGTGCAAAGCTAACGTTGCTACCAGCTTTGTCGTAGTAAATTTCAAACGCTGATGTCATGGTGTAGCTTTGAAGGCCGTTAAAGCCGTATGCGTAGGTGATGATGAGAATAACCGCAAAAAGCGAAGCTAGCCACTTTACGCCAAGTCCATTTTTGATGTAATAAGCTGGACCGCCTTTAAACCCAAAAACGTCTTTTGTTTTATAAATTTGCGCTAGTGTACTTTCTATAAAAGCCGAAGCTGATCCTAAAAATGCCATCAAGCACATCCAAAAAAGAGCACCAGGACCGCCCGCGGCGATAGCAGCTGAAATTCCAGCAATATTGCCTATGCCAACGCGCGAAGCAGTCGAGATCATAAGTGCTTGAAATGGCGTTAAATGGTGCTTGTTGTACTTGTCTTTTTTTTCAACCAAGACCCTGCAAGCTTCAAAGAACATCCTAAACTGCACAAAACGAGTCAAATAACTAAAATAAATTCCCGTAGCCACAAGAATAATGACTAAAAAATATCCATATAAAAAGTCGTTGGCTATGTCCATTTTGCCGTTTAAAAAATTTAAGAAACTATCAAGCACCATCTACCCTTTCAAATTTATTTTGATTTGAATTTTACGCCCTTCATTGAATTTAATAAAAGCCAAATCGTTGTGCCATTATGAAGCATGGCAGTTGCTATTGGATTTAACATACCAAGTGTCGCAGCACTTAGTATAGCTGTGTTTACGCCAACGGTTGAGCGGAAATTTGAGCTAATTAAATCCATTGTTTTATTTGCAAGCTCTTTTACGAGAGCTACGCTCATGATATCGTCTTTTAAAAGACTTATGTCAGCCGTCGCTTTAGCTATATCAGCACCTTTGTGCATACTTATGCCCACATTTGCTTTAGTTAGGCTTGGAGCATCATTTATGCCATCTCCCACAAAGGCTACTTTTTTGCCCTCACTCTTTAGCTCTTCGATAATAGCTGCTTTATCTGTTGGTAAGCACTCCGCATAGACCCTATCAAGTCCAAGCTCACGTGCTACTTCTTCAGCCTTGCTTTTGATGTCGCCGCTTAGCATGACGACCTCTTTTACGCCAAGACTGCGTAGTTTTGCCACCATGTCTTTTGCGTTTTCTCTCATATCATCTTTCATAGCAATGACGCCGACCAGCTCTTTATCATATCCTACGTAGAGTAAGGTTAAACCGCTATTTAATGCTTTACTTATTAAAGCTTCATGAGCTTTAAAGCTTATCATCTCATCATCTTCTAAAAAGTGTCTACTACCTATAACCACCTCTTTGCCGTGCATCGCAGTTTTTACGCCGTGAGCTACGATAAATTCAACTTCATCGTGATGAATATGGTGGAAACCACGCTTATTTGCAGCTTCAACTATTGCTTCAGCTACTGGATGAAAGTAGTGCTCCTCGGCACTTGCAGTTAAATTTAATATATCATTTTGAGAAAAGCCCTCTTTAAATGAGTAAATTTCAACTACGCTTAGGCGTCCATGTGTCAAAGTACCAGTTTTGTCAAAAACAAATGTATCAACTGTGCTTAAAGCCTCGATAGCTTTCGCCCCTTTTACAAGAATGCCGTTTCTGCCTGCTTTTGAGATGCTTGATTTAAAAGCAACTGGTGTAGCAAGCTTTAATGCGCAAGAGTAATCCGCTTGAAGTACGCTAGCAACGCTATTCATATTTTTATTTATAATGTATGAAAGTCCAGCAAGCGAGAGCGTAACAGGTACAAGTTTATCAGCTAGTTTTAACGCTTTTACACCAATGGCTGATTTTTCATTGAGTGAAGTTTGTATGTACTCTTTGATCCTAGCTGTCGCTGTGTCGCTACCTACATTTTCAGCCCAAATTTTTATCCTACCTTCATCGACAACAGTGCCACTTATAACACGGTCGCCTCTAGCTTTTGGTATAGGTTCAGCCTCTCCGGTCATTGAGACTTGATTTACGTCGGCGTTGCCTTCAACGATATAACCATCAACGCCTATCGTCTCACCAGCTCCGACTACTACGATGTCGCCCTTTTTTAAATTTTCGGTTTTTACCTTTTCAAGCGTCTTTTCACCATTTAAATTTCTCTCGACCCAGACTTCTTCGATATTTGGTTTTGCTAGCTCTTTGATGAGATCATCACTTCTGTGGCTAGCACTTTCTTCCATATATTCGCCGATATTTATCATCAAATTTGTGCTATTTGCTGCTAAATGATCGCCCATTGCTAGGCTAGTACCAATGGCAGTTGCCTCAAGTACTTTTGAAGTGACGCCCTCATGCCTTAGCTCTTTTGCACCCTCTATTAAATTTGGCGCTGTGGCATAAAGAGTCACGGCTGATTTTAGAGTTTTATTACTCATAAATGGCGTTATGCCAAGTGCAGTAGCAGCCTTATAGATATTTGCCTTGCTTGGCAAATTTGGATCTTTTGCCTTTGTTGGAAAATCATAGCTTTTTATAAAATCTAAAATTTTCTCATAGCTTTTATCAAACTCGACAACAATACTTTTTGCGTATTTATTTACACGAACACTTAGTGCATCAGTTCGTTCCGAGATCGCAGCCTCGATAGCACTGACGTCGCTTCTAGCGTTTAGGCTCTCGCAAATAAACCTCGCTCTATTTTTACTCTTGTGAGCTAGAGTGATCTTATTTTTGTGAGTCAAGTTCTGCTTTGACATCTTCAAAACGCTCTTTTAGTTCTTCTATGCCAGCATTTATAAGCTCGCCACCTTTGATAATCGCTTTAAATACGCACTCTTGTGCTTTTGGATTAGTTAGTACATAAGCTGCGATACCACCTAAAACTAGACCTTTTACAAAGCCAGCAGCATTAAAATTTTCAGGTACAAATGGCAAATTTTGAGCTGCATTGTTTATTGCATTATCGATTGCGCTTGGCTGAGTAGCTGCTGCATTGTTAGCTACAGTCTCACTTGCTACGTTTTCTTCATTGATGTAAGGGTTGTTCATTATTTACTCTCCAATTTTATTAGTTTTTCTGCTATCAAAAGACCGCCGATGCCAGCTGCTGTAAAAGCTGCTGCATTTAGATATTTTTTTTGTGCTATTAAATTTGAAGCATGAATGCCAACAGCACCTACGAAACCACCAGTTACAGCGTATTTTGCTATCTTTTTAGCAACATCTTTTTTAGTTGCTCTATTATTTAGATAGTCGCTAAAGCCAAGTGCAGCTGCACCCATGCCAGCGATTAAAGCACCGCTGATGAAGTGATCAAATGGAAGTCTTGTGCTTGAAAGTGTAAAAAGACTATTTTCTTGCATTCTCTATCCTTATGCTATATCGTTTGGTGTGATAGCTTTTGGAGTAGTTGGCTTTTTAGCGCGTGGTTTTCTTGTTTTCTTTGCCACTTTTTCAGCCTCTTTTTCTACTTTTTTAGCACCACGTTTTACTTTTTTCTCTTCTTTTACTATAAAGTCTTTTGCATCTTTTGCAACACTTTTACCTTTTTTGTAAAGATCTTTTGCAGCCTCTTTGCCTTTATCTAAGCCATCTTGGGCGTACTCTTTGATCTTATCTCTTTTATTCCAAGCAGCTATTGCTAAACCGCCTACTGCTAAACCTGCTAAAAATGGTAATGCCATTTTAAATCCTTTCTTTGTTTGATTTTGTAAATTATTCATTTTCTTCATCCTTATTAAAATTTTTGCTAACTACTGAAATGCCTAATGCTCCAAGCGCAAGTCCGCTAAAAAACGAGAAATTTGGATTGTTGGTTATCTTTGCTAACTCGCTTTTATCAGCTTTGCCACTCGCGATATTTTGCAAGCTTTTAGTTATCTCATTAAAGTCGTTTTGATAGTTTTCTAAAATATTTGTTATGCCATTTTGCTCAAAATTTTGTGAAATTTCATTTAAATTTAGCTCATTTTTTATTTCACAGCCACTATAAATTTCTTTTAAGCGTTGCTTTAAAGAGGCGACGTATTCGTTATTTGAAGTAGCCCAAAGTCTAAAAAATAGATCTTTTAGCTCTTCATCATCTAAGCTTTCACAAAATTTTTCATACATTTTATTTAGCTCTAACTCGTAGTTTAAAGCTTGTATTAGCGCATCTTCTTTATTTTTTGCTGGCAAAAATATAGCTTCATTTTCGCAAGCAAGCTCATAATCATGAGCACTCGCAAATTTTTCTATCAAGATGATCGCATTTTTTCTGATATTTGTGATCTCGTTAAAAACATCACCAAATGAAGCTAAAATTTCATATAAGCTAAGTGCGTTCTTTTCGCTGGTATATGATGCATTTAAAAGTTCATTAAGCATATTTCACTTCTTTTGCAACTTCATTTACTCTAGTTGAAATCTCTTCTAAATTTTGCCCTTTTAAAAGATCTTCCCAAAGGTTTTTTGGAAAAATTTCATGATCATATTCGATCGTTACAGAGCCGATTAGCTTGTTAAATTTTACATTTTTTATACCATTTATCTGAGCTATCACATCATCTAAGCTAGCTAAATTTACGCTACTACTTAGCTCTTTTATCTTTGGACTAACTCTTACTCTTAGTCTGCCGTTTGTGTGAGCTATCATTGAAAAATAGCTTGCAACTTGTGCTAAAGTTTGTGTTTTTATATCCATTTTCATCCTTTTTTAATTGCGTATTATCTATTTCACAGCTTAAATAAATCTGAAATTTTTTTGTTTTTCATTATCAAAAAGTAAAATGAAATGATAAAATTTAATTTTCATTTTTCTCTTGGCAATCACTGCAAATACCATAAAGTATCATTGTATGCGACTGCTCGCTAAAATTTTTTTCTTTGCAAATTTGCTCTTGCCTTTGCTCTATTATCTCATCTTCAAAATCAACTATCTTTTCACAAATTTCACATATCAAATGATCGTGCGATGATTTTAAATTTAGTTCAAATTTCTTTACTCCATTCTCTTCAAAACAATTTGCAAGATGATGCATTTCGAGAAAATTTAAAAAAGAATAAATTGATGTCATTGAAATTTCATTCTTGTGGATTTTGTAAATTTCTGAAGAAATTTCTTGAGCACTTAGATGAGAGTTGCTAATGAAAAGTACATGCAAAATTTGTTCTTTTAACTCTGAGCTTTTCTGCCCAAAGGCTTCTAAAAACTCTTTAAAATGCTTATAAAATAGTTCAAAATTATCCACAAAAACCTAACTAAAATGATAATGAATATAAGGATTTTACAACTTTACTTATAAAAAAAGCATAAAATTTCTTACGAATTTCAAGTAAAGTATTTTATAAGATTGTTTTGGTATAGTGTCGCATTTTTTAAATCAAAATTAAGGAATAAAATGACTTACGACGAGCTTGAATTAGACGCCGTTTTGTTAGAGGTTTTAGAAAATAGAGGCAGTTTTGATTCTATGGACGATGAGGAGCTTTACGAGCTTATCGAGCAAGTTGCACAATATACAGATGGCGATTACGAAGAAGCGTTTGAGTATATGACTCAATTTTCTCCAATCCCTAAAAAACGCTTTATTTCATTATTTATGGTTTAGCAAAAAGCTAAGCCATAACTTCTATAAAATTAATCAAAAAAGTAAAAATAAAAAGAGCTCTTGACTCAATTAATGAGCCAAGAAATTTGAGCTATAAGAAATATTTTGAGATTATTTCTTTAAATTTTAGTGTGTATTTACTAGCTTTTGGGCTATTGTTGTAGATATTTTCAAAATCATACATTCGCTCATAGTAATCATTTGTATCTTGTCTGTTTATTTTTAGCCTTGCTACATCTAAGCTAACTCCTACAAAAGCACCACTTGTCTTGCCACGCTCCTCAGCAAATGCTGAAATTTCAGGCAAATCACTTGTGATCGCTACTTCATTACCAACGCCACCAGTTGCTTCTGCTTTTAGACTGATCGTATCTTTTGCATTAAATAAATTTGCATAAGCTTCTGAATTTTTAAATAAGATGATCATGTCAGCTGAGCTGTAACCAATCTGCAAGCCTATGCTTCCAGATGTGTAATTTACAAAAAATGGGCTTGACCATTCACCATCATCGTTTTTAGCGATAAATACGCCTTTACCTTTTGAGCCAGTAACGATAGCGCCTGCTTTTGTTACATCAGGGATTATGGCGATTGCTTTTATGCCTTCAAATTTAGTGTTTGGCTTTAAATTTCTCGCACCAAAAGCATTTAAAATATTTATTGCATTTTTTAGCTTTTGATTTTGGATCACATCAGCGTTTAAGTTTGGCGTGAAAAATAAACCAGCAAGAAATATTATTAATAGTCTTTTCATTAAAATTCCTTCCTTAAATTTTTCGTTATTATAGCCTAAAATAAACTAATGGTAAAAATATTATTAATGATTTTTTATGAGAGTTCATTATAAAATGCGACCTTTTAAGGAAAAAATATGAGTTTAATACTTTTTGTCGAATACGTCGGTATCGCATCAGCTGCACTTAGCGGGTTTTTATTTGCAGTAAAAAAGGAGTGCGACTGGCTTGGAGTCTTTTTGTCTGCATTTTTGACTGCGCTTGGTGGCGGTATCATGCGTGATATGCTCGTTAGCAGGGCAGTTTATTCATTTACGCACTATATGCCAGTAAGCGTTGTTATTTTTATGTTGATTGTTTCAAGAGCGGCAAATTTACACATAAAAAGAGAAGGTTTGGAGCGAAAATTTGTATTTATCTTCGCCGATGCGATCGATGTTATCTGTTTTTCGATTGTTGGTGCGATGGTTGCCATCGAGTATAGCTACAATATCTTTGGCGTCATGATGATCGCCTTTTTTAACGGCGTTGGTGGCGGTATCTTAAGAGATATTTTGCTAAACGAAATTCCATGGTTTTTACGCACTGGACTTTACGGCACGATAAGTCTTGGTGTGGGGCTTGCTTACTTTGTGCTATATCATCTAGGTCTAACCAATATATTTTTTACTATGCTCTTGCTTGCTGCTGGCATTACAGTTAGGATGCTTGCATTTTATAGAGGTTGGAAGTTACCTGATCTATGAAATTTAGCGAGTTTTTTGATATTTGGGCCAATGAAAACTACTATAAATTCGGCGTAGATATCGGCAAAAAGGGCGATTTTTATACAAATGTAAGCGTTGGCTATTTCTTTGGTGCTTGCCTTGCAAACTACTTTTTAAAGCTGCTTAGAAAAGGCGAAATTTCTAGCTCTTGTAAGGTTGTGGAGATCGGCGCAAACTCAGGTGAAATGCTAGCTGATTTTGTTCAAGGAATTTTTACACTCGAGCCAGAGATCTTAAAAAATTTAGAGTTTATTATCATTGAGCCTCATGAAAATTTAAGGGAAAAGCAGCTTGAAACTTTCACAAAGCGCTTTGGTAATGATGTCAAAATAAGGCATTATAAAAATTTAAATGAGTGTTTATTTGAAGAAATTTTTGTCATCTCAAATGAGCTGCTTGACGCATTTAGCTGTGAGGCGATAGATGGCGAAAATATGCTTTTTGTGGATAGTGAGCTAAAATTTTACTGGCAAAAAGCTGATCAAAATTTATTAGACTTGGCAAAGAAATTCGGGATAAAAAAGGGCGAGATATCAACTAGCTACGCTAAATTTGCAGCCCAGCTTGCAAATGCAGCAAAAAAGGTTAGGTTTTTAAGCTTTGACTACGGTGAATTTGAGCCAAAAAATGAGTTTAGCTTAAGGGTCTTTAAAGATCATAAAGTTCTTTCTTTGTTTGAAATTTCAAACCTTGCGCCATATTTTAAAGCTTCAGATCTGACCTATAGTCTTTGCTTTAAACAAGTTGAATACGCTTTTAGTGAGGCTGGCTTTAAGATACTTAAATTTAAAAAACAAAATGATGCTTTACTTAATGATCTTGGCGTGGATGAAATTTTATCTTTAGTACTTGAAAAGGGTAGCAAGCAAGCCTATGAAAATGCAGCTAAACAGGCGAAATTTCTACTCTCACCCGAGTTTTTAGGCGAGAAGTTTAAATTTATAGAGTTTTTAAAGAGCTAGCCTAGCAATATTGGCAAAACTTGCCTCGCAAGCCTTTAAAAGATCATTTGGATCTATTTTTATCTGTTTGCCTCTTACTCCAGCGCTTACTAGCACATACTCTTGCTCTTTTGCTCGCTCATCGATAAATGTTGCAAAGTGTTTTTTCATAGCAAGCGGTGAGCAGCCGCCCCTGATGTAGCCAGTGATCTTTTCTAAGTCTTTTAAATTTATAAGTTCGCAGCGTTTGGCACCACACGCATGAGCAAGCGCTTTTAGATCAAGCTCCAAATCGCCCTGCAAGCAAGCAACGACGAAATTTTTAGGCTCACACTCACAAACAATAGTTTTATAAATTTGCTTTATATCTTGCTTGGTGCTAGCTGCTACGTGAATGGCTGAAAGATCGTTTAAATCAACTTCATACTCTAAAATTTCATAATTAATTTTTAGCTTATCTAAAGCTCTGGCAGCATTTGTCTTATGTATCATTTTTTCTCATTTTTGCGAATTTTTTGTATAATTATAGCCAAAACTTAAAGGAGGAAAGATGGCTGAAGAAGTTGAAGAGAAAAAGGCAAAAAAAGGTGGCAATGGTGCATTAATGATAATTATCATTGCGATATTTGTTTTGCTGCTAGTTATTGGAGGGCTAGTCGCGTTTTTGATGCTTAGTTCTGACGAGCCAAAAGAGGCAAATATGGCGCAAACACCAGCTCAGACTCAAACGCAGTCCATGCCAGCTCAAAATAAGGCAAAGCATGGTAGCAACGACTATTCAAATATGGGACCGATATATCCGCTTGATCAGTTTATTGTAAATTTGCTTAGCGAAAATGGCTCAAGATTTCTTAAAACCAAGATTGATATGGAGCAAAGCGATGAGTTGCTAACTCCTGAGCTTGATAAGAAAAAGGCACTTTTAAGAGATATTATTATAAGAACACTTTCATCAAAAACCTACGAAGAAGTAAGCACTGCAAAAGGCAAAGATAGGCTAAAAGACGAGATCGTCGGCAAGCTAAATGAAGTGCTAAATGATGGCTACATCAAAAACATATTTTTTACTGATTTTGTGGTGCAATGATAGGTATTGATATCATTAAAATAGATAGAATTTCTAGACTTAAAGCTCGTTATGGCGAGCTTTTTTTAAAAAAATTTCTTAGTGATGACGAGATCACGCTAGCAAAAAACGATGCGACTTTGGCTGGATTTTGGGCGGCCAAAGAAGCAGCTAGCAAAGCCCTTGGTGTGGGCATCAGCAAAGAGTGTGGCTTTTTAGACATTATGCTCAGTAAAGACGCAAGAAACGCACCAAAGATAAAATTTAGCACAAAAATTTATACAAATTTTAATATCAAAGAAGCAAGCCTTAGCATAACTCACGATGGCGGATTTGCCGTAGCTGCAGTGATGATTGTCTAAAATTTATGCATTTTTACAAAGCTTTTTAATATCTTTTAACTACTTCTGATAAATTTAAAAAACGTATTTTTATAAAATTTTTTAAAGAAAAGACGATATCTTTAATTAAGATTTAATGGAGCTAAAGAAACTAAGGATAGTAAAATGCGAATTTCTAATAACCTCCCAACCTCTAACTATCTCTCAAGAGAGAACATAGCAAGAGAGATAGGCTTTCAATTTAACGATATAAATGAGATACTTAGTAACGATATGGGTCATGGCATGACATTTCCTAAGTATATGAGCCTAGACGATAAAGCTAAAGCAAGGGAATACGACAGATATGAGCACTCACTCACTGGCTTCGTAAAAGGTGAAGGAGAGGCGAGAGTAAGCATACTTGGCAAGCTAATGGGCTATGACGACTCTTTTTCAAAAGATGAGATAGATGAGCTAAAGAAATTTATAGATGATAGTAGTGCTTTAGGGCTTGAGAGAGCTTTTGGTGACTCAGAGACTTTATCCGTTAATGAATTTATAAAAAGATATACCAGAAAGCATGGTTTCTCTGACTTTACCTTTGGTGGAACAAAAACAGCCGAGTTACTTGATAGCGATATGAGCGTTGATGAGTTTAAAGCTAATTGGACTAAATTTGCACTAAAAAAGCGCTTTGGTTTAGAGCTTGACGAGGAGCTAGCAAAAGAGACTATAAATTCCATTAATGATCTTGAAACACAAAACGAAGAAGATAAAAAAGAGAAGAAATTTACACCTATACAAGTTACTAAAAAATCTCACACCTATAAGCTTGAAGCCGATGAGAGATTTAAAGAGCTTTATAAATTTATAAAGAGTGAATTTGATAGTGGTAAGAGTATGTTTGAAATTTTAGAAAAAGTGGCAAAGCTTAAAGTGGATAAGAGGGCATAGGTATTTTATAAGCAAAGAATGGAATTTTTATAATTTAAATTTCAAAGAAAAAGCATAGATGTTCTTAGACTTATGCAAAAGATAAATTTCAAAACATGGCTTAGCCAGCAAAGTATTGATATTAAGTTGCTGGCAAGATAAATTTTATAAATAAAATACAAAGACTTGTAGATATATTTGAAAAAGAAGTTTTAAAATATTGCCTGACATAAAACTAGAATTTACTTCGGGTAAAAATAGGCTAATTGCTGTAATTATAAAAGGAGGTAAATGATACTGTGTTTGTTACAACTCGCTTTTTAGAAACATTGGAGAGTTTAAAAGAAAATGTTGGCAACAATATTATATATTGTGGCGATGATACATACAATAACTTTTTATATATTAAATTTGTACATAAAGTTTATGGTATAGCTTGTTGTGATTATGGGGTTAAGCCACAAATAAGTTTTAATTCAAAACAAAATTTGCTTTATATAGGTGCTAGTCAAAATTTTATTTGTTTCGATATAGAAAAAGAAAGTATAGTTTTTAATAACAAATTATCTTTTTTGTTTTATGAAATTCTTACTGGAAATGAAAGCGAATATGTATTTGTCATATGTGAATGCGGTGTAATATGTTATATCGGCTCTACACAAATATGGGAGACATATTTTAAAGATATTATATGTGATTATAAAATTATAGGAAAACAGCTGTTTATAAAATGTATGGATGGCTTAGAGTATTTTGTAGATTTGCAAAACGGAAAAGTGAATTGATATAGTTTTTGCGTAAATAATTATACTAATTCGATTAAATAGGAAAATACAATAATGATAAAAAAAGATAATAATTTAGAATTTATACATAGTATTTTGTCTAAATTGTTAAATAACTATGAAGAAAAATTTATAAATTTGAAAATGTCAGATTTTATTAAAAATGAGATGATCAATATGGATCATGGCGAGTATGGAGTTGTATTGGAAGATTTATGCGTTCAATTATATGAATATGGCATAAAAGTGTCTGTTGAGGATTTTGAAATGATAAAAGAAGCAGCAAAGATTATTGGTATAAATAAAGATGCATACGATTTTTTACGTTTGGTCTAAAATTACAATAACTGTTTGTAATAAATTACCAGATCCTAAAAAGGGTAAAATTTGAAAGTAAAACTAAAAGCGGGCGTTGATATTTCATCGCTTGAACTTCGCGAGCTAAGCGCATTTGATGGGCTTGAGAAAGATACTATTTATGATGTTTTGCTGATGGAGATGCATGAAGACAAAGTAAAATTTATCATCGTGTATAACAAGGATGATTTTGATGGTATTTGCGGATTTAATGCTGAGCTTTTTGATATTATTGATGGCAGTATCCCAAATAGATGGAATGTTGTTAGGATAGAGGATGCCTTAAGCGTTGCTCCAAAAAATATTAATTATGAAAATTTTTGGTCGGATTTGCAAGAAATTTTTGAAGATGATCTAAATTTTAGAGAGAAAGAGAAGAGATATTGTTTTGCGTTCAGAAATTATGTAGTTGAATTTGCTGGTTTTATTGATTTTAAAATTTATAAAAGCGAATTTAGAAAAATCTTTAATGACTATCAAGACCCAAGTATCAAAGCTATCGGAGTAGATACGCAAGAAGATGGCTACGTGGTTTGTCCGCATTGCTACAATGCTGAGCAGGTAAGTGCAGAACTAGGTGTCATAAAGTGCGAAAAATGCCACCAAGAGTATAACAACCCAATTGCTAAAATTTGTCCAAGTGGGATATCGGTGCTTGATGAGTAAATTTAAATGTTTTTATAAAAGCTTATATGCCCCAAAATTCTATCAGCTCGTCTGCGAGTGATAGAGTTTCTTTGCCAAAATACTTCTCAATTTTCTTATATTGCTCTTTGTTTGAAACATTTTGTATCGTCTCAATAAATCCAGTCAAAAGTGCCGTGCCAACGTAGTTATTGTTCTTAATGTTTTTTTCAACTAAGTCAAAAATTTCTAGCTTATCTTGCTCGCTTAATTCATCAAAAATATAAACTGTAACATTTGCAAAAATTTCCAATAAAGTAAGTAATCCTGGGGTATCTGGAATAAAATTTAAAAGTTCGGATTGATAAATTTCAAAATATCTAATGTCTTTTGATATAAAAATATATAAAAAATCTTCATATACAAAAATGTCTTTTTGAGCTAGCATAGCTTCGCCTTATTTTTTGTATTTTCACCAAAATACTTCTCAATTTTCTTATATTGCTCTTTGTTTGAAACATTTTGTATCGTCTCAATAAAGCCAGTCAAAAATGTCGTGCTAACGTAGTCATCGCTCTTAATATTTTTCTCAACTAAGTCAAAAATTTCTAGCTTATCTTGCTCGCTTAATTCAACAAAATTTTCCACCAAAATGACCGCAAAATCAACAAGTAATAACTCTAAGCTAGGGTAAAGTGGTAAATTTCGCGTGAGTTCTTTTTGATACTCGCTAAAAAATCTTTTATCTTTTGACACAAAAGCATAAATTATCTCTTTGTAACTTTGTAGATCACTGTCATTTTGCGCAAAAAGCATACCGAAACTATCTCTACATCCATTCAAGTACTTGCGTGATATCTTTGGCGTAAAAGCACTTTAGACCTTGCGTGTCAAGCGGTTTGTTTGGGATGATCGCGTTTTTAAATTTCTGCGTTTTTGCCTCTTTTAGACGCTGATCGAGGTTGAAAATTTCTCTTATCTCGCCATTTAGGCTTAGCTCTCCGATGAAGACGCTGTCCTTGCTGATAGGGCGGTTTTTGAAGCTACTTATTATCGCTGCGATGACGGCTAGATCGGCTGCAGTCTCGCTTATCTTAACGCCACCTGAAACATTTATAAAGACGTCGTAGTGCCCAAGTGGAATTTCAAGCTTTCGCTCAAGTAGGGCTAGCAGCATATCCAGGCGGTTTTTCTCAAAGCCAGTCGAGCTTCGCTTTGGATAGGCGCTTTCGCAAACAAGGGCTTGAATTTCGATGCTAAGTGCTCTTGAGCCTTCCATTATGATAGTGATCGCGCTACCACTCATCGCCCCGCCACGTGTGAAAAATTTACTCGATACCTCATTTGCGCTCACAAGTCCGTGCTGGCTCATCTCAAATATACCAACCTCGCTTGTCGAGCCAAAGCGGTTTTTAAACCCACGCAAAATTCTCAGCTCTCTACTCGCGTCGCCTTCGAAATAAAGCACCACATCGACCATGTGCTCAAGCACTCTTGGCCCTGCGATCGAACCCTCTTTGGTTATGTGTCCGATGATGAAAACGCAGATATTTTGGCTCTTTGCAAGCCTCATCAGCTCAAATGTGATCTCGCGAACCTGCGTGATCGAGCCTGGAGCGGAGGTTATATTTTGGCTATAAAGCGTTTGTATGGAGTCTATCACAAGCACCTTGTAGTCGCTCTTTTGCACTTCTAGTAGGATATCTTCTAGGCAAATTTCAGTTAGTAGGTATAAATTTTTATCCACCGCATTTAGCCTGTCAGCTCTCATTTTTATCTGGCTTTGGCTCTCTTCGCCACTTACATAGAGCGTTTTTTTGCCGTCTTTTGCTAAATTTGAGCCGATTTTTAGAAGCAGGGTTGATTTGCCGATGCCCGGGCTGCCGCCTATTAAAACAAGCGAGCCCTCGACAACGCCACCACCAAGAACAAGGTCTAGCTCGCTATCTTTTGTGCTAAATCTCGTAAAATTTTGAATTTCAACTTCGTCTATGCTTATGGCTTTGCTAGGTGCGCTAGTGCTTTTTGCTATCTCTTTACTTATCTTTATCTCTTGCTGGCTAAGCTCGACAAAGCTATCCCAAGCCCCACATTGTGGGCATTTGCCCAGCCACTTTGCCTGCTGATTACCGCAGGCTTGACACTCAAAAACTGGCTTTGCTTTTGCCATAAATTATCCTTTTTAAAATTTCAACTACTATCACTCCAAAAGCCGCTCCGATCATGTCAGCCACGATGTCAAGCAAGCTAAAGCTCCTGTTTGGTAAAAATGCTTGAACGAGTTCTATTTGCACACCAAAGGCTAAAAGTATGGCTAAATTTTTAAAAATTTTAAACTCATAGCCAAGATAGAGCAGGATGTATAGGACGCAAAAAGCTAAAAAATGATTTGCTTTATCCCACGAATTTTCGATGATAGTAGGAGATTTTGGAGTAAATGCAAGAAAATCGATCGCCAAAAGAGCGATAAAAAAGCAAATTTTACTAAGAAATTTTACCCTACTCAAAAATGGCGTCCATTAGCTCGTCTAAAAATTCGTCTGGATTAAATTTGATGATATCATCCATGCTCTCGCCAACGCCTATATAAAATATAGGTAGCTCAAGCTCTCTTGCCACGCCAAATAGTGCTCCACCCTTTGCAGTGCCGTCAAGCTTTGTGATGATAACACCATCAAGCGAGACGATATCGTTAAATGCTTTTGCTTGTGCAACTCCGGCGTTACCTTGCGTTCCATCAAGAATCAAAATTTTGCGGTGAGGCGCTTTTTCGTAAGCTTTTTTGCTAATACGAACGATCTTTTCTAGCTCGTTTGCTAAATTTGTCTGGTTTTGAAGTCTGCCGGCTGTGTCAAGGATGACTCGGTCGATACCTTTTGCAAGGGCTGAACTAATCGTATCGTAAGCAACAGCCGAAGGATCGTGCCCTTGCTGTGTGGCGACTATTGGCACATTTAGTCTAATTGACCATTGGCGTAGCTGCTCGATCGCTCCAGCTCTAAATGTATCACAAGCGCCTAAAATAACGCTTTTACCGTTATTTTTATATAAATTTGCAAGCTTTGCGATTGTGGTTGTCTTGCCAGCGCCATTTACGCCAAGGATGAGATCGACAAATGGCTTATCAGGCTCGATCACACGCTCATTTTCGTAGATAAAGTAGCTGCTCATAACACGTCTTAGATCGGCTCTGCTTACTTCATCTTGAGGCGGCAAGTAGTATAAAATTTCTTCCACGATCTCGTAAGCTACGTCAGCTTCAATCAAAATTTCTTCTAAACTCTCTTTGTCTATCTTTTTTGACTTCTTCGCTGAGCTTATCGCTCCAAAAGTCTTCTCAAGGCCTTTTTTTAGAAAATCAAGCATTATTTTGTTGCCCTATTTATGTCGTTTTCAAGCATCTCTTCAGGCACAAGACCGATGTAGCCCTGAACGTAGTCACCATTTGCTTTAAAAAGTGCTGACGCAGGCAAGCCTTTTATGCCGCCCATCGCTTTTTCAAATAAAAAATTTCCCTCGCCAACCGCGACTTCATATTTTATTTTATATTTTTGAGCAAAATCTTTTACTTCATCTTCACTTTTATCTTCAAGTAGCACACCAACGATATCTAGTTCGTTTTTAAATTTCTCGCTTAGGTTGTTTAAGTGCGGGATCTCAGCCTTGCACGGAGGACACCAAGTGGCGAAAAATACGTAAAGCGTTGCTTTTTTACCATCTTTTACGTCAAAGCCATTACTTCTTTTTGTAATCTGCATAGTTGTGCCATTTAGTAGCTTTAGATTTATCTCTTTTATCTCGTTTTCTTGGGTATTTTCACTCATTTTTGGAGTGAGTGAGTCTTTGCTTAAATTTTCATCTTTGTTGGCATTTTTATCTAAAATTTTGCCTTGCGTTTGTTCGCTTGTATTTTGCTCTTTTTTTTGCTTGTTCTCGTCGCCGCATCCAAAAAATGCAAAAATGCAAAGTGATGTTATAATTGCTCGTTTTAATGTCATAAATTTCCTTTTGAATAAGATTTCAGGATTATACAAGAAAGAGCATAAAATGAGCGTTAATTTAGAAAAAAATGAATTTAGAAAAAATGCAAGAGCAAATTTGATGAAACTTACTAAATTTAAGGCCAAATGCTCGCACTGTAAAGCTACAAAAACGCTTTTAAATTTGATAAATTTTACAAATTCTAAGAAAGTATTGTTTTATTTGCCACTTAACTACGAAGTCGATGTGCTTAAAGTAAGGCGAAATTTATCACGTAAATGTGAAATTTTTGCCCCTTTTATGGTAGGTCTTAGCTTAAAGATGGTAAGATTGCGACTGCCATTTATAACTTATAAATTTAATGTCAGACAGCCATCTGGCAAAAAAATGGATAATGTTAGACTTGATATGGCGGTAGTTCCAGCGATTGGGGTTGATGGAGCTATGGCTAGGATAGGGCATGGAAAAGGATTTTATGATAGATTTTTTGACTCTTTGCCTATTAAGCCAAAACGGATAGTTTTTCTTGAGATAAAAGACTTTTACACCAAAGATGTGCTTTCAAATGCACAAGACGCGGTAGCAGACTTTTATATAACCCCAAATAAAAATTATATAAAAAGAGGAATAAATGATAGAGGTTTTAATAGGCTTAGGAGCCGGTGTGGCGGGCGTTGGAGCAGGGTATCTATACGCTAAAAAGATAAATGATGCAAACTACAACATCTTCTTAGAACAAGCAAAAGCAAAAGCAAAAGCAATAGAATACGAAGCTGAACTAACGCTTAAAAATTCTAAAATTTCAGTACAAGAGGCCGAATTTGAGGCTAAAAAAAGATACGATGACAAGACGACAAAGCTTCAAAAAGAGTATGCGAGTAAATTTGATGAACTAGCCAAAAAAGAGAAAATTTTGCTAAATGAGCAAGAGCTTTTAGACGAAAGTAAAGAGCTTTTTGAAAAGGATAAGCAAGATGCAAAAATAACTTACGAAGAGGGTTTAAATTTAAAAGCAACTTATCAAAATAAGGTAGAAGAGGCGATAAGGGTACTTGAGCATGCTGCTGGCTTAACAGAGGAAGAAGCTAGAGAAGTGGTGCTTAAAAAGGTTGAGGAAAAATCTCGTGCAGATATCGCTCATATAGTTAGAAAGTATGAAGAAGAAGCAAAAAGAGAAGCCAAAAAGAGGGTTAATTATATCTTGGCGCAGGCCACGTCAAGATTTGCTGGAGAATTTGCGGCTGAGCGTCTGATAAATGTCGTAAATATTAAAAACGATGAGCTAAAAGGTAGGATCATTGGCAAAGAAGGACGTAACATCAAGACCCTTGAAATGGTGCTTGGCGTTGATATCATCATCGACGACACGCCTCATGCGATCATCTTAAGCAGCTTTAACCTTTACAGACGTGCGATCGCAACAAGAGTGATCGAGCTTTTGGTAGAGGATGGAAGAATCCAACCTGCTAGGATAGAAGACCTTCACAAAAAAGTGACTGAAGAATTTGAGCAAAGCATACAAGAAGAGGGCGAAAACATCGTCATGGATCTTGGTCTAAATAAAATTCATCCAGAGATCGTAAAACTAATAGGCAAGCTTAAATTTAGAGCGAGCTACGGTCAAAATGCCTTGGCTCACAGCCTTGAAGTAGCTCACCTTGCTGGCATCATTGCAGCTGAGTGTGGTGGAGATGAGAAGCTTGCAAAAAGAGCTGGCATACTTCACGATATCGGCAAGGCGCTAACTCACGAGTATGAGGGCAGCCACGTTGATCTTGGAGCTGAAATTTGCAAACGCTACAAAGAGCATCCAGTAGTTATCAACGCTATCTACGCTCACCACGGCCACGAAGAGGCAACAAGTATAGAAAGTGCGGCTGTTTGCGCAGCTGACGCACTAAGTGCGGCTCGTCCAGGTGCAAGGCGTGAGGTGCTTGAGAGCTTCCTAAAGCGTGTCGAAGAGATCGAAAACATCGCAAAAAGTAAAGATGGCATCAAGCAAGCTTATGCAATAAATGCAGGCCGTGAAATTCGCGTCATAGCAAACGCTAAGCTCATAAACGATGATGAAGCCGTACTTGTAGCAAAAGAGATAGCTCAAGAGATCGAGAGCAAGGTGCAGTATCCTGGCGAGATAAAAGTAAGCGTCATCAGAGAGACTCGTGCTGTTGATTTTGCAAAATAACGGCAAGATATGAAATTTCTTTTTTCAATTTTATTATTTTTCTCAATTGGCTTTGCCAGCGAGGAGCTCGTGCTAGACTCGGCAAACTCGTTTATAACAACGATGAGAGGCGCTAGAAACGCTCCTATAAAAGAGCTAATCGAGCAGTCAAAAGCAACGATCATCTTTCCAAGTATTAAAAAGGTCGGTTTTGTAGTTGGTGGTATGGGTGGAGATGGCATTATGGTTGTTGGCAACATTAACTCGCCAAGTGAAATTTTACCAGTTAGCATAAGTGGCGGCAGTATCGGTATACAGCTTGGTTATGAAGATAGTTCACTTGTACTTTTTATATTTAAAGATAGCATTATCCACGATATTAAAGATGCCAAGATCACGCTTGATACAAAGCTTTCAGTAGCTTTTGGTGACATTGGACGCAATTACAGCAAAGTAAGCGATTTTAAATTTTCAAGTGATATTTACGCATATGCCGCAAATGATGGTTTCTTTGCGGGAGCTAGCTTTGGTGGAGCAGTCATCAGTGCAAGAGAAGAAATTTTAAAGCAAAGTGGCTATGCCTATGAACAGCTAATAGCCTCTGCATCTAAACTTTTAGGAGATTAATGCAAGATATCATAAGCTCAGTTTCAACATACGGCTATATTGTATTGTTTTTTTATAGTCTTGGTGGTGGCATGGTTGCATTAATCGCCGCTGGAATTTTAAGTTTTGCTGGCAAGATGGATATCACTCTTAGTATAATTATCGCTGCTGTGGCAAATACAATCGGTGACACACTAATTTTTTATGTCGCAAGATTTAATAAAAACTCACTTATGCCTTATATCAAAAATCATAAAAGAAAGCTTGCTTATGCAGGAATTTTGGCTAAAAAACACGGCGATAAGATAATATTTATCAAGAAATTTATCTACGGCGTCAAAACTTTGGTTCCTATCGCACTTGGACTTACGAAGTATTCATTTTATAAATTTAGTATTATAAATTTGATCTCGTCAGTGCTTTGGGCGATCATTATCGGATTTGCCAGCTTTAAAGCGGGTGATTATTTTGTAGGTGTAAGCGACTATCTTGGCGAGCATGGATATATTATGCCTATTGCCATGGTTTGTTTGTTGCTTGGAATTTGGTTTTTTTTACAACATATTACAAAAAGGAGAAAAGCATGAAAAAGGTGATATCTGCTTTAATCGTAGTTATCGTGGTAGCCATTGGAGCGGTTTATTTTGCTTCAAATGAGGTAGAGAAAAACTATCAAAGGATAGTGAATGATCTAAACAATATTAATGGCTTTAAAATTTCTAATAACAATTACAAAAAAGGTTTTTTTGGCTCAAAAGGATCATTTGATTTTAGTGTTTCAAAAGATCTTTTGGAAAATATATTTGGTAAAAATGTAAATGAGGATTTGGTTTTTAAAGTAGAAAATGAAATTTCTCATACAGTGCTTGCTTTTATAGATGGCTTTGAAATAGACTCAAAAATTTCTATCCAAAACGATATGATTAAAAACATTATCGCAACATTTATGGGATCAAATGTCATTGCAACAACTAAAACAAAAGTTAGCTTAACTGGCGATAAAGATGTAGATATCAAATTTAGCAATATTGAATTTAACGATAAGCAAAAAACTGCCGTTAATACAAAAGATATAAAGATTGGTATGACGCTTGATTCAAAAGATAGTATAAACAGCTTAAAGGTTGAAGCAGATAAGATTGCTTTGAAAGATTTTAGTGAGTACAACAAAGTTGATCTAAATATCGAAGGATTTTATATTGACTCAAGTTATAAAGAGCCGGTTAAGTTTTCAAAAATTTTAGAGAGTCAGCTTGTACCTTATTTGGCAAAAGTTAAATTTAAAAGGGTGTCTTTCGCATCTAATGATATAAGTAATATCTTGATAGATGACTTTAGGTATGACTCAAAATTTGAAATCTCAAATGATCTTGGAAGATCAGACGATGTTATAAAAATAGGTATAGTAGCAGTTGATAAAGTAAAATATACAGACTTTGTCTTTGATAGCAAAATCGCAAATATCAATGTACCTGCATTAAATAATGTATTAGAAAAGCTTAATAATTTAAATAATGAAGAAAATTATAATGTTTTGGCTGGATTAAATTTTGATGAGATAATAGATCAAATCTTAGAAAAGAATCCAAGTATAAAAATAGATACATTAAGCTTTAAAAAAGGAGATAAGACTTTAAAGCTAAATTTGGATGCAGCAGTAAATGGCTTTAAAAAGGGAACAAATCAGTCAGAAATTTTTGATAAATTATCTCTTAGCGGAAAAATAAGTGTCGATGAAAGTCTGACGAATTTTTTTGATACATTAGTGCCAGAAGTAGCTTTTGTTGAGCCTACTTTGATATCTGCTGGATATTTTAAGGAAGAGGACAAAAAAGTAATAAGCGAATTTAAATATGATCCAAACAAAAAAGATATTATATTTAATGGAAAAGTTGGACTTCAAAATTTCTTTATGGGTTTTTAAAAAATTAGCCTGATTTTTATCTGCATTTAAGCATCACTTCTATATACTTCACTTTCTGTTTTGCAAAACGCAGAGCAGAAAGTTCTTTTAACTTACAATTGTTAAACTATTAGTCAATCTTTGAAATCTAAACAAGTGATCGATTGAGCCAGTCTATTATTTTATAATTTATAATAGATTAGACAAACTAATAAATAAAACTAAAAGTTTTTTGATTAAAAACTTCATAATAAAATCCTATCAAATAAATTTTGATAGGTAATTAATATGGAGAGTTTGATCCTGGCTCAGAGTGAACGCTGGCGGCGTGCCTAATACATGCAAGTCGAACGGACAAGTAAGAGCTTGCTCTTATGAGTTAGTGGCGCACGGGTGAGTAATGTATAGCTAATCTACCCTACACTAGAGGACAACAGTTGGAAACGGCTGCTAATACTCTATACTCCTGTCTTACATAAGTTAGATAGGGAAAGTTTTTCGGTGTAGGATGAGGCTATATTGTATCAGCTAGTTGGTGAGGTAATGGCTCACCAAGGCTATGACGCATAACTGGTCTGAGAGGATGATCAGTCACACTGGAACTGAGACACGGTCCAGACTCCTACGGGAGGCAGCAGTAGGGAATATTGCTCAATGGGGGAAACCCTGAAGCAGCAACGCCGCGTGGAGGATGACACTTTTCGGAGCGTAAACTCCTTTTGTTAGGGAAGAACAATGACGGTACCTAACGAATAAGCACCGGCTAACTCCGTGCCAGCAGCCGCGGTAATACGGAGGGTGCAAGCGTTACTCGGAATCACTGGGCGTAAAGGACGCGTAGGCGGATTATCAAGTCTCTTGTGAAATCCTATGGCTTAACCATAGAACTGCTTGGGAAACTGGTAATCTAGAGTGAGGGAGAGGCAGATGGAATTGGTGGTGTAGGGGTAAAATCCGTAGAGATCACCAGGAATACCCATTGCGAAGGCGATCTGCTGGAACTCAACTGACGCTAATGCGTGAAAGCGTGGGGAGCAAACAGGATTAGATACCCTGGTAGTCCACGCCCTAAACGATGTATACTAGTTGTTGCTAAGCTAGTCTTGGCAGTAATGCACCTAACGGATTAAGTATACCGCCTGGGGAGTACGGTCGCAAGATTAAAACTCAAAGGAATAGACGGGGACCCGCACAAGCGGTGGAGCATGTGGTTTAATTCGAAGATACGCGAAGAACCTTACCCGGACTTGATATCTAACAAATCATCTAGAGATAGAAGAGTGTCTGCTTGCAGAAATGTTAAGACAGGTGCTGCACGGCTGTCGTCAGCTCGTGTCGTGAGATGTTGGGTTAAGTCCCGCAACGAGCGCAACCCACGTCATTAGTTGCTAACAGTTCGGCTGAGCACTCTAATGAGACTGCCTTCGTAAGGAGGAGGAAGGTGTGGACGACGTCAAGTCATCATGGCCCTTATGTCCGGGGCGACACACGTGCTACAATGGCATATACAATGAGAAGCAATATCGCGAGATGGAGCAAATCTATAAAATATGTCCCAGTTCGGATTGGAGTCTGCAACTCGACTCCATGAAGCCGGAATCGCTAGTAATCGTAGATCAGCCATGCTACGGTGAATACGTTCCCGGGTCTTGTACTCACCGCCCGTCACACCATGGGAGTTGATTTCACTCGAAGCCGGAATACTAAATTAGTTACCGTCCACAGTGGAATCAGCGACTGGGGTGAAGTCGTAACAAGGTAACCGTAGGAGAACCTGCGGTTGGATCACCTCCTTTCTAGAGTACATATAGATATTCTCTCACAAGATATCTATAAGAAAGATATTCTCAATCATCCTTGTTTAGTTTTGAAAGATTGATAGACCTATAGGGGCCTATAGCTCAGCTGGTTAGAGTGCACCCCTGATAAGGGTGAGGTCACAAGTTCAAGTCTTGTTAGGCCCACCAGAGAATTTAATTGGGGAATTAGCTCAGCTGGGAGAGCGCCTGCTTTGCACGCAGGAGGTCAGCGGTTCGATCCCGCTATTCTCCACCATAAAATAGTTTAACTATATTAAGTCTAATTAGAGAGCTTAAAAATTTAAACTTTCTAATTAGACTTTTGTCTAAATGTTCTTTTAATTAATATTGTTAATAGTCACAAGCAAGTTTTAAAAACAATTTTACAGGACTTGTTAAAGATTTAAATTTCTATTTTCTTTGCATTTAATGCAAAAGTTTGATATCACAATCTATTTAGGATTTAAAACTTATCTAAATAGTAGTCAATGCTTTCCGTCTTGAGAGCTAGAATTTAAATATAGTAACATAAAGTTATCTTTAACAAGGAAGTGATGCGAATTAGAATAATCTAATATAGAAAAGGTAAGCTACAAAGAGCAAGTGGTGGATGCCTTGGCTAGTAGAGGCGATGAAAGACGTGCCAGGCTGCGATAAGTCTCGGGGAGCCGTCAAGGGGCTTTGATCCGGGAATTTCTGAATGGGGCAACCCAGTTAAGCGCGAGCTTAACTACCTAATATGGAGCGAACGAGGGGAATTGAAACATCTTAGTACCCTCAGGAAAAGAAATCAAAAGAGATTACGCTAGTAGCGGCGAGCGAACGCGTAAGAGGGCAAACCGTTAGTTTACTAACGGGGTTGTAGGACTGCGATATAGACTAAACTTAGCTAATAGAATAATCTGGAAAGATTAAGCATAGAGGGTGATACTCCCGTATATGAAAGCTTTGTTTTACTTAGCAGTATCCTGAGTAGGGCGGAACACGTGATATTCTGTCTGAAGCTGGGTAGACCACTATCCAACCCTAAATACTACTACTAGACCGATAGTGCACAAGTACCGTGAGGGAAAGGTGAAAAGAACTGAGGTGATCAGAGTGAAATAGAACCTGAAACCATTTGCTTACAATCATTCAGAGCCCTATGATTTATCAGGGTGATGGACTGCCTTTTGCATAATGAGCCTGCGAGTTGTGATGTCTGGCAAGGTTAAGGAAACCCGGAGCCGTAGCGAAAGCGAGTCTTAATAGGGCGTTTAGTCAGACGTTGCAGACCCGAAACGATGTGATCTATCCATGAGCAGGTTGAAACCGGTGTAAGAGCCGGTGGAGGACCGAACCCGCTAGCGTTGAAAAGCTATGGGATGACTTGTGGATAGGGGTGAAAGGCCAATCAAACATCGTGATAGCTGGTTCTCTCCGAAATATATTTAGGTATAGCGTCATGTAGTAACACTAGGGGGTAGAGCACTGAATGGGCTAGGGCATACACCAATGTACCAAACCCTATCAAACTCCGAATACCTAGTGTGTAATCATGGCAGTCAGGCGGCGAGTGATAAAATCCGTCGTCGAGAGGGGAACAACCCAGACTAACAGCTAAGGTCCCTAAATCTCATTTAAGTGGAAAACGATGTGGAGTTACTTAAACAACCAGGAGGTTGGCTTAGAAGCAGCCATCCTTTAAAGAAAGCGTAATAGCTCACTGGTCTAGTGATTCTGCGCGGAAAATATAACGGGGCTAAAATGAGTACCGAAGCTTTAGACTTAGTTTTACTAAGTGGTAGGAGAGCGTTGTATTTGCGTTGAAGGTATACCGGTAAGGAGTGCTGGAGCGAATACAAGTGAGCATGCAGGCATGAGTAGCGATAATTGGGGTGAGAATCCCCAACGCCGTAAACCCAAGGTTTCCTACGCGATGCTCGTCATCGTAGGGTTAGCCGGGTCCTAAGCAAAGTCCGAAAGGGGTATGCGATGGAAAATTGGTTAATATTCCAATGCCAACTATAATGTGCGATGGAAGGACGCTTAGAGTTAAGCAAGCTAGCGGATGGTAGTGCTAGTCGAAAGGTGTAGGTTAAGATCCAGGCAAATCCGGATCTTTTTAAGCCGAGATCCCACAGGCGTTTGAAGTTCTTCGGAACGGATAGCGAATTGCCGATACTGTCGAGCCAAGAAAAGTTTCTAAGTTTAGTTATAGTTGCCCGTACCGTAAACCGACACAGGTGGGTGGGATGAGTATTCTAAGGCGCGTGGAAGAACTCTCTTCAAGGAACTCTGCAAAATAGCACCGTATCTTCGGTATAAGGTGTGCCTAACTTTGTGAAGGATTTACTCCGTAAGCATTGAAGGTTACAACAAAGAGTCCCTCCCGACTGTTTACCAAAAACACAGCACTCTGCTAACTCGTAAGAGGATGTATAGGGTGTGACGCCTGCCCGGTGCTCGAAGGTTAATTGATGACGTTAGCTCTGCGAAGCGTTTGATCGAAGCCCGAGTAAACGGCGGCCGTAACTATAACGGTCCTAAGGTAGCGAAATTCCTTGTCGATTAAATATCGACCTGCATGAATGGCGTAACGAGATGGGAGCTGTCTCGAAGAGGGATCCAGTGAAATTGTAGTGGAGGTGAAAATTCCTCCTACCCGCGGCAAGACGGAAAGACCCCGTGGACCTTTACTACAGCTTGACACTGCTATTGGGATAAAAATGTGCAGGATAGGTGGGAGGCTTTGATCCATAGACGCCAGTTTATGGTGAGCCATTGTTGAGATACCACTCTTTTTTATTCTGATAGCTAACTAGCTTGAGTTATCCTCAAGTAGGACAATGTCTGGTGGGTAGTTTGACTGGGGCGGTCGCCTCCCAAAATGTAACGGAGGCTTACAAAGGTTGGCTCAGAACGGTTGGAAATCGTTCGTAGAGTATAAAGGCAAAAGCCAGCTTAACTGCGAGACATACACGTCAAGCAGAGACGAAAGTCGGTCTTAGTGATCCGGTGGTTCTGTGTGGAAGGGCCATCGCTCAAAGGATAAAAGGTACCCCGGGGATAACAGGCTGATCTCCCCCAAGAGCTCACATCGACGGGGAGGTTTGGCACCTCGATGTCGGCTCATCGCATCCTGGGGCTGGAGCAGGTCCCAAGGGTATGGCTGTTCGCCATTTAAAGCGGTACGCGAGCTGGGTTCAGAACGTCGTGAGACAGTTCGGTCCCTATCTGCCGTGGGCGTAAGAAGATTGAGGAGAGTTGACCCTAGTACGAGAGGACCGGGTCGAACCAACCACTGGTGTACGAGTTGTTCTGCCAAGAGCACCGCTCGGTAGCTATGTTGGGATGTGATAACTGCTGAAAGCATCTAAGCAGGAAGCCAACTCCAAGATGAATCTTCTTTTAAGAGCTCATATAGACTATGTGTTTGATAGGCTGGGTGTGTAATGGATGAAAGTCCTTTAGCTGACCAGTACTAATAGCTCGTCTGCTTATCTTTTAATAAGCATCACTTCCTTGTTAAGGATAAAAACTTAATAAGATATGTTTTTATAAAACTTTGTTTATGACTTTTAACTTTATACGTAGTGTTAAATAAGAGATTTATCTAATGTATCTTTTATTTAACACTGCCCGTGACTATACAGACGAGGAAACGCCTTGCTCCATCTCGAACCAAGAAGCTAAGCTCGTCCTGGCTGATGATACTCTCCCTTACTGGGATGTTGGAAAAGTAGGTCGTTGCGGGCTTTGTTAATTTTTAATCTTCTTTATCTAAATAATCAACTTCTAATATTATTTCTTAATTTATAACAAAATATCAAATCTTAAATTTATTTATGTTTTTAAATAATTAGATATCTTTACATTTATAAATATCTTTTAGTCTATGCTTCTATACGAGTGTTGACTAAAAACACCAAATATGATAGACTCCAAACCCAAATTTACCTAAAAAGGACAAAAATGAAAAAGATTATATTCTCACTATTAGTAGCAGCTTCTACATTACTAGCAGCCATAAATTTAAACACCGCCACAAAAGAAGAGTTAATGAGTTTAGATGGTATAGGATCTTCAAAGGCAGATGCAATAATTGAATATAGAAAAGCAAATAAATTTAACTCAATAGAAGATATAAAAAATGTAAATGGTATAGGTGATAAGACATTTGAAAATCTAAAATCAGATATATCAGTATCAGGTGCTACAAAGATAGACGAAACAAAAGCTAAAACAAAATCTAAAAAAGATGAGATAAAAGAAAAAGTAAGTAAAAAGAGTGATGAAGTAAAAGAGAAAAAAGATGGTGCTAAAGATAGCGTAAAAGAAGTCAAAGATAAGAAAGAAAGCCTAAAAGATAAAACAGAGAAAAAGAGTAAAGCTAAAAAAGAGAAGAGTAAAGAGTAATAAAAACTAGAAATTTATAAAAATTCTTACATAAAATATATAAAAATAGTTAGGAGCGCATAGCGTTCCTAATAAATAAAATAGATTGGTTTTTTATATATCTACCTACTTTTTAATTCTATAACCTAGTTTGTCTATTTTTTAAATTTTATAAATTAATAAGCTCATCTAATAGATCTTGTAAAGTAATACTTCTTAAACTATCTTCTAAAGCTTCTTGTGCTTTTAGGAAGTGGTTGGTTAAGAGGCCTTCGATCTTGCCACCAAGCGGGCAGGCTTTAGGTGAGTCAGAGTGGATCTTGAAAAGTTTTTCTTTATCATTTACTGCGTTAAAAATTTGAAGGAGGGTTAGGTGTTGGGGAGTATCACTGACTTGAGATATGGTGTTTGTGGGGCTGGGGTGTTTAGGCATCAAATAGTTATGTCAAGCATATGATGTTCGCTAGGCGCTATTTCCTCATTATCTGCTATATCGTCCAAATTTTCTTCGTCACTATCTCTTGAATTTTGTCTTTCGCTCTCAAACTCACTTGCCTCTTCTTCATTTTTTTGGCGCTCATGCTCCTTTTCAGGGTCTATTTTATAAGACTCTTCCATCGGACGCACCTCTTTGATCTCTTCACTTTGTTGCGAGGCAAGCTCAGCTGCCATCAAAGATTGCATATCAAATCTGGCTTGTTGATTTGCATGCACTTGCGATACTACTGGGGCATTTTGATTTATAAAGTTACTATTTCCTAAAGGTGTTACAGCCATTTTTTAGCCTTTATTTATGATGATAGTTTTATAGTTCGTATAAGTGACATTTGCGCCATTTTCACGTTTTAAATTTTCACGCTTAGTGTAGTCTACCTCGTATCTGCCAGCTCCCTTTACACTAAATTCCACGCAGAATTTAGCTGCCATTTCTAGCACATCTTCAGGCACCCTACTCTTGTTTGTCTTGATGATGACATGAGTGCTTGGGCTATCCTTTAGATGTAACCATATATCGTCTTTTTTAGCAAGATCAAGCAAATTTATATTGCCTTTTTCGTTTCTACCAACTAGTATTTTAAATTCTCTAACGTAAAAAATTTCAGCATTTTCACTCACATCTTTTACGTGGCGTTCTCTTTGTTTTGCCTTGTTTTTTGGGCTTAAAATTTCAAACTCATAAAGACTGTTCGCTTCTTTTAAAAGATATTTTAATCCTTCAAAAAACTCGATCTTTTCGCTTAAATTTCTCTTTTCTATCTCCACGCCAAGGGCTTTTGCGCGAAGCTTTTTTGATCTTGTGTAAAACTCATTTGCACTATTTTTTGGTGTATCGCTAAGAGTTAGTTTTATCTCATTGCCATCAAAATCTTTCAGACAAATTTCCCTCTCATAGCCCTTAAAATTTCCCAAATTTGCAAGCAAAAGCGATCCTAAATTTGCAGCCTCCTCGCTTTTTTTCATTAGCTCATCTTTGTCTTCAAGTGAGTTTAAAATTTCACTCATACTATCTATCTTTTTTTGTACGCTTGCAAGCTTCGCCTCTTTTAAGCTAGCTATCCTAGACTCATTTACTCTAGCCGCTTCACTTCTAAAAAACGCCTCAAAGTCTATTATTTGTTCACACGGCTTTTCTTTTATCTCGATAGCCGGTAGCTCTTTTAAAATTTCTCCAGTTTCTATTTTACGGTAGCTATTATCGATATGCCTTAGAGCCTCAATAATTACGTTGTTTTCGTCAGTTATCACAGCATTTGTAAAGCGGCCTGTAAATTCAAGATAGAGGATAAAATTTTCACTTTTATATGAGCCACTTTGCGTGCAGATAAATTTTAAAATTCTATTATCTTTTAAGCACTCAACGCTTTTTATATGTGAGGCATTAAAGCGCTTTTTTAGCACATTATCAAAAGGCGCTTGATAAATTTTTGCTTCTTTTTGCTCATCATCTTTATAAATAGCAGAGTTTGATTTATTTAGATCAAAGATGATCTTCTCGCCATTAAATTCGATCAAAATAGCCATATCATTGATGCGTTTTGCTTGGTTTATCTTTGTAAAATTTGATAAATAACTTGCTATTTGAACTAAATGTGCGTACTTCATGCTAAAGATTATATCAGAAATGTTGCAAAAATGTTTTAACAAAAGCTTCATCGCTTTTTGTGACAGAATAGTAAAAATCTGTTTTTATGGTCTTGTTTTTAATTTTGAAAATGCTTCATTTGTAATGTTATTGAAATATAAATTTTTCGTAAATTTTTTCATAAAAATTTAAATTTTGTTTATATATAATGATAACCGTTTTTATAATATTAAAATTTTGAGGAAAAATAAATGAATAAATTTCGCATTAGTGCGGTGCTTTGTTTTGCCATTTCTGCGTTAAATGCTACTGATGTAAGCTTAGATGGTATCAGCGTTGAAGATAGCGCAGACGATGGATATAGAGCCACAACGAGCGAAGTAGGCAAAACAAATACGCCTATTTTAGAGATCCCGCAGACGGTAAACGTCGTAACCCAGCAGCAACTAAAGGATAAAAAGCCAGAGACCCTAGCTGAGAGCCTTCAAAACGTGAGCGGAGTTAGCTACGGAAACACCACGGGTGGTATTTTTGACTCGATCATAAAAAGAGGCTTTGGCGGCGGACGCGACGGCTCGATCATGCGAAACGGGGTGCCTGCTAGCGTCATGCATAGCTTTAACAAAACCGTAGAAAGCGTCGAGGTGTTAAAAGGCCCGGCTAGCTTGCTCTACGGCGCGCAAGAGCCAGGCGGCATCATAAATATGGTCACTAAAAAGCCAAAATACGATTTCTCAAACGAAATTTGGGCTGGTATCGGCAACCGCAACTACTGGAATACAGGCTTTGATACCACAGGACCTATTGCGGAGAGTGGATTTGCGTATAGATTTATATTTGATACGATGCAAAAGGACTACTGGAGAGAGTTTGGCGAATATAAAAATGTTCTCTTTGCACCCTCACTTTCGTATAAAGGCGATGATTACCGCATAAATTTGGCTTATGCGCACACACGCTCGACCGATCCGATCGACCGCGGCATGTATCTCATTCCAAGCACTGGCAAGCTACTACCCATAGATAAGAAAAGACGCCTTGACGAGCCATTTAATAAGCTAAAAACAAAGCTTGACACGCTAGATGTAAATTTTGAGAAAAATCTCGGCGAAAACTGGCTATTAAAGGGCGCTTATGCATTTTCTCGTTCAAAACATGAGTATGGCCACATCAGGCTAATGAATGTATTAAATAATGGCACAGCAACTAGGCGAAACGAATATTACGACGGATTTATCCACCGCACACATGCTGGATCACTAAATTTAAACGGCTATGTTAAAACAGGTGAGATAGAACACAACTTGCTCTTTGGCATCGACGCAAAGGAATACTACCGCTATAGACCAGGTGGCCTAAAAGATACGGGTAACCACTTAAGCATAAACATATATCATCCTATCTATGGAAGAGTAGGACTACCAACTGCCAGGGAGTCAAGCATCCAGTACCAAAAGCTAAAAACTATCGGATTTTACGTACAAGATAGCATAAATTTAACTGAAAATTTAATCTACTCTTTAGGAACTAGGTATGAATACTACGACCAAGTAGCTCGCGGCACAACCAGTGGGCCAAATAGCACAGATCAGCAAGATGGCAAATTTACGTGGCAAACTGGGCTTTTATATCTACTAACGCCTCAGTGGTCGGTCTATACCAACTACGCACAAAGTTTCAATCCGCAAATGGCTATGAAAGGCGATATCGGCGATATAAAGCCTGAAGAGGGCAAAAGTGTCGAGCTGGGAACTAAATTTCAAAACGATAGCATAACGGCTAGCGCGGCGGTTTTTAATATCAATAAGAAAAACATCATGCGCACCGTAAGTGGCGTAAGTACGCCAGTGGGAAAGGCGCGCTCGAGAGGATTTGAGTTTGACTTTAACGGCCGCGTGACGCAAGGGCTAAGCGTGGGCGCTAGCTACGCATACACTAAAACCGAGGTGCGCAAGGATAGCGGCGCGTTTGCTGTGCTAGTGGGCAAACCGCTAGAAGCCACGCCGAAACACCAAGCCAGCCTCTTTGCTAACTACGACTTTAGCCACCTAGGCGCAAAAGGCCTAAGGATCGGCGGCGGAGCGAGGTATTTTGGCTCATGGTACACCTACTACATGAGGACGAATCTACCGGCCGTGCCTGCGGGAACCGGCTTTAAGATGGACGACGCGGTCGTTTACGACGCATTTATCAGCTACGATACCAAGATCGCGGGCTACGAGACGAATTTCTCATTTAACGTCAAAAACTTGACCGACAAGCTTTATTATACGTCCTCATCTACTGGTACGGATGCTAATATCATACCGATACAACCAGGCTATGCTCGTCAGTTTATGCTAACAGCTAGCGTTAAATTCTAAATTTACTAGGCCTTTTGGCTTAGTAAATTTTCTTTAAATTTAGCAATTTTCGTTAAAATCGCCTCAAAAATTTAAAGGAAATTTATGAAACAAACTATCACCGAGAAAATATTTTCAGATCATGTTGGCAAAGAGGTAAGCGCAGGAGAGATCATCGAAAGTAAGATCGATATGATCATAGGCAACGACATCACGACACCTATTTCGATCAAGCAGTTTGAGCGAAGCGGCGCTAAAAAGCTAGCTAACCCAGACGGCTTTGCCATCGTGATGGATCACTACATCCCGACAAAAGATATCTTAAGCGCCAACCAAGCCAAAATTTCACGTGAATTTGCCTACAAACACGACCTTAAAAACTATTTTGACGAAAAAGATATGGGCATCGAGCATGCACTTTTACCTGAAAAGGGGCTGGTCATCCCAGGCGACGTCATCATCGGCGCAGATAGCCACACCTGTACACACGGCGCTCTTGGGGCATTTAGTACCGGCATGGGTAGCACCGACCTAGCTTATGCGATGATCACTGGTAAAAACTGGTTTAAAGTGCCTGAGAGCATCAAGGTCATATTTAAGGGCAAGCTTGATAAGCACGTTTACGGCAAGGATCTCATCCTTGAGATCATCCGTCAAATAGGCGTTGATGGCGCACTTTACAAGGCGCTTGAGTTTAGTGGCGAAGTGATAGAGGGCCTTAGCATGGATGATAGATTTTCTATGTGTAACATGGCGATCGAAGCTGGTGGCAAAAGCGGTATCATCGCGGTTGATGAGATCACAAAAGAGTTTTTAAAAGATAAAAATTTACGCGATAAACCAAAATTTTTCTACTCAGACGAGGGTGCAAAATACGACAAAATTTTAGAGATAGATGTCACAAACCTTGATCCAGTTATCGCATATCCATTTTTACCAAGCAACGGCAAGAGCGTAAGACAAGCGGTTCGTGACGATTTAGCTATCGATCAAGCATTTATCGGCTCATGCACAAATGGTCGTCTAAGCGACCTACGTATCGCTGCTGAGATACTAAAAGGCAAAAAAGTAGCCCGCAAAACAAGGCTCATCATCACTCCAGCGACACAAAAGATCGCAAGAGCTGCCGAGAAAGAGGGTCTTATCGACATTTTCATCGAAGCAGGAGCAGTTGTTAGCAACCCAACTTGTGGTGCTTGCCTTGGCGGATATATGGGAATTTTGGGTGCAAATGAGCGCTGTATCTCAACAACAAATAGAAATTTCGTAGGCCGTATGGGCGATAGGACGAGTGAAATTTATCTAGCTAACTCAGCTGTTGTGGCGGCGTCAGCGATAGCAGGTAAAATTGCTGATCCGCGTAATCTTTAGAAAATAGCGGCTCGTCTCGTGAGCGTTTTTAACGGAGCTAGTAAAAATTTAGCTCGATAGACTAAAATGTCTTATCTTTGCTAAATTTTTACGTCGCAACCCTTAAACCCATCTCACGATACTTTGCCTTATCTTTTTCGCAAAATTTGGCGAAATTCCTTCTTAAAATTTCATCACAACATCCAAATCTATCTTAAAATCTTGCCACTCTAAGCTCTTTTGCATAATCAAATAAATTCGAAAGCATTTTGTATAAATTAAATTTAGCTGGTAAATTTGCAAATTTATCGGCTATTTGTAGTATAAAAAGCTTGATGTTGGCGCATTAAAACGCTGTTATAGTTGCCAAAAGACCAAAGATTATACCTGGAAAGTTTGCAGCAGAAAGTGGATAGTCTTTTTTAGCTTTTAATAGGCCGTAACTTGTCCAGATTGTGCAGTTTAGTGCGGCTGCCAGTGGCTGTATAAAAGGCGTCTTGTTGCCGTCAAGGTTGCCCATTATTTGTGGGATGTATGAAAAGTACATAACAACTGATAGGCATGTGCCGATCCAGCCTAAAATTTGTAGATTTTTTTCACTCATTGCTTCTCCTTAAATAAAAGCGCCATTATATCTTTTTAAATCGTAGCAAGCAAATGGATAAAATAGCCATGATTTTTACTTCGATTAAGATGGCTTTAGTAAAATTGAGCATTTTAAAAGGATAAAAATGCCAGATATAGTATATGACAAAGCAAAATGGCATTGGGGTGCGAAAGATGCGCCGACTGATATACCGCATGAAAACGGTGCGACACACATTGCATTTTTCTTTCGCTGGTGCATGGAACACAAATTTTATTCAAAGGAATTTGCAGCAGATTTTGCGGACGATATAGCACAGATGGATGAAAATTTTAACTATCGTCAGTATCTTTTTGACGCTATGGACGGCGTACTTGGAAGCGCGGAGCTAAATACTGCTGGTAAAGCCTTTGCAAAAGCTTACTATACGACCGATCGGACAAAATTTGCCAAAATGTATGGTTGGTATTTGCAGGATTATACGGATTTTGTTTCGAAAAAATTTGGTAAAAAATACTTTGATAACGCCTATTTTTATATAGAAAACTCACAAGAAAACTATGCCTTGATCAAAGCTATCATAGATCATCGCTACGAGGAATTTTTAACAATAAAAAGGGCAAAGCAGGCTTAAAATTTTACAAGTAGCATAAACAAAAATAAGTTTTTATCACATATTTTTGGTAGATCAAAGCCGCTTTTAGCTAAATTTAGCCTCATAACTTTCTTAAGGGAAAAGATGCAAACTTGTGTGATTTTAGCAGGTGGCAAAAGCTCGCGTATGGGGCAAGATAAGACACTTTTGCCATTTGGTGGTTTTAAGACGCTTACTCATTATGAGGTTGCGAAATTTAGCAAAGTTTTTGGCGAAGTTTATGTAAGCTCAAAATTTGAGAAATTTAGCCCGCCACTAAAGCTTATAAAAGATGAAAATAGCAATAACTATTCGCCAATGCTCGCACTTTACTCCATTCTTAAAAATTTTGATCATAGTGTTTTTGTGATCCCAGCCGATATGCCATTTTTTGATCTTAAAAGCTTAGAGGAGCTTGTTAAATTTAAAGATGAATTTGACATGGTTGTGGCCAGTGATAATGAGCACATTCACTCGCTTTGTGGTTTTTTTAGTCCAAGGCTTGCCACTTTAGCTCATGAGTTTTATTTAAAAAATGAGCATAAAATCGGACTTTTGAGAAAAAGCTGTAAATGCAAAGTCGTAAATTTTAAAGATAGTGAGCAGTTTTTTAATGTAAATTTCCCTGACGAATACGAAATGGCAAAGAAAATCCAAGAAAAGAAGATAGATGATGAGTAAAATTTTATTATTTTTAAGCCTTAGTCTTAGTTTTTTGATAGCAAGTGAGCTAGATGATTTTAAAAGGGCACAAGAGCTGGAGCAAAGCGGCGATATAAAGGCTGCGATGCAAATTTATAAAGAGCTAGCCAAAAGCTCTTTAAACGAGCAAAACGTTGTGCAAAATGTGCAAGAGAGCGAGCTAGCGCCAAGAGAGGCGAAGCTAAAGCAAGCTGATCTTTTAAGAGAAGATAAAAGTGGTAAAAATTTACAAAATGCACTTGGTATCGAGCTTTATAAATTTAACTACCTTTTGCCAGTAACTTATGCTAAAAATGTGCCAAACGATGAGCGAAAAAGCGTTGAAACTAAGTTTCAAATAAGCCTTGCAAAGCCGTTATTTTATGACCTGTTTGGATTTAGAGAGAGCCTTGTGGCAGCCTACACGCAGACATCTTGGTGGCAGATAACAAGGACATCTGCGCCGTTTCGTGAGACGAACTATCAGCCAGAAATTTTTCTAAATTTTACTTCGCCAAAATATTTGGAGCAAATAGGTGTAAAAAACCTAAAATTTGGACTTTTGCATGAGTCAAACGGACGAGATGGTAGCAATTCAAGAAGCTGGAATAGAGCTTATGTGCAAAGTGATTTTGTTTTTGGCAAGCTTAGCATTTTGCCAAGAGCTTGGATGGTAGTGGGCAATAAGGGCGATAATAAAGATATATTAAAATACATCGGGCATGGCGATGTAAGGCTTAGCTACAACCTTAATGATCACATTTTTAGCCTAATGCTAAGAAATAACTTACATTTTGATAAAACAAATAAGGGTGCTGCTGAAATTTCATATATGTTTCCTATCTTCTCAACCGGAGTTTATGGCTATTTGCAGTATTTTACGGGATATGGCGAGAGTTTGATTGATTATAATAGGCATACTGATAAATTTGGTCTTGGTTTTGTTATTTTAAAATAAGCTAAAAATTTTGAACTTATAAAATGGCTAAATTTAGGCGAATAGTCATAAATTTACTCAAATATGTCAAAAAAATTTAATTAATCAAAAAACTTAAAAATATTAGAAAAAATACAAGCAAATTTTGCTAAAATCTTAAGCAAAATCTCAGAACAAAGGAGTTTTTATGAGCGGAATCTCACTAATTGTCTGTTTTATTGTAGCCATCATACTTATGATCGTTATGATCTCTAAGCTAAAAGTGCATCCATTTTTGGCACTTATGAGCATTTCTTTGGTTCTTGCGATCGTCGCGGGCATCGATCTGTCCAAGATCCCAGCGATGATAGGTGTCGGCTTTAGTGGCACATTTAAGAGTATCGGTATCGTTATTATCTTTGGAACGATCATCGGCACCGTGCTTGAAAAAACGGGAGCTGCTTTAAAGCTAGCTGATATGGTCGTGAAGTTAGTCGGACAAAAGCGTCCAGAGCTTGCTATGCTCATCATGGGCTGGGTTGTTGGCATACCGGTATTTTGTGATAGCGGATTTGTCGTTTTAAACTCTATTCGCGAGGCACTTTATAAGAAAATTTCAGCAAGCCCAGTCGCTATGTCAGTCGCACTTAGTGGCGGTCTATACGCATCTCACGTCTTCATCCCGCCAACCCCTGGCCCAATAGCAGCTGCAGGAACACTTGGTCTTGGCGGAAATTTACTCCTTGTTATCATCATGGGAACAGTCGTTTCAGTGCCTGTTTTGATAGCTGTTTATTTCTTTTCAAAGAGTGTTGGCAAAAGTGTGACTATCAGCGACAAAGATGCTGACGCTACTATCACAGCTAGCTACGAAGAGCTTTTAAAGAAATTTGGCACGCTACCTAGTGGATTTTTGAGCCTTGCTCCTATCATCATGCCTATCATTTTTATGGCGATTGGTTCTATTGTCGATGTTTTAGCAAAACAAGGCATGTTTGATAAAACGGCTCTCTTGCCAAAGATACTTTTATTTTTAGGAAACCCTATCATTGCTCTTGCAATCGGCGTGATCTTTTGCGTATTTTTATTAGTAGAAGCCAGAAAGATAAGAGAATTTGACCACATCACGAACGAATCTTTAAAGATCGCTGGACCGATACTCTTTATCACAGCAGCTGGCGGTGTTTTGGGCAATGTCATCACTGAGGCCGGCTTTGTAAATTTCATAAAAGAAAATGCAACCGCCATAAAAGCGATAGGAATTTTCTTCCCATTCATCATCTCGGCCGTACTAAAAACCGCTCAAGGAAGCTCGACCGTGGCTATCATCACGACAGCATCTATCATGGGCGCATTTAGCGCTGATAACTCGCTCATGCATACACTTGGCTTTACGACCGAGCTTTCAGCTGCGCTTTGTGTCATGGCGATAGCATCAGGTGCTATGTGTGTATCTCACGCAAATGACAGCTACTTCTGGGTTGTGACAAATTTTAGCAAGATGAGCGCAGAACAAGGATATCGCACACAAACAGCTATGACGTTTATAATGGGTATCGTTGGTATAATTAGCGTTTACATATTATCTTTGGTGCTTTTATGAGAATTTTAGTTGCGATTGATTCATTAAAAGGCTCACTTAGCTCGCTTGAAGCGGGCCTTGCTGTAAAAGAAGGGCTAGAAGAGATTGGCTGCGAGGTCGTTGTCAAGCCTATCGCAGATGGTGGCGAGGGTAGTGTAGAGGCGATGGCTGATGCACTTGGTGCGAAATTTATAGATACGATAGTTAAAAATCCACTTGGAATTGAAATTTTAGCTAGATATGCACTAAAAGATGACCTTGCTATACTTGAAATGTCAAGTGCTTCTGGCCTTACACTCATAAACCCAGACGAGAGAAATCCACTAAAGACTAGCACATTTGGTTTTGGTCAGATGATAAAAGATGCCATTGCTAAAGGCGCTAGAAAATTTATCATAGGCATCGGCGGAAGCGCGACAAATGACGCTGGTACAGGCATGCTTAGCGCACTCGGCTTTAAATTTTATGATAAAGATGGTGCTTTACTTGAAGGAAAAGGCGAGAATTTAGCCAAAATTTATGAGTTTACAGATGAAGATGCTTTAAAAGAGCTAAAGGAGTGCGAGTTTTTAATCGCCTGCGATGTAGACAATCCTCTTTATGGCATGAATGGATCAGCCCATGTTTATGCCCCTCAAAAGGGTGCAAATGGCCGTATGGTAAAAGAGCTTGATGATGGACTAAAACACTTTGCAACTCTTGTAAAGGAAAAGACTAATAGTAAATTTCACACACAAAAAGGCGCTGGTGCCGCTGGTGGACTTGGCTTTGCATTCGTGGCATTTTTAGGAGCGAAACTTCGCCCAGGTATCGAGATCATTACGCAGACTATCGCGCTTGAGGATGAGATCAAAAAGGCTGATCTAGTCATCACTGGCGAAGGTCGTATGGACTTTCAAAGCTCAATGGGCAAGACTCCGACTGGGGTTGCAAAACTAGCCAAAAAGTATCATAAGCCAGTGATCGCATTTGCTGGAAGCGTGCAAAAATGCGCCAAAGATTGCCACAAAAATGGGATTGATGCCTATTTTTGTATATTAAATGAGCCAGTAAGTCTTGAAGAAGCGATGAGAAAAGATGTCGCGATTAGAAATTTAAAGATGACAGCAGAGCAAGTCATTCGCCTTTATATGCTAAACTACAAAGCATAAATTTAAGAAGATAGAAGTTTATTTTCTATCTTTTTCCCACTTCTTTCTAAATTTTACTATCCAAATTCTATCTTTTAAGTGCTACAAAAATTCTCAAAATTTAATACATTTTGCAAAAATATAAAATAAACTTTAGAAAAAATATTTACTATGCTAAAATAAGAAAAAATTCTAAAAAAAAGGAGAATTTTATGCAACAGACCTTAAATTCTCGTCGCAGCTTCATTGCAGCTGCAGGATTATTTTTCGCTACGACCGCACTAAAGGCTGCACCAAAAGACTTTAGTGGTAGTAGTGTTCGCTACGGCATGGCGATAGATCTAACAAGATGTGTTGGATGTCAGTCATGTACTATGAGCTGTATGTTAGAAAACGACGTTCAGCCAGGCGCTTTTAGAACCATTGTTTCCGAGTACGAGGCAAGAGATAAGAGCGGTAAAATGGCAGTCATTGCGTCACTTCCAAGGCTTTGCAACCATTGCAACAATCCAGCCTGTATTAGTGTTTGTCCAACTGGTGCTAGCCATCAAAGAAGTAATGGCATAGTAAAGATTGATACAAAAGAGTGCATAGGCTGTGCGCTTTGCGTAGAGGCCTGTCCATATCACGCAAGATATCTTAGCCTGCATACCTATAAGGCCGATAAATGTACCTTTTGTGACCACAGACTAAGAGCAGGGCTTCAGCCAGCATGTGTAGAGAGCTGTGTGGGCGGTAGCCGTATAATAGGCGATCTTAATGATCCTAACTCAAATATTAGAAAATTTCTAGCCACACATGAGACTATGGTTATAGATAGCCCTAAAAATACAAATCCACAGGTGTTCTACCACGGTGTTAGTGAAATTTTGGCTAAAAACAATAAAAAACTCGAGCTTGATAATGGATATAAAAAGGTTATCAGCTGGAGCGAAGAGATAGCACAGTAAAAGGAAATAAATAATGCAAAGAAGAGAATTTTTAAAAAGATCAGCCGTGCTCTCAACACTAACCACGAGTGCTATGCTGGCAGATGAAGATAAGGACGACTATAAACCGCAGGCAAACTCGCTAGAGCCCGAATTTAGCGTAAAAGATGACAAAATTTCACTTAGTGATGGACATAGTGTTATCTTTTCGATGTGCCATGGCTGTACGACGAAGTGTGGCATAAGGCTTCATGTGGACGATAAAAACGACCGAGTTTTAAGATGTAGTGGCAACCCATACCACCCACTTTCAAACGTACACTGGGCAAATTTTGACACATCGATAAATGACGCACTTCTTGCCACAACACTAAGTGGCGAAGACGAAAAGCGAGCCACAGTTTGCGCTAGAGGAGCGATATTGCCTGAGATGATAGACTCACCTGCAAGGATACTAACGCCACTAAAGAGAGTTGGCAAAAGGGGTGAGGGAAAGTGGAAGAGCATAAGCTTTGAGCAGCTAGTAGAAGAGGTAGTGGAGGGCGGAGATCTCTTTGGTGAGGGGCATGTTGATGGGCTAAGAGCAATATATAGCGACGAGCTAATCGATAGCGAAAACCCAGAGTACGGTACCAAACGCAATCAATTTTTAAGTTTTTATCTATATGACGGGCGCTCTGACATCGTTGATCGCTTTGTCAAAAAGTCATTTGGCACTATAAATCACTACTCGCACGGCGGAATTTGTGGTGGTGGCTTTAGGGTCGGTGGTAAGATTGCGCACAACGCAAAGGGCTTTGCACATACAAAACCAGACTATGAAAACTCTAAATTTGTCATCTACTGGGGCACTTCGCCGTCAAATGGTGGCAACCCTTTCCAAAAACAGGCAAAAATGCTCTCTTACGCAAGAGGCACTAGAGATGACTTTAGCTACGCAGTGGTCGATCCAAGCGTTACAAATGCTGTAAAATACGCCTCTTCGGACAAAGGCCGCTGGATAGCGATAAAGCCAGGCACCGACTCAGCTCTAGCTATGGCGATGATACGCTGGATCATAGAAAATGAAAAATACGCTACAAACTACCTTATCCAGCCAAATTTAGACCAAGCAAAGCTAGCAGGCGAGATACACTGGTGTAATGCCACGCATCTAGTTATCACCGAAAAAGGTCACAAAGACTACGGCAAATTTGCACTTATCAACAATGAATGGCAGGTTTGCTCACAAGATGGTAAGATACAAAGCTACAAGGTAAATGAACCAGCCAAGCTTTATTACAAAGGCAAAATTTTAATAGATGGCAAAAAGGTTGAGGTAAAGAGCTCAATGCAGCTTTTAAAAGAGTCAGCCTATAAGCACAGCTTAGAGGAGTACTCAAAAATTTGTGGTGTAAGCGTTGAAGATATCATCTGGCTTTGCGAAAATTTCACCAAAAATGGCAGACAGGTGAGCACAAACGTGCATGGCGGTATGATGCATACGCAAGCTGGTATGACTACTTTTGCGATCCTTTGTCTAAACACGCTCATGGGCACTTATGGCTACAAAGGCGGCAATGTCAATGCAAGTGCCGGCACACACGAGTTTTTAAAGGGCAGATATGACCTTGAGAGCTTTGAGGGCGCTTATAAGCCAAATGGTCTAAATTTATCAAGATCAGGCAAATACTACGAAACAAGCTCTGAGTATAAGCGCAAAGTAGCAGCTGGCGGCAGCGGCTATCCATCAACTCAGCCATGGTATCCTATCTCTATGCCACTTGTAAACGAAACGCTTACGAGTCACAAGGCCGGCTATCCATACAAAGTAAAAGTTTTCATAAACTACATGACAAACGTACTTTACGGACAAGCAGGACTTGAAAGAGCGGTCTTAGACGTGCTAAAAGATAGTAAAAATTTACCACTTTTTGTGGGCATCGACGCCTTTATGAACGAGACAAACGCCTATGCTGACTACATCGTGCCAGATGGGGTAAATTTAGAAAACTGGGCACTTCCAAACTCTCTTTGGGGAACGATTGCTAAAACTTCAGTCGTGCGCTATCCAGCCGTTAGCTCAAAGCAGGCAAAGGATAAAAACGGCAGCGTGATCGACGTTGAGGCATTTTATATAGCCGTGGCAAAGAGGCTTGGACTAAAAGGCTTTGGCAAAAATGCCTTCAAAGACAAAGACGGAAATTTCATGGACCTTGACGTAAAAGAGCAGTATTACGCGGCTGCACTAGCAAATTTAGCCTTTGACGGCGAGGGTGTGAAAGATATAAGTGACGAGGACAAAAAGCTTAGTAAGATATCAAGAGTGATGACAAAACTCGATCCTTATCTAAAAGACGAAGAAAAACCAAAAGTGGCGCATATACTAGCAAAAGGTGGCAGATATGGTAGCTACGAGAGCGCATATAAGGGTGATAAAGCAACCGTAAAAGTACCAGCGCCTACGCCAGCTTCTATCTACTATGAGCCACTTGGTGGACACAGACACTCAATAACAGGCGAATTTATGCCAGGAGTGCCAAGTCTGATGCTACCAGTAGCAAGTGATGGCACACCGCTTGAGAAATTTTTCCCACGCTCTGAGTGGAAATACGTAGTGAGCTCAAGAAAGTCAAATATCCAACACTTCTACACCTTTGTTAGTCCAAGGCTAAGATCTGTTCATCCTAAGAATTTCATAAGGATAGCACCAGATGTTGCAAGTGAGCAGGGCATTCGCTCAGGCGATAAGGTTAAAGTGACTACGCCTTATGGTGCGCAAGTTGGTGAGGCATTTGTGACAGACGGCGTTGCTAGCGGGGTTATTAGTATCGAGCATGGATTTGGTCATGATGAGTTTGGTATAAGAACGCACATCGTCGATGGAAAGCCAGCTTTTGGGATCGCAAATTTAGAAAAAGGGGTCAATCATAATAAGCTTGGACTTCTTGATCCAAAAAGAAATGGCGAATTTAGTTTAAATGACTGGTTGGTTGGCACTTGCGCTAGACAAGCACTTCCTGCAAAGATAAGAAAGATCGGCTAGTTTGATATAAATTTGGCGAGTAGAATAAAATTTGCTTGCCAAATTTCACTTTTTGTAAGAGCTTTTGCCTAGTGGATTGTAAATTTAGATACAGATCAAGCTTTTAGGCTGCTTGCAAGCTAAAATTTCCTCATATATTTATAGGGTTTCATAGTTAAATTTAATGTTTTAAATTTTACATGAGTTAAATTTAGTATTGCTAGTTTGCTTTGGTTTTAAGCGCTCTAGTTTGCTAAATCCTCAGCTACTTTTGCAGCGAGTTTTAGCTTGTCGCTATCAAAGTGAGTGTAAATTCGTGAGGTATTTAAGCTTGCATGACCTAGAGCTTCTTGCACCAAAACAAGGTCCTTTTGCTTTTTGTAAAGCATCGTTGCAAAGGTGTGGCGCAGCATGTGGGCACCATTTTTCTCTTTTCTGATGCCAGCTTTAAATAAAATTTGCTCAACTATGCGGCTAACATAAGCCTGCGTAAGCCTGGTGCCTTTTTTATTGATGAAAAGATAGCCTTCTTTGTTGATGTAGTTTATCGCGATTGCGTTTAGATGAGCTTCGATTAGGTGGCGTTTTATCATAACGATGCGATATTTGTTGCCTTTGCCCCGAATCCTAATGATAAAAAGATCGCCATCTTCAGTGATGTCTTTTCGTTTTAAGTTTAGGGCCTCGCTTACGCGAATGCCAGTAAAAATTATCGTTTTTATTATGAGCTTATTGCGATTTGAGTTTTGCTTAAAGTCGCTTTGTTCGATCGCATCTAGAAATTTCTTGACCTCATCTTCACCCATAAACTCAGGCAGCTTTTGCCCTTTGTTACCGCTCACTCCGCCCCAGTTTTTTAAATTTATATCAAAAACATGGGCCTTGCCATCCTCTTCGTTTTGTTTGTCTAAAAACGCAAAGAAATTTATTACTGAGATGCGGTAATTTTTCTTACTAGCGTCGCTTAGCCCGCCAGTCGTGCTAGCTAGTATTTCGCTTAGTAGCTCTTCATCGATCTGCTTTAGGCTGCTAAGCTCGTAAAATTTCATCGTTTCATATATTTTTTTAAGTGGATTAAAGTAGGTATTTATGCCAGTAAGTCCTGCATTTCTTGCGCTTTTTACCAAGCCATCAAGCTGATCAATATTCTTTACTTCGCGGCTTAGAGCGTAATTCACACTTGCAAGTGCTTTTGGATCTCTAAGCTCTTTATTCGAAAGTGAGCTTAGCTTAAATTTGACATAGCGAGTGAGCCAAAATATGAATGAGTTTTCAAAATTATCTTTACAATCAAGTGGATATTTCAAACCAATAGCCTTAAATTTTTATTTTGAAAAGTATTATATTTGAAATTTTATAAAATCTACTCTTTTTAAAATTCAACTATAAAAGCTTAAGCGCATATCCATTTTCAGTGGCTTCAAGCTTATATTTATGCATCTTATCAAGTTCTAAAACCACTCTGAAATATCTATCATGCCAGCCTATGATCACATTTTTAAAATATTCATTTTCAAGTTTTAAGCTCTTAGTTTTAAAACTTCTTGGCGGCCTTGCAAAGTCAAGAACAATCTTATTTTTCTCATAAGCAAAATGCTTTAAATTCTTAGCTTTTGTAGCGATTTTTAGCTCTTTGTCGTTGGCTAGAAAGCTTATAAAACCTAGAAATTTAACATCTTTTCCATTTTTTACACTATCAACTGGCTTTGCACTAGGCTCGATCTTTATCTCGACTACCTTGTGTTCAGGCTTTATGGTAGTTTCTTTTGTTTTGTCTGTGCTAAGATCGATCACTACAACATTTGGAGTTGGCATATCTGAAGTTTTGTTTCTATCTTTATTTGAAATTTTAGTTTCATTTTTTTCTATTATCACGGGAGTGCTTACTTTTTGGCTAGGCATATTTGCCATTGTGACCGAAACATCTAGCTTTTTTGCCACGACTGGTTCTGGATTTTTTACCTTATTTAAAGCAAATTCATCGCTGTAATCGATAGTTTTATTTATATCGGCTAGTCTTTTTTCCTTTATGGTACCGTCATTTGCTCTATATCTTATGGTGACATCTAGTAAGAGTGCCGCATCGCTTGGAAATTTAAACGAAAGAGAATCAAAGCTATCAAATTTTTCTATGATATTTGTTGTCATAACGCTTGTATTTAGCTCGCTAATAGGCATAAATGGGTTCTCTCTAGCAAAGACGCTTGCTGCAAATATAGATAAAACTAACCAAAATTTTTTCATCATTCCTACTTTTTATTAAAGTCTGGCTCAAGGCCTTGTAATTCAAAATAATCTTTTTGTAGACGCGCGTTCATTTTTTTTAAAATTTCCACGTCCTCGCTAAGCCTCTCTTTTTTGCTCTGAAGGCTTAACATAACATCAAGTGAGCGTTTGCCAAACATCATATTGCCTACATAAAAAGCAAACATAGCCACACAAATGGTGGCTATGACGTAGCGTAATGTCGGTCTAATGTATTTTAAAATTTTATGAAATATGCCATCGGTGTTGCCATATTCGTCTAAAATTTCGCTCAAATATTATCCCCCAAAAACTCTCCAGCCTCAAGCTCGATCTCGAGCAAGCGGTTATATTTCGCGTTGCGCTCGCTTCTTGAAGTGGCACCTGTCTTTATCTCGCCAGTATTTAGTGCGACTGCAAAGTCAGCGATGAATGCATCTTCGCTCTCACCGCTTCTGTGGCTCATTATGCAGCGATATCCGTTTCTTTGAGCAAGGCGGACAGTTTGCATGGTTTGTGTGACTGAGCCTATTTGATTTGGCTTAATTAATATTGCATTTGCGATCTTTTTCTCGATACCTTCGCGTAAAATTTTCTCATTTGTGACAAAAAGATCGTCGCCTACTAGCTGCACTTTGCTGCCAAGCCTTTTTGTAAGCTCAGCCCAACCACTCCAGTCATCCTCGCTAAGGCCATCTTCGATAGAAAATATCGGATATTTTTCACAAAGTTTTTCGTAGTAGCTAATGAGCTCGTCGCTGCTAAATTTCTTGCCTTCAAGCTCGTATTTGCCGTCTTTGTAAAGCTCACTTGAAGCGACGTCAAGGGCTAGCTTTATCTGGCTGCCTAGCTCATATCCAGCCTCTTTTACAGCTTGTGAGATGAGCTTTAGTGGCTCTTCGTTGTCTTTTAAATTTGGAGCAAAGCCGCCCTCGTCGCCGACAGCCGTGCTGTGTCCTGCGGCGTTTAGGATAGATTTTAGCTTGTGGTAAATTTCAGTTGCAGCCCTTAGCGCGTCGCTAAATGTGCTAAAGCCAAATGGCATGATCATAAATTCTTGAAAATCAACGCTGTTGTTTGCGTGCGCGCCGCCGTTTATGATGTTAAACATCGGCACCGGCAAGATACTAGCGTTTGCACCGCCAAGGTAGCGGTAGAGTGGGATATTTAGGCTCTTTGCAGCTGCGCGAGCCACTGCCATAGATACTCCAAGAACTGCGTTTGCGCCTAAATTTGAGTAGTTGTGTGTGCTATCAAGCTCAAGCATCTCTTCATCGACTGCTTTTTGATTGTAGGCATCAAGGCCGATAATAGCCTCTGCGATCTTTTCATTTACATTTGAAACGGCTTTTAAAACGCCTTTGCCAGCATATCTCTCGTCTTTGTCACGAAGCTCGAGTGCTTCACGCTTACCTGTGCTTGCGCCACTTGGTACGATCGCGCTTGCCTCGGTTCCGTCGCTTAGTCTAACTGTCGCACGAACTGTTGGGTTGCCTCTACTGTCTAAAACCTCGTGAGCTTCTACATCTTCAATAAATACCATTATTCATCTCCTGCTTCGTTTGTGTCGTCGTCTTCGTCTTTTGCGCCGCTGCTTATTAGGTGATCGATCCCCATTGAGCCTTTTATCGCTGCTACTATCTCATCAGAAATTTCTGGGTGCTCTTTTAGATAGGCTTTGGCGTTTTCTCTGCCTTGGCCTAGTTTTTCGGCCTTGTAGCTAAACCACGCGCCTGATTTGTCGATGATGTCGAGCTTTACGCCATAGTCGATGATCTCGCCCTCTTTGCTCACACCCTCGCCAAACATGATGTCAAATTCAGCCACTTTAAACGGAGGCGCGACCTTGTTTTTAACAACTTTTGCTTTTGTGCGGTTGCCGATAGGCTCGTCATTTTGTTTAAGTGTGGCTATCTTTCTTACGTCTATTCTTACTGATGAGTAAAATTTAAGTGCATTACCGCCAGTTGTGGTCTCTGGCGTACCATATCCCATCATACCGATCTTCATGCGAATTTGGTTGATGAAGATAACAGTTGTCTTCATCTTACTTAAAATTCCAGTTAGCTTTCTAAGCGCCTGACTCATAAGCCTTGCTTGCAAGCCAACGTGCTGATCGCCCATATCGCCGTCTATCTCACTCTTTGGAGTAAGTGCAGCGACGCTATCAACTACGATAAGATCGATCGCACCGCTTCTTGCAAGCGTCTCAACGATCTCAAGTGCCTGTTCGCCAAAGTCTGGCTGAGAGACGTAAAGGTTGTCGGTATTTACGCCTAAATTTGAAGCGTATTTTACGTCTAGTGCGTGCTCTGCATCGACAAATGCACAAATTCCGCCAGCTTTTTGCGCTTCGGCGATGATGTGAAGCGTGAGCGTGGTCTTACCAGAGCTCTCTGGTCCGTAGATCTCGATGATCCTGCCTTTTGGAACGCCACCTATGCCAAGAGCCAGATCAAGTCCAAGCGAGCCAGTCGGTATCGACTCGATAGCCTCAACCTCTTTGTCGCCAAGTCTTAAAAGCGTGCCTTTGCCAAAAGCTTTATCGATCTGCTTTAGCGCAAGCTCGAGCGCCTTTTTCTTGTCCGCTTCGCTCTCTGGGATAGCTATTTTTTTGTCACTATCTTTTTCTTTTGCCATTTTTTACCTTATAGTTGAAATTTGGCTTGATTTTATCTAAAAAGAGATGAATTTTACTTGATTTACTCGCAAATTATAATATTTTCGCCAAGCAGTGCAGCGCTATCAATAAGGGCAAAAAGCTGCTCTTTTTCAAATAAAAATCCATAAATTTGATCTTCATTTTTTAGTATCGCAAGCTTTAGTGGCTCTACAAGCGAGCTTGCACAAAGGTTTAAAAAAGCTTCATCGATATGATTTTGTGAAATTTGGGGCTTATTTTTAAAATTTTCATCTTTTATAAAAGATATAAATTCTTCTTGTGAGGTGGATTTATTAAATTTAAAAATTAGTTTTTCTTTTAAGGCTTCAGCCAAAATTTCATCAAATTTAACTAGGTCTATGTGATTTTGAACACCTAAAATTTTGGCGAAATTTAGCAGATTTTTATCATAACTAGCCACATTTTTCTCATGCTCGCTTTGTGCCTTTTTAGCCCTATAAACGGCATAAAAACCAATCATAATAAACAAAATAGAAAGTGTTAAAACTTCTGCTAAAAACTCACTCATCATCATCCTTATAAAATGCAAACTTCAGTCTTAAGCTCTACGCCAAATTTCTCTAAAACCCTAGCCTTTGCTAAATTTATAAGATTTGTGGCGTCTTCAAAGCTTGCGTGGTTAAAATTTATCAAGAAATTTGCGTGCTCTTCGCTAAATTTCGCTCCGCCGATCACGTGTCCCTTTAGCCCCACTGCTTCAATCAATGCCCCTGCAAAGTGCCCATCTGGATTTACAAAACAGCTGCCAAAGCTAGCTCCTTTTGGTTGATTTGCCCTTTTTGCGCTTATGGCTTCAGAGATGCTTGCGTCAAAGCCGCTTTGAAGCTTAAATTTAGCCCCCAAAATGGCCTCATCTATGCTGCTGTGACGGTAGCTAAAGCTTATCTCATCTTTGCTTACCCAGCCACGAGCCAGACGCACATGCGTGAGGTTGTCGCTTATGCTAAATTTAAGCAGTCCAGCGTTCATCTTGATAAGTCCGCCAAGCGTGCCTGGGATATTTTTTAAAAACTCAAGGCTAGCTATGTTGTTTTGCTTGCAGAAGTTATAAATTTTGGCTGATTTTGTCGCAGCACCTATCTCAAGGCAAATTTTTTCATCACAAATTTCTAAATTTATGTAGTCAAAGCTCTTGCCAAGCATCGCCATTTTTGGGGGATTTGGCGAGACAAGCAAGTTGTTGCCCCCGCCTATCATCACAGAGCCTGAAAAGTGAGGTGAGCTTAGATCTTCAAGACTTGTAACCTCAAAAATTTCATGCACGCCGCCTATCCTAACCGAGGTAAATTTAGAAAAGTCAACGAGCCTCGTCACTGGATAAATTCCGGTATAAAATCAAACATGCGAGTGGTAAACTCAACCATCATAGAGATCATCCAAGGCATCAAAAATATGATAACAACGACGACTAGCAAAATTTTTGGCACAAAGCTTAGCGTGGTTTCATTTATCTGCGTAGTCGCTTGAAAAATGGAGATGATAAGACCTGCTATTAGGCCGCTTAACAGCATCGGAAGGCTAATGTAAAGGGCGATCTTAAATGTTTCAACTCCAAGTGAGACAAGCGTGCTTTGCATTAGCTAAACCTTACTTCGTTATATTCAGTAGGTATAAGGTAGTCGTTTACGTCGATCGGCTTTTCAAAAAAACCTTTATCGTAGCCTATTTGATAGAGCTTATTTAGCGCTTTTAACTGAGTTTCGTTCATGCTTATAGACTCGTCATTTGCGTATAAATTTAGATATGTTTTTAGCTCGTCTTTGCCAACTCTGATGAGGTTTCGCTCCATTAGCATGTGAGATAAAAATGGCTTGTGAGAAGTGGCGATCCTAACGGCCTCGCTAAGCACCCTCTCGCATTCGATCGCGTCAGTTATCGGTAGGCTTCGTCTAAGTGCCATGCCACCAAGTGGGAGCGGTAAATTTTCGCCGTTTAGTTCACTCCAGATATCCCAAATTTCACGCTCGACACAGAGCTCGCCTGAGAAATTTAAGATGCTTTCATGTATTAGTACGCCAGCATCGACTTCGCCGCTAAGCACAGCATTTTCGATCTCAAGGAAATTTTTATAAACTATCCTTGCTTCTGGATAGGCGATACGAAAGAGCAGGGCATTTGTCGTGTTTTTGCCAGAGAGCGCGACCTTGAAATTTCGCTTTAGCTGCTTATTTTTTAGCTTGATAAGCTTTGGGCCATATCCATTGCCAAAGCTCACCGCGCAGCGTAAAAGCGCATACTCGTCGCAAATTTTTGGATAGAGTGCAAAGCTGATCGCTGTGGCCTCATAAGTGCCTTTTAGCGCCTCTTCGTTTAGCGTTTCGATATCAAGCGCCTTTGATGTGAAGGCTAAATTTTTACTGCTAACCCAGCCAAATTTGACCGCGGCATACATGAAAATATCGTCAGCGTCCGGCGAGTGAGCGACGTTTATGGTTTTTAGATTATGCAAAGATGATCCTTTTTTTGATTACGCCATTTTAATGAAATTTATTTAAAATAAAGTTTTAAGGGCGGCTCTGAAACGATTTTACCAGCTTTGCCTCTTTGAAATTTAGCATGTATTTTACGTCTATGGCGTCTTTAGCCCCTTTTCTTCGAGCTAAGATCGTTGAGTAAAATGGATGCTTAAGCTCAAGCATCTTAAGCAGTTTTTGATCGCTATCTTCTTTTTTTATATTTTCAACGATTATTGTCGTTATAAATTTGCCATCAAACTCGTAAAATGGCCATACTATTACGCCAGCATCGCTTGTTTTAAAGTCCGTGATTTTAGATTTTTTAGGGATATTTAGCATGGAGATAATCTTTTTGCGGGAGCTGTCCAAGTTTTGTACTGAGATCACCTTTATAAGCAGGTCTTTGTTCGCTCCGAGTCCATTTTCACTAAATCGATAAACTCCGTCTTCAAAGATACCAACCTTTTCAAAGGCATTAGCGTAGTTTGCGGCGGTGCAAACGGTTAGAAAAAGCGCTAGAAACATTAAAATTTTTATAAATTTCATCTTTTCTCTTAAAACTTAACTCTCTTTAGTCTATCTGAAGCGAAATTTTTTCTGCCAAATTTAGCCTCATTTTTGCCGTTTAGCTCGACTAGATCGCCTGTAAAGCCACAAATATCATTTTTAACAAGATAGCTTCCCACGCCATAAGTATCAACCGGCGTGTTATAAGCTTCAAAATCTTCTATAATCTTAGGACTAAATCCTGAGCTAACGACGATTTTGACGTATTTAAAACCAGCTTTATCAAGCGCCTCTCTTAGAGCAAATATAAGCTCCTTGCAAACGCCATGCGGGTCAAATTTGCTCGTATCTTTGCCTTCAAAATACTTATCAATTAAATTTTTACTAGTATCCACTCTAACCGCGCCAAGCCTCTCTTTTAGGGCATTTGCAGCCTTTAAGGCGTCCGTTATCACATCGTTGTTATAATCAACCAATGCCGTGATCTTCTCATTTTCAAAGGTCTTAGCATAAATTTCTGAAGCTTTTACTATATCTCCACCGCACATTTGAATGAGTGCATGAGGCATGGTGCCACCACCTTTTAGCCCAGTAAGCTCGCCCTGAGCATCTGTGGCGACCTTTTTGATGCCGCCGATAAATGAAGCATAGCCGTCACCTGGTTGCGTGTAGATGTCATCTTGCCTGTCTGCCATGCTAAAGACGTCCTTGCCATTTGCCGCTCTTATCACATCTCTTGAGTTTGTCGCCACGCAGCTTCTTCTAGTAAGCGTCGCATCGATCACATTTTCTAAAAAGCCAAAATTTTCATACTTGCCGCTTATTTTTAAAACTGGCTCGTTTGCGTTTATGATATCGCCATCATTAAGCGCATAAATTTCAAGCTCCCTTGGGTCTTTGGCAAATTTATTGATGACGGCTAAAACCTCGTCAATGCCACAAAGCACGATATCATCGCGCCTTTGGAAAAACTGCATCGTCACGTGCTGATTTGACAAATTTTGCTTAATTATCTCATTTACTTTTAGAAAATATTTCGCAGTAAAGTAGCCCTCGCCGATCCTTGGATCTAGCTTAAAGGTCTTGTCTGTTAGCCTTTTTATCTTGCCTTGCATCTTTAGCTCAAGTTCGTTCATATTTGTCCTTTTTTTAGCGTGATTATAGCATTTTGGTAGAAAAGTGAAAATTATAAAAATATATTTTAAGAATGTATAAGAGTATATTTTATAAAATCTTGAAATTTTACTTTTAAAGGAAAAATATGAAAAAGTTCTTACTTTTAATGGTCGCAATTTTTGCATTTGGCAATGAAAATTTGCTAGTAAGTGCTGGTGGCGGATATAAAAAGATAGTTGAGGCAGTCGCGCAAAATCTCAAAAAAGATGGCGTAAATATCGACACTTCTTTTGCGAACATCACAGCTATCATGGCTCAGGCAAAAGAGGGCAAAACTGACGTGATCGTGGGCGATGAGGACTTTTTGAAAAAGTCTGATCTAAAGATCGCTGAGTATGTAAATTTAGGCTCAGGTGCCTTGGTGCTGGCTACTAAAAAAGGTGTAAAAATAGAAAAAGTTGAAGAGCTAAAAGCACTTTCCAAGATCGCTATGCCAGATGCAACAAAGACGGTTTATGGCAAAAGAGCGAATGAATTTATGCAAAAAGCAAATTTAAGTGGCGAGCTAAAGGATAAAATTTTAGCGGTTGCCGGCGTGCCACAAGTCGTTACTTATGTATTAAACGGCGAAGTTGATGCTGGATTTATTAATCAGACCGAACTAAATGCACATAAAGACGATTTTGGTAGTTTTATCTTGATAGACAAATCGCTTTACGCTCCAGCAAACATTGTAGCTGCGAAGCTTGAAGGATGCGATAAAAAGGCTGATTGTGAGAAATTCTTAAATGAGCTAAAAAGCGAGAGATCAAAAGAAATTTACACTAAATTTGGCATAAGATAAGGCTAAATTTGCAAGAGCTCTCTTGGCTGTTTGATCCTCTGATTTTAAGCATAAAGGTCATTTTGTGCCAAGGGGCTTTGCTCGTCGTTTTTGGGCTAGCTTTAGCTTATCTTTTGGCCTTTTATAAAGGTAAACTTAGAGCCGTTTTAGAGATGATCGTAACTTTTCCACTCATCTTTCCGCCCATTGCGACTGGATTTTTACTGCTTTATCTGCTTGGCAAAAATGGCATCTTCGGTAAGGCTTTAAATTTAGAAATTATTTTTAGCTTTAAGGCCCTTGTTTTAGCTGCTTTTATAGCTTCGTTGCCACTATTTGTAAAGCCTGTCGCTTCTGCTCTTGGCTCACTTTCAAAAAGCCTAAGCGAAGCAGCATATAGCCTTGGAAAAGATAAATTTCAAACAGCTATTTTCGTGCTCTTTCCATGTGTTGCAAAAAGCGTAGCGACGGCTTTTATTTTAGCGATCTCGCGTGGGCTTGGCGAGGTTGGAATAACACTAATTTTGGGTGGTAATATCATAGGCAAAACAGACACTATCTCTCTTGCCATTTATAATGCCGTATACGATGGTAAAAGTGATGAAGCGCTGATTTTAAGCCTTGTTTTGGTTGTATTAAGCTTTATTTTGTTTGGGATTATAAATTTGCTTGATAAAAGTAAAATTTAAAGTGAGTGGCGAGAGGATGAGAGAATCGAACTCCCCACCAGACGGTCAACCGCCCAGTCATCGGGTTTGAAGCCCGTGAGCATCACCAGATTACTTTATCCTCCGTGCGCGTTATTTTAGCAGATTTAGATAAATTTTAGCCCATTTTCTATAAACTTTTTGAAATTACAAAAGGATTTCTGATTTTAAAATTTAGCGTTTTTGTATTTTTAACTCTATTTTTTTGCTCTTGCTCTTCGGTTCTTTCTCCAGCAACTGCGCCGCTAAATGTATATGATGCATACTCTATTTCACGCGATAAACGTGGTATTTACTCGATCACAAGAGATAAATTTATACAAAGCAAATTGCAAAGCAAAATTTTATTTTCAAAAGGTCTTAGTAATATCGATATCGAGATAGAGGTTTTTTACGGAGATGCTTATCTGATCGGACTTGTTGATAGTAAAGAGCTTGAAGATAAGCTGGTAGAACTGGCCAAAAGTACAGATGGTGTGCGAAAAATTTATACCTATCTTCGTATCAAAAAGCCAGAATATCCGTGCGATAGTCTAAAAATTCTTGCAAACTTAAAGCAAAATCTTTTTAAAGATAGTATAGTTGAGGGCACAAATGTGCGTGTTAGTATCGTTGGCTGTGATGTTGTATTTAGCGGCGTAGTTGATAGCATTGAGCAAGAAAAACATGCTATTTGGTACGCTAAGCATATTGATGGCGTGGCCGATGTCTACTCATTCATCAAAGTTATCAAATAAATTTAGCTTAAATATCGCGCTTTTTTACAAAGCTTGCAATGAGGCTTGGTAAGATGATTAGTGCGCCAAGAAGCATAAATACCATAACAAGATCGGTTAGTAAGCCAAAATATATGGTCGGGATAAAGTTACTGGTTATCATCACACTAAAACCAAGAAAAATAGTGAATGATGTGTAATACATCGCATATCCGATGCTTGCGTGTGCGACTTTAATGCTCTCAAAAACACTTTTTGTAAGCATTTCTTCTTTAAAGCGGTGGATATAGTGAATGATATCATCAACACCGATACCAATGCTAATGGCTGCGATCGTGATACTCATCACATCAAGCGGAATACCAAAAAATCCCATCACGCCAAAGAGCGTGCAAAGCGGGATTAAATTTGAAACTATCGCAATGGTTGCTAGCTTTATGCTTCTAAAAATAAAGCAAAATATGACAAAAAGTATAGCGACAGTTAGTCCAAAAGTATCAACTTGTGAGCTAAGTAAATTTTGAAGCATATTATTATAAAGCACCATCATGCCGGCCACTTCTATGCTTACATTGTCATTTTTAGTAAGCTGTGCTAGCCCTTCTCTAAGCTCTTTTAGAAATAAATTTCGTCTAAGCTCGGAGTCGCTATCGACGATCCTTATACTAAATCTAAGCTCATCATCTTCAACGCTTACATAAGGACTTAATAAGATATTTTTATAATTTTGTGGTAATTTCTCATACATCGCAGCTAATAAAAAATCATCACTCGCACCGTTATTTAGCTCTTTTATGGCTTTTATAAGGGTTGCTAGCGAGCTTACATGTCCGACAAATTTTTGCTCTTTTAAATAGTCGTGAATCTTCTCAGCAACCCTTGTGTGATAGCTATTAAACCAGTATTTTGCATCCTTAGCGTTGCTTTCAAACTCATTTTCAAACTCATCTTGCTCGGCATTTTTTTCTTGTTTTTGCTCTTTAAATTTCACTATCACATCAACTGGTATCGTGCCGCCAAGCTTGGTATCAATGACTTGCATTCCTTGGCGAATTTCTGTGCTTTCTTTAAAGTAGCCTATAAAGCTATTTTCAACCTTTATCTTGCTGATACCATAAACACCAAAGCAGACAACTAGAGCGCAAACTACATAGATGACCTTTCTTGAGTTTAGTGCTAAATTTGCACAGTATTTTGTAAATTTAAAGCTATTTTCAAAGGTTCTAATGGGAGCTAATTTGTTTAAATTTACATTTATCGCGCCAAATAGCAAAAATGCAAGCACAAGCGAAACGCTAATGCCAGTGCTCATCATAATGCCAAGCATGATAACTGGCTTTATGTCAGCACTCATAAGCGAGCTAAAGCCAATAACCGTGGTAAATATCGCCCAAAAAGATGGAGAGAATTTATCACGAAGCGTTAGATAAATTAGCTGATTTTGGCTATATTTTGGATGCTTTGCGTAAAATTCTCTATAGCTAACGACAAGATGAATCACAGTTGAAATAGTAATGATGAGTTGAAGTGCGATGTAGTTTGAGCTAATGACCGTCACTTCCCAGTCAAATATACCAAAAATTCCGGTCGTAAAAATGGCACTTACGGCACATATAAACATCGGCAAAACTATCCATCTAACCTGCCTGAAAAATAGCCACAAACTAAAGCTAAGAAGAGCAAGTACGCTTAGGCCATAGACCAAAAGATCGCTCTTTATAAAGCCTATCATATCATCGGCGATCATATTTGCACCGCCTAAGAATAGCTCGTCATTTGCGTTAAATTTAGCTATGGTTGCTTTTATAGCCTCAAGGTTTTCGTGATCGCTCTTTCTAAGCTCATCTCGGTAGGCTTTAAACTCATAGGCAAGAGCCTCTAGCTTAAGTCGCTCAGCTTGTGTGATAGTGCCGTTTGACTCTTTTTGGCTAAGTAAATTTCTTTCATTTACAAGCTCATTAAATTTCTCATCTTGTTTTAAATTTAGAGCAATTGCTGTGGTTTTTAGATCTTTGCTTATCAAATTTCCGCTGTAAATCGGACTTTTGGCAAACTCGAGCTTCGCTTTTGAAATATTTATATCTTTATCTTGCAGCGTTGGAGTATGATCTAAGATACCAGTAATCCCGCCTTTTACACTATTTAAAAGCGGAATATTTATTATAGAGATGACGCTATTTACCATATCGTTTTTAGCTAGTTCATCACCTAAATTTTTGATAAGTTCTAAATTTTTAGGTGAAAAAAGATCATCTTTTGGTGTAAAAGCAACCACTAAAAATCCGGGTGAGTCGTAGCGTTTGGCTATCTCTCTATAAGCTTTTAAGTCAGGGTCGTGCTCAAGTAGTAGCGTTTCAGCTGACGCATCAACGCTAAGCTTGGTGCTAAGATAGCCAAAAACTACGCTTAAAGCTAAAATCAGAGCAATAATAAGCTTGTTTTTAGCAATGATAAATTTAAAAATTTGTCGCATTAAGGGTTAGTTTTATTTTGATCAGGCAAAACAGCTTCATTTAGCTTTTGTAAAAGAGTATTGAAATCAGCGTTATTTAGCACATCGCCAAACTGGCTTCTGTATGTTTGAATGATGCTTACACCAACGATATCAAGATCGTAAATGAGCCAACCACGCTCTTTTGCATCATAAAATTTATAGACAAATTCGTAGCTCTTGCCATCATTTATAAGCTCAGATGTGAGCCAGTATCTATTTTTCTGAGGCTCACTTTCTCCAGTGATGTGGATCTGTTGGTCTTTGTAGCCTAAAAGTTTATCTATGTATGAGCTTTTTAGTTTTTGCTCAAATGCTGCGTCAAATTTAGCTTGCTCGTCGCTACTTAAGCTGTTGTAGCGTTTGCCAAGGCTTATCTTTGCCATTTGTTTATAGTCAAAAAATGGATCAAGAAGAGCAAAAATTTCTTTTGTCTTTGCGTTATTGTCTAAATTTGTATCTTTTAAAATTTCAATAACCTTTGTTGTTTTCATCTCTACTTCAGGCTTGATCTGCTCTTTCGAAATAGCAAAAAGGCTAGTTGTAAAAAGTAAAATCATAGTTAAAATTTTTAAAATTTTCATATTTACTCCTTGATAAGCTTGTCGCGTCTTTGCTCGTAAGCATCGCGTAAAAATGGATAAAGATCAATAGCATCTTTTCTTAGTTTTTCATAAGCAGTTGGATCTTGTGAAAAGTTATTAAACGCTCTATATGACTTGATACCAGTTGATAAAAGTATAGGATCAACGTAGCTAATAGGATCAGCAAAATAATCTCCGACCATGCCACCAGTATCTCTTAAATTTGATGGTCCAATAAGTGGCCAAACTATATGAAAACCGCTACCAAGCCCCCAATATCCAAGCGTTTGTCCAAAATCTTCATCGTGAGGCTTGAGGTTGTAGTATTTTGCTCCGTCTGTTAGTCCGCCAAAGCCTATTATCGTATTTGCTAAAAATCTTAATGTCTCTTCGCCAGCATTTTGAAATTTAAACTGAAGTAAGTTATTTACAAAGCGCACTGGAAAAAGCAGATTGTCAAAGAAATTTGAAACCATTGTTCTAGCTGTTTTTGGCACAACATAGGCATAGCCTTTTGCCACCGGAGTTAGCATATTTACATAGATAAAGTCATTTGCATGTGTCATAATTCTATTGTAGCCACTAAGCGGGTCAAAAACATCTTTTTTTGCTTCAAATTCAACATCAAATTCATCGCTTTCGCTATTCGTATTTATGTCCGTATTAGCACAGGCTAAAAACAAACTAAAAAAGATAGAAAGCAAAAATTTCATACTAAGCCTTATTTTTATTTATAAAATGTAGCTTGATTTTATCTTTTAAAAACTTTACAAGAAATTAAGAGAAATTTATAAATCGACTTAAATCTTTAAGCTTAAGGATTAATATAATTAGATATACTTCACAAATTATTCTCTAATATAGTAAAGGTAAAAATTTTGAAAGCAGATATAAATTTAGAACTATTTTTAGGCGAAGATACACAGGTTTTAGCTAAACATATTACATTATTAAAGGCCATAAAAGAGACAAAAAGTATCACAAAAGCAGCGGAATTGGTTGGTATATCATATAAAAATGCTTGGGACTGTCTTGATACGATAAATAACAAAAGTAGCAAGCCACTTATTATTAGAGCTGATGGAAATAAGAAAAATAGTGGCTCCGAGCTAAGCGAGTATGCCGATAAACTGATAAAAATTTATGATGCCATTCTTGAGACTCAAAAGGACTTTTTACAAAAAATTTGTCAAAAAGTAGATTTTGAGGATGTAGATATTGTAAATCTTCAAAGAATGAATATGAACTTAAGTGCTAGAAATCAGCTCTCATGCGAGATTGTAAGTATAGATCGTGGTGCGGTAAATTCTCAAATAGTTGCAAAACTAAGTAATGGCTACACGCTTGAGTCAAACATCACGGTTGAAAGTGAGAAAAATTTAGGCCTAAAAGTTGGACAAAAGGTTATTTATATTTTTAAGGCCCCAGCTGTCATTTTGGCCAAGGATCTAGATATAAAAATAAGCACAAAAAATCAATTAAAAGGCGAAGTGATCGAAGCAAAGATAGGTGCTGTAAATGCTGAAATCACTTTAAAACTAAGTGATGAACAGACTTTAACTGCCATCATCACAAAAGATAGTGCTATCCAGATGAAAATAGGTGTTGGCGATACACTTTTAGCAATAGTAAAATCATCTCAAATCATTATAGGAGTTTAAATGAAAAAAGTTTTTAAATTTTTATGTGTAGCAGCTTTGCTTGCCATAAACGCACTTAGTGCTGAAGTAAATGTATATGCAGCAGCAAACACAACATACGCATTTCCAGAGCTTATAAAAGAGTTTAATAAGCTTCATCCAAATACAAAGATCAATCTAACTCTTGGTGCAAGTGGCGGTCTTGTTACACAGATCCAAAACTCAGCTCCAGCTGATATATTCATGGCTGCTGATATGGGCTTTGCACAAAAAGCTTATGATACAGGCTTTGCAGTAGCTGCTCCAAAAGTTTACGCACAAGGTGCTGTGGCTATTTTTTCTATTAGAGATGTTGATTTTAAAAAAGGCATCGAAGTTGTTCGTGGTTTAAAGGCGATTTCTATTGCAAATCCACAAACAGCACCATACGGTAAGGCCAGCATAGAAGCACTCAAAAATGCAAAACTTTATGACGAAGTAGAAAAAAATATCGTTTATGCTCAAAAAATTTCTGAGACTCTATCTCAGGCGTTAAGTGCTTCTGACGTAGGTTTTATCGCTGCTAGTGCACTTTTTGATGATAAAATGTCAAAATACAAAGAGGGCGTTAATTACATCCTTGTTCCACAAGAGCTATACACTCCGATCGATCAAGGCATCGTACTCTTAAAACGTGCTGAAAATAATGCTGATGCGAAGGCATTTTATGAGTTTATCTTGGGTGATAAATCAAGAGAAATTTTTAAGAAATTTGGCTATAACGTTCCTGCTAAATGATAAAAGCAAAGATCGTTAGGATTTTAGCCAAAGATGATGTCAGCTTATTTGAGCTAAAGGGTCTAAATTTAGAGGCAAATTTATTTATGCTAGTCTTAAACGAGGCTAGTAAATTTGCCTTAAATGATGAGATTGGCTTAGGTTTTAAAAGCTCGGATGTCGTCTTGGCAAAAAATAAACTTGACACTAGCTCGCTTGAAAATGAATTAAAATGCATGGTAGAGGCTATAAATTTTGGTGAAGTTTTAAGCGTTGTTGGTCTAAAGTGCGATCAAATTAGCTTCGAAGCCATCATTTCAAATAACGCTTTAAAAGCATTAAATTTGAACAAAAACGATAGTGTTTTTGCCTATATAAAATCTACTAGTATTCATATAAGTACTCAAAAATGATAGAAATTTCTTGTAAAAAAGAGCTAAATGGCGGCGATGGCAAATTTATGCTTGAGGCAGACCTTAGCTTTGAAAATGGCGATTTTGTCGCACTTTATGGAGCAAGTGGCGGCGGAAAGACCACTATTTTAAGGTTGATTGCCGGTTTTGAAGCGCCACAAAGTGGTTTTATAAAAGTTGGAGATAAAATTTTCTTTGACGATAAGATAAATTTGGCTCCGCAAAAGCGAAATATCGGCTTTTTATTTCAAGATTATGCTTTGTTTGAAAATATGAATGTCTTTAAAAATTTACTCTTTGCAAAAGATGACATAAGCCTAGCAAACAAACTTCTTGATATCTGCGGTCTAACAAGCCTAAAAAATGCAAAGATTAGCACTCTTTCTGGTGGTCAAAAACAACGAGTAGCACTTGCTCGTGCAGTTATGAGAAGACCTGAAATTTTACTGCTTGATGAGCCACTAAGCGCACTTGATAATGCCATGCGTGAGAAATTGCAAAACTATTTACTAGCACTTCATGATGAATTTAAAATGAGCATCGTCTTAGTAAGCCATGATATCGCAGAAATTTATAAGCTTTGCAATAAAGTATTTGTCCTTGAAAATGGTAGAATTTCAAGATCTGGCACAGCGAGTGAGATATTTTTAAAGACTGCCGGATCTCAAAAAATTGCCTTCAATGCCAAAATTTTAGAGATAAAAAAATGTGATGCGATCTTTGTAGCGAATGTACTGATAAACCGTCAGATTTGTGAAGTTGTGCTAAGTAGCAACGAAGCAATGAATCTAAAAGCAGGTGATATGGTGGTAGTTAGCACAAAAGCATTTAGCGTAAATTTGGAAAAAGCATGATAGACGAGCTTAAAAATATCGATTACGAGCCGTTTTGGCTCTCGTTAAAACTATCTTTTATAACTACTTTTATTTTGTTTTTTGTCTGCATTACGCTTGCATATTTTATGTCGCAGAAAAAATTTTTCGGCAAATCATTTTTAGAGTCGATAATCTCACTACCGTTGGTATTGCCGCCAAGTGTTCTTGGCTTTTATCTGCTCATTTTTCTTTCGCCTTATTCGGCCTTTGGTAAATTTATCGAAGAAATTTTTGGGGTTAGGCTAGTTTTTAATTTCACAGGTCTTGTTGTGGCAAGTTGTATCTATTCATTACCATTTATGTTTGGTCCGATTTACGCTGGGCTAAATAGCCTAAAAAAGAGCCTTTTTGAAGCGAGCTATAGTCTTGGTAAAAACAAACTCACGACTATTTTTAGGGTGATTTTGCCAAGTATCAGATCAAATTTATTAACAGCTACTGTCATTAGCTTTGCTCACACTATGGGTGAGTTTGGCGTTGTTTTAATGATAGGTGGTAGCGTAGCTGGAGAGAGCAAGGTCGCAAGTATTGCGATATTTGAAGCAGTTGAAATGCTTGATTACACCAAGGCTCATGTCTATGCACTTCTGATGTTAATAATTAGCTTTTTTGTCCTTTTTGTAGTTTATCTTTTAAATTCTAAAAAAGCTTAAGACAAAGCTTATAGAGATATAATAGTAAAAATTTTAAAGGATGAAATATGATAAACGTGCCTACAAGTATATATTTAAATACCCTAGACGGTAAGGAATTTGATTTTTCTGCCTTTGTAAGGACGCACGACTGCGTTATTTTTATCTACCCAAAGATAGGCGAGGACTTTAGTCTTTTAAGCGAGCAACTGCAAAATACTGCGGGAATGAAGGGCTGCACCAAACAAGCGATAAACTACAAGAAATTTTTAAAAGATTTTAACGATCTTGGTTTTATGGTAGTGGCTGTTGGCTCCCAAGATATCGCGGCTCAAAAGAAATTTCAAGAAGAAACTTCAGCTGGAGTTATGTTCTTAAATGATAGTGAGTTTATGCTCGAGAGAGCACTTGAACTTCCGGTTTTTTCTGCATCAAATGGCCATAAATTTTACTTTAGACAAACGCTCATCATAAAAGATGGCAAGGTAAGGCGCGCATATATAGTGGATGATCCTGAGAACGATGCCAAAAATATGCTAGAAAAACTCAAAGAAAAAGACTACTAGGAGCTAAAATGAGTCAAAATAGCAAAATCGAAAAGTCTTATGACGAACTAACTTATAAATCAATAGCTTTTGCACAATCATCGCCTTACAGGCTTGAAGCTTGTGCTACACTTCTTGGGGTAAATCCGCCGCCATGCAAAAATGCAAGAGTTTTAGAGATAGGATGTAGCTTTGGCGGAAATTTGATCCCATTTGCAGCGAATAATAAAAACGCAAAAGTAGTTGGTATAGACCTCAGTGGAGAGCAGATAAGGCGTGGGCAAGAGATCGTTAAAGAGATGGGGCTTACAAATTTAGAGCTTATACACGGCGATATTTGCGAATTTAAAAGTGATGAGAAATTTGACTATATCATCGCTCATGGTGTTTTTAGCTGGGTACCTGACTTTGTCAAAGAAGCCATATTAAAAGTTGTAAGAGAGAATTTAAGTGCAAATGGCGTGGCATTTATCTCTTATAATGTTTATCCTGGCTGGAAAGTAAAAGATATCGTAAGAGATATAATGCTACTTGCCGCAAAAGATAAAGAGAGCATGCAAGAGAGGTTAAAAGCAGCTAAAGAAGCGCTTTTAGTCTATAAAGAATATTTACTAACAAGAGATAAAGAAATTTATGAAGGGAAGATACCTCTTAAGATGCTTCTTTTTGTAACAGAACATGTGCTCTCAAAAGATGACTTTTACATAGCTCATGAGTTTTTAGAATACACAAATGATCCATTTTATTTTAAAGATTTTAATGCCATGCTTGCCAAAAATGATCTTACTTATCTTTGTGAATATACGCTTGATGATATTTTTACCCCAGATGTTGGCACAGCCGTAGTAGATGAATACAAAAATAACAAGTTTAAGGACAGAATCGATCTAGAGCAATTCATGGATATGATTAGCAACAAAGTCTTTAGACAAAGCCTAATAGTCCATAGCAAAACTTATGAGAGCATAGCAAATAAACAAATAGGTCCAAGCGATATTAATAAAATTCACGTTGTGGCAGATTTTATAAAGAAAGATAACCAGTGGCAAGATAGTTATGGCGCTATGCCACAAGATATATCATGGCTTTGCGAGGTCTTTTATAAGATGTATCCAGCTAGTATAAATCTTTCTCAGATTTTAGAAATTTTGCCAGAAGATAAGCTCATGGTTTATAGCGCCTTTGTAAGAATTTTAACAAACTCGTCTGATGCAATGATTTTAAAAGATGAGCAAAAAAATATCGAGTATAGGCCTGGGCATTCAAGACTTAGCCAAAAATTAATAAATTATGTAAGATATTTTTTAAATCATAAAAATAATGCCGATGTTGTTTTTGCTAATAAATTTAGTATTTCAAGAAAGCTTAACAATATCGATTATTACATACTTTTATTGCTTGATGGTAAAAATAGCTTAGAAGATGTCGCAGCAAAAACCTTAAAATTTATCAAAGAGAACAACGAAGATATATTTGACATAAATGGCAAAGTGCTTAAAAAAGACAAGGTCGCAGCAAATATAATGAGTTACGTGCTAGGCACAGCAAAAATAGCTAGTCTGCTTTATCTACTAGAAGAAATTTAAGGTTTAAGTTTTACTTTGTTTATATAGTTGTGTGATTTTATCTTTTAAATTTAGTGTATTTTTTGAGAGAGCTATGAAAAATGGACTTTTTAAATCAGCAAGCTCGTAGCTCATCTCTTTACCGCTATTAGCACCAAATACTTTTCCGCCACAAAAATTTACGAGTGCTTCTCCTGCTGCATTGTCCCAAAGGTAGCTTGGCGCAAATCTCAAATAAGCTCCGCCAAATTCAACCAAACGACAAAATTTTATAGCTGAGCCGATGCACCTTTGCTCAAAATTTAGGCTCTGCCCTATAAATTCTATCTCTTTGGCATCGCCTCTTCTGCTTGAAAAGATTAGATTGCCTAAAATTTTATCTTTTTTGTTTAGATCAACTCTCTTTATGATTTCATCATTATCATCTAAAATTTCTTTAAAAGCGCCATTCTCATCAGCATAAAAAAGCTCTTTACTAACTGGGATAAATATCACGCCAAGCACCGGTCTAGCTTTTTTTATAAGCGCTATGCAAACGCAAAATTCGCCGTTTCTAGCTAGAAATTCTTTCGTGCCATCAAGAGGATCTACGAGCCAAAACTCATCTTTAACGCTTTCTTGCAAGATACTCTCTTCAGAGCAAATTTTTATCCCACTTTTGCTTAGCTCTTTTAGTATCACTTCATTTGCAGCTAGATCAGCGCTAGTTAGTGGCGAGCTGTCATCTTTTAGGCAGACTTTAAGAGCCGTATTATCTGCGGAGTAAAATTTCATTATTTGCACTCCAGCATTAACGGCTACTTTTTTAGCTAAATTTAAAAGCTCGCTCATTTTGGTGTTCTGTTTGTCTCTCCAACATAAAGCTGTCTTGGGCGGACGATCTTTATCGTATCTTGCTCTTTTAGCTCGATCCACTGGCTGATCCAGCCTGGAGTCCTGCCGATGACGAAGATGACGGCAAACATATTATTTGGTATGCCAAGTGCCTTTAGGATGAGCCCTGAGTGAAAATCAACGTTTGGGTATAAATTTCTACTCACAAAATAGTCATCATTTAGCGCGATCTCTTCTATGCGGTTTGCGATTTTAATAAGCTCTGAGTTGATGCCTATCTCATCCATAAGCTGATCTCTCATCTTTTTAAGCACTTTTGCGCGAGGGTCAAAATTTTTATAGACCCTGTGACCAAAGCCCATTAGCCTAAATGGATCATTTTTATCCTTTGCTCTAGCGATGTATCTATCGACGTTTGCGACCGAGCCTATCTCTTCAAGCTGACGTATGACACCTTCGTTTGCGCCACCGTGAGCCCAGCCCCAAAGCGCTCCAATACCTGCGCTTATACATGCGTATGGGTGCGCGTGCGTAGAGCCAACGGTTCTAACAGTCGTTGTTGAAGCGTTTTGCTCGTGATCTGCGTGCAACATAAAGACCGTGTCAAGTGCTTTTATCTCGATTGGTTTAAGATCGACGTGCTCGTATGGATAGCCCCTCATCATGTAGAGGAAATTTTCAGTAAAGCCACGATCTAAATTTGGATATATGATAGGAAGACCTCGTGAGTAGCGGTAGCTAAAGGCCGCGATCGTTGGAATTTTAGCGATTATACGCATAGCCATCTCGTGATACTCTTCAGGTTTATCCATATTTAGGTGATCTGAGTAAAAGGCACTTAGCGCTGAGACCGCTGCTTGCAAGATCGCCATAGGGTGAGCTTTGTCTGGAAATGCATCAAATAGCTTCATCATGCCTTCATGTATAAAGCTTCTTTTTTTAAGCTCGGTTTTAAAATTTATATACTGATCATTTGTTGGAAGCTCTTTGTTTAAGAGTAAATATGCCACGTCTAAAAATGTCTTATTTTCGGCCAAATACGCGATATCATAACCTCTATACATTAGCTCGCCTTTTAAGCCGTCTATATAAGTTATCGCTGAGCGACACATCGCAGTTGAAGTATAACCTCTGTCAAAAGTAAACATTCCAGTATCACTAAAAAATGTCGAGATGTCTATCACATCAGGCCCCATAGTGCCTTTTAGTATAGGAAACTCGTAACTCTTGCCAGTTCTGTTATCAGTTAGCGTAGCTGTATTTGATGACATTTTTACTCCTTGCTTTTTGATTGCATTAAAATTTTGATGATTATAGCTCCTATTATAGCTTGTGCGAGGCTTGCTAGGATAAAAGATGAGTAAGAATAGTCACTTATCTCGCCTGATTTGTGTGCGATAGTAGCAACTGCGATCAAAAGCGTGAGTGGCATAGACTGCGAAATGGCAAATAAAAATATCCCTCTAAAGCCAAGCTTGCCCAAAAAGAGCAAACTAGATACAACTCTCGTGCCAAGCATCGCTAAAAATATAAAAACAGCATCCTTTATCACTTCGCTAGATCCTAGGCTTGAAAGCTTAAAAGTAGAGCCTATGTGGATGAAAAATATCGGCACCAAAAAGCCAAATCCAAAGCTTGAAAGCTTGTGCGGCAAGTCCTTTTTGTGATCAAAAAATGTCGTGATAAACATACCTGCGATAAACGCACCAAAGGCGACCTCTAAATTTAAATATAGCATCAAAGCTATCATCGTGAAAAATACCGCTATGCAAAGCCTGATGTCCTTCTCGTCCTTGTCATAGTGTGGCATAAGCACCACTTTAAGCCCCGGATACCACCAAAAAAGCACGTCCAAAATTTTAAAGCTAAGCACGCTGATAACCAAAAATAGGATCAAATAGCCAATCGTTAGCCATAAATTTATGCTCGCTCCAAACTGCAAGTAAGCAGCGGTAAATGTTAGAAGCGTGATGCTTAAAAGCTCACCGATAGTTGCTATTAGCATGCTTAAATTTAGCCACTCTTGCTGCTTGCCATACTCCTTAAATAGCGTAAATATCATACCAACGGCCATTATCGGGATGATGATGATGTAAAGCAGGCTAAGCTCAAACCCCAGCGTCAAAGCCGTAGCTAGAGCGTAGATGAGCGTTAGATAGATGAGCCCAAGGCGCAAAATTTTACGATCGATGTTTATGAGCATCCTAAGATCGATCTCCATGCCAGCTAGAAACATCAAAAAGAAAAAGCCAACTTCGCTAATTAGCTTAAACATCTCATTTTCGCCGACAAGCCCGATGTAGCTAGCTAGTGCTCCAAGTATTATCTCAGCAGGAGCGACAGGAATGCGTAAAATTTTAGAAATATAAGGCGAAGCAAAGACGATAAATGCCAAAACGACAAGAATACTAAGCTCGCTAGCTTGATGTAACTGCAAAAAGATCCTTAAATTAAAAATGTTTGATTGTATAAAAAGCTTTTTTATTTTTTGATTAAGCTAAGCGATCTTTGGGCAAAATGGCGACAAATTTTTAAAAATTTGGAGTGCAAATTTATGCGTAAATTTCTATTTTTTGTCTTGATGTTTTTTAGAATTTTTAGCTTTGCAGACGAGCTAAGTTTGGTTCAAAGTTTTAAATTTGATGGAAGTATTTTTTATAAGAAAAATACAGCCAGAGATGAGAGTTTTTACTTTTTAAAAAATGAAAATTTTGATGAGCATTTCGTAGGCTTTAGAGTAAAATTTGACAAAAATATAAAAAGTGAAAGTATGCTTGCTGAGCTAAAAAAGAAGATAAAAGAGGCTAAAGAGGTGCTTTATAGTGAAGAGAATGATCAAATTTTAGCTCTCATAAAAGATGAAACTAGCAGTAAAAATATAGAAATAATCCACTTTTTACTTAGAGATGATGGAGTCTTAATACTTTCATATGAGAGAATTTATGATCCAAAAACTCTGGTAGATGGGCTTAAGCCTGTACTTTTAAGTGAAGCTAGAAATTTTATGCTTCAGATGCCAAAGGTAGAAGCTAGATATAAAGGTGGATGTGGCATGTTTTGCACTGTATGTGGTTTTGTTAAATTTCATCAAATTTTAATAGCCAATTCTTGTGAGTGAATGAAATTTAAAATTTGCACATAGATTGATGAAATTTTTACTTAAAGAGGAACAAAGGGGCTTGAATTTTGCTTTGCAAGCTCGCAACTGCATGGCAGACACGAAGTCGCCCCCTTATCCCACTTTATATCCCCCAATCCCTTAACACGCTCAAAGTGCACGAAATAGTGCTGGCGTACTGAATGCGGTTAAAACCCTATAAAATTTAAAATTTATGAGCAAGCATATCACGGCTCTAAATTTAGTGCTAAACGAAGTGAAGCCCAAATTTAGCAGTCTGCTATGGTAAGCGAGTAAAGATAAATAAGGCTATTTTATTATTTGCTCTTATAGGCTCTTGCCAAGCAAAATTCCAAGATAGCTTGCAAGTAGGCAAAGGCTAAGGTTTAAAAAGATATTTAAAAAGCCTTTTATCAGTTCGCCTTCTAGTAAAAATTTCACACTATCAAGGCTAAAGCTTGAAAATGTTGTAAAGCCACCAAGTACACCAACAACCAAAAATACTCTCACGCTTTGGCTTAAATTTAGGCAAAATAAAACGCCGATAATGAAGCTGCCAAGCACATTTACGCCAAGCGTTGCGAGTGGGAAGTGGCTAAATTTTAGCAGCTCGCCAGCTAAGAACCTGCATCCAGCTCCGATAAAGCCTCCAAGCCCTGCGAAAAGCAAATTTGCAAGCATTAGTGGCAGATACTTGCGAAGCCAAAACCGCGCTTTGTAAGCTCATCGATATCCTTGCTAGCTTTCTCGCCTTTTGCGGTGAGATAGTCGCCTATCACGATCGCATCAGCACCATTTTCAAAGATCTCGTACTGTCTATCGCCTAAAATTTTCTCCCTGCCACCAGCTATCATGACCCTAGTTTCTGGAAGAGCGCTTTTGGTCTCACGCACTATTTTTAGGGCTTCATCCACGCTAAGAGGAGGTAGATCAAGAGTTAGAGATTCATTTTTTATGAAAAAATTTATCGGCGATGAAAATGGCTCAAGCTCTTTTAAACTAGCTAAAAAGCTCACCCTGTCGGACTCACTCTCGCCAACGCCGTAAATTCCACCAGTGCAAAGCATGAGCCCAGCCCTTTTTGCGTCTAAATTTGTCTGATATCTCTCGTCCCAAGAGTGCGTTGTGCAGATTTTGGGGAAATATTCGCGGCTTGTTTCTAGGTTGTGGTTGTAGCTAAAAACGCCAGCTTTTTTGAGTTCACAAAGCTGCTCGTAAGTCGCCATGCCGTTACATGCGATGAGCATCAAATTTGGCACTTCTTTGCTCACGGCTCTTGCTAAAGATGCGATATAGTCGGTCTTTTTGTCATTTAGCCTAGCACCGCTTGTGACCAAACAAAAGCCAAGGGCGTGGTTTTTATAAGCCATTTTGGCTTCGTCCACCACCTGTTGCACGCTTTTTTCTTTAAATTTTGAGATATCGGCACCAGCTTTGGCACTTTGTGTGCAGTAAGCGCAGTCCTCGGCGCAGTTTCCTTGAGTGACTGAGCATATCGCACAGAGCATAATTGTTTTCATTTTTCATCCTTTTTTGGGGCGTATTATAGCTTTGATAGGTTTAAAATTTAAGTAGGGTGATTTATGAATTTGCAAAAATAGTTTGATGAAATGTATAAATTTATTTTTATTCAAAGGGAGATAAATGGGCTTGAGTTACGGTCTGCTTGCAGCTGCGAGCTAGCGAAGCAAAGATCCGTCCCTTTATCCTCATTTAAATCCTCTAAATCCTTCGCACGTTAGAAGTGCATGTGATAGCACTTTGCACCGCATGCGTTCGTATGTATGGCAAGTGTCAGATAAATTTTAAAATTTAAAGAACGAGTAATTTTGGCTTTAAAATTTGAGTTAAGCGGTAAGTGAAGCTAAATTTTAGCAGTCAATTCTTGCAAGTGAGTGAAATTTTAAAATTGCTCCACGATATAAACTTATTAAAAACTATGCGAAAAAGCTTAAATCTTATGACATTACTTTCTCTTATAAATTTCCGCTCTCTCTTAAAAGACCAGTTTTTTAAATTTAGCAAAGCGCTAAGCTCGCCAAAAAGTCCAAAAAGTGAGTGCTACGATGTGGAGCTACCCTCTAACTGAGTGTAGTTGGTGACGAGGTTTTTGCCCTTTATGCTGTCTAAGCTTAGCGGTGGTGCCAGGCATTTAAATTCCAAATTTATAAAAGCCAAATTTAGGCTCAAGGACTCAAATTTGGCTAAAAGTTTTTAGTTTTCAGAAATAAGCGTCTTTTTCTTGCACTTTGTGCACTCTATAAATGTGCCTTTTTTAAGCTCTTTTTTGATCATATCGCCGCCACATTCGTCGCATTTTTGCTCAACTGGCTCGTAGTTTGAGACGAAGTCGCATTTTGGATAGTTGGCACATCCATAAAATTTACCGCGCCTGCTAAATCTCTCGACGATCTCGCCGCCACATTTTGGACATGGCACATCAAGCTTTTTAAGCTCACGTTTTGGCTTAGCAGCCGTTGCAGTGTCAGTTTCTGTGCTCTTTTCATTATCTTTTGCGACGTTTCTTGAGTATTTGCATTTTGGGAAATTTGAGCAAGCTATAAATTCGCCGTATCTGCCCTTTCTAAGTACTAGCTCGCTTCCGCACTCTGGGCACTTCTCTCCGATCGGAGTGGCTGTTTTTAGGCTTTTTATGCCAGTTTTGCCAGCGCTAATTTTTTCCATAAATGGATAGTAAAAGTCGCTTAACACCTTTTGCCAGTCGGCCTTGTCAAGTGCGATTTCATCGAGCTTTTCTTCAAGATGTGAGGTAAATTCGCTATCAACGATATTGCTAAAGTGCTCCTCCAAAACGCCTATCATGCTAAATGCGATCTCGTTTGGTATGAGCTGCTTTTTCTCGACTCTCACGTAGTCTCTTGAGGTTAGCAGCGTGATAGTCGGTGCATAGGTACTTGGGCGACCGATACCTAGGCTCTCTAACTTCTTAACAAGGCCAGCTTCTGAGTAGCGAGACGGCGGCTCGGTGAAGTTTTGCGTGCTTTTTATGCTTTGCAAGCTCATCTCGTCGCCCTTTTTTAAATTTGGCAAAATTTTATCCTTATCAAGCTCGCCATAAACTTTGTAAAAGCCGTCAAATAGTACCTTTCTGCCGCTTATCTTAAACTCGCCTTTTTCGCTTGCGACATAGACATTTTGCGTTTGGCTCACACATGCGCTCATTTGGCAGGCTAAAAATCTATTGTAGATGAGTGTGTAGAGTTTTAGCGCATCCTTTTCTAGAAATTTAGCAGCAATTTGCGGTGTGAAGTTTAAATTTGTAGGGCGGATCGCTTCGTGGGCTTCTTGCGCGCCTTTTGAGCTTGTCGTGTAGCTTATCGCTTTGGCTGGCAGATACTCTTTGCCGTAGTTTTGCAATATATGCTCTCTAGCGGCTGCAACGGCCTCTTTGGCTAAATTTAAGCTGTCCGTTCTCATATAAGTGATCGCACCCATGAAGCCTTCGTTTGTTTGCACGCCCTCATAGAGGCTTTGTGCGATCATCATCGTCTTTTTAGGGCTAAAGCCAAGGCGGTTGCTCGCACTTTGCTGAAGCGTTGAGGTCATAAATGGCGGGCTTGGCTGGATCTTTCTATCCTTGCTCTCGATCTCTCGGACGCTAAATTTCTCATTTTGTAAATTTTCAATGATGTATTTTGCACGGTCTGGGTTTTGGATAGTGAGCTTTTCTATCTTTTGATTTTCAAATTTAACTAGCTCGGCGTCTAGATCTTTTTTGAAAACGGTGTCGATAGTGTAGTACTCAACCGGCTTAAATGCTTGAATTTCACGCTCACGGTCAACTATTATCTTTAGTGCCGCACTTTGTACCCTGCCAGCACTTAAACCTTTTTGTATCTTTAAATTTAAAAGCGGACTTAGCTTGTAGCCAACGATGCGGTCAAGCAATCGCCTTGTTTGCTGGGCATTGACGCTATTCATATCGACGCGTCTTGGGCTTTTTAGAGCATTTTGTATGGCACTTTTGGTGATCTCGTGAAAGACGATGCGAGGCAGGCTGGTTGGCTCTTTGCCGATGGCATTTGCTATGTGAAATGCGATCGCCTCACCCTCTCTATCCTCATCGGTCGCGAGGTAAATTTCATCAGCACCTTTGGCGAGCTCTTTTATCTCTTTTACGATGGCGGAGTGATCACTGCTGATGCGGTATTCTGGGGTAAATTTATCATCTTCTATCTTGATGCCAAAGCTAGTTTTTGGTAAGTCTCTGATGTGACCTTTTGAAGCGATGACGTTGTAGTTTTTGTCTAAGAAATTTTTTATAGTCTTCGCTTTTGCAGGCGACTCTACGATGATTAAGCTTTTCATTATATATAGCCTTTAATTTTTTTGGCGTAATTGTAGCAAAAATAATTTTTAAAGTATCAAGACATAAAAATCAAATCCGTGTTAATTTTTTAAAAATTTTTTCATTCATACCTATAAAGTTTTTAGAAAATTTCACGATATAGTTTTTGTGCGACAAGAAGTCGTAACTAAAAAATTAAAAGGATTTACAATGAGTTTTCGTATTAACACAAACGTAAACGCACTTAACACACACGCTAACGCAGTTAGCAACAACACTGACCTATCTAAGTCACTTAACAAACTTAGCTCAGGTCTTAGGATTCAAACAGCTGCAGACGATGCTTCAGGTCTATCTATTGCAGATAGCTTAAGAAGTCAAGCTTCAGCTTTAGGTCAAGCTATTGCAAACGGTAATGATGCTATTGGTATCATTCAAGTTGCCGATAAAGCTATGGACGAGCAGCTAAAAATTCTTGATACTATCAAGACAAAAGCTACTCAATCAGCTCAAGACGGCCAAACAACTCAATCACGCCAAGCATTGCAAGCTGATATCGTTCGTCTAATGGAAGAGCTTGACAATATCGGTAACACTACTTCATTTAACGGTCAGCAACTACTAAACGGAACATTCTCTAATAAAGAATTCCAAATAGGCGCTTACTCAAACCAAACTGTTAAAGCAAGTATTGGTGCGACTACGTCTGACAAGATCGGTCTTACACGTTTTGAGAGCTCAAGACTACTTACAGCTATGGGTGTAGTAAATCTTAAATTCTTAAACGTTGATGGTGTAAATGATGTTGGCGTTACAGCTGCTACTATCTCAACAGGTATAGGTAAAGGACTTGGTTCTTTAGCTGAGAATATCAACAAAGTTGCTGATAAAACTGGTGTTAGAGCTACAGCTGATGTTACTTGGAAAGCTAGTGCTGCTATTGGCGGCGGTTTAATTCAGTCTTTAACAATCAACGGCGTTAAAATCGGCGACTTGGAAGTTAAAGCAAATGATGCAAACGGTGCACTTGTAAATGCTATCAACTCTGTAAAAGATCAAACTGGCGTTGAAGCTTCTGTTGATGCTGAAACAGGTAAAATGGTACTAACAAGCCGCGATGGCCGTGCTATCGTAGCAAGTGGTAAAGATATCTCAAAAGGTCTTGGTGGTAAAGGTGCAGCTGCAAAAGGTACATCTTTAACTGGTTTCGTAGGCAGACTAAACCTAGTTCGCCTTGATGGTAGAGATATTAAGTTAAATGCTGGTGGCGTTGCTAAACTATCATTAGCATTCTCTGCTAATGGTGGTGCTCAACAATCAGTATCACTAAGAGACATAAGAGGCCAAATAGATAAAAACCTAGCAACTGCTATGGGCTTCCAAAGAATGAGTGGAGCTTTATCAGTAGCTCAATCTGCTGGTGTTATGACACTTCGTGGTGCGATGGCTGTTATGAGTATCGCTGAGTCAGCTCAAAAAACACTTGATCAAGTTCGTTCAGACCTTGGTTCAGTTCAAAACCAACTTCAAGCTACAGTTAATAACATCACTGTAACTCAAGTTAACGTAAAATCAGCAGAATCTCAAATCAGAGATGTTGATTTTGCTAGCGAGTCTGCTAACTTCTCAAAACATAACATCCTAGCTCAATCAGGTGCTTATGCTATGAGTCAAGCAAACAGCGTACAACAAAACGTAATGAAGCTTCTACAATAGTAGGAGCTGAGTGAAGTTTCCTCGAAAACGTAATGAAGCTACTACAATAGTTTCATTAAGGTTTTAGATAGAGGCTTTGTCGCAGTAACAAAGCCTTAAGAGTGTTAATGCTTTTACAATACGCAAACCCACGCCCCAGAGTTTAACTTTGGGGCTTTATCTACTAAAAATAAATAGTAATGTATCTATTTTGTCTTTGCTCTAGTGGTTTAATAATGGGTTGTGCTATAAATTTATAATTGTGACAGAGGCTTACTAAAACTAGTAAGCCAAATAAAAAGACTGTAAGTAAAATAATTCTACTTACAAATTAGCTTATATACTCAGTATAAAATTTTCTTTCGCTTTTCCTATCTCGTTTTTAGTTATTAGTTTTCTCTTTTTTAGCTCAGCAACAAGTGCTTTTGAAGCCTTTTTGGTAACTTCGATGTCAGCATTTAGACCACCAGCTGCAGAGAACATCCAGTATTTGTGCATGTTTACCCACATAAGAAGCTTATTAGTTTTTTGGATAGTTGTGTCACTTGGTGCTACAGAAATTTTTGCAAGCTCAAGTTCTTGATAGTAGACTGAAATTTGCAATATATTATCTACATATTTTTGATAATTACGTTTTGCGATTACATCTTTTAGTTTATCTATCTTTTTTGTTATTTTAAGAAGCTCATCAAAGTGCTTTTTTTCTATTTTATTTTCTTTATTGAGCTCAAGCAATTTATCTATACTAGGCACTACTTCTAAAAAGACTTTTTCTATTTGTTGTTTGACTTCACTTTGAGCTTTTATTTTTGCAAGTATGACTTTATAAGCTTTTAAAAGGTTTTTATTTACCGTCGTTTCACTATCTTTTTTTATATTAGGCAGTTTTTTAATCTCTTTGCCTTTGCAAAGCTCATGCATTACTTCTAAAAACGGCTTTTCTATAGTGCCTTCTATTCTAGCACCACCTTCGGTACAGTTATATGATTTTATATTCTCTAAGCTTGATTGGGCGATATCATTTTCAAACTGATTTTTAAATAGAGTCCAAACATATGTTGTTTTAACCTCTCCCTCTCCGCCATAGGCTTTAACATATAAATTTTCATCCACTTGCGCAAAAGCATGACCTTTCGCATGGCTCGCCCCATCTTTACCAAACGCTAGATCCTGTCCTATGAAAACGATATTTTTATGTCCTAAGACATAGGCTAGTTGGTAGGCCATGTTTGCACAACTATGTCCCACGCCCAAGTATCCATATCTTTTTAGGCCAAACATATACTCCTCTTGTTGAGGTCTCATAGTTAGTACTAGTTTTCTTGGCAAGATATTTTTAATAGTTTGCTTGTGTGTAACTGAGGCAACAATAAAGTGTATATTGTCATCAATATTTGGATGTTTTTTTTCAAAAAAACTAGAAGTTGGTTCTATTCTTTCAATCGACATTACATAATCAGGCTTGATATCATGCCTTGCAAGGATTGGGTAAGAGGCATCAACACTTATAATGCTAACATATGGAGCAAATTTCTTAAGTGTATTAAGCTGTTTATCTAGGCTTGGACCAGTTGATACAATTATGGCTGTATCCATAAGACCATATCTTTTTTTAACAAGACTTGTGTAGCAATAATTGCTAATCATGGGCACTAAATTTTCACAATTTTGTCTTGTGCCTAATAAAAGATCGTCTATGCTATTGCCGTGAGCAACTACTATTTGAGAAAATGCCCTTGTAATCTCTTTGTTTATTCTTATGTAGTCCTCTTCAAACTGATCATAAAAAGGCATATGAATCATAAGATTATCATAGGTTTTTGCATATGAGTTTAGTTTCGCTTCTGTAACCAGATAATAAAAATGTGTATAGGTTGCAAATTTTGAATAAAAAAGTATTATCTGTCCACTCTCTAGTTCGCTTGATAGATCAATAACATTTAAAACAAGATATATGATCTCAATCTCTGGCTCTATGACCACGATTTTTTGGTGTGTTTCATTTTTTGCTAATGCTTTATAGAGTACGCCATTGCCCAGTCCATAAAAAAATAGTATCGGATAACGTTTATAGTCACTTTCTATATCTTCAAGCAGCTTTAAAATGTCTGCTCCAGGATTTTCATAGATATATTTAAAAGTATGCTTGTTTATTAAATTTATATCAATTGGATCTTTTCCTATAAAAATTTCATAGTCTTCATTTCCAGCAATAGACCAAAGCCTTGCTGCTAGAATTTCATCTTGCTGAAATAGTGCTTGAAGATTTTTTTGAAAGATAGGATTTTGGATATTTGATACATTATCTTTAGACGGTTTCGCCTTTTTATTAGATGCCTTATCGTTTTTATTGTTCATATAAAATCCTCCTTTGTTAATCTCTCGCTAAATTTTATATCTCTTTTTGCTTTTTTGCCGATCAGCTCTTTTAAAAATTTAGGGTGCAGTCCGTACCCTGGGCGCACACTCCTTACATTTTGCTCACTAAAAATTTCACCTTTTTTTATATCCGCACTCGCATAAAGTGAGCGCGAAAATCTCCTGTTTAGAACCGCTTTTTCATCTAGCTCGTAGTTTACCACGCCTAAAAGCTCCTCAGCCTCTCTAACACACTTTGCCATAAGAGCAAATTCTCTCTCATCAAGGCTAAATGCGCTATCAACGCTTTTTACGCTTTTATCAAGTATAAAATGCTTTTCAATTATCCTAGCACCCAGGCTAACCGCAACAACTGGGGCTGTCACGCCTAAAGTGTGATCTGAAAAGCCAACCTCAACGCCAAATTTCTCTCTCATATTAGCTATCGTTTGTAAATTCATGCCATTTAGCGGCGCTGGGTAGCTTGAAGTGCATTTTAAAAGGGCGATGTCGCTATTACCTGCATTTTTGCAAATTTGCACCACGTCTTGTATCTCTTCTTCGTAGGCTATGCCAGTTGAGATGATGATGGGCCTACCTTTTTTGGCCACAAACTCTACAAAATCATAATCCGTCACTTCAAAGCTTGCGACCTTATAGGCTGGTGGGTTAAACTGTTCTAAAAAGTTGGCGTCATCCTTGCAAAATGGACTTGAAAAGCAGACAAGCTCCTCCTCTTTTGCTACTTTAAAAAGCTCAGCGTGCCACTCTTTTGGCGTTAGCGCCTCTTGGTAAAGCTCGTATAAATTTCGCTCGTCCCAAAGTCCGCCCTTTATGACAAAGTCGTCTAGGTGCGAATTTAGAGTCAAACTATCAGGCGTATATGTCTGAAGCTTTATTGCGTCCGCCCCAGCACGCTTAGCCGCCTTTATCGTATCTACCGCCGTTTTTAGGCTACCGCTGTGATTAGCAGAGAGCTCTGCTATTATAAAGACCTTTTTGTCTGTATCAAAATTTCCTATTTTCATCCGCTAGTCCGTTTCTTTTTTAAGCTCAAGATAGCTAAATTCATCATCTTTTGCGTAGATCTTAAAGCCAAAATTTTTATAAAGTGCGAGTGCTTTTTCGTTGTTATTATAAGCTTTTGCCTTTAGCGAGCCAACCTTTAATGTAAAAAAAGCGTAGTCTTTTATGAGATCAAGCAACTTTTTGCCCACTCCTTTTAGCTCCGGGTTTTTATAAACGCCAAATTCGCAACTTTCTTTTGTGATATCAACAAAGCTTATCACTCCGATAAATTCACTCTCGTCTTTTACTAAAAAATAAATCTTATCTTGAATGCTCTTTAATCTCTCTAAAAAAGTAAAATGCTCCTCTTTGCCAACACTTTTATTTTTCATAAATTTGGCTATACGCTCGTCGTTTCGCCACTTTAAGACCATCAGCTTTTGCTCATCGCTAAGCGAGGTAAAATTTATAAGCTCAAGCAAATTTCATCTCCCCAGTAGGCTTCATAGCCATTTTCTTTTAGCCAAGCAAAGATCTCTTTTTGATTATCCGCTACGCAAATGGCTTTAAATTTAGCTCCCAAAACATAAGCTTCATTTACAAGCGAGCTTGCTGTTATGATGAGCATTTTGGCCTCATTCATCAGCCTTGCTACATTTTTACTATCTACAAAAAGGCTAAAATTTTCGCTCTTGCTTGATAGCTCTTTTAGTGCGCTCAAGTTTTTATTTCCGCTAGTTGTTATGACGGCTGTTTTTAGCCCTTTTAAGAGCAGTTTTTCTGAAATTTTAGCACTTAGCCCTGAGATATCAGTGCCTCCAAGAATGATAGCATAGTCGTAAATTTTTTCCCTTTTTACCTGCGCTTCTTCATAAAACTCATCTCTAACTAGCAAAAACTCGCTTCCGCAAAATACCTCACAGCCTTTTTCTACCAGCCCCTCATATCTTGCCTTTTGCGCATATAAATTTACGTTTAATATGTAGTCTGCAAAATGTTTTTCGTAAGTGTCATCAAATGATAAAATTTTAACGCCAGTTTTTTCTTTTATAGCTCTTTCGTCTTCAAAGCTAAAGCCGTAGTGGTCGATGATGAGAAGCTCAAATTTATCATCTTTTATAAGTTCACAAAGTTCATCTACCTCGCCACTACTTAAACTAAATTTAGGGTAGTTTATCTCATCAAAAATGTCACCATCTAGCCTCAAAGATACAAATGAGATGTCGTTAAATTTTTTAGCAAGCAAAAGGTCTCGCCTGATGTGCCCATGCCCTATCTTGCTGCTACTATCAGCGCGCACGAGCGTTTTTAGCAAGAGGAGTCCTTTAAATTCTTTCAATCAGATCTTTCCATTATTTATCAAATAAAGCTTCTTAGCAAACTCAAAATCCTCTAGCGTGTCGATATCGCAGACTAAATTTCTTGGCAGCAAATATGCCTTTGAGTGTGGCGCAAACAAAGCACTGCACTCCAGCCAAGCCTCTTTTTTGCCAAAATAAAATGCCCCAGCGTCATGAAACGCAGGCTCAAGATCTTGCGAGCGTGTCTTTTCAAACTGAGGATAAAACATGCTAACGCTAGCGTTTTCATCAAGTTTTATCGCCCTTTGTATAGGGAAATCAAACGCAGTCGCTGAAAATAAAAATTTACACTCCTGCTTTTTAAACTCTCCTGCAGCCTCTTTTAAAATTTCAGCCCTTATAAGCGGTGCTGTGGCATAAAGGCAGCAGACATCACTAAAGCCAGAATTTACGCGCCCTATCGCGTCTTTTATCACGTCAGTGCTTGTCGCGTAGTCATCGCTTAGGCTCGCATCTCTAAAAAATGGCACGCTAGCTCCAAATTCTCTAGCCACATTTGCGATCATTTCATCATCGGTGCTTACGATCACTTCGCTAAAAACTTTAGAATTTAGCGCGGCCTCAATGCTATATGCGATTAAGGGCTTGCCTAAAAAGTCTTTTATGTTTTTGCCAGGTATCCTCTTGCTGCCGCCTCTTGCTGGGATGATGCAGATCATTTTTTACTCGCTAAAGCTTTTTAGCACATCAAATAGCGTGCTAGCTACAAATTTAGCATCATCCACGCTCATGCCGTGATGGCATGGGATGCTAAGCTCGGCACTATAAAATTTCTCCGCATTTGGCAGTGAAATTTCGCCAAGGAGCGCTTTATAAAAGCTAAATTTATATGTTGGCTTGTAGTGCACCTGCACACCAACGCCCTTTTGCAAGAGTGCTTCAAAAATTTGCTCTTTTTTATCCCAAAGTTTCTCATCCAAAAGTACTGGATATAGGTGCCTTGAGCTAGTTGTATTTGCTGGGATCTTTATAGTTTTAAAATACTCGCACCCACTAAATTTATCATCATAAAATTTAGCTATCTCATTTCTTTTAACGATAAAGTCGTCCAGTCTTTTTAGCTGGCTAAGCCCCAAAGCGCAGGCCACGTCTGTGATCCTATAGTTGTATCCAAGTAGGCTCATATCGCTATCCCAAAGCTTTGTTTTGGTGATGCCGTGGCTTCTATAAAGCCTTGCAAGCCTTGCTAGCTCATCGTCGTTTGTAGCAAGTGCGCCGCCCTCAAGCGTGGTGATAGGCTTTACAGGGTGAAAGCTAAATATGCTAATATCAGCCTTAACGCCCACTTTTACGCCATTTTGTACGCTACCAAGGGCGTGAGAGGCGTCATCTATCACTTTTATGCCATGCTTTTTGGCTAAATTTATGATCTTATCTAGCTCCACTGGGTTGCCACCGTAATCAACAGCAGTTATCACCTTCGTTTTTGGCGTGATAAGAGTTGGAATTTTCTCTTCATCGATGTTGCCATTTGCTTTTACGTCGCAAAATTTAATCTGCGCTCCTGCCATCAAAGCCGCATTTGCAGTGGCCGCAAACGTAATAGGCGTCGTGATCACTTCATCGCCGTCTTTTACGCCAAGGCTTAGATAAGCCACATGAAGAGCCGAAGTGGCTGAATTCATGGCGACCACGTGCTTTACGCCAACATACTTTGCCAGCTCTTCTTCAAATTTACTAACCTTTTGGCCACCTGTTAAGATGTCATCTTTTAAGGCATCAGTGACTGCCTTTATGTCCTCTTCTGTGATCTGCTGACGGCTGTAAGGGATCATTTAGCATCTCCTATCATCTCAAGAAGACCTGCTCTATCGAGCCAAATTTTATTTGTATTTGAGCTATATTCAAAGTCTTCGCTCACTGGCTTGCCCTTTTGATGAAGGGCATTTGTCGAGAAGTCCTGCGCTGTTAAAAACTGAATAGACGGACTAATAACGTAGTAATCATCAAATTCGTATGTAAGATGCGCGTCGTCTCTTGAAATCATCATCTCATGCATCTTTTCGCCTGGGCGAATGCCTATGATCTTGACGCCAAGCTCTGGTGCAAGGGCTTTTGCGAGATCGACCATCGTCATTGATGGGATCTTTGGTATGAAAATTTCGCCGCCTTTCATCCTCTCAAAGTTTTTAAGGACGAAATTTACACCTTGTTCAAGCGTGATCCAAAACCTAGTCATCTTCTCATGCGTGATAGGAAGCTCTTTTTCACCTTGTGCGATCAGTTTTTTAAAGAGCGGCACGACTGATCCACGAGAGCCAACGACATTTCCATATCTTACGACGCTAAATCTTGTTTTTTTGTCTCCAACGATGTTATTCGCAGCGACAAAGAGCTTGTCACTGGCTAGCTTTGTAGCTCCATATAAATTTACAGGGTTGCACGCTTTGTCAGTTGAGAGTGCGATCACCTTGCTAACGCCACACTCCAAAGAGGCGTCGATGACGTTTTGAGCGCCATCTATGTTTGTTTTGATACACTCCATTGGGTTGTATTCGGCGATTGGTACGTGTTTCATCGCAGCTGCGTGGATGACGTAGTCTATGCCGTTCATCGCAGTTCTTAAGCGCTTATAGTCCCTCACGTCGCCGATAAAAAAACGCATGGCCTTGTCTTTAAACATTTGGGCCATTTCGTATTGCTTTAGCTCGTCGCGTGAGTAGATAACTAGCCTTTTTGGCTTGTATTTTTTTAACAAAATTTCAGTGTATTTTTTACCAAAACTTCCTGTTCCGCCGGTGATTAATATCGATTTGTTGTTAAACATTTTGCGCCTTTTTGCTAGTCATTTTTTGATTTATAAATGGCTAATTTGAATTATTTTTTATAAATTTTTAAGCAAAAGCTGTGCCAAATTTAAAATTTGTTTATCAAAGCTTCGCTCTTTCTAGCTTCTATTTCGTCAAAATTTCGTTATTGTTTAGGGTTTTGCAAAAAGTGGGCGATAAATTTAGCCTTTGCAAAGTCGCAAAGGCATGAAAATTACTTCAAAATTCTAGGCAGCGTGATGCCTTCTTGGGCTTGGTATTTGCCATTTTTATCAGCATACGTCACCTCGCAAGGCTCATCGCCCTCGATAAATAGCACCTGCGCGATGCCCTCGTTTGCGTAGATCTTCGCAGGTAACGGTGTCGTGTTTGAGATCTCTATCGTGATATGCCCCTTAAATCCAGGCTCAAAAGGCGTTACGTTTACGATGATACCGCAGCGAGCGTAGGTGCTTTTGCCAAGGCAGATCGCTAGCACGTTATCAGGCATGTTAAAGTACTCGATCGTACGCGCTAGAGCGAATGAATTTGGCGGCACGATGCAGACATCGCCCTTAAAATCGACCACGTTTTTCTCGTCGAAATTTTTCGGATCGACCACGGTGCCGCCGATGTTCGTAAAGATTTTAAACTCATCACCAACGCGGATATCGTAGCCGTAGCTAGAAACGCCGTAACTAACGACGCCGCGTCCGACTTGTTCCTCAGCAAACGGCACTATCATATTTTTCTCAACCGACATTTTTCTTATCCAAGAGTCTGACTTTAAACCCATTTTTGCTCCTTTTTTGGGCGATTATAACGCTTTGCGTCTTTAAAGTAAATTTAATAAAGCGAATAAATTAGATTAAAATTAGTATAATTTTAACAGCAAAAATTAATAAAGGACAAAAATGCAAGAGAAAAATGCAGAAATTTTTACTGGTGAGCGTGCGATGTTTGGGGCAAAAAGTGTAAATTTTACAAACTGCATCTTTAAAGATGGTGAGTCGCCGCTAAAGCACAGCTCAAATTTAAAGCTAAATGAGTGCGTTTTTGCCTACAAATACCCACTTTGGTACGCAAGCGATGTCACGCTAAATGGCGGATACTTGGAGCCTCTAGCAAGGGCTGGTATGTGGTACAGTACAAATTTAAGCTTCAAAGACGTGGTCATCAACGCTCCAAAAAGCTTTAGAAAAAGCTCGCAAATTTCGCTAGAAAATGTAAATTTTTCAGATGCTAGTGAAACACTTTGGGGATGCGCGGATGTGAAGATAAAAAATGTTTTTGCAAAAGGCGATTACTTCGGGGCAAATAGCGAAAATTTAGAGATCGATGGGCTAAATTTAGACGGAAACTACTGCTTTGATGGTTGTAAAAATGTCCATATCGCAAACTCAAAGCTCATTTCAAAAGATGCATTTTGGAACTGCGAAAACGTGACCGCGCAAAATTGTCTCATCTCAGGCGAATATCTGGCTTGGAACTCAAAAAATGTGACGCTCATAAACTGCACGATAAAGAGTCTCCAAGCCCTATGTTACGTGGAAAATTTGATCGTAAAAGATTGCATTTTTATGGATACAAGTCTTGCGTTTGAATATTCAAGTGTCGATGTAAGCACAAGCGGAGCGATAAAAAGCATAAAAAATCCAAAAAGTGGCGTAATAAGGGCAGCAAAGATAGATGAGATCATCATCGATGAAAATTTAGTTGATACTAAAGGCATTAAGATAATTATTACTGAAAAATAACTTAGCAAAAAAGAGTAGCTTTGAGTTCTCGTTTTTGCTTCATAAAAAAATTTTTTATCTAATTTTCGCTACAATTAGACGCTTATATAAAAATTTAGGAGAAATTTCTATGAAAAAAGAAGATATAAAAGAGCTTATCGAATTTTTTAATGATATGGAGATGAATCATATCAAAATAAAAAGTGGTGATTTTGAGGTAGAGCTTGAAAAATTTTCAGATTATTGCGCGCCTGCTAAACCAGCAGCACAAGCGCCAGCTCCAGCACCTGTAAATGTAGTCGTTAATTCAGAGGTAAAACCAGCTGCAAACTCGCCAAAAGATAGCATAAAATCTCCTATGGTAGGTACTTTCTATGCTGCTCCAAGCCCAGGCGCTGCTCCGTTTGTAAAAGTAGGTCAAAGAGTGAGAAAAGGCGATGTAGTAGGTATCATTGAGGCTATGAAGATCATGAATGAGATTGAGGCTGAGTTTGACTGCCAGATCACTGAGATGCTAGTCTCTGACGGACAGCCAGTTGAGTTTGGATTGCCGTTATTTGGTGTGGAGAAAAATTAATGGAATTAAAAAGAATTTTAATCGCAAACCGCGGCGAAATCGCTCTTCGTGCTTTGCGAACGATAAAGGAGATGGGTAAAGAAGCCGTTGTAGTCTATTCAACCGCTGATAAAGACGCACTTTACGTAAAATATGCCGACGTGGCCATTTGCATTGGTAAAGAGCGCTCAAGTGATAGCTACCTAAATATCCCAGCTATCATAAGTGCAGCTGAGATCAGCGAAGCAGACGCTATTTTTCCTGGATATGGCTTTTTAAGTGAAAATCAAAATTTTGTTGAAATTTGCTCACATCACAAGATCAAATTCATTGGACCAAGTGTTGCTGCGATGGCTTTGATGAGCGATAAAAGTAAGGCAAAGCAAGTTATGCAAAGAGCTGGCGTACCAGTAATTCCTGGCTCAGACGGTGCTGTGGCTGATACAAAAGCTGCAAAAGAGCTAGCTAAAAAGATAGGCTATCCAGTCATCTTAAAAGCTGCTGCAGGTGGCGGCGGACGCGGCATGCGCGTGGTTGAAAAAGAGGCTGATTTAGAAAAAGCGTTTTGGTCGGCTGAAAGTGAAGCTATGAGCGCATTTGGCGATGGCACAATGTATATGGAAAAATATATCCTAAACCCACGCCACATCGAAGTTCAAGTAATTGGCGATAGCCATGGCAATGTGCTTCACATCGGCGAGCGTGACTGCTCTATGCAGCGTCGCCACCAAAAGCTGATCGAAGAAAGCCCAGCTATTTTACTTGATGAAAAAACAAGAGAGAGACTTCACGAAACAGCCATAAAAGCGGCAAAAGCGATTGGTTACGAGGGAGCTGGTACGTTTGAGTTTTTGGTTGATAAAAATTTAGACTTTTATTTCATCGAGATGAATACAAGACTTCAAGTTGAGCACACAGTAAGCGAAATGGTAAGCGGACTTGATATTATCGAACTTATGATAAAAGTGGCTGAAGGCGAGGCGCTACCATCACAAGAGAGCATTGAGTTAAAAGGCCATGCTATAGAGTGCAGGATAACAGCCGAAGATCCAAATACATTTACGCCGTGTCCTGGAAAGATCACAAAATATGTCTGCCCAGGTGGCCGCAATGTAAGAATGGATAGTCATATCTATCAAGACTACTCTATACCGCCATATTACGATAGCATGATCGGCAAACTTGTGGTTTGGGATACCGATAGAAATAGGGCGATCCATAAGATGAAAGTAGCTCTTGATCAGCTCATAATAAATGGCATAAAAACAACAAAAGATTTTCACATCGCTATGATGGAAAACAAAGACTTTTTAAGCAATAACTACGATACAAATTATCTTTCAAGACACTAAAATTTTTAAGTCAGGATTTGCAAAAAGCAGATCCTGGCTTAAAAATATTAAAATTTTTAAGTTTATCTTAGGGGAAGCATGGTAAACAAAACCAAAGATCAAAATACAAAATTTTTCTCAAATGCCGACCTTGCGAAGCTATTTTTCCCTATTGCGGTTGAGCAGTTTTTAGAGTATGGCCTAGGGCTTGTAAACTCTCTAATGGCGGCAAGTGTTAGTGAAAGCGCTGTAAGTGCGATTAGTCTTGTGGAATTTGTCATGGCACTTTTTATCAGCATTTTTACAGCCATCGCTACTGGCGGCTCAGTGGTTGCTAGCCAGTATCTTGGTAATAAACAAAGTGGCAATGCCAAAATCACAGCAAATCAGCTCGTTTGGTTTAGTTTTATCTTTGCCCTTTTTATCGCAGCGGTCATCATAGTTTTAAAAGATATTATCCTAGATTATGTCTTTGGTAATATTGGAGAGCAAGTAAGGCATGATGCTAGTCACTATCTTGTTTTCTCAGCTATTTCTGCGCCATTTTTGGCTGTCTATGCAGCAGCTGCGGCGATCTTTCGCACAATGTCAAATGCCAAGCTTCCTATGTATATTATGGCGGCTGCAAATTTATTAAACGTACTTCTAACTGCCATTAGTATCTACACATTTCATACTGGTATTTTAGGTATTGCCATCAGTACGCTTATAGCCAAGATGCTTGCTTGCTTTGTTATAGTCTATTTGCTTCTTGATATAAGGCTAAAACTTCACATAAGAAAGAGCTTTATCTATAAATTTGACTACGAGATCATCAAGAAAATTTTAAATATCGGTGTGCCTTATGGCTTTGAAAATTCGATGTTTTATGTGGGTCGCATCATCGTTTTGAGTCTTGTTTCACTCTTTGGCACAGCAAGTATCGCTGCAAATGCCGTGGGCGGGACGATCGTGATGTTTCAAGTACTCCCTGGCATGGCGATAGGCACAGGCCTAAGCGTCGTAGTGTCTAGATGCATCGGCGCAAACGACTTTGCTCAGGCTAAATTTTACGTAAGAAAGTCGATGATAAGTATCTATATTGTCCAGCTTTTTAGCACAGCTGTGATTTTGTTTTTACTTGAGCCATTGCTTCTTGTTTATAATCTCTCAAGCGAAGCCATAAATTTAACAAGACAGATCGTCTGGTATCACGGTATCGCTATGTGTCTTATTTGGCCACTTGCCTACACATATCCGATCGTTTTTCGTGCTGCAGGGGACGCTAAATATCCGATGATTGTAAATTTAGTTTGTATGTTTGCTTGTAGAGTCATATTGGCCTATGTCTTTGCGCTCACATTTGATCTTGGCATGATAGGTACTTGGTTTGCAATGTTTGCTGACTGGGCTGTAAAGGCGGTGTTTTTTACGATTAGATACTTAAAAGGCACATGGATGAAATTTAAAGCTATTTAAAAAGAAATTTAGTAATATACAAACGATTTTGTCGCAAAGGATAAAAAATGAAAAGTGTATTTAAATTTAGTACGATTTTGACGGCAGCAGTACTTTTTGCTGGATGTGCGAGCGAGAGCTCAAGAGTGGTTGAGACCCCAAAAGTAGCAAGCTACGGCACAGTTTACAATGGCCAAAAAATTTCAGTTTCGATAGGTCGATTTAATAATCAATCAGCTTACCAAAATGGTGTATTTGCTGATGGCGAGGATAGGCTTGGTAACCAAGCTCAAAGCATTTTGATCACAAATTTACAGCAAAGTGGCAGATTTTTAGTGCTTGATAGATCAAATATGAAAGTCATAAAACAAGAGAGCGAGCTAAGTAAAGAGGCTCAAAATTTAAAAGGCTCACGATATGTGATAACTGGTGATGTGACAGAGTTTGGTCGTAAGACAACAGGTGATCACCAGCTATTTGGCATACTTGGTAAAGGCAAGCAACAAACTGCCTACTCAAAGGTAAATTTAAACGTTGTTGATACAAAAACCGCAGAAGTTGTCTATTCAGTTAGCGGAGCTGGCGAATACACCCTTTCAAACAGAGAGATCATCGGTTTTGGCGGTACAGCAGGATACGATTCTACGCTAAATGGCAAGGTTTTAAGTCTAGCTATTATTGAAGCGGTAAATAATCTAGTAAATGGTATAGAAAGCGGAGCATGGCAAGTAAAATAGGGCTTGCAAGCCTTGGGCTTTTTGTGCTATTTTTATCGGGTTGCGGTCATTCAAACGGCCCAAGATCACTTTATTATTGGGACGGATCATATAGTAGCTCGCTATATAGCTACCTAAATGAAGAGGGCGATACAAACGAGCAAATTTCACACTTAGAAAATTTGGTCCAGACATCTATACAAAAAGGATACAAGGTTGCGCCAGGGCTTTATGCGCACCTTGGACTTTTATACCTAAATAATGGGAATTTAGGCGCTGCAAATGCAAATTTTGACAAAGAAGTAGAGAATTTCCCAGAGTCAAGGGAGTATATAAATTTCATCAAAGGCTCTAAAAATTTGACTCCAAAAAAAGTAGAGCAAAAAGAGGAGGCAAATAATGAAAAATAGCCTGAAATTTATAGCCTTTGCATTTTTAGCAGTATTTTTTACGGGCTGCTCTATAAAAGAGCCTGAGCCATACGACTACTCAGAATTTTTACAAAAAAGACCTCACTCTATCTTAGTGCTTATGCCAACAAACGATAGCACAGAAATTTCTGGCCCAGCTGCAGTTTTAGCAAATACAGTCGCACCATTAAGTGAGGCGGGATACTACGTATTTCCAGTAGCTCTTGTAAATGATACCTTTAAGCTAAATGGCATAACCGAGCCAAGCGAGATCGCAGCAGTGCCACTAAATAAGCTTGATAAAATTTTTCATGCCGATAGTGTACTTTACATAAACATAAAAGATTATGGTACGAGCTATGCGGTCATCTCAAGCTCAACAAAGGTCATTCTTGAAGCAAAGCTTATCGATATAAAAAGTGGCGCTACTCTTTGGCAAGGCAGTGCCATAGCAGCAGAAGATAGCAGCAGCGGTCAAAGTAGCCTACTTGGCATGTTAGTCTCAGCTGTCATCTCACAGGTGGCAAATACCATCTCAGATAGATCATACGATCTAGCAGTGATGGCAGATGCTTATTTATTTTCAAGAGATTGTCATAACTGTATACTTTATGGACCATATTCGCCGCATTATGGCAAAGATGCACAGCTTCATAAAGATAGATAAATTTAATGAATACTCATCGTCTTGGGATACTCCTTACTTTAGTTGGCGGTATCCTTTGGGGATTTAGTGGGGGTTGTGGGCAGTATCTATTTTCACTTGGTATAAATTCTGATTTTTTGGTGCCATATAGACTGATGTTAGCTGGCATTGTTATTGTGATTTTTTATGCTTTTAAAGAACCAAGTACCGTTTTTGCTCCGATTAAAGATATAAAGCTCCTTGGCGAGTTTTTAGTCTATGCTCTGCTTGGGCTTATGATGACGCAGTACGCTTATTTTTACTCCATTGAGCTTTCAAATGCCGCAGTTGCGACTGTTATTCAATACACTGCTCCTGCTTTAATTTTAATGGTCATTTGCATAAAAGAAAAACGCACCCCAAGAAAACTTGAAATTTTAGCTCTATTTTTAGCTATGCTTGGCGTATTTTTCCTAAGCACACATGCTCAAATTTCATCTCTTGTAATCTCGCCAAAGGCCTTGTTCTGGTGCTTGGTGAGTGCCATTTGTGTTTGTGTTTATAATCTTGCTCCAGCAAGGCTAAATGCTAAATATTCAGTCACTCTCACGCTTGGCTGGGGCATGGTTATGGGCGGAATAGTGCTTGCTTGCTATATGAGAGTTTGGGATTTTGCTGGGCTTAATGGTATAAATCAATGGCTTGCATTTATTGCTGTTATTACGCTTGGCACCATTTTTGCATTTAGCTTTTATATGATAGGTGTTAAGCTCATAGGCGCAGCAAAAGCTAGTTTATTAGCCTGCATAGAACCACTAAGTGCAGCATTTTTTGGCTACTTTTGGCTTGGGACAAAATTTGTATTTTGGGATTTTTTAGGATTTGCTCTAATAATCTCTTGTATATTTTTACTATCAAAAAGAGAAAAATTATGATATTTCTAGCACAAACCGATACGACAGCTGGCTTTTTGAGTAAAGATTATAAAGAGATAAATAAGGCCAAAATGCGTGATGAGAATAAACCTTGCCTTATCACGACGGCAAAATTTAGCGTTTTAAATGAGCTTGTTAGAGTGCCAAAAAAATATAAAAATTTTATACGCCATTCAAGAAAAGCCACATTTTTGTATCCAAATTTAAAGGCTATTAGAGTCGTAAAAGAGTGCGAGCACGAAAAATTTTTAGCTAAATTTGACTGGCTTTATTCAAGCAGTGCGAACAAAAATGGGCAAAATTTTAATGAAGCTTGGGCTATGAGCGTGGCTGATGAAATAGTAGATGATCATTTTTTCGAAGATGCTCCATCAAAAATTTATAAAATTTCTCCAAAAAAAATAAAACGTTTAAGATAACTAGTGAATTTATACAGCCACTACCTTTTTAAACTCATCTAAATTTTTTAGTGCTTCATCTATGCCAATCAGCCAAAATTCACACTTTGTCGTATCTTTTTTAAAGTGTTTTTTCATTAGCTCTTCCACGCTTTTTGTGCCACACTCTATTAAAAATTGTTTATAAATTTTGCAAAATTTTACTTCGTCTTTTTTAAACTCACTTAGAAAGAATTGTGATAGCAAATAGCCGACACTATAAGGGTAGTTGTAGATATAATTATCTGTTTTATAAAAATGTGGTTTAAAATATGGCAAAAATTCTTCAACATCGCTCGTGCTATCTTTATAAAATTTATCCCAAGCTTGTTTTAAAAGATCGCTTGCGTCTTTTTTGCTGACTTGACCTTTTTGTCGCAGCTTTATAAAACCAGTCTCAAACTCGTATCTAACGCTTATATGAAGTAAAAAATTTGCAGCGCTTTTTAGCTCCTGCCATAAAATTTCTACCCTAAGTGAGTCATCTTTTTTTAGTTCATTTCGTAAAAGAGTTTCATTAAATGTACTCGCACTCTCGGCTAAGCTCATTGGAAAATTTGCACTTAAAACTGGAAGATCACGCATCAAGTAGTAGTGCCAAGCATGCCCAAGCTCATGAGCTTGCTGGATTAAGTGTGAAAGAGTATTCATGTAGGTGGTAAAAATTCTTGGTTGCTTAAATTTTGGCAAACTCACAAAAAATGCTCCGCCAGCTTTATTTTCTCGTACATCGCTTTCTATCCAGTGTTTGTCTATCATAAGCTTGATAAAACTATCTTCACCCAGTGGTTTTAATGCTTTTTTGATGATTTTAATAGCCTCGTCATGAGAAATTTCACTGTGCTTGCTAAGTGGATAAGGTGCCAAAAGATCGCAACTTCTCATACTTTTGCCACCTAAAAAACTAGCTCTTACTCTTACGCATTCTCTTATTTTTTCAACTCTTTTGCTAATGGCTTCTTGCATGGCGTTTAAAGTGTCAAGGCTCATTTTATTTTCTTCAAGGCTTGGAGTTAAAAAATCAACTTTTGCTGCCTTAAATTTAGCCAGTCTAAATCCATGAAGCATATTTAAGATATCAAGATAAAGATCGGAAAATTTATCATAGTGAGAACTCAGAGCATCAAACACATTTTTGCGTAAAATTTCATCATCTGATCCTTTTAATATACCCATACATTTTGCAAGATTATAGCTTTGTGTATTTGCATTTTTATTGGTAGCAGAGATATTTATTAAATTATTTAGATGTCTAAAATTTGCAAAAAGTGGAAAAAAATTTGTGAGCGCTAAATTTGCAAAAAAATATCTTTCACTCTTTTTTCGTATTTTGCTCTTGCTATTTTTATGTTCTAAATATAGAAATTTTATATGTTTAAATTGAGTGCTTTGAAAAATTTTATCATCACTTTTTAGGCTATCAAATTTATCAAAAAGTATCTCCTTTGCCGTATCAAGTTTAGCTTTTTGCTCTTTTATTTTTAGCTCAAATTTACTAGCTAGCTCATCTTTTGTATTATCGCTACTTTTACAACGACAAAATGCGAGTAGGCTAGCTGCTTCTTTGTATGCTTCTTCGTATGAGATGATAGCTTTGGTAAGCTCGCTATTGTTTAAAAATTTAACCAAATTTTCATTTTGTGCTTTTAGATTTTCAAACGATGAGGTAAAAATTTCGCTATCAAAATCTACATAAGAATCATCAAAGCTCCATCTCATATTTTCTCCTTAAAATGATAGTAAAAATACAAATATATGGTGGCTTATAAGACCTAAAATAGCTGGCACGCTACATCTTTTAATGAGCGAGAGCGGGCTAATGTGAAGCATACCTGAAATGGCTACCACTACGCCAGAGACAGGTGAAAGTGGTCTAGCTATTGTGGAGGCTTGATGCATAGGAAGCACTAGCATAACAGAGTTGATATTTAAGCTCTTAGCTATATTTGGTACCATGTTTAAAAGTGGATAAAAGCTTGCACCATTTGAGCCAGCTATGATTGTAACAATGGTTGTTATAAATACAAAAAGTATAGACATGCCAAGCCCTCCAAAACCTATGCTTTTTGCCAAATTTACAATAGCATCAAGCATACCAAGAGCTTTAAAGCCTTCAGCAAATATACCAGCTGCCACAACTAGCATAACAACACCGCTTAAGCTTTTTGCCATGGCATTAAAAAATACTTTTAGCCCTTCGCCAAGCTTTTCAAAGCTAAATTTATGCCTAAATGCTTCAAAAACCATAGCAATTATCATAGAAAGGATTATGACGCTTGATATGTTTAGTTTTATAGTTTTTAAGCAATATGGCGAAAAAACTACTACTAAAATCATCGGTAAAAATGGTAAAAGAGCATAGATCATAGGTGCTTGCTCTTTTGGAACATCTACCTTATCGTCAAAACTAATGCTCTCTCCTATATGCTCACTACAAACCCAACCTTCTTTTTTGTCTAAGTATCTATTCCAAAGAACTAATGCAATGCCGATCACGAGTACAGTTGGAAGAGCCGCTGGAATTTTATAGATAAAAACATAATCAAGCACCTCAAGTTCAGTTGCTTTTGCAGCAGCAGCTGTCGATGAGCCAAGAAGCACCATTGAGCTAGCTCCACTCATCGCACAAATACTACCAACGCTTAGTTTATTTAGTCCTAGTGATATAAGAACTGGTCCAAGAAGTGCAAGACAAAGCACGCCAAGTCCAACCGCACTGGTTATTACCATGCTTATAAGTTTTGCTACGCAAAAAGCTATGAATATCATAAAATATGGGCTTTTTATGGCTTTAAACCTTTTTGTGGCGATGCCTACAAAGGCTTGATTTGCTCCGATATGAGTCATATAACTTGCAAAACCGACCATTAACATGATCAAAAGTCCAAGTTGCGAAAAATTATTTGAGAGCATATAGCGGATAAACTCAACTACATCCAGTAAGGAATTTCCAGTGCTATTTACCTTTTCTGGTAAAAATTTTCCCGTATCAAGAATGACCGAAGAGACAAGCATGATAACGCCAGAGAGTAAAAGCACGAAAGTGGCGTATTTGCCTTTTAAAATCGCCCAGCCTACAACAAAAAGCGTAAGTAAGGCTATGATTAGACCAAGAGTATGCATTTTTGCTCCTTATTAAGATATTTAAAAACCAGAATACAAAAATCAAAAATACGCTTAAAATATAAAAAATAATATTTATATGCTTGCAATTATACTACTTGTTATATTGAAATTTCGCTTTTATTTATAAAAATATTATTAATTTTATAGATTAGATTGCTACTTTTATGACTAAGATGTAAAAGGTAAATATAAAAATTTTAATGTTAGGTACGACTATTGTAGTGTGATTTAAAGCTAATTAAAATATGTAAAATACAAAAGGACGTAAATATTTGGTTTGGTAAAAATTCAAATGATGCCAGTAGCAACTTATTTTAGTATTTACTCCCTCGGCAGTCCATTTTTATCGGACTTGTCGCTGATTAGCTTACCTGCTTCGTCGTATTTTTTGGCACGCACGAGCCTACCGCGCTCAAACTCCCCCTCGGCTTCGAGTTTGCCGTTTGCGTAGTAGTGGTGCGCCTCGCCGACCTCCAGCCCGTCCTCAAATATCACTTTGGCTTTTAGCTTGCTGTTTTCGTGATACTCCTCGTACAGTCCGTGATAGCGCCCGTTTTTAAACATTACCTTTGCAGCCAGCGCCCCGCTCTCGTAGTAGTCCAGCCCCACACCCGTTTGGCGGCCGTCTTTATACTCGTATTCGCCTCTGAGCTTGCCGCCCCCGTAGTATTCGCGCGCGACGCCGTCCTTTTCGCCGTCTTTATAATTTTCTACCACGCGCGTTTTGCCGTTTTCGTAAAATCGCTTCCAAACGCCGTTTTTGCGGTCATTTTTATATTCGCCCGTCTCCTCCACGGCGCCGCTTTCGTAGTACCACGTCTCTGCGCCCTCTCGCTTGTCGTTCTTATACGTTCGCTTGCCGCGGATTTTGCCGCTTTTGTAGTAGTCTACGTCCTCGCCGTTTCGTAGCCCGCCCGCGTACGGGCTGCGCGCGCTAACCTCGCCGCTAACGTAATAGTCGGTGAAAACGCCCTCTCGCTTGTCCGCCTTGAAAAAGCCCTCCTGCTTTAACGCGCCGCCCTCGTCAAAGTAGTAGCGGCGGTAGCGCCCATCGCGGACGTCATTTTTGTATTCGCTCTCGCCCATTAGCGCGCCGCTATCTGCATGGTAGTGCTTAGCCGTGCCCTCGCGGACGCCGTTTTTTAGCTGGTATTCGTTTGAGGGCTTGTCTCTGCCGTCAAAATAGTCTCTATATCGCACCGCCGTGCCGCCCTGCACGTCTATCTCGCGTATAAGCGTGGGCGGTAGCGGTTTTAGCCTCGGATAGACCATGCCCATCGCATTTACGTCATATAGGTCCTCTACGCTGTATCGAAGCATCTTAAGCGTGCCGTCGTAGGGCTTACCTTTTACGTAGTAAAGCCCGTTTTTTAGGCTCGCTTCGGGCTTCATTACGACTTTTGGCTCTAGAGCTTGCGCACCGATCGCTAGAAACGGAAGCAAAAATAGAAATTTTAGGATTTTCACGGTTTTCCCTGCTTTGTTTGATTTTGGTAATTTTAAAATTTGAAACTAAATTTAAGGTGAAGATGAGGCTAAAATCCGTTGTTTGTTTTTATTTATTTATAATTAATTTACAAGTTGGTTTTTGATAGTATTTCGCATAACGTAAATTTTTAGCATGTGCATGATAGCGAGGTTTAAAAATGGGTTTAGATATAGATAAAATTTTGCAAGAGCCAAGAGAAGAAATCGAGCAAAAAGAACTTGAGAGGTTTCAGGAGATTGGGATTCTCAATGGCAATATAGATGCTTTGTATGCGTCAGGGCAAAACAGTGAAGATTGTCTTATTGAAAAATGCACGCAATATGGACAAGTTTTTTTCTTTTTTAAAGGTTTTTACTTAGACCAAAATTCAGACTCCATCAACCATGTAAATTTAGAAAAATATCTGCAAAGTGACGAATTTAATATTGTTCTTTTATTTTGTGATATCGTAAATAATCCAAAACCCATAGAAGATTTAAATGGGATTAAACGGAAGGTAATAATTGTAAATTCCAGGCTTCCTAACATCAGCTCTTGTAAATTTGAAAATGAAGTATTTTTACATAATATCACTAAAGACAACACGTTTAGCGGATGCGAATTTACAAAAGAAGTTTACGTAGAAGGTCGTGCACATTTTCATTCATGTACATTTAACGGTGATTTTATATCTCAAAACTCTGGACAAGATATATCCTTTGCAAGTAGTATCTTTAATAAATCTTTTAAATTAGATACAAAAAATGAGTTGGGAGAGGTAAAATTTGAAGCCGCCCATTTTAAGCAAAAATTTACTATGGATATAGGGAAATTTAGTGTTCTAGATTTCTCACACACCGAATTTTATTGCGAGCTTAATTTATACGCAAAACAGTTTGACGGGATAAATATAAATTTTACCAATGCCACATTTAACCAAAAGCTAAGTTTTCATAGGAGCATAATCAACTGCGAAATGCTTTTCAAAGAAGCTTGTTTTGAAAGTAACTTAATTTTCACAGAAGCAAAATTTAATGATGTAGTAAATTTAGATAAAGCAAAATTTAAAGGAAAGGCGCAATTTCGCGGAACTAAATTTAACAGAGCGATACTAACTGAAACAAATTTTGAAAATAAAGCCGACTTTTCAAATGCGATATTCAACGAAAAAGCATATTTTACAAATGCCGTTTTTAAGGCAGATGCAGACTTTAGCTCTGCTATTTTCGCCGATGAAGCACGGTTTTTTAATGTAGATTTTAAAGGCACGGCAATCTTTGAAAATACCGAAATTAAAGGTAAAACAGACTTCAAGACGGATAAAAATCTTACTTTTGGAAAAGATGTAGATTTTAATAATGCAACTTTTCACGATAATGCTTATTTTAATAATAGAGTTTTTGAGGATTTTGCCGATTTTCACGAGGCTGATTTTAAAAAAGTCGCTTGCTTTTATAGCGTAACTTTTAAAAAACCGGTTAATTTCTCATCAATTATTTTCAACGGCGCTTTAAATTTCGTAAATGCAAAAACGGATTTTACTTACAAAGAGCTTAAAGAGCTTATCGAGACTCAAATCAAATGCGATAAAAGCATCGATAATATAAAAAGAACAAATGATTTTAGAGATGGTTTTAGGCTTATGAAATACAACTTAAACAACAAAGGCAATGCGCTAGATGCAAGCTTGTTTCACCGCCTAGAACTATATTGCAAAGAGCTAGAATTAGAATTTACCCTTGAAAACACAAAGGATAAAAATAGTGAAAAAAGTAAAGAAGTGAAACCTGCCGATGAAACAAAAGGCTCACCTAAAGATAAAAATCGTATCGAGATTTTGTTAGATTTGATAACGCTAAAATTATATAGAAATATCAGCGACCATCATACGAATTTACTACGAATTATAAATTTTATGGTTTTAACTATCGCAGCATATGGGCTATGTTTTTATATTTTTGATATTTTTTTATTGGAAACGATAATCGCCAATCCCAAAGCGCTAGTATTTTCTATAATACTATGTTATATAGCCGGATTAATAGTATATATGAATCTTGACATTAAACAAAGTGCGGTAGCAGTGATAGCAACCCTCATATGCGTCTTTTACGGTATAAGCTAATATTATCCTATTTTTACTATCGATTTTATACTTTTGTATCTGGTACTATACTATATATTTTTTTTATTTACACAAGTTTAGACTTGCAAAAATTTTGACTTACTTGATTTGCATAGTTATATTTTTGAGCAAACCATTTTTGATAGCGCCGTTTATAGGTGTATTTACGTCAGAACAAGCGGCTCAAAGCAAATTTAAAGAATACGCCGCAAGATATAATGAAAACGGCCTAGACGATATGCTGCTAGATGCAAATCTTACTAACGCCAAAAAAGACAACAAACTAGATTTTATAGTCAAAAATAGAAAAATGATTTTAGAAGAGTTAGAGTGCGAAAAAACGCTATTAATCAACTCCAAAAACAAATGTGCCCAAAATACCGATGAAACCGCATATAGCAACCCTAATAGTAAAAAACAAGAGATAACCAAAAAGCCGTATGCAAAGGCTCTAAATGCTCTAAAATACGATGAAATAATGCAATCAATGCAAAAAAGTGCAAACTTGCTCTATAGCTTCATTATGCTACTTGTTGTTTACTCGCTTACAAAAACTGCACGTAGAAATTCTTTAGTACCTAGCTAGCGGTTTATGCCGCTATTTTTGGCAATAAAGCGAACAAACCTTTTTAAATTTGCTCGCTTCTTAAAATTTTGGAGGCACCTTTATTTTAGATTTTGCCACTTGTGATAACAGATAAGTAAATTAGCTAAATTTAGATAGATAAAATTTAGCCGTCTTTTAGCGCCTCCGCGACGACCGTCCACTCTTGCACGAGCCTTTCAAAGCTAAAATTTGCGTTTGCCGAGCTAGTCGAGGGTAGCTTGAGGGGCGGTTTGCCCGTTGCGTTTAAAACTTGAGTTTTTAGATATTTTTCGCAGATTTCGTGCGCTTTGCCGCCGTTTGCGTAAACTTGCGCTATGCACGCTCCGCTAAAAATCGGCTCCAAATTTGCAGGCTCAACGGCGGTCATTTTAGCATCGCTCGAGCCCTTTATCTCGCACGAGATCGCGGCATCGTAGATGGCGATGCGGCTGGCGAGTAGGAAATTTATCTTTTCATCCGTGCTTCCTGGCAGCGGAGCATTTAAAATCTCAGCCAGCACCCGCCAAAAGCGATTTTGCGGATTTGCGTAGTAAAATCCGAGCTTGCGAGAAACCACGGAAGGGAAGGAGCCGAGGATTAAAATTTTAGAGTTTTTATCAAAAATCGGTTTAAAAGGATGGGTTTGGCTCATTTTGCGCCTTTTAAATTTGCCGCGTTAAATTTGATATTTTCAAATTTGGAAGCAAATTTAACCGCCCGAACGAGCGGCTAAATTTACAGATATTTTCCCTCGCCCGTCAAATTTGAGCGAGAGAAATTTGCGCTTTACTCGGCTGCGGTGCCGGCAGAGGTATCCTCGGCGCTCTCAGGTGCGCTAGACTCGATCTCGTCGCTAAAGTCAGCCAAACTTAGGCGTTTTAGCTGGCGGTAGCGTCTTTGCGCGTCGGCCTTGTTTTTAGCCAACAGCTCGTCTGCGTGCTGCGGATTCGTCTTTTTGAGCGAGTTGTAGCGAACTTCGTTTAGCAAAAACTCCTCGTAAAGCGACCAATCAGGCTCTTTTGAGGTCATTTTGAGCGGATTTTTGCCCTCTTTGATTAGGCGCGGATCGTAGACGTAGGTCGGCCAGTAGCCGCATTTCGTCGCTAGCTCGCCTTGATCGCCGGAGTAGGCCATACCGCCTTTTATACCGTGCGCGATGCACGGCGAATACGCAATCACGAGGCTAGGTCCATCGTATGCTTCGGCTGCGGCGATGGCTTTTATCGTGTTTGCTTGGCTCGCGTTTGAGTTGATCTGCGCGACGAAGATGTTTCCGTAGGTCATTGCGATGTAGCCTAGATCTTTTTTTTGCATCGGCTTGCCGCTAGCGGTAAACTGCGCTATCGAGCCAGCGCGGCTTGATTTTGAGCTTTGGCCGCCGGTGTTTGAGTAGACTTCGGTATCTAGCACGAGCACGTTTACGTTCTCGCCGCTAGCTAGCACGTGGTCAAGCCCGCCAAAGCCGATGTCGTACGCCCAGCCGTCGCCGCCGATGATCCACTGGGATTTTTTGACGAGATATCTTTTTAGTTCTAAAATTTCTTTTACACCGGGAACGCTTAAATTTTGCTCCAAAACAGGGGTCAAAATTTTAGCTATTTGCGTCGTCTTCTCGCCGTCGTTTTTATACGCGATCCAGTCGGAGTATAGCGCGGCTAAGGCGTTTGGCGCGGTATCTTTGGTGCGTAGCATTACGTCTTCTATACGGTGGCGCAGCGTCTCTACTGCGACATTCATGCCCATACCAAACTCCGCATTATCCTCAAACAGCGAATTCGCCCACGCTACGCCTTTGCCCTCTTTGTTCGTCGTATAAGGCGTCGAAGGCGCGCTACCGCCGTAGATCGAGCTACATCCGGTGGCGTTTGCCACTATCATGCGGTCGCCGAACAGTCTCGTAACAAGTCCGATATAAGGCGTCTCGCCGCATCCCGGGCATGCGCCGTGAAACTCAAATAGCGGCTGCGCAAATCCCACGCCCTTGACGCTATCTTTGCTCATCAGGTCGTCTTTGTAGGTTACTTTTTTAAATAAATAATCAGCGTTTTCCTGCTCGTGTCGCTCCATCTCCTCGGCTAGCGGCACCATGACGAGCGATTTTTCCTTGCTCGGGCAAATTTGAGCGCACAGCTCGCAGCCCGTGCAGTCAAGCGGGCTTACTTGGATTTTGTATTTTAGCCCTTTTACCTCTTTGCCTTTGGCGTCTAGGACGTGATCTTGCACGGTTTGCGGCGCGGCGGCGAGCTCGTTTTCGTCGATGAGAAACGGGCGGATCACCGCATGCGGGCAGACGAAGGCGCACTGATTACACTGGATACAGTTGCCCTCGATCCACTTCGGCACCATCACGCCGATGCCGCGTTTTTCGTATTGCGTCGTGCCTGATTTAAAGTGTCCGTCCTCAAAGCCCACAAACGCCGAAACGGGCAAGCTATCGCCCCTAGCGGCGTTGATAGGCTTAACGATTTTTTCTATAAATTCGTCGCCGACGTATTTTTCCTCCGCGTTCGCTTCATCCGTCAAATTTGCCCAGCTAGGATCAACCTCGACCTTAACTAGCCCGTCCGCGCCCATGTCGATGGCCTTGTAGTTCATCTCTACGATCGCTTCGCCTTTTTTGGCGTAGGCTTTGTGCGCGTACTCTTTCATGTATTTTTGCGCGTCGGCAAACGGGATGATGTCCGCAAGCTTAAAAAACGCCGACTGCATGATGGTATTCGTGCGGTTTTTTAGCCCGATCTCGCGAGCTAGCTTGGTGGCGTTGATGATGTAGAAATTTACTCTTTTCTCGGCTAAAATTTTCTTTACTTTATTCGGCAGTTTAGCGACCGTCTGCTCGGCGTCCCAGATCGAGTTTAGCAGGAATGTCCCACCCTCGCGGATACCGTCTATAACATCGTAAATTTCAAGATACGCCGCAACCGAGCAGGCTACGAAGTGAGGATTTGAGACGAGGTAGGTCGAGCGGATAGGGTTTTTGCCGAAACGCAGATGCGAGCGCGTATAGCCGCCTGATTTTTTGCTGTCGTAGGCAAAATACGCCTGCGCATAGAGCTCGGTTTTATCGCCGATGATTTTGATGGAGTTTTTATTGGCTCCCACGGTACCGTCCGCGCCAAGGCCGTAAAATAGGCACTCTTTCACGCTTGCGTCGCTTAGCGAAATTTTCTCGCCGACTTTTAGCGAGGTGAAGGTCACGTCGTCCTCGATACCGACGGTAAAGCCGTTTTTGGGTTCAATTAAATTTAAATTCTCAAAAACCGCCAGCATTTGCGCAGGATCGACGTCTTTTGAGCTCAGACCGTAGCGGCCGCCTACTATCACGGGCTGATTTTTGCGTCCGTAAAACGCAGCCTTGACGTCCAGATATAGCGGCTCGCCGAGGCTTCCAGGCTCTTTGGTGCGGTCTAGTACGGCGATCTTTTCTACCGTCTCAGGCATCACGTCAAAGAGGTATTTTAGGCTAAACGGACGGTATAGATGTACCTTTAGCACGCCTACTTTTTCGTCCTTTGCGCGTAGGTGATCGACGACCTCTTCGAGCGTCTGCGTTACCGAACCCATCGCAACTACGATGCGCGTAGCGTGCGGATCGCCGTAATAATTAAACGGCTTATAATCGCGTCCCGTGATTTTTGAAATTTCTTTTAGATACTCGGCCACGATATCAGGCACCGCGTCGTAGTAGCGGTTAGCTAGCTCGCGCGTCTGGAAGTAGATGTCGTCGTTTTGAGCCGTGCCGCGAGTTTTCGGGTTTTCTGGACTTAGCGCCTCGTCTCTAAATTTTTGTAGCGCCTCGCGGTCAAGAAGTCTATCAAAGTGCGCGTAGTCAAGCACCTCGACCTTTTGTATTTCGTGGCTCGTGCGAAATCCGTCGAAAAAGTGCAAAAACGGCACGCGACCCTTGATCGCCGCTAGATGCGCGACGCCGGCGATATCCATGACCTCTTGCACGGAGCCGCTTGCCAGCATTGCAAATCCCGTTTGGCGACAGGCATAAATATCCTGATGATCGCCAAAGATTGAAAGCGCCTGGGCCGCGATGGAGCGCGCGCTAACGTGGATGACGCCCGGCAGCAGCTGGCCTGCGATTTTGTACATATTTGGGATTTTTAGAAGTAGACCTTGAGAAGCCGTGTATGTCGTAGTTAGGGCGCCTACTTGCAGCGAGCCGTGCACGGTGCCCGCAGCTCCGCCCTCGCTTTGCATTTCGACGACTTTAACCGGCATGCCGAATAAATTTTTCTTGCCCTGAGCCGCCCACATATCGGTGTAATCAGCCATCGGCGAGCTAGGAGTGATCGGGTAGATGCCCGCAACCTCCGTAAATGCATAAGCCGCGTGCGCCGCAGCCTCGTTTCCGTCCATAGTTTTCATTATTTTAGCCATTTTTCCGCCTTAAATTTTCTTACGATTTTTAAAAATCTTTTATTATAGAGATAGTTTCCAAAATCTACTATTAATCTATGTCATTAATAAATTCTGAGAATTTTGCCTTTTAAATTACTAACTTTAAGCAAAATTCCATTACCGTAATGAAAAAATAAAATTAAGGATAAAATTTGATAAGTGTTCATAGGGTAGCCTATTTAAGGGTTATAGCTCTTGCTTTTTGTGCTTTTATATTTAACACTACCGAGTTTGTCCCAGTGCCACTTTTAAGTGATATTGCAAAAGATTTTGATATGAGCACGGCTGATACCGGTCTTATCATTACGATTTATGCGTGGAGTGTCACTATACTCTCTTTACCGCTTATGCTTTTGACTGCAAATTTAGAACGAAGATCTCTTCTTTTAAAAGTTTTTATCGTATTTGTTGTAGCTCATACGCTTTGTGCCTTTGCTTGGAATTTTAAAATTTTAATTATTGCTCGGCTGATGATAGCTATTGCTCATGCTATTTTTTGGGCTATCACTGCTTCACTTGCTGTTAGACTAGCTCCGATAAATAAAAGCTCGCAAGCTCTTGGATTGCTAGCTCTTGGCACATCGCTAGCGATGATACTTGGTCTGCCACTTGGAAGAATTTTAGGTGACGCACTTGGTTGGCGTGTGACATTTGGACTGATCGGAATTTTTGCTGTTGGTGTTGGAGCTTGGCTATATAAAATTTTACCACTTTTGCCAAGCAAAAACTCAGGCTCGCTTAAAAGCTTGCCAGAGCTTGCAAGAAATGGCCTTTTAATGGTCGTATTTTTACTAACTGCAATTATTATAAGTGCGCATTTTAGCACCTATAGCTACATTGAGCCATTTGCAAAAGATATCAGTGGCTTTGATGGAAAATTTATCACAATATTCTTGCTTATATTTGGTGTTGCTGGTGTAGTTGCAAGCCTGCTTTTCTCTAAATTTTATAAGCTCATTCCAAATGCATTTTCTGCAATTTCTATCATGCTTATTTTATGTTGCTTGCTTTTGTTAAATTTTATTGCTAAAAATGAAGTTTTAATGCTAATCTTGGCCTTTGTTTGGGGGCTTGGCATAGCTGGTGTAAATATGAGTTTTCAAATAAAAGTGCTAAATCTTGCCTCAAATGCAACTGATGCTGCAATGGCGATATTTTCGGCTATTTATAACATAGGCATCGGAGCAGGAGCGCTAATAGGGCATCAGACGATAGTTCATTTAGGCGAACAAAATATCGGCAATGTCGGTAGTTTTTTTGCCGCAAGCGGACTTATCATATTTTTATTTACGGTATCTAAGATTAAAAGAGTTTAGATGTTTAAATATCTGAGTAAAACGTTACAAAGTTCTACATATAAGTGATAATAAATATCATAACTAAGAAAAATTTTAGTTAAGCTTCCTTATAATCATTATCAGAAAATGAATAAATTTTAGGAGCTTATTATGTCAGTTTTAGTTATCGGTGCAGATGAGATAACACCTATCAAGGCAGTTTTACATGATTTGGGAGCTGAAAAGATAGAACACTGGGATGCTAGAAATGAAAACCGCGTAAATCGCAAGCCAATCCCTCAAGATACCGAGTGCGTGGTGATGCTAACTAGTTTTTTAAACCACAACACGATGAAGACTATTAAAACTCAAGCAAAAAAGAGAAATATTCCAATTGTTTGTGCAAAAAGAAGCGTTAGTTGCGTATTTTGCGAGTACTGCAAGGTCTTTGGGCTAGATAAGGAATTTGGATGCAAAGAATAATCAATGAGATTCGGGCTTTTATCAGATATTGGCGAAATAACTCCAAATATTTTTGCAAAGCTTGATAGGCTTTCACGTGCAAAAATTTTTATTGCACTTTATAATTCCGGCGTAGAAAGTGAGCTAAAAATTCCGCTTTCTTACGCTAAATTTCTAAATTTCAAAGAAATTTTTGATGCTAGGATAAATTTCCTACTTCGAGGAAAATGTCTAAATTTTAAGCCAGCAGATCGCTTTTGTATTTCATCAAATATCATCATAAATGCTTATTTAAAAGGCGACTTTTCAAAGATAAAATTTATAGCAAAAGAGCCAAAAATGGCGGCTGCAAAGATGATAAAAATGCTTTATGCAAGTGGGAAATTTGAGTTTTGCATGGATGCGGCACAGATGTTTTGTCAATTTGTTTATGATAAAATACGCCTCCGCCATCAAGACAAAGAGGTCATGCTAAATAGCGGTGTCATTTCGGTTAAAAAAGATGGTAAAAATTTGCTCAGCATCATGCCAAGCTTTAAAAAAGTGAGCTTTGATGATATGAGAAATTTAAACGACGATATAGATAGAGCTGTCGGTGTGCTTGGTCACGAGTGCGAGATGGTTTATATCGTTTTTCCTAGAAATGAGGAATTTAGGCGACACGTTGAGGTTAGGCACTGTTGTGCGAGAGGTTTGATCAAGCTTGTGCCTTATACGATTATTAGTAAAATTTTTTAAAAAGGATAAAAATGATAGGTATAGTTTATGGAAGCAGCATGGGAAATACCGAAGATGCAGCAAAACTTATAAGTGAGGGTCTAGGCCTTGAAAACGAGCTTTTAAACGTCTCTGACGTGGACGGGGCAAAGATAAATAGCTTTGATAAGCTCATCCTTGGTACATCAACCTGGGGTAGTGGCGATCTTCAAGATGACTGGGATGCGTTTGACTTTAAAGCATTAAATCTAAACGGAAAAACAGTCGCTGTTTTTGGCATGGGTGATAGCGAGAGCTACTCTGATGAGTACTGTAACGGCATGGCAAAGCTTTACGATGAGGTCGTAAAAGCTGGCGCAAAAGTAGTTGGTGAGGTTAGCACCGATGGATATACATTTGATGGCTCTGATGCTGTAAGAAATGGAAAATTTGTAGGTCTAGCACTTGATGCTGATAACCAAAGTGATAAAACTGAGGGTAGAATTTCAGCTTGGATAGAGCAGATAAAGCCTCACTTTGCTTAATGTAATTTTAGCTAGATTTTCTAGCTAAAATTTTCATATATCCATAGCTGAGATGAAGCTTTTTATCCTCTCATTTTGGCTGTTAAAAAACTCATCTACCAAGCCATCAAATGCGATCACACCTTTATCTAAAAACAAAATTCTATCAGCTATCTTTCTAGCAAAATTCATATTATGAGTGACAATGATCATAGGCTTTTTCTCTTTTGCAAGAGATAAGATGACCTTTAAAACTTCAGCCTCAAGCTCTGGATCAAGCGCACTTGTAGGCTCATCAAGCAGTAAAAAGTATGGATTTACAGCCAGGGCTCTAGCGATGGCTACACGCTGTGCTTGTCCGCCTGAGAGCCTGTTTGGATAGGTATCTTCTTTGTGGCTAAGCCCCACTTTAGCTAAAAGCTCTTTTGCCTCTTTTATCGCTTCGCTTTTATCCTTTTTTTGAACGTAGATCGGAGCTTCTGTGACATTTTGAAGCGCTGTTAGGTGTGGAAAGAGGTTAAAGCTTTGAAAGACCATACCTGTTTTTTTGCGAATTTCTAAAAGCTCTTTTGAGCTAAGCTTCTCTTTAAAATTTACAGCTCTATCATCTACCTCTAAAATGCCACTTTGTGGGATCTCAAGTAAATTTATACATCTAAGAAGTGTTGATTTACCACAACCAGATGAGCCAACTATCACGGTCGTTTGCCCCTCTTTGAAGCTTGTATTTATGTTATCTAGCACCAAATGATCGCCGTAAGATTTGCTTATATTTTTAAAATTTATAGCCATTAGACATACCTTGAGACAGCTCTTTCAAGCCTTGATTGAAGATAAGTTAAAAGTGTGCAAACCACCAGGTAGATAAGTGCTGCTAGGATGTAGAGGATGAGTGGCTCAAAGGTTCTTGCTGCGATCCTTTGAGCGACCATAAACATATCAACCATCGTTATAGAAGCTGCTAGTGAGGTGTCTTTAACAAGGCCTATAAATGTGTTTGAAAGTGGCGGCAACGAGATCCTTACTGCTTGAGGGGCGATGATACGTTTTAAAATTTGATAGTGCGTCATGCCAAGCGATGTGGCAGCTTCCCACTGACCTTTTGGCACAGAAAGAATGGCAGCCCTTACGGACTCAGAGGCATAAGCACCCACGTTTAGACTAAATGCGATAGTCGCAGCACTCCAAGTATCAAGCGTGACACCGATGCTAGGAAGCCCATAAAATACTATAAAAAGCTGCACGAGAAGTGGCGTGCCGCGAAATATCCAAACATAGGTGGCAAATATAAATTTTAAAATTTTTATATTTGAAAGCCTCGCTACTGCTGTGATAATGGCGATGACAAGCCCTAGCGAAAACGAGAGCAAAGTAAGAGGGATCGTCACTTTTAAGAGTGCGATGATCATCGGTAGTGTCGAGCTTGAAACAAGCTCGATCACTCTATCTAAATTTTCCATTTTTGCCTTGTTGGTTTATAATTTTATTTTGAGACGTCTTTGCCAAAGTAGCTTTTTGAGATGGTTTCTAGTTTTCCTTCTTTTGAAAGTTCGTTTAGTGCATTTGAAATTTGCTCTGCAAGTTCGGCGTTGTCTTTCTTAACAGCTGCTGCTGTGTAGTCTTTCTCATCAAGTGAGGCGGCTATCTTTACAGGTGCGTTTGGACGCTCTTTTATGAAGTCGTAAAATACGATGTTGTCTCTTACAACAGCATCTACGCGTCTTGATATAAGAAGCTCCATACTTTTAGCAAAACTATCTGTTACGACGTGTTCAGCGCCGTATTTTACGGCGACTTTCGCCCAGTTGCTCGTAGCTGAGTCGGCATTTCTTTTGCCTTTTAGGTCGGCAAAGCTTTTTATGTCGTTATTATCTTTTCTAGTGATGATGGCACCAAATGTTACAGTATAAGGTACTGAAAAAGCATACTTTTTCTTTCTCTCGTCAGTTATACTTACTTGGTTAAACACAACGTCTGCCTTGCCCGCGTCAAATGCCGCTAGCATCGCATCCCAAGGGGCTGTTAGAAACTCAACTTTTAAATTTAGCTTTTGTGCTACTGCTTTTGCGATATCTACGTCGTATCCTACTAGCTCATTTTTGTCATTATAAAATGTAAAAGGCGCGTAAGTGCCTTCAGTTGCTACTGTTAGCACGCCATCTTTTATAGTTTTTGCTTGTAAATTTAAAGCCATCGCAAGCACGGCTACTACTTTTAATAAATTTGTAAATTTCATTTTGATCCTTTATTTTGAAATATCTTTTCCAAAATATTTCATCGAAATTTCGCTTATCTTGCCCTCGGCTTTTAGTTCATCAAGCGCTTTGTTTATCGCTTCTAGTAGCTCAGTATTTCCTTTTTTAACGATTGCAGCTGTTGGCATCGGCTCGTTGCTTGTGTATGCGATTTTTAGTGGCGCATTTGGGCGTTGTTTGATATAGTCATAAAAAGTGACGTTGTCGTTTATCGTATCATCAGCTCTTTTTGAGATGATAAGCTCCACGCCTTTGCTAAAGCCATCAGCCACAACCACTATTGCACCGTTTTTCTCGGCTATCGCTGCCCAGTTGCTAGTCGCAGAGTGTACGCTCTTTTTGCCCTTTAGATCAGCAAAACTTTTGATGTCGTTATTGTCTTTATGCACGACAATTACCGGATATGGCATAGTGTAAGGTACGCTCATACCATACTTTTTCTTTCTATCTTCGTTTATGCTAACTTGGTTAAACACAACATCAGCTTTACCAGCATCAAATGCAGCTAGCATCGCATCCCAAGGAGCTGTTAGAAACTCAACTTTTAAATTTAGTTTTTGCGCTACGGCTCTTGCAATATCTATGTCATATCCTACTAGCTCGCCCTTTTCATCGTAAAATGAGTAAGGTGAGTAAGTGCCTTCAGTTGCGACGATAAGTTCGCCTTTTTTGATAGTTGAAGCATTTAAATTTAAAGCTAAAAAAGCACCTGCGATCAAGCCAAAAATGGGCTTAAAATTCATTGATTCTCCTTATTTAGAAATATCTTTACCGAAGTATTTAAGCGAAATTTCGCTTAAAGCTCCTTCTTTGCTAAGCTCATTTAGGGTAAAATTTATCTTAATTAGCAGCTCTTTGTTACCTTTTTCTACGTTATAGCCCATTTGTTCACTATTTGTATGGCATCATCTTTTATGATCTGCCAGTAAAATTTTGTAAAGGCAGAATTTAGCAAACAATCGCAAGAATTGCACCAAATTTAAAAAGCAATAGAAATTTTTATACAAAACTCTTTGCAAAAAATTTTTAAGATTTATGCAAATATCGGTCGCAACTGCGAGCTGGGTAGTATTTTGGCGCTATTTTATCACAAAAAAGAGAGCGGCGCCTCACTCCGCTAGAAGTGAGACCGCTAGAGCTTTTACGCCCTTAAAATCAACCTTGCCACTTGCAAGTGTTGGGATATCATCAACGATGAAGATATAGCTTGGCATCATTATCGGAGCTAAGTTGCTCTCTTTTAAAATTTGCTCTAAATTTTTGGGCTCTGTGCCACTTTTTACTAAAAGCGCGATCGCTTCGCCCTTTTTGCTATCTGGCACGTTTGCACTGCTAAAGACAACGTCGCTTCCAAGCACCTTTGCAAGCTCTTCTTCGACGCTTCCAAGGCTTATCATCTCGCCACCGATCTTGGCAAATCTTGAGTATCTATCGACGATAAATACAAAGCCGTTTTCATCGATGTGACCTTTGTCGCCAGTTTTATAGTATCTTACGCCATCAATGTGTGTGATGACATCGTTTGTTTTAGCTTCGTCGTTTAGATAGCCTTTCATCACTTGCGATCCGCCGATGACGATGAGTCCGTCCTCGCCAGTTTCAAGCTCTTCAAGAGTTTCTGGGTCGATTATTTTTATGATAGTGCCAGGCAGAGGCATGCCAACACTGCCAGGTCTATTAAATGTAAGCTCTTTTAGACTCTCTTTTTCTAGGATATTTGGCATATTTACAGCAGCTACCGGTGCCGTTTCGGTCGCACCATAACCTTCATAAATTTCTATGCCAAATTTGAGTCTAAACTCATCTTTTATCTCAGGTTTTAGCTTCTCAGCCCCAGCTACGACCATCCTGGCACTTTGAAACATCAGCGGATGAAGCTTTTTGTTTCTTGTGTAGAGCCTAAAGAACGTTGAGGTGCCAAAGATAATGCTAGCGCTGTGTCTTGCGGCCATTTTGCCGATAGTCGCTCCATCTGTTGGATCAGGCACGCTTACCATTTTTATGCCCTCGCAAAGTGGCATGAGCGTGGTGACTGTTAGGCCAAATGAGTGAAATACTGGGAGTGAGTTTAAGATTACGTCATCTTTTTTGAAATTTAGAAGTTCGCTTATTTGCTTAATGTTTGCAAGTAAATTTTTGTGACTTAGCTCGATGCCTTTTGGCTCGCCCTCGCTGCCACTACTAAATAAAATGGTAGCTGTATCTTCTAAGCTCACTGGCCTAAAATAGCAAAGCTTAATAAGCCAAACTGGGGCTAAAAATGCAGTTAAAAGCGCTAAAAATTTCTCTTTTTTTGAGACGCTAGCTGAGAGATCTTCTGCAAATTTAGCCTTGCCACTCATCGCATCTTTTAGATCAAAGCCCTTAAGTGCGAGCTTTTCAAGAAATTTGCTTGAGGTGATGACTGTGTTTATATTTGCCTTTCTTAGGGCGTGATTTAGCGAGGTAACATTAAGCGTGTAGTTTAAATTTACACTTACTTTACCCATCGCAAGAAGCGCCATATTTACTATTGCTGCGATGCTTGAGCTAGGCAGCAAGATGCCTATATTTTTCTCATCTTTTAGCTCGCGTTTAAAAATTTTGATAAATACTAAAACAGCTGTTATAAATTTCAAATTACTTAAATTTAGCCCAGTGCTGTCGCTCACGCACTCTTTAAATTTATCCTCTTTTGCGTTATTTAGCCATTCGCTTGTTAGTGGTTTTTGCCTTGAGATAAAGCTCTCCCACGATGAAAAGCTAAGCTCAAGCACCTTTTGCTTCATCTTTGCAGCGTTTATAAATGTGGTTATCGGCTTACCAAAGGCGACGATGATGTCGCGTCTGCCGTTTTTAGAAGTGAGATCTTTATAAAATTTACTAGCTCTTGAAAAGCTAGATCCCCAAAGGCCACGAAGATAAAATGGCACTATGCAAATTTCTTCTAGATCTCTGATGATAAGCTCAAAGCCCTTTTGAAACTCATTTATCTGACCGTTGTAGCTGATGTGGCCTTCCGGAAAAAGTGCGACCACTTCGCCATTTTTTAGGCACTCTCTAACTAGTTCGATCGACTCTTTGCTTGCCCCTGCGCCTATTGGGATCACTTTAAAAAATTTAAAAATTTGCTTTAGATACCATTTGTTATAGATCGTTCTATACATGACAAATCTTATGCCCCTTGGGCTTGCAGCTTGAAGTACGAGCCAGTCGATCCAGCTGATGTGATTGCCAAGAAGTAATGCGCCGCCACTTTGTGGTAAATTTTGAAGCCCCTCAACAAAAAATCGGTACTTTGTCTTTAAAAATGGCAATAAAAGTAGCCTTGTAAAAAGGTGCGGAAGTTGCAAAATGGCGTAAAAACTGCCGATCAAGCAAACAAGCGCCGTAAAGACAAAAAGTCCGGTGGTTGAAATTTCAAAATATACTAAGCCTATGCCAATAGCCAAAAATAGCAGCATTGAGACGTTTTGTAAAAAGTTATTTGCCGCCATTATCTTGCCAGTGGTCTTTTGCGGAGCAAAGTACTGGATCATCGCATTTAGCGGCACTATAAATATGCCTCCAAAAAAGCCAAATGCAAATGAGCTAAGACTCACTACGCCGATACTTGAGCCAAATGCGAAAAATAAAAGTGAGAAAAATATGCCCATAGCGCCCATCGGCACGATACCAAGCTCGATGTGAAGCTTTGACATAGAGCCAGCCACGTATGAGCCAAATGCTATACCTATGGCGCTTGCTGCTAGAATTGCTTGCACCGCTAGCGAGCTGTCGTCGTTAAAAACGGCTTTGTAATGAGCTGGGAAAGCTGCGATGATGATCTGAGAAATTCCCCAAAATATACTAAGTCCAGCGATGCTTAGCCAGATATTTTTATCTGACCTTACTTCTTTTAAATTTTCTCTTAAATAGCTAAAGCGAATATATTTTTTAATATCAAAATTTTCGCTTGTTTCATCTTTTTCATCAATGCAAGGTAGCTTGTAAGCAAAATACGCTTCAAGTGCGCTAAAGATCACTAAAAAGATGCCAATAGGATAGACACTTTTTAAAATTTCTTCTGAGTTTTCGCCTTGGATGTATAAATTTTCAAATATAAATGAAAATAAAAATGAGCTAAAAAGTATCGCAACGATGGTGAGCGCTTGGATGATGCCATTTGCTGTGCCAAGGCGCTCAGGGCCGACTAGGGCTTTGATGATACCGTATTTTGCTGGTGAGTAGATCGCACTTTGAGCAGCCAGTATGAGCGTTAAAGCAAAGGCTACGCCAAAAGCACCTGCAAGATAGCTAAAAAGCACCGCGACACTGATAATAACGCCAAAAATGGCACAAATTCTTATGACCTTTATTTTTGCAAATTTATCATTTATAAAGCTTGAGGGCGAAAATAAAAATATAAATGGTAGCAAGATCATTGCGTTTATGACGGCTGTTAGGATAAAAAGTATGTCGCCATCATATGTTTTTAAAAGAACATTTTGTATGGTGATTTTGTGTGCTAGATCGACGCTTGCATTTAAAAATGCGATCGCAAGGTAGGGCAAAAAGCCAGCAACTTTTAATAAACTCATCATAGAAATACCTTTGTGATTTTAAAAATTTTGTAAATCTAACAGCAAAATATTTAAAATATTATTAATAAAAAACTCTACATTAAATTTGGCAATAAAAATTTTTAAAAAATTTAAATTTTATATGCTTTTGGATAAAATCACGCAATCAAAAAATAGGAAAAATTTATCATGAACTATGAAATAATCGTCGTTGGCGGCGGACATGCAGGCATTGAGGCAAGTCTTGCAGCAGCCAGAATGGGCAAGCAAACTTTACTTATCACGATCTTAGCCGAGCAAATAGGCGCTGCAAGCTGTAATCCGGCCATTGGTGGCCTTGCAAAGGGGCATCTTGTAAAAGAGATCGATGCGCTTGGTGGCCAAATGGGACTTACAACTGATGCTGTTGGTATCCAGTTTCGCGTGCTAAATGAGAGCAAAGGCCCAGCAGTACGTGGTAGTCGCGCTCAGATCGATATGGATAGATACCGTATTTATATGAGAAATTTGCTTTTAAACACGCCAAATTTAGAAATTTCTCAAGAGATCACCACTGAAATTTTAAGCGAAAATGGCGAGGTAACTGGTGTTAAAACCCACCTAAATAACATCTATAACGCAAAAAAGGTGATAATCACCACTGGCACATTTTTAAATGGGCTAATACACGTTGGATTTAACAAGCTAGAAGCTGGCCGTGTGGGCGAGCTAAGTGCAAAGGATCTAAGTGGCAGTCTAAGAGAGCTTGGGCTAAATTTAGGCAGGCTAAAGACTGGAACATGCCCAAGGATCGATGCAAAAACTATAAATTTTGAAATTTTAGAGAAGCAAGATGGCGATGCAAAGCCAGTTGCATTTAGCTTTAGAACTAAAAATTTCTCACCAACACAGCTGCCATGTTACATCGCTTATACAAACGAAACCACGCATGAGATAATTCGCTCAAATTTTGACAAAGCACCACTTTTTACAGGTCAGATAGAAGGTATCGGACCAAGATATTGCCCAAGTATCGAGGATAAAATAAACCGCTTTGGCGACCGCGACAGACACCATCTTTTCATCGAGCCTCAGACTCTTGAAGCGACAGAGTACTATATAAACGGCTTTTCAACGAGCCTGCCTTATGAGGTGCAAGTGCAGATGTTACACTCTGTAAAGGGCTTTGAAAACGCAAAAATAGTAAGGCATGGATACGCCATCGAGTACGATTACGTCGAGCCAACACAGCTAAGACATAGTTTGGAGACAAAAAAGGTAAAAGGTCTTTATCTAGCTGGGCAGATAAATGGCACGACTGGATATGAGGAGGCCGGTGCTCAGGGACTAATGGCTGGTATAAATGCAGCTCTTTCACTGGATAATAAAGAGCCGCTTGTTTTGCGTCGTGATGAGGCGTATATCGGCGTTTTGATCGATGATCTTGTTACAAAAGGGACAAAAGAGCCATATAGGATGTTTACGAGTAGGGCGGAGTACCGCTTGCTTTTGCGTGAGGAAAATGCCATTTTAAGGCTTGGCGGATATGGACATGAGCTTGGACTTATTGATGATGAGACTTTTAATGAAATTGAAGCTATCAGGCAAAATTTAAAAGATGGGCTTGCTTACCTTAATAATACGCAAATTACGCCGAGCAAGCAAAATTTAGAGCTTTTAGCTAGCCTTGATGAAGAGCCGATCAGTCAAAATGTGAGCCTTCAAAAGATTGTCGCACGCAAAAGCTTTACAGCTGAGAAACTAAGAAAGCTTGATCAGAAATTTGCAAATTTAGATGATGCGAGTGTGGATCAAATTTTAACCGAGTGTAAATATCAGCACTACATAAATGAGCAAAAAAATCAGATAGAAAAAATGAAAGATATGATGGATGTAAAAATTCCTGAAAATTTTGACTTTAGAGGTGTTAGTGGCCTTAGTAATGAAGTGGTCGAGAAGCTTGAGAAATTTGCACCGCCGACACTTTTTGCTGCGAGTGAAATTTCAGGTATAACGCCAGCTGCGATTGATATCTTACATATTTATATAAAGATGAATGAGAAAAGGCTTGGCTGATTTTGATTTTTGGTTTAGTTCAAAAAGCCATAAAGCTTAAAATTTTTATCTTAAAATCAAGATTTACGTTTAAGCTAAAATTAACATTATTTTTGCAGATTATATTTAGAAATTATACTTTTTTAATTTTTTGAGAGTATAATCGTTAAGAATTTATTTATAGAAAGGAATTTAATGTCAGTAAAGCAAGAAAGACGTAGCTTTATCGGCCTTGCGTTTGGTGCTGTGGCAGCTGTCGGCGGCGCTATGTCACTAGTGGCTGTTAAAAAGACTTGGGATCCGCTTCCAAGCGTAAAAGCTGCTGGTTTCACAACAGTTGATCTAAGTCCGATCAAAGATGGAGAAATGAGGCAGGTTGAATGGCGTAAAAAGCCTATTTTCATCCTCAAAAAAAGTCCTGATATGGCTAAAAATGACAAAAGAGATGTTGTCGTAGGGGATGCTAGATATGTAGTTCTTATCGGACTTTGCACGCATCTTGGCTGTATACCTGAGTATAAAGCAAGTAAACAAATGTTTGTATGTGCCTGTCATGGCGGTGAATTTAATGCCGACGGAATGCAAACATACGGACCTCCTCCAAGACCACTTGATATACCACCATTTAAGATTGATGGAACCAAGCTAGTTCTAGGCGAAACAAGCCCAGAATACGAAAAATTAGTAGCAAAAGCTTAGGAGGATAGCAATGTCTTTAGCTCATAAATCAACTGGCGTTATTGACTGGCTTGATCAACGCCTAGCTTTTACAAAACTTATGAAGGTTCTAGTTAGCGAATACTGGATTCCAAAAAATATAAATTTCCTTTGGGCAATGGGCGTTATTTTAACAACGCTTTTTATGCTCTTAATCGTTACTGGTTTTTTACTTTTAATGTATTACAAACCAGATGTAAATTTGGCATTTGATAGTGTAAATTATACTATCATGCAAGAGGTCGAGTATGGCTGGCTTTGGCGTCACATTCACGCAGTTTCAGCTTCTACGATATTTCTTATTATGTATATTCACTTGCTTACTGGACTTTACTATGGTTCATACAAAAGAGGCAGAGAGGTCATTTGGATAAGTGGTATGGTGCTATTTATCTGTTTTTCAGCAGAGGCATTTAGTGGTTATATGCTCCCATGGGGACAGATGAGCTACTGGGCGGCGACTGTTATCACTCAGCTTTTTGGCGGTGTGCCAGTTATTGGTGACGCTTTAGTTGAGTGGATTAGAGGTGATTATGCAGTTGGTGACTCAACACTTACTAGATTTTTTATGCTTCATGTTTGTTTATTGCCACTTGTAACGATAGCTGTCTTGGTTATTCACTTCTACTCTTTAAGAGTTCCGCACGTTAATAACCTAACAAGCGAAGATATAGACTTTGAAGTAGAGGCACAAGAGTATCTACACGGCGATAGAGCGAAATCTAAAGTTATACCATTTTGGCCAGGATTTTTAGCAAAAGACTTTATGTATGTATCATTCTTTATGATATTTGTCATCTATCTTGTTTGCTATCACTTCAATTTTGCAATGGATCCTATCAACTTTGAGCCAGCAAATCCACTAAAAACTCCACCACACATCTACCCAGAGTGGTATTTCTTGTGGCAATATGAAATTTTACGTGGCTTCTTCTTTGATATAGCTGGAATTTCTGCTTATAATATTGGTCTTATTGCCTTTGCGTTTGCGGGTGTTGCATTTATGCTTATACCTCTTCTTGATAGAAGCGACCTTGTAGCTCCAGCCCACAAAAGACCACTATTTTTTATATGGTTCTGGGTCTTAGTTGTCGATCTTATCGTTTTATCGATATATGGCAAACTCCCAACAGGTGGTTATAATGACTGGATAGGATTTTATTCATCATTGCTATTCTTGTTCTTATTTATAATTGCATTGCCAGTTATAACAATACTTGAAAGAAAGAGGGGCTAATCATGAAAGAGCTTAAAATTTTTGCCATTGTTGTTATTCTTTCAGGTGTTTTATATTGGGGTATCGAGCCTTATGCTCATACAAAGCTTCATCCACACACTGCAAATGCTGAGTATAACTTCTCAAAAGAAGATACTGACTATGCAAAGCACTTTTTAGAGCAAAAAAAGACAGCACTTGAGACTGCTAAGGCTAGCGGAAATAAGGCAAGTATAGATGCGGCTACAAAAGATGTAGAAGTAGCACAAAAAATTCTTGATGACTATACAGCATTTTGGAATGACATTAACTCTATCGACCTTACAAAAGGTGACGCCACAAAGGGTGCTGACACTTTTGTAGCAGCAGGATGTACAGGATGCCACGGTATAGAAGCAGCAGGTATGCCAGCTGGTATGGATGCTGAGACAGCTAGTCAAAGCTTTGGTGTAGTGCCACCAGATCTTAGTACCGCTGGTAAAATTTATGATGATAAATTTTTAGCTGCTCTCATTAAAAACCCAACTATGGCTTTAAAACTAACTCATAAATTTAACGACGAGCATCTATTTCCGATGACCGCATTTATGGGTGCTGGTAGTGATATAAATGCTGAGACTGCCGATATAGTAGCTTATTTGAAAAAGGTATCTGCTGATTATGAAAAGGCAAATAATAAGATCACTGACGAAAAGGTTTTCGCTGATGCATGTCAAAGATGTCATGATATAAAATATGACAAAAAATATGCATTTAGCAACAAAGTAAGCCTTGCTGCTTATATGGGCTCAAACCCACCTGACCTATCGATGATGATTCGTTCAAAAGGTGATGAGTATTTACATAAATTTATAAACGATACTCAAAAGATGCTACCAGGTACTGCGATGCCTAGAGTTGGTTTAAATAAAGCCGCTGAAGACGACGTGGTAGCTTATATCCAAAAAGTAGGTGACAAGAAAAAGGCTGAGCGCGAGAGCACAGGGCTTTATGTCATGATCTACTTCTTTATATTAGGAATTTTTGCTTGGCTTTGGAAACGCAAAGTTTGGAGCGAACTACACTAAAATTTAAGAGCCTCTTTGGCTCTTAAATTCTCTCTGGTAAATTTACATATATAAATAGGTATTCTTTAAATTTATTCTTTTACAAAATTTAATCAAGCAGTCTTGCAAATTTTAAAACTTTCATTCACTCGTAAGAGCCGACTACTAAAATCTGGCTTCACTTACTGCTTAGCTCAAATTTTAGAACCGAAATTACTCATTAAAGTTTGATTGAAATTAACAAAACTGCATGCAGTGCTTTAGCACTAGAGCATGCCCCTTGAACGTGTCAGGGAAGAGGGATTGTTAAGGGAGAAGGGAGTGACTTCGTAATTTAAGCTCCCTTCTCCCTTAATAAAAGAATAGGAGTTGTATGGTCTATATGCTTTGCAAATTTTAAAACTTTCATTCACTTGCAAGAATTGACTACTAAAATCTAGCTTCGCTTACTGCTTAGCTCAAATTTTAGAGCCGAAATTACTCGTTCATGAAATTTAAAAATTTGCCTAAAACCTAAAGCAGTAGTATGTCTATGCTACTATGTGAGCTATGAATATATAAGCGTTTCGGCATAAAATAGAAATATATCTGAGTTTTAACGGTCGCTATTTAAATAAATTTATTTTAAGCAAATCACTCACCAAAACCCACCAAATTCCACAGAAGTAGTAAAATTTAGCTCCGCATCAAGCCTATTTAAAACTAAATTTCCTTGGCGATCTTGCTCATTTTATTGAGTAGTTTTTCACGTTCATTTGGCTTTAGGTTGCCGTATTGAAGCTTTGTTATCATCTGCATGAAGTCAAATTGTTTAAACATTTGCGCATCGCTTTTTAGCTCTTTTTCTAGCTGTTTATAAATTTTTTCAGTCTCTTTATTTGCTTTTTCTAAATTTTGTAAAAAGCTTCCAGTTGCGCTCATATCAAGGTCACTTTTTGCAGCTTTATCGATGACATTTTTTAGATTTGCTAAATTTTCAGAAATTTTCATCAGCATTTCCTTTTGGATTTTAAAATTTAGAGCAAATTTTATTCCTAAATTTTCTCCCACCACTTTTTTCTAGGCGGATTTTGGGTAGTGAAAACTTCTCCGATCATCGGCGTTGCGTAGTTTAGCTCAAGTTTTGTCGCTGCCTTTTCAAAACGCTTGATCGGCTCATCCCAAGCGTGATAAGATAGATCAAATTTGCCCCAGTGTACCGGTAACACCAAGCTTTGCACCAAGATCTTTTAGCGCTTGCGCTGACTCTTCTGGCTTCATGTGCACGTAGGGCCAGCCATCGCCGTAAGCACCATTTTCGATAAAAACTAGATCAAAGGCACCAAATTTCTCATTTATCATCTTAAAATGCTTGCCGTATCCGCCATCTCCGCTAAAATAAAAGCTAAAGCCAGCCTTTTGGGCCGCCCAGCCACCCCAAAGCGTCGTATTTCTTTTAAATGTGCGCCCACTAAAGTGCCTTGAAGGACAAAACATGAAGTTTAAATTTCCTATTTTTTGATCACCAAACCAGTCAAACTCATAAATTTTGTCTTCATCAACGCCCCATTTTACAAGATGAGCTTTTACACCAAGTGGCACTAGAAATTTGCAAATTCTATCTTTTAGCTCAAGTATCGTTTTATGATCAAGATGATCGTAGTGATCGTGCGAGATGAGGGCGATGTCGATCACATCTGGGTAATCGCTAGCGGTGATAGCATGCTCGTAGGTAAATGGCTTACCGCCAATTGGTAGTGGAAATGCTCGGTGCAAAACTGGATCTGTGATGATAGTTTTGTCATCAAGCTTGCATATGAGGCTAACGTGCCCAAGCCAGATAAATTCTCCATTTTTTAAGGAATTTGCGTCAAATTTTAAATTTGGCAAAGGCTTAGTTGGTAGCTTACCTTTTGGTGGAAAGAGCGCTTGTGGAATGTAATTTAACATAGATGCTTGTGGATTATTCTTTACCATATCAATAGGGGGCTCTAAATTTATAAAAACTTTGCCGTTAAAATTTGGCGAAGCCTTTATCAGCTTTTGGCTTTTAATATCTGGCACGCCACCAAAAACTGGAGTAAATTTCATAAAAAGAAAAACTGCAACAATAAACAAAACTATAACTATAAAAATTCCCATAAAAAGCCTTTTAAATTTAAAGGTCGGATTATATTTTAGATTTTTAAATTTCAGTTTTATTTAATTAACCCGAGCTTAAATAATTAACTTGTAATTTTAAACTTAATTAAGATATCTTTACTCTTTATAGGAAAATTTTATTAATAAATATTATCCTTTAGCAAATAAACATACCTAAAAATCGATATTAAGTAGATAATCTTAAAGACATATAAAATAAAAATTTAATTCTAAAAATACAAAATTTGTCAGATAGATGACGGAATTTATTCATTGTAAGTTATAGAATTATTACAAAAATTAGGAAGGAGCGTTTGAGATGTTAAATAAAAATTTAACTATCTCTATTTTGGTGACTAACCATCACTTTAAAAGTGAGCAGGGCAGTTTAGCCTTGTTTAATGGGAGGAATTTATGAAAAAACATAAATTTGTGATTGCCGATTATAAACGCTGTATAGGATGTGCGACCTGCATGGCTGCATGTTTTAAGAGCGCTTATGAACGCGGCAAGCTGTCACGTGCAAGGCTAAGTGTGCTAAGAGAAGCTACTGGCGTTATGCCAACTCAGTGCAGACAATGCGACGATGGTCCTTGTGCGAATGTGTGTCCAACTGGGGCATTGCGATTTAATGATAATTGCATCGAGCTTCACGAGGAAATTTGTATAGGCTGTAAGATGTGCACGATCGCTTGCCCGTATGGTGCGATAAGCTCAAGTGCAGAGCTTATGCCTTCAGTAAATTATGCTGTCGAGCCAAAGTACAACCTTGAGATAGAGTCACAATCGGGTGCAAAAAATATCGCTGTTAAATGCGATATGTGCTTTGGTCGTGAAAATGGACCAGCTTGCGTTGATGTCTGTCCAACTAGTGCTCTTGTTATGATTGATCCAGAAGAGGGCAAACATAAACTTGGCAAGAGGATAGATTATGAAGCAGCGAATAAATTTGCTACTAAAATTTTAAACGGACAAGGAGCATAAGATGACTACGGTTTATATGCTATTTCTTGTAAGTGCCGTCGTTAGCATCTTGCTTTATTGTGCTCCAAAGGCCGCTGTAAAGGTTGGTTTTGGATTAAGCGCTTTAAGCTGTTTTTATGCGATGTGTCACTTTGTTGCAAATATGGGAGTAAGCGATAGCTTTGCTCTTATGGATGGCTTTTTGTATTCGCCAAAATTTGCGCTAAATCCACTTGGAAATTTCTTTAGCTTTGTCGTTGTTTTCATCGGATTTGCAAGTAGCGTTTATGGTATGAGCTACGCTGAAGAGTACATCAAAAAAGCAAATGTTGGCGTATTTGCATGTTTGTTTAATACATTCATCCTTTCAATGCTTCTAGTAATTAGCGCTGATAATGTTTTTTGCTTTGTAGTTTTATGGGAGCTTATGACTCTTATCTCATCATTTCTTATCATCATCAATGACGGTAAAAATACACTTAAAGCGGTTATGGTATATCTTGGTATCGCACAAATCGGTGCATTTTGTATCACCTGTGGCTTGCTTATCACAGCTTACTACGCAGGAAGCTTTGACTTTAGCGCATTTATGGGTGTTAAGATGCCATTTGGCGCTTCTGTTGCTGTATTTGCACTATTTTTGGTTGGATTTGGTAGTAAAGCTGGTATGTGGCCATTTCACGTTTGGCTTCCACAAGCTCACCCAGCAGCACCATCAAACGTTTCAGCCCTTATGTCAGGCGTTATGATCAAAGTTGCTCTATTTACACTAGTTAAATTTACACTTTACTTACCACTTAGCACATATTTTGGCCTTACGATACTCGCTCTTGGTGCAGCTAGCTCACTATTTGGTGTTTTATACGCTCTTTGCCAACACGACTTCAAGGCTTTACTTGCTTATCACTCAGTTGAGAACATAGGCATCATCTTACTAGGTCTTGGCACAGGAATTTATGGTGTCGCAGCTGGAAATTTAACACTTGCAGCAGTAGGTTTTCTAGCAGGTTGCTACCACGTAGTTAACCACGCTATATTTAAAGGTCTACTTTTCCTTTGTGCTGGTTCGGTTATCCACGCTACTCATACACAAAATATGGACATCCTTGGTGGTCTTGCTAAAAAAATGCCATGGACAAGCCTTGGTATGTTTATAGGTATTATGGGTATCGCAGCCTTGCCTCCAGTAAACGGCTTTGTTTCAGAGTGGTTTACATATCAAGGTATGCTTCAAGGTGCAATGGGGGAAGGAACATTAGTTAGATATGCATTTACACTTGGCGTCGTAGCTCTTGCGCTAACAGGCGTTTTGGTTGGTATGCACTTAAAACTTTACGCTGTTATCTTTGCAGGTACTCCAAGAGATCAAAAAATTTGGGAAAATGCTAAAGAGAGTCCAATAGGCATGGTTCTTGGTATGATCATCCTAATGATAGGCTGCGTTGGCTTTGGTCTTGGCGCAAACTTCATAGTTGATTACATCATGCAAGCTGTAAATTCTATCGCTATAAGCGACTATAAAGCTAGCCTTGGTGCTATAAATGTAACTTCACCAATAGGCAGTATGATCTCAACTCCGCTTATCGCTTTAGTTTTATGTGCGACTATGATTTTGCCATTTATCATCCTTGCTGTTATGAAAGCAAATAGAGATAAACCACGCGAGACTGATCCTTGGGCATGCGGCTTTAAATATAGCTCACGTATGCAAATGACAGGTGGCCCATTTACAGGTGACCTTAGAAAGATCATGCAATGGCTATTTAGAGCCGATAAAAAGATCGTTACTAGAAATTATTTTGATGCGGTTGAATATCACAACCATCCAAAAGATATCTGGTGGGGAATGTTTTATGAGCCAGTCATTAAATGGTGTATGAAATTTGCCGATAAACTAGGCATCGTTCAAAGCGGATACACAAACGTCTATACGCTTTATATCCTAATTTATCTTTGTGCCATACTTGCTGTGGGCTACTTTTTAGTTTAGGAGACGAAAATGCAAACTATACTTTTAATGATATTTCAAGTAGTCGTTATCGTTTTGGTAGCTCCTTTGTTTGATGGTATGGCAAGAAAACTAAGGGCTAGACTTCAATCAAAACAAGGTAGCGATTTCTTTCAAACATATCGCGACATTATAAAACTCTTTAGAAGAGGAAGAACTGTGCCTGAGTGCTCTCACTGGGTATTTAGATGGGCTCCATTTTTCCTTTTTGCAACTTCAGCTGCAGTACTAGCTGCTATACCTATAACATACAGCAAAGATACTGTTTTTGGAGCGTATTCAGATATATTTGTGATCCTTTATCTTGGCGCATTGCTTAGATTTGTATTTGGTGCAGCTTCAATGGATAGCGGCAACCCATTTGCAGCAACAGGTGGCGGCAGAGAGCAAATGCTAGGCGTATATGTTGAGCCAGTTATGATCATGTGCTTAATCGTAGTAATGCTTGCAGCTAAAACATCAAATTTAATTGAGATCCAAGAGATGGTAAAAACTGGCGTTATCGGATATCAAATCCCAAGTTTTGCCGTAGCTTCTATCGCATTTTTATGGTGTATGTATGTTGAGACTGGCAGAAAACCATTTGACGTAGCTGAAGCTGAGCAAGAGCTTCAAGAAGGCTTGCTTGGCGAGTACGCAGGTAGCGACCTTGGTTTAGTTCAAGCATCACTTATATTAAAACAGTTTGCTATGATCGGACTTTTCCTAACTATATTTGAGCCATGGAATTTTAGCAATCCTTTCTTAGCTATTATCATTTTTGTGATAAAAACTGGAGTATTTTACGTAGCAGCTGTCTTTATAGACAACTTTGGACCACGCTTTAAAATGACTTCATCTTTACGCAAAAATGCGCTTGGTGCACTTGCTATCTCGTTTGTTGCACTAACACTTTATGTAGTAGGAGTGTGAGATGCAAACACTTGATATTTTAGCCATTTGCATGATCGTAACTTCGCTTGCGGTTTTTGGTCTTAGAAGCTTGAAACTCTCAATCATCGCTTATGCGATTGAGACACTACTTTTAGTTAGCATATTTTTCTTGCTATCTGAGAAATTTAACGCCGAGCAGCTCAAAACTTGGGCGATCGTTGCCTTTTTTACCAAAGTTTTACTTGTGCCAGGAATTTTATTCTGGCTTATCAAAAAACTTGGCGTAGTTAGCGAAGATGAGCCAGTTGGTGGATTTTTTGTAAGTCCTGTTATTGCTATGGGATTTTCTCTAGCTCTTTCAATGAGTATCCACCCTATATTTTTAAAATTTTCTCTTATCAAAGAAGAGATCATGCTAATCGCAGCTGGAACGGTCTTTATGATGGGAATTTTTGGCTTCATGCTAAGAAACTCATTTATAAAACAAATTCTAGCTTACTGCTTATTTGAAAACGGTATCCACCTAAGCCTTGCTCTAATGGCTTATAACTCACATGAGTTAGTTGAGCTTGGAATTTTAACAGATGCGATATTTGCCGTTATCATCATGAGCATTCTAGCGATTAGATTTTATAAAGCTTATGATAGCTTAGATACTTCTAAAGCTTCAAATTTAAGGGGTTAGAGATGGATAGTTTAGCTTTAATACTTATCTTACCGCTCCTTGGTGCTTTGGTCTTGTTTTTGAGTCCTAAAAATTATGCGGTATTAAGCGGACTTCACGTTTTGTTTTCTGCTGCGACATCGGTGGCTTTACTTAACAATGTTCTTAAAGTCTTAAGTAGCGGAACTTTTTATAGTTTTGATAAATTTTTGTTTTTAGATAGCTTAGGCTGTGTTTTCTTGGTGCTTATCGCTGTAACTGGATTTATAGTAAATTTCTACTCTATCCACTACATGAGATGGGAGCTTGAAGATGGACACATCCACTTAAGCGATCTTAAAAAATATTATGCATTAAGCCATGTATTTATCTTTACAATGACTTTAAGCGTTATTTGCAACAACGTTGCGTTTATGTGGGCAGCTATCGAGGCAACAACTCTTGCTTCAGTATTTTTGGTCGCTATCCACAAAGATCAAAAATCAACAGAGAGTGGTTACAAATACATTGTTCTTTGCTCAATCGGTCTAGCATTTGCACTTTATGCGACTGTTCTTTTATATTCAGCCACATTTAGCACTCTAGGAGATGGCGAAGCTTCTATGCTATTTTCAAGCATAATGGCAAATGCTAAAAATTTAAACCCAGATGCAGCAAAACTTATCTTTGTATTTGCTCTAATTGGTTTTGGTACAAAAGCTGGTCTTGCTCCAACTCACACTTGGCTACCAGACGTTCACGCTGAAGGTCCAGCACCTATTTCAGCTTTGCTTTCAGGTGTACTTTTAAAATGTGCGATGCTAGCACTTTTAAGATACTACGCTATCACAGCTCAAGCAGTTGGATTTAGCTTTGTTGAGGGCATAATGATCGTTTCAGGAACTATCACTCTTTTTGTAGCAGGATTTTTCCTAATCAGACAACACAACGTAAAAAGAATGTTTGCATACCACTCAATCGTTCACATGGGTGTTATCGCATTTGCACTTGGTGTTGGCGGTAAATTTGGTCTATTTGCAGCGATATTTCACTGCTTAGCTCACAGCTTTACTAAAGCTTTGGCATTTTGCTCAACAGGCAACATAGCAAGAATTTATGGCCACAAAGATATGAGTAAGATGGGCGGCATGGTTAAGATCGCGCCGATCACCACTATAATGTTTGGCGCGGCTGTTTGCTCACTAGTTGGTGTTCCAGCATTTGCTATATTTGTTAGTGAATATAACGTCTTTGTAGGAGCTATCACAAGCGGTCAATACATCGCAGTTGCGCTATTTGCTATTGCACTTGCAGTTATTTTCATAGCTGACTTTGCACACTTTAACATGGCAAGCTTTGGTGAGCCAAAAGGTGTGGTTGTTCATAATAAAGAGATGAGTTTGTTAGAGAATTTACCTCTTATAGCACTTTGTGCCCTTATCATAATCTTTGGCGTATGGCACGTAGATAGCTTTTATACGCTAGTAGATAACGGTGTTAATATAATGATGGGAGCTTTAAAATGAGAGGCGATAAATTTGTTGAAATCCTAAAAACCAAGGTAAAAATTTTAGAAGTAACTCGTCAAGCAGACGATCAGATCACAGTTTTGGTTGATAGAAACGATCTTCCACTAGCTGTTAAAACGCTTTATTATGATATTGGCGGCTTCATAAGCACGATGATACCAAATGACGAGCGCCAGATAAATGGCAGCTTTGCTCTTTATTATGCTCTTTCAATGGAAGGTAGCAAGATGACAGAAGCGGACGACTTTGCGGCTGAGGATAAGTGCTTTATTACTGTTAAAACGCTTATCCCAGGAAGCGATCCGACATTCCCATCAGTTACCCCGCTAGTGCCAGCTTGTGTTTGGTACGAAAGAGAAGCTTATGATATGTTTGGTTTGGTAGCCGAAGGTTTGCCTGATAAAAGGCGTCTAGTTTTAAGTGATGACTGGCCAGACGGACTTCATCCACTTAGAAAAGATGCGATGGATTATCGCTACCGCCCTGATCCGGTTGATCACAGAGATGAGCCTGATTCTGAGTTTTTGTTTCCAACAGGTGATGCAGTAGTTGATGTGCCACTTGGACCACTACATATTACTTCAGATGAGCCAGGTCACTTTAGACTTTTCTGTGACGGCGACGAGATTATAGACGCTGACTACCGCCTCTTTTATCAACACCGCGGTATGGAAAAGCTAGCTGAAAACAGAATGAACTATGATCAAATGGGCTATCTTGCAGAGCGTGTTTGTGGAATTTGTGGTTATGCTCACGCTATCGCTTGTATCGAAGCAGCAGAAAAAGCTATCAAGCTTGAAATTCCACTAAGAGCTCAAGCTATACGCGTCATCTGTCTTGAGATCGAGCGTCTTCACAGCCACCTTTTAAATATCGGTCTAGCTTGTGAGGTCACTGGTAACTATAATGCGTTTATGCACATCTTTAGGGTTCGTGAGTACTCTATGGAGCTAGCTCAGCTTGTAACTGGCGGACGTAAAACATACGGTAACGTCGTTATGGGCGGCTTAAGACGTGATATGACAAATCAAGAGATCAAAAAAGGTATCGAGATCATAAATAAACTTGACGTTCAAATTTCAGAAATTTGGGACGCAGTTATGGAGGATAAACGCCAAATCGGACGCTGGAAAGGTGTGGGAATCCTAGATCGCCAAATAGCACGTGACTTTAGCCCAGTTGGTCCAAATATGAGAGGCTCTGGCTTTAAACGTGATAACCGCTACGATCACCCATACGACTTTTTTAAACAGATAGAATTTGAAGTAGCAGTTGAGCATGGTTGCGACGTTTTTGCTCGTGAGATGGTTAGATATAAAGAACTAAAAAGCTCTATCCACATCATCCGCCAATGCTTTGAGCTAATGCCTCAAACTCCGATCATGATCGATCCTGTGACTATGATCAAACCTGAAAATTTTGCACTTGGTCATGATGAAGCACCACGTGGCGAGAACGTTCACTGGATCATGCAAGGTAGCGCTCAAAAAGTATATCGCTGGAGATGCAGGGCAGCAACATACAACAACTGGCCAAGTCTAAGGTATCAATTTAGAGGGAATAACATAAGTGACGCTGCGCTTATCGTTTGCTCACTTGACCCTTGCTACTCATGTACAGAGCGTGTTACTTTGGTTGATGTAAGGACTAAAAAAAGTAAAATTTTAACAGAGAAAGACCTTAAAAAATTCTGTCAAGATGGCGGGGTTAGTAAGAAGGATTTAAGATGATGAAGTTATTTGACATCACAGAAAAATATGGAAAAGCGACATACGCCTATCCATTTGAGCCATATATTGTTCCTGAAAATTTCCGTGGTCAGCCAAACTATACATACGATCTTTGCATAGGTTGTGCAGCTTGCGGTATCGCTTGTCCTAGTAACGCGATAGAGCTTAAGATGAACGAGGAGCAAACAAAGCTTGTTTGGGAATTTGACTGCGGACGCTGCATATTTTGCGGACGCTGCGATGAGGTTTGCCCAACTGGAGCTGTAAGACTTAGTGATAGCTTTGAGCTTGCGGTTAAATTTGACAAGAGCGCTCTTATACAAAGAGGCGAGCTTGAGATGCAAACTTGTAAATGCTGCGGCAAGCCATTTACACCAAAAAGGCTTATAAATTTCACCCTTGAAAAGCTTGGCACAGCAAATTTACTCCCAGGCAGACTCGAAGAGGCAAAAGACTACCTTTACATCTGCCCAGAGTGCAAGAAAAATCAATCTGCTGAGAGGCTAACAAAAGGCATTGAGGAGGCTATAAAATGAGTCTATATCAAGTCCCAGAGGACATAAAAACAGCAAATGATCTAACTGCAAAGCTAGAGCATCTAAAAAATATCAAAAGAAGCTTTAGCGTTTATAGGATCGACTGCGGAAGCTGTAACGGCTGTGAGATAGAAATTTTTGCAGCTATTACACCGATGTGGGATCCTGAGCGTTTTGGTTTTAAACTTGTAGCAAACCCAAGACACGCTGATATTTTGCTTTGTACTGGTCCTGTAACAAGACAGATGTATTATCCGCTTCTTCGTGCTTATGAAGCGACTCCAGATCCTAAGATCGTAGTTGCTCTTGGTGCGTGCGGAAGCAGTGGCGGAATTTTCCACGACGCTTATAGCGTTTGGGGCGGCATCGATAAGATAATCCCAGTCGATGTCTATATCCCAGGCTGTCCTCCACACCCAGCAAGCATTATTTACGGCCTTGGCATGGCTCTTGGTATCATCGATCAAAAACTTCATAAAAAAAGCTATGAGGAAGATAACACATTGCCACCTTCAGTTGAGAAGTCGGTCATAGGCGATATCTTGTTCGAGCGTGACTTGCAAGCTGAAAGCAGAAGGCTAATGAGCTATATCTTTGGTAGAATCCTTTTTGAAAAATATATGAATGCTATCAAATGTTCAAAAGATGTCCATGACCCAAGCATTTCAAGAGAGGCTGTGCTTACAGCTATCAAAAAAGAGGAAGATCCTAGATATGCTGAGTGCATGGGGCTTTTGCATAATGATGTCTATCTAAAATATGCAAAAGCTGATAAAAGCTTTGCGATAGACGTTGATAGCGAGGTTTGGAGTAAGAGATGATACAAGTTTATAAGCTTACAAAAAGGCATATGGACGACAACGACAAGTTACCACGCGAGCTAAAGGAGATAAAAATTTTCTCAACTTGCGTGGGACATGGCGTTGGCACAATTGATTTTAGCGAGAAAATTTTAGAGCTAAGCGATGAGGAATTTGACGAGATGATCAAAAACTCAGGCGAATACGTTAAATTTAAGATCGGAAATTTAAGCAAATATTTTGAAGTTGAAATTTTTGCCGAGCATATCGCTAAACTCTTGCCGCAGCTTTGTGAGTGTAAGCTTAAAGAAATTTTGGCAAATTTAAAAGAGGGATATATCGTGCTTAGGAAGGACTTTTGATGAAAAAGGCCATCCTTTGCATCGGTAATCCTATGCGTGGCGATGATGATGTGGGTAATGAAGTAGGCCGCATCGTAGAAGCTGAGCTAAAAGAGTGGAAGGTCTTTTTTGGGCAAGATGTGCCTGAGAATGAATTCTCAGCTATTAGAGAATTTGCGCCTGATATTTTGATAGTAGTCGATGCGATGAGCGGTTTTGATGAGGATAAGATAGAGTTTTTCGACCTAAGTGACGATAGAGACTATATCTACTCGACTCACAATCTCCCAACGCCAGTGCTTTTAAGCTATTTGCGAAAAATTTGCCCAAAGACGCTTTTTCTTGGCATTAGTGTCTTGCTCGAAAATGTCTTAAATTTTGAAGAAGGACTAAGTGAGCAGGCTAAAAAAAGTGCCAGAAAAGCTTTTTTAAGAATTGTAGAGATTGATAAAAATTTAGTCGGTTAAATTTAGCAAATAGCTAAATTTAGTCTTTTTAGTTGCTAAAGGCAAAATTTACTTTTAACCGCAAGCATTGATTTGACTTTAGTGATTTTGCAAAGTGTTAAACTTTGGTCGCAAAGATGAGCTTGGCTCATGTGCGAGATTGAAAATAAAAAGGAGAATGTGATGTTAAATCCGGCAGAAACCGCTCAAGCGGTCTCAAGCTCTATGGAGCATAAGGCTCATATGCCACTTACTAGTATTATCTTCCTTGCTATCATGGCTGGAGCTGCTATTGCTATGGGTGATATTTTCTGGGCTCACTCGACAGTTGGTATGGCTGAAAACCAGTCTATTGGCCTTTCAAATTTTATCGGCGGTATCACATTTAGCTGTGGTCTTATGATGGTTGTCTTTTATGGCGGACATCTTTTTACAAGCTCAGTTTTAAGTGGTGTTAGTGCATATGAAGGAAAGCTAAAACTAGGTAAGACTATCGGATACTGGGCTATCGTTTGGATATTTAACTTCGTTGGCGGCGCATTGATAGCTTATATGTACTACTACTCAGGCTTGCCACTAAAGTATGATGGCTACATCTTGCAGCACTTTATACCAGCTGGCATTGGCAAGATCACAGCACCATTTCATGAGCTATTTATCCGTGGAATTTTTTGTAACGTCTTTGTTTGTATGTCTATTTGGACTGCGACAAGTGAGAGCAATCTATCTGGTAAATTCTTTGCCATTATGTGGATGATCGGCGCATTTGTGGCTTGCTCTATGGAGCACTGCGTGGCAAATATGTTTATAATCACTGAAGCCATTATCTCAAAAGCTCACTATATAGCAGCAAACGGCGGAGATATCGCTGCTGCAGCTGCAGCTCTAGGACATGGCATTACGGCTGAAAAACTAGAAGTTTTAAACTGGGGAAATTTCATCGGTAAAAACTTAGTTCCGGTTACACTTGGTAATATCTGCGGCGGACTTTTCTTTGTTGGTTTAGTTGGCTTTATGGCTAATAAATTTGACATGAAGAAAAAAGCTTAAAAATTTTTAGTCTTTGCTTTTTGGCAAAGACTAATCCTCTAAGGCTACTCTTTGCTAGCCATTATAAAAATTTTTGATTTTTAGTTTGTGTAACTTTCAAGTTTTTCATAATCAATTATTAAAAACTCGTGTGGTGTGATCTTTCTTATGATGTCGTCTTTTATAAGCTCATTAAATGCAGTTGAAGCGCTTTGGCGTTTGAGCCCCACAAAGCTTGAGAGTACCTTTAGAGAAAATGGCAAAAATATGTAGTGATATCCATTTTGCTTTAGATCCTGCTCCTTTGCAAGCTCGATCAAAAAATTTGCAATCCTGCCTTTTGCATCTTCAAAAAGTATGGATTTTATGATCTGGCGTTGCACGATCACTGCATTTAACACAGCTTTTAAAATCTCATCTGCGACATTTGAATTTGATAAAATTTCACCTATTTTGTTTAAATTTATAGCATAAATTTCAGCATCTTCAAGCACTTCAAAAGCGCAATTATCATCGAGCACGGCGATGTTGCTCGCTTCTAAATGATAAAGGATAAATTCCTCTCCATCTTCAAAAAATGAGAGCTTTGCACAGCCACTTTTTAAGATGATAATCTTGATCTCTTCGGTGTAGATTATGCTTGTTTTTGGTAGCTCTTTGTACTCAAATTTATCAAGCTCATTTTGAGTTAGGATCTTTGTGATTTGTGTTTGCAAAAGACCTAGACGTGATTTTTTCATTTTTCTCCCAAAAAATGTATAGAGCCTGATTTTACTTTACAAAGCATTTAAAGAAGTTGAAAAATATTGCTTTTAGTTTAAGAATTTCAATAATTTTTAAAAGTAGTATTAATTTTTTAAATTGGTTGCATAAATCGCAACCAAATTTTTAAAATCCATGAAGTTGTTTTAGCTTCTCATCGATTGGCTTTTTAAGTCCATCTTTCGTCACGCTTACGTAAGTTGCGATAGCGCTTGTGACATGTATAGTCTCTCTAAAACCGCCTGGATTTAGCCTAAGGGCGGTTACTTCTATTTGCGTTGTTATTGAGGTTTTACCGACAGAGATGATTTTAGCGTAGCAGCTTAGCACATCGCCAACAAAGACTGGTTGCTTGAAAATGATCTCTTTCATAGAAATTGTCACAACGCGTTCGGGAGAAATTTCTCTTGCAGCTTGTGCACCTGCAAGGTCGATCTGACTCATTATCCAGCCACCAAAGATATTGCCAGCTGAGTTTGTATCTTTTGGTAGCATGACTTGTTTTATGCGTGGCTCACCAAAATCTTTTAAAATATCCATTTTCTGCCTTTTAGATGTTAAAATTTTTGGTTGATTGTAGCAAATTTTAATGGCTTTATGCTAAAATCTTGCAACTTCAGGGGATAAAATATGAACGATTTTAAAAGATTAAACGAACTTGCAAAAGAGCAAAAAAAGAAGTTAAATGCTATTTATAAAAATTTAGACGATGATATCATAAACGAAGCTGTTAAAATTTGTGGCCTTGCTGGTACACCAAGCCAAAAACTAGCTCTTGCAAGAAGGATAGTAGATCTTAAAGTAGATCCGCTTCAAAATGAGCTAAAAAAGCTAAATTTAGGCGAAGACGATCAAAAACGAGTGCTAAATTTGATCTATGGCTACGTTAGAAATTTATATGAAAATCTGCACGCCAAGCTTTTAGAAAAGGCCAAAGAAGAGAAAATTTTAGATCCATTTAACCAAGCCTTTGTGCAGGCTATGCACGAGCTTGGACTTAGTCTAAATGCGTGGCAAATTTCATGGCAGGATCGTATTATCGACACTACAAACAAAGAGTTTGAGGCTAAATTTAAAGATCTAAGCCAGGCAAATGAGTTTATTACTAAAAACGGCTTGTTTCAGTGTGACGCTAACGGCGTAAGGGCTGATAGAACGTATGGCGCGGTAGTAAAAGAAGGTGATAAATTTAGCTTTTTGCCTTACGCACTTGCTTTTAAAGATGAGGTTAGAGAGCTTAAAAGTGTTTTTGTTAAAAATCTTGAAATTTTAAGAAATTTAGCCAAAAACGACGAGCAAAAATCTTACATAAAATACCTTGAAAAGCTACAAAATGCCTTTTGCGAAGAAGATAATACAAAGGTGATAAACGCTTGGCAAGAGGCTGAGATAGCGTGGATGGATGTAAAAGGCGCACTTCAGCCAGGCCATCCTCTAGAGTACTACGAGGATGCCTACACGCACGCAGTTGCGCTAGAGTGGGACATTAGGCTGGTTGATAGCGAGGGCATTGATGAGCTTAAATTTAAAGAAAAAGTGGCAAAAACTTATAAGAGTGTTTGCGAAAAGATCAAGTTTGATAATGCCGAGACAAACAAGGCAGTTAGCGAAAATATCGCTAGGACGCAGCTTTATATAAGCGTGCCGATGATCTATTATGGAGCGGAGTTAAATGGACTTTTTAGCGCTCAAGTCGTGCCAAATGATGAGAGTGTGAGCGCAAAATGCGGTAAGAAAATTTTTGCTTTTGTAAATCACGTCTACGAGGGCGCAAAAGCAAAGCCTTTTATGAAGCTTGGGGCGGAAATTTTTAGCAAGGAATTTTTGGATTTTGGTAGGGAAATTTTATTTTTAAAGCCAAAAATTTGGAAAAAAGTTTATGAAATATCAACCATTGGCCATGAGTTTGGGCATATCCTCTTTATCGGACTTGATACTGAGATGAGTATGAATAAAAGCGGCGTCTTTAAATTTATAGAAGAGTACAAGGCAACGACTGGTGGGTTAGTAAATTTCTTCTTGCATGAAGAAACTGAGTATAAAATGGCGGTTTTTCATGAACTTATTGCACGTGCCGTAGGGCTTATCGCTTGGCGAAAGGTTGATGAAGTTAGGGCTTACTACTGCGAGGGGCTCATACATCTTAGTCTGCTTTTTAGAGCTGGAGTGCTTGAATTTGACGGCAAACTAAGTGTGGATATGAGCGAGCAAGCTTATGCTAAATTTAAAGAAATTTGCCTGCAAAACTACTTCGATCTAGCGCAAACATACGCTAAAAAAGATGATGCGAGCACATTTTTAGAGAAATTTTGTCAAAAAGATGAGCAGAGCTATCTGCCAAAAGATGAAGAGTGCAAGAAATTTGTTGAGCATTTTTACGCTAGATACGAAGCTATCGGCAATGATGTCGATGATAGTGGCGAGTGGCAAAGATGGCAAAGTTTAGCTAAAAAGGCAGAGAAAGATAGATAAAGACAGAACATGATAAGTAAGATAAGCAATGAAAATCAAGTATCTTTTTTATTTATGTTGATACTTTTTTGTGTATATGTTGTTAGTTATTTTATTGCTAGTGGTTTTTATGAAGACATAATTACTGCTCTATTTGATTTTATGATCACATTATTTATCTTTTTAAAGCTAAAAGAGACAAAAAATTTAAAAACATATTGGATATATATATTACTAGGCCTTACTTGCTGGGTAGCATCAGACACTATGTGGATGCTATATGATAAGGTTGATTTTCTTAAACGATTTCTTTCTAAAGTCAATTTTATACAAATCTCATACGTAGTCTCATATTTTATGTTTGCATTTTCTGCTTTTTATATTTTGATTAAAAATTTGAAAAATTTATTTTTAATGCAAGTATTTGTGGACTCGGTCTCTATTTCTGCGATATATTTTAGCTTTATGTGGTTTATGATTTTTGATAGAAGTTTAACTCAAGTTTTAAGCCAAAAAGATTTTTTTAATCTAAGTTATATCGCCATAGATTTATTTATGTTTTGTACTTCATTTATTGCGTTTTTTTCACTTAAATTTTCAATAAGAAGACTGTCTATATTTTTATGCTTGATAGCACTTATTGCAATAAGTGTTTATGATATTTTTACCACTACAATGGATTTTTGGATAGATGAAATATCCTTTTTTGGATATGACATTGTATTCAAGAGTGCATTTTTTATGTTGTTTGTTGCCACACTTCATTTAAGAGAGGGCGAGGCAAATCTAAAATTTAGGGCACTTAGAAATGATTTTGATAAAATTTTAATACAAAAGCTATTTGTTTTTGCCGCATTTTTGACAATTATGATCTTGTACTCTTGGAAGATAAATTTGACATGGTTATTTTCTATTTTAGTTACTTTGCTTGCATACAGGGCATTATCTTATACATTTTCTAATGTTAGAAAGATGGATATTTTAATTAAACGTGAAATACATATCAAAAAAGTATTAAATAATCAGATAGAAAGTAAAGTAAAAGAGCTTGAAGAGACAAATAGGCACCTACAAAGGATCAGTAAATATGATTATCTAACGAATGCTCTAAATCGCCAGTATTTTATCGCAAGGCTTGAAGAAATGATAAAGTCAAAGGCGCTTGGTGAAAAGATAGATATTTATAGTATTGACATAAACCATTTTAAAGCGATAAATGACTCGTACGGGCACTATATCGGCGATGATGTAATAGCAAAGTTTGCTTTAAACATTGAGTCAATATTGCCACCAAACGATTCCTTATTTGCAAGGTCTGGCGGAGATGACTTTATCGTTGTTATCAAGCAAAACGAAAATGTACATTGCAGAGAATTTTTGCACTATCTACTAAAAGCTATTTCAGAGCCAATCGTTATAGATGATTATAAAATTGTACTTGATGCGAAAATAGGGATTAGCTCGACACAAACTAGTGAAATTTTGGCTGATGATTTTATCATGCAATCAGAAGCAGCACTAGAAGCAGCAAAGAAAGATGCATCTGAAAAGTATGTTTTTTATAGTGATATAAAAAGCATGATTCAGGATAGAAACTATATAGAAATATTGCTAAATAGCATAAGCTTTGATGAAGAATTTGAGCTAAAATTTCAGCCCCAGTATCTAATAGAAGGTAAAAAAATAGTAGGAGCAGAGGCTCTTGTTAGGTGGAACTCTCCTATAAAAGGTCCGGTAGATCAATCAAAATTTATCCCAATAGCCGAACAAAGCTCGATTATCAGTGCGATAGGAAAATGGGTGGCAAAAAATGCTATAAAACAAATGGCCTTTTGGAATGAGAAATATAATACAAACCTAAAAATAGGCATAAATATCTCACCAAAACAGATTGATAATATAAATTTTGCATCTAAATTTTTAAGCTATATAGATAGATACGGCATTGATCCATCTTGTGTAGATGTTGAGATCACTGAGGCTAGCCTCGTTAATGCCGAAGAGATGATGCAAAGTGCGTTATCTGAGCTTTCAAATAGAGGAATTTGCATATCCATAGATGATTTTGGTACCGGTTTTTCATCGATGAATTACATCAAAAAATATCCTATGAGCCGCCTAAAGATCGCTAAAGAGCTGATAGATAATATTGCTAAAAATGATATAGATAAAGACGTGGTAAAAAGCGTTATAGCTTTAGCTAAAAATGTGGAGCTAAAGACTATTGCTGAAGGCGTCGAAGATGAAACCCAGCTTGAAATTTTAAGAGAGCTTGGATGTGATGAGGTGCAAGGGTATCTTTGGGGTAAGCCAATGAGTGCAGAGGATTTTGAAAAGCTTATAATAAGCGCTATTTAAGCACACTATTTGCACTAAAATTTTCAAATTTTAAAATATCTTTATCGCAAAGTTTAGCCAGCTCATTTATCATTTTTGAGCTAGCTTCATCTTTTGGGATTATTAGATGAATTTTTTCTTCTAAAAAAATGATAAAGATATTTTTTAGCTCATAAATTTCACTAACTTCATTTAGTCCAAATTTTTCATTTTCTTTGGGTTCGTTTTCATAGTAAGCCAGAAATTTCTCATTTACTTCAAAATTCATTTGCTTTTGAACATCTGAAATTTCAATTCTCTTTAATGCAGCTATGCGACTTCTTTTTAAAAAAATAGGATAAAAAATGATCCAAAATATAGCAAAAATAGCTCCGATAACAGTAAAAATTTTACTTTTTAATAGCATATCAGCAACAAAACCAGCTATGATGGCTTCAGTAAATATCATAAAAGTGTTTATAAAATACTGCTTTCTTGCTGTCTTTGAGAAAAATAAGATAAAAGATTTATAATCTATTAAATTTTGTCCATTTATGACGATATTGCACTTCATAAGATACCTTTGTGAATTTTAAAATTTTTGGGAAATTATAACCAAAAGCAAAGTCAATTTTTGTATAATTTGGACTATTTCTTAGGAGAGGGACACTATTTTTTTAATATCAAAATCATCTATAACTGGCATGCGAAAATGGATCTTAGTTGCAGTTGTAGCGCTATTCGTATTTGCACTATTAGCATCTTTGCTAGATTATAATCTAATTGGAAAAATATCTATTTTGCTTGGTTTCTTTGTGATAACTTTTGGCATTTATACTTCAATGGATAAAGTAAAAACCAAAATAACGCATTGGCTTGCAATATGTTTTGGTGTTTTTTTATGGTCTATTTGCGATGCATTAATGGTGTTAAATCAAGATGTACTATTGCGGGCTCATAGTTCTTACGCGTATCTTGATGTGTTTTTTATGTTGCCAATGATATCTATTTTAACTGGTGTTAGTATATTTTTGTATTCAAAATTTGCAGCCAGTCAAGAAAAGCTAGCCATTATTATGGATAGCATAAGTGTCTTTTTTTTAATAGTAATTTTAATATATGGTATTTTTGATGAAGTAGATATCTTATCGATGATAAATAATAGATCAAATATCGTTTTTCTCTCTATTGTAGCCATAAATTTTCTTATACTTTTTATTACTTTAAGTGAGATTTTTACAAGCAGCTTGCTTCATATAAAAATTAGTGGCTTTTACCTCATATCAGCTAGTATTTTATTTACGATGCTAAATTTATTTATTTTTTATAGTCAGATCTCAAATGTAAATTTTGGCCATAAAATAGATTTTTTATATATCGTTCCTTTCTTTTTTTTGATGATAGGAGCTTTTTATTTAAAAGCTAAAAATGAATATGTTACAAATACCGATAAAGATATCTCAATAGGATCAAAATGGCTACCAATAATAATAGTTTTACCATTGCTATTACAAGAAGATCTGACATCTTTTAGTGCACTTATCTCGTTATTTATCTTGGTTGTAAATGCTATTGTTAATTACTACGTTAAAAGCTCTATTGCAAGTAGAAAAATATTAGATTATGAAAGAAATCTTCATAGAGAGATGGAAAAGTCGATGCATGAGCGAACCAATGAACTTATGCTCGCAAATTTAAGACTTCAAGATATGTCTGAGAAGGACTATCTAACAGACCTTGGCAATAGAAATTTTATAGTAAATGAGCTTGAAAGAATGTGCAAAAGCATCTCTGAAGATGAGGAAATCGCGGTTTATTATATAAATTTAAGCCGTTTTAAAAGCATAAATACATCTTATGGGCACGAAATAGGCGATAGAATTTTAAAATTAGTTGCAAAAAGGATACTTGAAGTTTGCAATAGACAAGAGGCCATAGCAAGGATTAGTGCGGACGAATTTATCGTACTAGCAAAAATGGAGATAAATAGTCATACAAAACGCTTAAATCTTGGTATCGCCTTAAAAGATGCTATTGAAAAACCAATTCAAATAGATAGATATCACTTTGGGCTTAAGTGCATAATAGGCATAGATGTAGCAACAAAAGATAGCACGGCAAATCCAAGAAATATTATAAAAAACGCAGATATGGCAATGTATTATGCCAAAAAAAATCCAGCTTTAAATCCTATGGTTTATAGCGATAAAATTAGCAATGAAATGCACCTAAGCTCAAGTATCGAGATCGCGCTTAAAAAAGCTAATTTGCAAGAAGACCTTCATGTATATTTTCAACCAATATTTGATCTAAAAATTGAAAAAATGATCTACGCAGAGGTTTTTTTATATTGGAAATCAGAAAAATTTGGCTTGATGGAAGCGAGCAAATTTATGAAAGAGGTCAATGTAAATAGCGATATTTTAAATGATATTTACTCACTTTTAGTTTCAAAGACCATAGAGTATGTAGATAGATTGCAAAAAGAAAAACTCTTGATACCAAAAATAAGTATAAATGTTGCACAGATTCAAAGTAAATCAGAAAAATTTGTTTTAGATTTTATTTCTAGCTTACGCTCGCACCATATAAATCCAGAGCTTTTTGAAATAGAATTTGGCGAAGAAATATGGACAAATAATACTAAGACGCTTGATAAAATTTTTTCTATTCTTAAAGAAAATAATATAGATGTTTGCATAGATAATTTTGGCTCTGGATATACTTCATTTATTTATATTAGAAAATACGGTATTAAGCGTATAAAAATAGCAAGTGAATTTGTTGCTCAAGCATCAAATAGCAAAATAGATGCACAAATCGTATCTGCAATTATTGATTTAGCAAAGGCAATGAAGATAAAAGTTGGCGCAAAAGGCGTAGAAAAAGAAGAAGATATTAATTTCTTAAAAGAGCTTGATTGTAACGAAGTTCAAGGACTTTTCTTATCTCGTCCTATGAGTGCAGAAGAATTTGAAGACCTTGTAAGACAAGATCCTCAAATGATAGCTAAAGTTTAAATTTCAGCCTTTATCTCTTCGTTTGATTTTACGACCATGCCTGAGCCATGGATCACGCTTGGAACACAACTGGTGCAGATATCAACTTCTTCACCATTTTTATGAGCGTGGATAAAAACTGCATTTGTATCATCACTGCTTTTTAGTCCGCAAACATTGCAAACCACTAGATCTTTTTCTCTCATTTTTTCTCCTTTGAAATTTTTGCCTATTTTAGCTCCTAAATTTTATACATAAAATGATTTAAGTCAAGCTTACCTCGTGGCATTTAATAATTTTTTGTTATAATCCTTTAAAATTTTAAAAGGCCTAAAATGAATGAAAGAACGATTATTTTAGAGATGTTAAAGATGCAGCAAAGCCTAAATGATGAGACGAATGGGCTTGGCTGGGAAAATGGTTATACTAATAAAAATAAATTAATCAGCTGGAGGCGCTGCATATATATGGAGTGCGCTGAGCTAATCGATAGCTTTGCATGGAAACACTGGAAGAGCATCGATGCTAAGACTGATGAGCAAAATTTACGCATAGAAGTTGTTGATATTTGGCACTTTATAATGAGTCTAGCTTTGCAAATTTATAAATCAAAACAGCTTGGAGATATAGAAACTTTAGCCGATGATATTTGCCAATCAAGCGGTTTTAGTGAGTTTTGCAAAGAGCCCTTAAGGATTGAAGACGAGAGTATTTATGAGATAATGAATGATGTTGAAATGCTCATACATGAGTGTAGTGGGTTTGACTACGATATATTTGATATTTTAAAAATTTACTTCTCTATGTCTTTAAAATGTGGCGTAAATTTATACTCACTTTATGAGTGCTACATCGCTAAAAACGTGCTAAATCGCTTCCGTCAAAATAATGGCTACAAAGAAGGCAGCTATAAGAAAAATTGGAACGGACGCGAAGATAATGAAGTGATGAGTGAAATTTTGTTAAATGGCGTTAGCAGGATCGATGAAATTTACGCCGCACTTGAGCATGAATATAAAAAGGTGAAATGATAAACCTTCTTCGCCTTGGCTTTAAAGATTTTTTTACAGCCAAATTTATAGCGCTATCCATCTTGCCACTTTGTCTTAGCATTTTTAGTCTTGCGTGGCTTACGATCTGGGGCGGCAGTGAGATATTTGATCTTTTAAGTGATAGCGCCAAAAATGAAAATTTTGCCTTTTTAGAGCCAAACTCGGTGCTCTCTTTTATCGCTATTAAAATTTTAAGCTTTAGCGCCACAAAATGGATAGTTAGCATACTTTTTTATATTTTGAGCACCTTTTTAACGATAATTATTAGCATAATAATCGCTCTAGTCGTAGCTGGCTTTTTAACTCCAGTTGTGGCCAAAGAGATAAACAAAAGGCACTACAACTACGTGCTTAAAAGCGAGGCTAGCACGGCTAGAGTGCTAAAAGTGACGATGGTTGAGATCATGAAATTTCTTGGGATCTTACTCATTTGTCTGCCGCTTTTGTTTGTACCAGTCTTAAATTTATTTATCATAAACGTACCATTTTTTTACATTTACTATAAACTTTTACTGATAGACATTGGCTCAAACACGCTTGATAGTGATAAATTTGAGTTAGCACTGCTTGAAGGTGGTGGGGTTAAATTTATATTTTTTACACTTTTGTTTTATCTCATCTCGCTTGTGCCGCTTGTGGGACTATTTTTTCAGCTTTATTTTGTGATAGTCTTGTCGCACCTCTTTTATCAAAGAGAAGCACTCATAAAAATTTAGAGCCAAAAAGCTCTAAATTTAAGCATAGTAAGATACTTTGTTACTCTCATCAAGTAATGTATCAAATAGCCTTTTTGTAGCACTTAGTAGATTTTTGTTCGCATTATTTTGAGCTAGAAGTTCGTCAAACATCTTTAGCATATTGTCATTTATAAAATTTTTATGATTTAGATCTTTTGCGTCAGGTAGCATCTGCTTGATCTTGTTTGAAAGATCACTTATGCTTTGGCTGCTGCCAGCGATCTTGTCGCCCTCTTTGATATTTTTCATAAATTCATTTACTTGTGGGCGAATTTGCTTCATCGCCTCTTCGATCTCTTTCATGTCCTGCTCGTCTATGCCGTTTCCTCTATATAAAAACTCATAGCCGTATTCGTGGGTTAGAGTTAGACTTTTTTGGCTTGAACTGCCATTTTTCTGGCTCGAAAACTCCAAGCTTTTGTTATCATACATCGAAAAGCTTATCTCATCGCCTGAGCTAGTTTTCATCGAAAAGCTCATGTTGTTGTAGCTTCCTTGAGAGTAAAAATTTGTTTGCATTTTTAAATCCTTTTGAGACTAAATCGGCAAAATTTTAATTTCATAAAGCAAAATTTTGTAAAATGCGTCAAAAAAGGACGGGCGATGTGTTGTTTTGGGACTAGGATATTTTTGCTGATGCTTATCACTGTTTTAAGCTTTGGCTTTGCTAGGCTCTACCCAGTTTTACCAGTCGTTGGCTACTACTTGATACTTGCAAATTTGCTCTCAATTTTGATGTTTTCACTATTTTTTAAAGGGCTTTTGCCAAGCTTTGTAAAAGTAAATGCGATACACTATTTTTCGCTCATTGGCGGCTTTTTGGGAGCATTTTTAACTATGCTTATTTTTAAAAAAGTAGCAAAGGATAAATTTAATCTCACTGAGCTCATCATCTTTTTGGTCTGGATTGCTATATTGCTCTTTGTCATTTTTAAATTTCAAGCCATTCTTGATATTTTTAGAGGAATTTAGATGGATGAGCGGATAGTTAAATTTCTAAAAAAAATGCATCTCGCTAGCGTTTGCGTCGTTGATGAGGAGGGACAACCTTACGCTTTTAGTGCATTTTATGCCTTTGATGAGGTAAATTTTAGCCTTTTGCTAGCTAGCTCAGATGATAGCTCACATATCAAATTTTTAAAAAACTCAAAGCTTGTTGCTGGTACGGTCGCTCTTGATACAAAGATCGTTGGTAAGATCGAGGGTGTGCAGTTTCAAGGGCAGATGAAAGAGGCTAAAGAAAATGAAAAAGAAATTTATTTCAAAAGATTTTTTTATGCAAAAGCGATGGATCCAAAAATTTGGTGCATAAATCTTGAAAAGCTTAAATTTACGAGTAATGTTCTTGGTTTTGGCAAAAAGATAAAGTGGGAAAGAAATAATAAAATTTAGACGTTAAGCTTATATAAGCTACAATCATTGAAAAATTAGAAAAATAAGGAGAATTTATGAAATTTAGCGGAAAAAACGTGCTAATAACAGGTGCAAGCAGAGGTATCGGCGCACAGATCGCAAAGACGCTTGCAAATATGGGCTTAAAAGTGTGGATAAACTACCGCTCAAAGCCTGAGATAGCAGACGCTTTGCAGGCCGAGATCGAGCAAAATGGTGGCAAGGCTGCTGTAATAAAATTTGACGCAACTGACGAAGATGAGTTTATAAAAGGTATAAATTTGATAGTTGATAGCGACGGCGAGCTAAGCTATCTTGTAAATAACGCCGGCATTACAAACGACAAACTAGCACTTCGCATGAAAACTAGCGAATTTACAGATGTGATAAATGCAAATTTAACTTCAGCTTTCATAGGATGTAGAGAGGCTTTGAAAGTGATGAGCAAAAAGCGCTTTGGAGCAGTCGTAAACGTCGCTTCTATCGTTGGTGAGATGGGAAATGCAGGGCAGGTGAATTATTCAGCCAGTAAGGGCGGACTAATCGCCATGAGCAAGAGCTTTGCAAAAGAGGGTGCAAGCAGAAATATACGCTTTAATAGCGTAACTCCGGGCTTTATCGAGACTGATATGACGCATGGACTAAGCGATGAGGTGAAAAAAACTTATAGCGATAATATCCCGTTAAAACGTTTCGGCAGTGCTAGTGAAGTAGCTGAGGTAGTAGCGTTTTTACTAAGTGATCATGCAAGCTACGTAACTGGTGAGACGCTTAGAATAAATGGCGGACTTTATATGTAGGTAAATTTCAGACAAGTTTTGAAATTTAAAATAAATAAAAGCGTAAATATTATAAGATAACAGACATTTTTTATAAGGAGACCTTAAAATGGCAGTATTTGAAGACGTAAGAGACGTAGTTGTAGAGCAACTAAGTGTAGATCCACAAGCAGTAAAATTAGAGTCTAAAATCATCGAAGATTTAGGCGCTGATTCACTTGACGTTGTAGAGCTAGTTATGGCTTTAGAAGAGAAATTTGAAGTAGAAATTCCTGATAGCGAAGCAGAGAAATTAATAAGCATTCAAGACGTTGTAAATTATATAGAAAAGCTAGGTAAATAATTAAAATTTACACAGTTTGATTTAAGGAGATGTATTGAAACGAGTCGTTGTAACTGGTATAGGCATGATAAACGCACTTGGCCTTGACAAAGAGAGTTCTTTTAAGGCTATTTGCGAGGGTAAAACAGGTGTGAAAGAGATCACAAGCTTTGATGTAAGTGACTTTCCTGTTAAAATTGCTGCCGAGATAACTGATTTTGATCCGAATAGCATTTTAGACGGCAAAGAGGTGAAAAAAGTAGATCGTTTCATACAGCTTGGCATAAAAGCATCTAATGAAGCTATGGCTGATGCGAATTTTAAAGAGTTTGATGCTCATAAATTTGGCGTTAGCTCGGCAGCTGGCATAGGTGGTTTGCCAAATATTGAAAAAAATTCAATTACATACTTTGAAAAAGGCGTAAAGAGAATTTCGCCATTTTTCATTCCATCGGCACTTGTAAATATGCTAGGCGGCATAGTTTCTATAAATCACGGACTTAAGGGTCCAAATTTGTCTAGCGTAACAGCATGTGCAGCAAGCACTCATGCGATATCGCAAGCTGCAAAATGCATTATGATTGGTCAAGCTACAAATATGCTAGTTATCGGCGCTGAGTCTACTATTTGTGGTGTAGGTATAGGTGGTTTTGCTGCCATGAAAGCACTATCAACTAGAAATGATGAGCCAAGCAAGGCTTCAAGGCCATTTGATGCAAACCGCGACGGCTTTGTAATGGGCGAAGGCGCTGGTGCGCTTGTACTTGAAGAGTATGAGTCAGCTATTGCAAGAGGTGCCAAAATTTATGCTGAAGTGATTGGATTTGGTGAGAGCGGAGATGCACACCATATTACATCACCAACACTTGAAGGCCCATTAAGTGCGATGAAACAAGCGCTTGATATGGCAAAAGGTGTAAAGATAGATTATGTAAATGCGCACGGTACTTCAACGCCTGTAAATGATAAGAATGAGACTGCGGCACTAAAAGCGGTTTTTGGTGACAAATGTCCACCGGTTAGCTCAACAAAAGGTCAAACTGGACACTGTCTAGGTGGTGCTGGTGCGATCGAGGCTGTTATATCTATAATGGCAATGAGAGATAGTATCATCCCTCCAACAATAAATTACGAAACTCCTGATCCAGAGTGCGATCTAGACTACGTTCCAAATAAAGCTAGAAAAGCTGATATAAAAGCTGTTATGAGCAACTCATTTGGCTTTGGTGGAACAAACGGCGTCGTAATATTTAAAAAGTTGGATTAAGATGTCAAATTATTTAGATTTTGAAAAAAGCATAAAACAAATTGATGAAGATATAGCAAATGCTAAGATCAGAGGCGATGAACATGCTGTTGAAATTTTAAATAAAAACCTATCTAAAGAAATCTCAAAAGTATATAAAAATTTAAACGAATATCAGCGTTTACAGCTTGCTCGTCATCCAGATAGACCATATTCTATTGATTATATTAATGCGCTTTTGATTGATGGATATGAGATTCATGGGGATAGAGCATTTCGAGATGATCCAGCAATAGTTTGTTACATCGGCTATATTGGAGGTAAAAAGACTGTTATTATAGGCGAGCAAAAGGGCCGTGGCACTAAAAATAAATTAAGAAGAAATTTTGGTATGCCTCACCCTGAGGGTTATCGCAAGGCTCTTAGAGTTGCAAAAATGGCTGAGAAATTTAATCTACCTATTTTATTTCTCATAGATACTCCAGGCGCATATCCAGGCGTTGGAGCTGAAGAGCGAGGACAAAGTGAAGCCATAGCTAGAAATTTGTTTGAGTTTGCAAATTTAAAAACTCCAATAATTGCTGTTGTCATAGGCGAAGGTGGAAGTGGTGGCGCTTTGGCTATTGGTGTGGCTGATAGACTTGCCATGATGAAAAATTCTGTGTTTTCGGTTATTTCGCCAGAAGGCTGTGCGGCAATACTTTGGAATGACCCAGCTAAACAAGAACAAGCCACAAAATCTATGAAAATAACAGCTGATGATTTAAAAAGTCTATCGCTGATTGATGCTGTTATAGATGAGCCGATAAATGGAGCTCATAGAGATAAAGATGGCGCTGCAAAAGCACTTGCAAATTATTTTATCTCAGAGCTAGCTGAGCTTGAAAAGCTTGATATAAATAATCTTGTAGCAAAAAGAATAGAAAAAATTCTCTCTATCGGAGCATTTGAAGAATAAATTTATAGTCACAACAATTTTATAAGAATTCTTATCAAATTTGTTTGTGGCATCATCTACTAAAATACTAAAATAATTTAAAAATCTATATAAATTTTATCGCTTTAATAGCCATAATTTTTGCACTAGCTTTTATATCTTTAAGATTTAAACACTAAAATTGTTAATATTAAATCTACATAAAGAGTATTAATGAATAAATTTCAGGAAAAATATATCACTCTTTCAAAAGAATATTATAAAAATAATGGCAATGCTTCTAGTATTGAGGCACTCTATGAGTTTAAAGAAGAGTTGGAAAATTGTGATGACATTCACGCAAAGTATGTTTTAGTCGATGTTTATCAGCTTTTATCTATGAGAAAGAGTGCTTACGACTTACTTTTAAAAATACATGACAAAAGTGATAAAAAACAGCTAAAGACACTTGGCTATCTAGTGCAATTCATTGACGAAAATGATAGATGGGCACTACCTCGCCCAAAAAGTAGAGGTCAAATTTTAGCTCAAAAAGACAAAGCCTCCACACTACCAAAATTTATCTATCATCCCAATCCTTTAAAAACTGGTGCATTTAAAGATGATATGAGCATAGTGTGCGAGTGCTGTGGCAAAGATACTGAAATCTATTATAACGGTAGCATTTATTGCGAGCAAGATATTTCGTATCTTTGTCCTACTTGTATTTCTAGTGGTAAGGCTGCTAAGAAATTTGACGCTACATTTGTGCAAGATGTTGACAAACTAAATACAAGTGATGCTAAAAAGGATGACGAACTCTTTAGAAGAACCCCGGGCTACGAGAGCTGGCAGGGCGAGCATTGGATAGCTTGTTGTGATGATTATTGCGAATTTTTAGGTGATGTTGGTACAAAAGAGCTCGAAGAAATGGGCATAGCAGACGAGGTATTTGAGGACTATGCAAAAAGGGCCGAATATGACGATAAAATGCTACGCGAATATCTTGTCAAAGCTGGCGATATTGCTGGATATTTGTTTCGTTGTTTGCATTGTAAGAAGTATCATATATACGTTGATGCTTGTTAAAGAGGAAAATATGGATATTGCAAAAATTTCTAAAGGTTGTAAAGAACGTGGGCTGGATGAACTTTTTAAGCTCTTATCGCCACTAGCAAGAAATGCCATAAGGATAGATACGCAAGCTAAAAATGACGATGATATCGTCGTTGGAGCATCTAAATTTGGCGGCTCGCCAGATCTGCCAGATGGTTTATCGTGGCCGTTAAATGAAAATGGCGCTTTAAGTTTTGTGGCACAGATAAATTTTGCTGAAGCTAGCAAATTTGACATTGACTCACTACTACCAAAAAGCGGAATGCTCTATCTTTTTTATGATAGAAATTTGCGTATTTGGGGCTATGATCCTACCGATAAAAATGGCTTTGCAGTGATCTTTTCTGATGTAAATCATGGGCCACTTTCTCGCAGGAGAGCGGAGAGCTTAGAGGGAGAAAATTTCACTTTTAATGCGTGCTTGCTCAGCTTTAAAAATGAGATAAATTTGCCAAATTTACAAAGCTCGATTGTACCATTTAGTAAAATTAGTGAGGCTGAGTGGGAGGCCTATCATGAGGTTATTGAGCTAAGCTGGCAGGCCAAAGAAAATAAGCTTCTTGGGCACTCCGATAATGTCCAAGATGGTATGGAGCTAGAGTGTGAGCTGGTTGCAAATGGGTTTAGCTGTGGTGATGGTAGCGCTTATCACAACCCAAGAATAGCAGAATTTGAGAAAAATGTTACCCAGTGGCAACTACTTTTACAGATAGATAGTGATGATGAGGGCGACATGGACTGGGACGGAGAGGGCAGAATTTATCTGTGGATAAAGAGGGACGACCTAGCGGCGCGCGACTTTAGCAAGACGTGGCTAGTTTTGCAAACGAGTTAATTACAAAAATTTATTAAGATCGCTTATATTTTTGTATCATTGGTAGTCCTTTTAAAGGGATTTATGCCTAAAATTTCATCGTACAGGCACTTTCTTGCTACGACTGCTTTGCTTGCAGCAAGTGCCATTTTGCATACTTTTGCTCACACATCGCCCACAAAAGGTCAAAACCAAACAAATTTAGAAAAAGATGATTAAAAATATCGTTTTAGTTCATGGCACATTTGCTAATGGCTCTTGCTACGCTGAGGTGATCCGCCACTTGCAAGAAGCTGGCATTAACGCCGTTGCCATGCAAAAACCCGCTATCTTCGCTTGTTAGAGGCTTAAGCGCACACTCGAGAGGGTTCAGGGCAAGAGTCTGCTAGTTGGGCACTCTTGGGGCGGCGTGCTGATCACCGAGGTAGGCACTCACAAAAAGGTCACTGCTCTTGTCTATCTCTCGGCCACCCTGCTGATAACGGCGAGTGCGCTGCTGAGGTGCTTGAGCGGCAAAATGCGCCGATAAAAGGTCTTAGTCCAGATGCAAATGGCGAGATATTTTTGCCAGCTGAGGCGTTTGCGGATGTGATGGCAAATGACATGCCAGCAAAGTAAAGCCGCGTTTTAGCAGCGCTTCAAACGCCTATGAATGCAGCTGCATTTAGCGATAAGATAGGCACGGCTACTTGGCATGAAAATCTTTTTATCTTTTAACTAAAAACGACCATGCCTTGGCGTATGAGGTGCAGCAGCGGTTTTGCAAAGCAGATGATTGCAAAGCCAAAAGAGCTTGATAGCGGATACCTTTTGATGATTGCAAAGCCAAAAGAGCTAGCAAATTGGCTCATTGAGATTGCAAATTTGATTTAAATTTATAAAACGGGCCACTTTAAATGAGTGGCTTGAGGTTAAATTTTATCAGTGCTTTTACTCATCAAAGCTTTAAATTTTAAATAATTAAACCCATCAATGCCCAAATTTAGGCAAAATTTAGTAAAATCCTTAAAAATTTCAAAGGCAAAATATGTTTAATGGCTTGATCCGTGAGATAGCACAGGTTGTTAGTTATTCACAAAATATTTTAAGGCTAAAGGCAAATTTTCGTCCAAATTTGGGCGATAGTATTGCCGTAAATGGCGCTTGCCTGAGCGTAATAAAACTACATGAAGATAGCTTTAGCTTGGAGCTAAGCGCAGAGAGTAGGGTAAATATCGCGGTTGAAAATTTAAAAGAAAGAGTGCATATAGAGCCTGCAATGAAGCTTGGCGAGCGCGTGGATGGGCATTTAATGCAAGGACATATCGATTTTATCGGTAAAATTTTAAATATCAAAAAGAATGAGAATGGGGTTGATTTTTATATCGACCTGCCGCAAGAGGCGATGGCTCTTATGGCAAACAAGGGCTCAGTGGGCGTTGAGGGCGTGAGCCTAACCATAAATGAAATTTTGCCAAAGGGTATAAGACTCACAATCATACCAATCACTTTTAGAGATAGTCTTTTTAGCACTTTCAAGGTCGGTAGGCGCGTAAATATCGAAAGCGATCTTTTGGCTCGATACGTAGCTAGGCAGCTTTTTTGCAAGCAAGATATTGGCCTTAGCTGGGACGATGTTGAGCGAATTTCTAGCCTTTACTAGGTGAATAAAATGCGTGAAAATTTAGAGATCGTCTTTGATAAAAATGGCGTATTAGCTGGCTTTACAAATAGATTTGGTGGTGTGAGTGAGGGTGCTTTTGAGAGCTTAAATTTAGCAGATCATGTTGGCGATGATCTACTAAAGGTCGCACAAAATCGTGAAATTTTAGCAACGGCGCTTGGCATTATGCCTGTTAATTTAAAATTTATGAGCCAAATCCACTCAAATAGAGTGGAAATTTTGCAAGATTTTAACGATGATCTACCTCCATGCGATGGTGTGATAACATCACTAAAAGGCGTAGCACTTTGCGTCTTAGTCGCAGACTGCGCACCTGTTTTGATAATAGATGAACATCTTGGCGTAGTCGCAGCTGTGCATGCGGGACGCGCAGGTGTTACTAGTAAAATTTGCACAAATGCAGTGGGGCTGATGACGAGTGAGTTTGGTTGTCGTGCTAGTAATTTACGCGTATTTATAGGCGCAAATATCAAAGTGCAAAACTACGAAGTAGGCAAGCTGGATCTTGGTGAATTTAACCGATACAAAAAAGATGGAAAATTTGATATAAACGCAGCTTTATTAGACGAATTTGCTAAGTTTGGAGTAGAGCAAATATCGCTAGATACTCGTTGTACTTTTGAGAGAGATGAATTATTCTCATACCGCAAACAGAGTAGAACCGGGCGTTTTTGTGGGTTTGTGATGAATAGAGCCACATCGGTAAATAATAAAAGATAAAAGTAAATCTTTAGCTTCATTACTTGCCTGTTAAAATTTGCCAGCTAAATTGTATTGAACGTTTTGATATTTAATTTGATCTAAAAAATGGCTAAATATAATAATTTTTAGCTACAATTTGACATCGAATCTCAAAAAGAACAACAAGGAAAATCATGAAAATAGGTAGAATTTTGACTGCCATTATGTTAACAGGAGCCTTTTATATGGTGCAAGCACACATGTTTTGGGTAGATGGAGCTAATGATGAAAAGCTAGGAAAATTTATCGCAAACATGGGTTATAGCGACGATTTTCCAAAGCTAGAGCCTATTATGGCAGAACGCATCCATCTTTTTGCGCCAATTACTATAATAAGTAAAGATGGTAACAAAAAGAAGCTTACACAAAGTGGCGAGAACTACCGCTACGAGGGTGAAAGATTAGACAAAGGCACATATATCTTACTAGCACAGCAAAATCCTATGTATTCGCTTAAAAAGCGTAGTGATGGCAAGTGGCTAATAGACAAAACTAAGCTTGATCTAAAGGATCTAAGCGATATACAGATTTGCCGGCTGATGACGATAACATCTAAGAGAGTCTTAAATTTAGGTGAAACAAACGACTTCGTAACTAAACCTATTGGAGTTAAAATCGAGATCGTACCATTACAAAACCCAGCGGAATTTAGAGTAGATAAGCCTTTTAAATTGCAGGTTTTTACTGATGGAAAGCCGCTAGAGCGAGCTAAGCTAACTGGTACTTTTGCTGGATTTTTAGACCATAAGCACGCGTTTTATGGTGTGACTGATGAGCAAGGCATCACTGAAGTGTTAGTTCTAAGACCAGGATTTTGGGTATTTGAGGTGATTTATGAAAGACCTTATCCAGATGCTGCGAAGTGTGACAAAGAGACGTTAAAAACGACACTTAGTTTTGAGATAAAAGAATAAAAGTTTGATATAAATTTGATTTCGAATTTATTATAAATTTTTTATAATCGCTTTGTAATTTTGAAAGTAGAGAAAGAATGCCTTACGAAAACTTTAAATCAAAAAATCCTCTTGTGTTAAAAATCACTACAAATGCAAGAAAATTTGGCGTAGAAACACTACAAAACGAGGAGTTTGTAAGCATTCTTTTAAATGTTAAGAAGCTTGAAATTTCATCCGAACAAAGGCAAGCAATGGCAGAAATTTTTGCTAAGTTAATAAAAATCGAAGAAGACTCGCAATTAAGTAAATAAACTTTAGTTTAAATTCATATTACTTTAAGTATAATCCCCCTTTATTTCACACACGACAATCCTAAATTTGGTTGTGCGAAAGCATTAATGGTCGTGGAGGATAAAACTAAATTCAAGGCAAAATGCCTAAAACAAGGAGAAACTCATGGTAACTATGAGAGATTTATTAGAGTGTGGCGTACATTTTGGTCACCAAACACGCCGCTGGAACCCAAAGATGAAAAAATTTATCTTTGGCGAGAGAAAAGGTATCTATATTATAGATCTACAAAAGACTATCCGCTACTTCCGCTACACTTACAACATCGTTCGTGATGCAGCTGCTGAAGGCAAGTCAGTGCTATTTGTTGGTACTAAAAAACAAGCTATCGACGCTATCAAAGAGTACGCTGAAAAATGTGGAATGCCTTATGTAAATCACCGCTGGTTAGGTGGTATGATGACAAACTTTGGTACTATCCGCCAGTCTATCCGCAAACTTGAAGTTATCGAGACTATGGAAGAAGATGGTTCGATAAATTTGCTAACTAAAAAAGAGGCTTTAATGCTTCGCCGCAAAAAAGAGAAGCTTATCGCAACTCTTGGCGGTATCCGCAATATGAAAAGCCTACCTGATATGATATTTGTTGTTGATACAGTTAAAGAAAAGATCGCTGTTCAAGAAGCAAATCGTTTAAAAATTCCAGTTGTAGCACCTATTGATACAAACTGCGATCCTGACGTTGTTGACTATCCGATCCCAGGAAATGACGATGCTATCCGCTCTGTTCAGCTTTTCTGCCAAGAGATGGCTGAAGCGATCAACGAAGGTAAATCACTTCTTGAGCAAGATGGTGACGAACAAGCTGCTGGCGAAGAAGTAAGCCAAGATGAGAAAGACGCAGTTGTAGCTGAGGCTATGAGTGAAGAAGACTTTGGCGAGGACGAAGAGTAATGGAAATAACTGCACAAATGGTAAAAGAGCTCCGCGAATCAACCGGAGCAGGTATGATGGACTGCAAAAAGGCACTTGGCGAAGCAAATGGCGACATGGAAAAAGCTGTTGATATCCTTCGTGAAAAGGGTCTTGGTCAAGCTGCTAAAAAGGCTGATCGCCTTGCAAGCGAGGGCTTGATAAGTGTTGAAGTTTGCTCAAAATGCAAAAAAGCAACTATCAGCGAGATCAACTCTGAAACTGACTTCGTTGCAAGAAATCCACAGTTTCAAGCACTTGCAAAAGATGCAACAGCTCATATCCAATCAAGTGGCATAACAACAGTTGAAGAGCTAAACGCAAGCATTTTAAATGGTGTTAAATTTGAAGATTACTTCAAAACTCAGATCGCAACTATTGGTGAAAACCTTGTAGTTCGTCGCTTTGAGACTATTATTGCTGATGATAAAGGCGTGGTAAATGGCTATGTTCACTCAAATGGCCGTGTTGGCGTACTTATTGGTGCAGCTTGCGAAAGCGCTGAAGTTGCAAACAAAGCAGCTGAATTTATAAGAAATTTATGTATGCACGCAGCTGCTATGAAGCCAAGCGTTATAAGCTACAAAGACCTTGATAAAGAGTTTGTTGAGAAAGAATTTATCGCACTTCGCGCTGAACTTGAAAAAGACAATGAAGAGCTAAAACGCCTAGGCAAGCCACTTCATCACATTCCTGAGTATGCTAGTCGCTGCCAAATAGGCGACGCAGAGCTTGCAAAAGCTACAAAAGAGATCGAAGAAGAGCTAAAAGCTGAGGGCAAACCTGAGAAAATTTGGGACAAGATTATCCCTGGCAAGATCGAGAGATTTTATGCTGACAACACAGTGCTTGACCAACGTCTTACACTTTTAGGTCAGTTTTATGTAATGGACGATAAAAAGACTATCGAACAAGTTATCGAAGAGAAGAGCAAAGAGCTTGGCGGCAAGATCGAGATCGTAAAATACGTTCGTTTCGAGCTTGGTGAAGGCTTAGAGAAAAAAGTAGATGACTTTGCTGCAGAAGTTGCTGCTCAAATAGGCTAATGGAAATTTTAAGAGCGTCTAATCTAGGCTTTGCGTATGATTATACGCTCTTTAACAATATAAATTTAACTCTCAATCAAAAACAAAGCATAGCGATAACCGGCATTAGCGGTTGTGGCAAATCAACGCTTTTACACATACTTTCAACACTTTTAAAACCAAATTTTGGCGAGGTTATCTATCAAGATAGATCGATCTATGAGCTTTCACAAAACGAGCTTTTGACCATTAGAAGGCTTCATTTTGGCATTATTTTCCAGTCGCACTATCTTTTTAAAGGATTTAGTGCTTATGAAAATATCGAGCTTGCAAGTATCTTATCTGGTGAAAATATAGAAAAAAATGATCTTGAAGCGCTTAAAATTTCAAGCGTTATGAACCAAAAAGTTGGCGAACTAAGTGGCGGTCAGCAGCAGCGCGTTAGTATCGCTAGAGTGCTTACTAAAAAGCCAAAGATCATCTTTGCAGACGAGCCAACGGGCAACCTTGACAAGCAAACTGCAAATGAGGTGATGCAAGTTTTATTTGACTATATAAATGAAAACAATGCCGCCCTTGTTCTAGTCACTCACGACAACGATTTAGCAGCAAAATGCGATAGCTCCTACAAGCTTGAGAACAAAGAGCTTGTGCAAATTTTTTAAATTTTAAAAACTAAAATTTATTATTTTATCTTTAATATTTTTATAAATTTTTCCAATTTAGATTTATCTCTATCTTTATAATATAAATTTGTATTAAAAGCTTTATGCAAGAAGTAAAACTTTACCTAGTCAACTCATCAACTAGTTTTGTATTATTCTTATCAAGCTTTTTGTTTTAAAAATTCCTTTTCTTCTTTTATAGGTTTATATTCATCTTTGAAGATTTTTTCTTAGTATCAATCTTTTGCTCTAGCATATTCTTCTCATAAATTTTATATGTTGGCTTTCAGTATTCAAGGTAATTTCTAAAGCTAGCGCTATGTCCTGCATCTATAGTTATATCTTACATATTTTAGCCCTTTATCGCTGCTAAGAAGTTTTTTAGTGGACATGCATCTTTTGAGCTTGTGCTAATTTTTATTGCTACCTGTCGTATTTGTATGATAGCTAGTGCAGCCATCCGATCTCTTTAAATTTGCTAGGATCATCGCCTTGGTTTTGGTGACAATCAACGCAGTCAAAGCCTAGGTACTCATGGTGAGGTTTGAACTTATATTCGGCTCTTGGCTTGTCGGAGACTACTATCTTTGTAATATTTAGATCGCTCTTTGGTATATCATACCAATCTATTAAGATAAATTAATATAAAAAGTGTGCCAGTGACTACTAATGCATTATTCTAAAGAAATTTATAAGTGAAATAGTCGGACTTTATATCACTAGAGAAATTTTTATACTTTATGATAATAGAGAAGGACCTTAAATCTCTTCTTTGATTTTTTTGTAAAGCTCTAAAATCTCATCTTTTTTAATGATAAAGCTATTTTTATTTGCTATTAGATAAGCTGAGCTTTGCATGATATCACCAGCGATCTTTAACCCATTTTGCTTCATGGTTGAGCCAGTCTCGACTACATCAACTATTGCATCGCTTAGCCCAACTAATGGTGCAAGTTCGATCGAGCCATAAAGCTTGATGATCTTTACAGCTACGGCTTGTTTTGTAAAATAATTTCTTGTTATATTTGGCATTTTTGTGGCTATTTTTAGCTCTGGCTGGTTTAGGTCTAGCTCGGAGTCGTTTTTTATGCCAATACAAACTTTGCATTGTCCGATTTTTAAATCCAGTAGCCTTACAACATTTGGCTTGTGCTCTTCAAGTACGTCAAGTCCTACCACGCCAATATCAGCTGCGCCCTCAGTGACGTAAGTTGGGATATCTTGGTTACGAACCATTAAAAATCTAAAATTTCCTTCTTCAAGGATTAGTTTTCTATCTTCAAACAAAAAACTTGAACCAAAAATTTTTCTAAAAATTTCTAGTGTTGCCTCGGCTATTCTTCCCTTTGGTAGTGCTACTGTTATCATATTATCATATCTTTCTTTTCAGTTATTAGCTTTTGCATGGCACGAAAAACTAGCATCTTGTCACAAATAGCATTTTTAAAAAATTTTGACAAAAAATCGCCATCTCCACCAGTAAAATATACTTTTTTATCACCGGCTAGTTTATCTAGTAGAGTTATTATCGGTTTAATAATGCCATAACTCACGGCATCAGCTGTTTTTTGTGGTAGTGCATCTATGTCAATTTGTGAATTTATAGTAATATCAAGTCGTGGTGATATGTTTTTGTAGGCATTTAGCATACTTGAAATGCCTGGCAAGATATATCCTCCAAGGTGGATAGAATTTGCCATAATGTCAACTGTTATGGCACTTCCAGCATCGACAATTACGCCATTATTTATAGAGTAACATGCAGCAATTCTATCTACGCCTAGACCCTGATATATCGTATCAATAGTAAAAAATGGTTCTAAATTTACAAACATTTTATTATCTTTTAAAAGATTTAAAATTTCATCATTTACGGATATAAAATATACTTTTTTCTCTGGTTTATAGCTTTTAAACTCAGAAATTTTCATACGTGAGATTTTGCTATCTTCTAAAAATGTAGCGTTAGTATTGCCTATATTACACAAAATCATAACATCGCCAATTATTATCTTGTAGCTCTTTTAAGGCTTTAGAACAAATGCCAGAGCTGTAAAATATAGTTTTTTTTCTTAGGTTTGTTTGGAATTTCATCTCTATTTTTTTAGAAATTTCTTCAAGCTCCAAAGCCTCTTTACGTAGCAATCTACTTTTTGCTGTTCTTAAAAAGACAAGATTGTAAAAGCTCTTATTGTCCACTCCCCAAAAGATATCAAGCGTCTTTTTTGTGCTAAATTCACTTGTATTAAGTGCTTTGATATCTTTTAAAAGGATTTTTTTGGCTTCAAAAAGCTCCCAAATTTTTTGGTTCATTGTCCTAAATTAACAAGCTCATTATCATAATAAAAGGCACCATTGCCCATAAAGCTTTTATCTTTTATCTCATCGCTAAACTCATAAATTTCAGCTCCACTGAGATCTAAATTTGTCTTTATAACATAGCCTGTTTTTTCGATTACGTAAAGCTTATTATTGATAATAGTAGCTGCTGAGAAGATGGCAAATTTGAAATTTACTTTATTTTGCTCTTTTAGCATAAGATTTGTTCTTACGATCGTACCATCTTTTTTAAAGATATAAATTTCATCGTTATTAACTAATACATCTTTGATCTCGCCATCATAATAGACTGTTTGGCTTGGGTTGATGACAATAAGTTTTTTTGCTGTAGCTGCTATTAGGTTATCACCCTCAACGCCTAAGAATATGATGTTATTAAAGAAATTTTCAGAGCTTACGACCACGTCACGTAAAATTCTACCAGTCTCTTTTTGTACTATGTAAATTTTGCCATCTAATGCTGGATAAACGATAAGCGAGCTCATAAAAAATGGTGCTACGATCCTTGAATCAACTGCTGCTATATTAGACGAGCTATATTCCATTATTGTTGTTGCGGTATTTATGTCTATTAGATAGATGTGGTTTGCCGCACTGATAGCTGCTAATAGGTTTTGGTCAAGAGAAGCAGCAACGATTGCTGTTGGAAATTTATTGCTATAAACGCTGTGTCCGCTAGGATCTGTCACATTTAGATCACCATTTATACTAGCTGAGATTATAAAGCCGTTGTTTTCATTTAAGAAATTAAAATTTTCAGGCAACTTAATGTTTGCATTTAGGCCATTTTTGGTGATAATATTGCCGTTATCAAGAGTGGCACCATTTGCATTTGCTGATTTGATATAAGATGGCATATCTTTTGACAAAGAAATTTTGCCAGAGGTTTGAGCTGGCTCGAAATATTGTCTTTTTGTGCCACATCCGCTTAAAACTAAAGCCAAGGCAAAAGCCAAGAAAAGAGTAATTTTTTTCATTATTTTATTCCCTGATAGTGTTTTAAATTTTTAACTAAAGTTTGAAGTTGAGAGTCGAGTGAAATTTTATTAAACTCATCATTTGCTTCTTTGATTTTGTTTTGTTTTAAAAGCTCAAAACCCTTTAAAAGTGTGCTATATTCGCTTAAAATTTGATTGTTTGCATTACCATTTTGTGAAAGAATGATATCTTTTACTATAGGATTTATTTTTAAATTTGCAAGCTCGCTAATGCCATTTGTCTCATTTTTATCAAGCTTTTGCTGAAGTGAAAAAAGTGCATATAAATTTGGTTCTTTTTCTTTTAAAATGCTTAAGGCATTTGCATCGTTTGGATTTAAAATGAGCTTTGAGTAAGCCAAATTTGCATCTTCAATTCTATTATCATTTATTATTTTGTTCGAATAGAATCCAATAATTGCAATGACAGCAACGATAATGGCAATTATCATAAATTTTTTATACTTTCTAAAGAAACGCTCACCTTTGATCATGCTTTCTAAAAACTGTTCTTGAGCACCAATCTCTTGTTTTATCTGTGTTAGATCTTCTTTTATAGCCAACGCTTTTCCTTTATTTTTAAAAAATTTTAATTCGCAGATTTTAACATAATTAAATTAAAACTATCCCAAAATTAAAGCTTGAATGTGATATAATGGCTCAAAATTAATTAATAAGGTTACTTATATAATGCAAATAGATGATACTCTTTTAAATAAATTAGAAAAACTTTCTGCCTTACAAATCAGTGATGAAAAAAGAGAAGAAGTAAAAAAACAACTAAGCGAGATTGTATCTTTTGTTGATATTTTAAATGAACTTGATCTAAGTAGCGATGAAGCTGTAGTTAGCTCTATAAAAGGTGGCACACCTTTAAGAGAAGATGAGCCAAGACCAAGTGATGTGATTGATACGATCTTGAAATACGCTCCTTCACGTGAAGGGCATTTTTTTGCTGTACCAAAAATAATAGAATAATGGTAAAAATATGGATCTAATCGAACAGCTTCAGGCAAAAAATTTAAGTGTAAAAATACCAGAAGATAATAATCTTAATAATCCTACTGGCGATATAAAAACACTTTTAAAAACTGTTGTAAGTGATAAGGCAAGCGATCTTCACCTTGTTTCAAGATCTGAGCCGCAAATAAGAGTAGACGGTGCTTTAAAGCCCATTGATTTTGGCGTATTAAGTGGCAAGGATATAGAGAATTTATGTTTTGCTTTGATTACTGATGAACAAAAAGGTGAACTTGAGAATAATAAAGAGCTTGACTTTGCGATCGAGCTTCCAGATATTGGTCGCTTTCGTGGCAACTATTACTATACCATGAATGGCGATTTAGCTGCTGCTTTTCGTATAATCCCAATCAATATCCCATCTCTTGATGAGTTAAATGCCCCACAAATTTTTAAACACATTATTAAGCGTGAAAAAGGTCTTATTTTGGTTACTGGACCGACAGGAAGTGGTAAATCAACAACTCTTGCAGCCATGCTTAATGAGATAAATTTAAATTATAGAAAGCATATTATTACAATTGAGGATCCAGTCGAGTTTGTGCATAATAATAAAAAAGCTCTATTTTCTCATAGAAATATCGGCACTGACGCAACTTCTTACTCAAGGGCCTTAAAATCTGCGGTTCGTGAAGATCCAGATATCATACTTGTGGGCGAGATGAGAGATAGAGAAACGATTTCAACGGCTATTACGGCGGCTGAGACTGGACACTTGGTCTTTGGTACGCTTCACACAAATTCAGCCATTCAAACTATAAATAGGATCGTTGATAGTTTCGATGGAAGTGAGCAATTACAAGTAAGAAATATGCTTAGTGTTTCGCTAACTGCTGTCGTTTCACAAAGTCTAATCCCAAAGATAGGCGGTGGAAGGTGCGCTGTGCATGAAATTTTAATAAACAATATGGCTATCTCAAACTTGATACGTGAAAATAAAATACATCAAATTTACTCTCAGATGCAGCTAAATCAACAACAAACTGGCATGAGTACGCAAACTCAGGCTTTGATGAAAGTACTAAAAGAGGGTAAGATTACAAAAGAAAATGCACTAGCTTATTCAACTAGTCAGCAAGAACTTCAAAATTTAATAGGAACTATATAATGGATTTAGTAACGTGGTTTGATATTATTATTATCGCTCTTGTCTTGATGCTTGGCATAAAAGGCATATTAAATGGACTTATCAAAGAAGCCTTCGGACTTATCGGACTTATCGGCGGCTTAATTATAGCTAGCAGGTTTTCAGATCTATCTGGTGAGTTTATAACTAAAAATATATATAAATTTGAAAATCCTTCATTTTTACAGTTTGTCGCATTTATCTCTCTTTGGTTGGTTTTTTGGATAGTTTGCTTACTAGTTGGTAAATTTTTATCAAAAATAGTTTCAGTAAGCGGACTTGGTTTTTTGGATAGACTTGGTGGATTTGTTATGGGAAGTGGAAAAATTTTCTTAACATTTTCGGCAGTAGTTGCTGTAATATCTGGTACTTCGCTAAATAATATAATTGCTCCTTATTTTGCGAACAGTAAAGTTTATCCGGTTTTGATAGAAACTGGCAAATGGATAACAAACCTTGATGTGAAAAATATCAAAAGTGAGTTAGATGAGATAGTGGCAAGACCAATGGATACAAATAAAACTGATGCATTTATCTCAATGGATGCAAATGCTAGTGTAAATACCGACTCTAATATCACAAAAGGGGAATAAGATGATAGAAAATTTAGAATATGATGCGTTGCTTGAGAAGTTCAAAAGAGTGCTTCGCGACAATGGTTTAAAATACACGAAACAGCGTGAAATTTTACTAAAAACGCTATACAACAATGGTGAACACTTTACTCCAGAAAGACTTTATCTTTTTATAAAAGAAACGCACCCTGAGCTAAATATTGGTATCGCAACTGTTTATAGAACACTAAATCTACTTGAAGAATCAGAGATGGTGACATCAATCAGCTTTGGTTCACAAGGCAAAAAATTTGAGCTTGCCACAAAGCCACATCATGACCATATGATATGCAGAAAGTGCGGTCTTATCATAGAATTTGAAGATCCAATGATAGAAAAAAGACAAATCAGTATCGCAAAAGATCATGGCTTTAAACTAACTGGTCATATGATGCAGCTTTATGGAATTTGTGAAAAATGCTCAAAAAATAATATAAAGGGAAAGTAAGGTGATATTTGACAACCAACATGAGATTCAACGACTACAAAGCATAGACGAACTAAGAAATTTAGGTATTAATCCATATCCGCATTTTCTTAGAAGAGATATGAATATCTCTAAATTTAGACTAAAATTTAACTACATTAATGATACAGAAGAGAAAAAGGCCGAAGGTCAGCTAGTAGGTCTTGCAGGTAGAATAAAACTTATTCGTGATGCTGGAAAAGCCGTCTTTGCAAATATCGAAGATGAAGATGGAAATTTACAAATTTACTTTAGTAATAAAACACTTGATCCAGAATGGTTTAAAATCGTTAAAAAATACGTAGAGATAGGCGATATCGTCTATGTTAGAGGTTATGCATTTATAACAAGAACTGGCGAATTTTCTATGCATGTAAGCGAGCTTAGCCTTGCTTCAAAGTCGATAAGCCCACTTCCTGAGAAGTACCATGGTTTAGTTGATGTTGAGACAAGATATCGCCAAAGATATCTTGATATGATAATGAACCCTGAAGTTAGAGCTGATTTTAAAAGACGCTCAGTGATTATAAGTACGATTAGAAGATTTTTTGAAGAAAAGGGCTTTTTAGAAGTTGAAACACCGATGCTACACCCAATAGCAGGCGGTGCAAACGCAAAGCCATTTATCACTTTTCACAATGCCCTTGGGGTCGAGAGATATCTAAGGATCGCACCTGAGCTATACCTCAAACGCCTTATAGTAGGTGGCTTTGAGGCTGTTTATGAGATGAATAGAAATTTTAGAAATGAAGGAATGGATCTTACTCATAATCCTGAGTTTACAAGTATAGAGTTTTACTGGGCATACCATAACTATCACGATTTAATGGGCATTACAGAGGATCTTTTTAATGTCATTTTAGACAAGCTAGATATGGAAAAAGTTGTAAATTTTGATGGCATGGAAATTGATTTTAGTAAGCCATTTAAGCGAATAAGCTACAAAAAAGCTCTCGTTGAGATCGGTGGACTAGATGAGAATGTCATAAATGACAAAGATAAAATTTTAGCAAAACTAAGAGCTGATGGCCTTGAAGCAAATGAGAAGCTTGATCTTGGCCACTTGCAGGCTGAGCTATTTGATAACTATGTAGAGAGCAAGCTTATACACCCAACATTTGTTATTGATTATCCGATTTCGATCAGTCCACTTTCAAGAAGAAGTGACGCAAATCCTGATGTGGCTGAGAGATTTGAGTTATTTATCGCTGGTCGCGAGCTAGCAAATGGCTTTAACGAGCTAAATGATCCAATTGATCAATACAACCGCTTTAAAGCGCAAATCGATGCTAAAAACGCAGGCGATGACGAGGCACATGAGATGGACGAGGACTATGTAAAAGCTCTAGGATACGGCATGCCACCAGTTGCAGGTGAGGGTATAGGCATCGATAGGCTCGTGATGCTTTTAACGGATAAAAAATCAATACGTGATGTTGTGCTCTTCCCAGCGATGAGGCCACTTAAAAATGAGATAAAGGAGAATGAAAAATGAGTTTGCAAAGCTACGATAAGGACATTTACGATCTAGTAAATTTAGAGCTAAAACGCCAATGTGATCACCTTGAGATGATCGCTAGTGAAAATTTTACATATCCAGAAGTTATGGAAGTAATGGGCTCAATCCTAACAAACAAATACGCTGAAGGCTATCCTGGCAAGAGATATTATGGTGGCTGCGAATTTGTCGATGAGATCGAGCAAATAGCGATCGATAGATGTAAAGAGCTTTTTGGATGTGAATTTGCAAACGTTCAACCAAACTCAGGCTCTCAGGCAAACCAAGGTGTTTATGGCGCTTTACTTAATCCAGGCGATAAAATTTTAGGCATGGATCTAAGCCATGGTGGACACTTAACACACGGCGCAAAGGTCAGTAGCTCTGGCAAGATGTATGAGAGCTTTTTCTATGGCGTCGAGCTTGATGGCCGCATAAACTACGATAGAGTCATGGATATCGCAAAGATAGTAAAACCAAAAATGATCGTTTGTGGCGCAAGTGCATACACAAGAGAGATCGAGTTTAAAAAATTCCGTGAGATAGCTGACGCTGTTGGGGCGATACTTTTTGCAGATGTTGCTCACATTGCTGGTCTTGTTGTTGCTGGTGAGCATCAAAGTCCTTTCCCATACTGCGATGTCGTAAGCTCAACTACGCATAAAACATTAAGAGGCCCAAGAGGCGGCATAATAATGACAAATAACGAAGAGTATGCTAAGAAGATAAATGCCTCTATTTTTCCAGGCATCCAGGGCGGACCACTTGTTCATGTTATCGCAGCAAAAGCAGTTGGCTTTAAGCACAACCTTAGCCCTGAGTGGAAAATTTATGCTAAACAAGTAAAAGCAAACGCTAAAAAATTAGGTGAAGTATTAATAAAAAGAGGCTTTGATCTAGTAAGTGGTGGCACTGATAACCACCTAATTTTAATGAGCTTTTTAAACCGCGAATTTAGCGGTAAAGACGCTGATATCGCTCTTGGAAATGCTGGAATAACGGTAAATAAAAATACGGTTCCAGGCGAGACAAGAAGCCCATTTATCACAAGTGGTATACGTGTTGGTAGTCCTGCGCTTACGGCTCGTGGCATGAAAGAGGCTGAGTTTGAGCTAATAGCAAACAAAATAGCTGACGTGCTAAGCGACATAAACAACACATCTTTACAAGAGAAGACAAAAGCTGAGCTAGTTGAACTTGCTCATAAATTTATAATCTATGATAAAGCGACATTTTGATGCAAAGTATTGATACGGCACTTATAAAGATTATTACAACTCACTACTATATCAAGCGTGATACGATCGTTAATAAAATAGAATACAGAGGCAAAATTTTCTTTGATAAATTTGAAAAGATCAACGAGCCACTAACTTATAGTGTCATGAAAGAGCATGAAGAGGGCAAGGCTGTTATTGCACACTCTTTAATAAATGCGAATGATAAAGTTGAAAATATAGTCTTTGACTATAACGGCAGAACCCCAGATAGATTTTGGCATAAAGCACAGCTTCTTTTAAGAGAAGAGGGCTTTATAAATTTTACAGCCTACGAGAGCAAGACGCCAGGACATCTGCATCTTTATGTGCATAAGGGTCACACTACGCTAAATGAGGCTTGCCAGCTAGCAAATATGCTCAACGCAAAGCTTTCACAGAAGCTACCTAAAGAGTGGAGGATGTTTCCTAATATCGATATGCCAAAAGAATTTAACATACTAACTTTACCTTATAAACTCTATCAAAAAGAGCGCGGGGCAAGTTGGTCAAGATATATGTAATTAAGGATAAAAAGTGGAAAATGATGAGTTAAAAGATATTCTTTTAGAAAGAGATGATGACGCAAGAGGATTGAAGCTAAAAAAACTTCTGATATTTATAGCAGCTCTTATTATACTTTTTTTGATTATTGTAGTGGCTATGAAGCTAGTAAATTCAAGCGATCCTTCACAAGCTCAAAATGAAGCTGATTCAAGACTAGTGCTTCCCCCAGTACCAGCTGAGCAGCCAGTAGATAGACAAGCTCCGATAGCTGATACAAATTTAGACAATAAAAAAGGCGATACACAGCTTTTTGAGCAAGTACCGATCGTGCCTGAAAATAAGCAACAAGATGAATTTGAAGATATGATCAAAAAGCTAAAAGATAAAGAAAATAATAAGCCTGTTTCTAAAACTGAAGAGCCAAAAGAAATAGTTAAGCCTATTGAAAAGCCTGCTGAAATACCAACTAAAAAAGCTGAGACAAAGGTAGATACTCCAGTTAAAAAAGTCGAAAAAGTAGCAACTACTGATAAAAAGAGTGAGGCAAAACCAGCTAAGACTGAAAATAAAGTAGATAAAAAGATTGAAAAAAAGGCTGAAACCAAAATAGATAAAGTAGACAAAAAAGCTGAAGTAGCTAAAAGTGAACCTGCTACAAAGGGCTCTTATGTTCAAGTATTTGTGACTAGTAAATTTAATCCAAATGCTGAATATATGAAGAAGATCGCTGCTAAGGGATATAACTACAAGACTATAAAAGTTGGCGAGCTGACTAAAATTTTAGTTGGTCCATTTGATGAAAAAACGCTTCAAAAAGCAGTAGGTGATATTAGAAAAGATATCAATAAAGACGCTTTTATCTTTAGAACAAAATGAAAACATTCGCAGTCTTTGGAGATCCAATAGCTCACTCGGTATCTCCGAGGCTGCACAACAAAGCCATTGCAGACCTGGGCTTAAAAGCACTTTACACAAGAGTCTTGCTAAAAGATGGCAGTGAGTTAATCAATAAATTTAAATCCTTAAAATTAAACGGTGCAAACGTAACGCTTCCACATAAAGAGTGGGCTTTAAATTTAGCCGATGAAGCTTCAGATATAGCTCGTAAAATAGGCTCTGCAAATACGCTTGTGCTTAAAAATGACAAAATTTATGCATACAATACAGATGCACCTGGATTTTTAAAAGCAATAAAAAATTTTAAAGATGTAAGAAAAGCAATTGTCCTTGGAGCTGGCGGTACTGCAAATGCCATAACTTATGCATTAAAAGAACAAGGCGTTGATGTTTGCATACTAAATAGAAACAAAGATAGGCTTGAGAAATTTAAAGATGAGTACAAATGCTTTAGTTGGGATAACTACGAAGAGCAAAAATTTGATCTAGTCATTAACTCGACCTCTGCTGGCCTAAAGGATGATTTTTTACCAGGACCTAAAGAAATTTTAAAAAGCATTTTTAAAGATGCCAAATTCGCATTTGATGTGATTTATGGCAAGCAGACACCATTTTTAGAAATGGCCAAGCAAAGCAGCCTTAGTGTAAAAGATGGCGCCGATATGCTTTTATATCAAGCGGTCTTAGCACTAAATTTATTTTTTAATAATACACTTGATGAATCAAAGATCGAGCGCTCAATGAGAGAAATTTTCTATCTATAATAGCCACCAGCATTTATTTTTGTAAAAATTTATGGCTTGTATAAAAACATTTTGATTAAAATTTTTATTGAAAGTAACTGGAGTAAATATAAAAGCAGGGAAGGTCCCTGCTAAATTTTACTATTCATTTGTTTTGATATAAGCGTAGTCTGAAATTTTAGTCCATTCTCTTGCTTTTTTAAGGAAAGCTCTTTGAGACTCAACGATCTCTTTAAATAATGGATCTTTAGCACTCTCTTCATCAAGAAGCTCATTTGTGGCTTTTTTAAGAGCTGCGATTACTTCTGGTGGGAAAGATTTTACTTGGATGTCTGGATACTCGCTCTTCATTTTATCCCAGTACTCGACGTTTGAATAAAAAACTTTTGTATTAGCATCTCTTGCTACTTCAGCTGCAGCTGCTTCAAAGATTGCTTTTAGGTCATCTGGAAGTTTTTCGTATGATTTTTTATTAAAGAAAAATTGAGTTTCGCCGTTTGGCTCTTGCCAGCCTGTGTAGTAGTATTTTGCCACTTTGTGAAAGCCAAGCGCCATATCATAAGCTGGGCTAACCCATTCGACTGAGTCAATCGTTCCCATCTCAAGGGCCATGTAAAGCTCACCAGTTGGGATAGTATTGATGTTAGCGCCAAGTTTGGCGTAAATTTCACCACCAAAGCCCGGAATTCTTATCTTTAAGCCTTTGATATCATCTAATGATTTGATCTCTTTTTTAAACCAGCCACCCATTTGCATGCCGGTATTTCCAGCTCTAAAAATTTTGATATTATATGGATCGTAAACTTTTGCCTCAAGCTCCTTGCCACCGCCAAATTCATACCAAGCTGTTTGCTCATCAGTATTCATCATAAATGGAGTTGCTGTAAAAAATATAGTTTTAGCATCTTTGCCTTTATAATAATAGCTACTTGTGTAGGTAATGTCGTATTGACCGCTTTTAGCAAAATCAAGCATCGCAAAAGGTGATTTATGCTTTGATGGATAATCAATCCTTAGCTCAAGTCTGCCATTACTCATCTTTTCAACTTTATCCTTTAGCTCTTTTGGCACATCACCAAGCACTGGCATAGTGCTCTCCCATGAGCTAGCAAGCTTTAGCTTATAAACTTTATCATCTCCCATAGCAACGCAAGCAACAGCTGCTAGACCAAGAGACGCTAATAAAAATTTATTCATATCTTCTCCTTTGAAATTTTGACTATTATACAAAAAATTACATTATTAAAATGTGTTATAATCGCAAAAATCAAATTTATGGGGCATAAAATGATAAAAAAGACGAAAATCGTAGCTACTTTGGGGCCAGCAAGTGATAATGAAGAGACAATGGAAGCGATGGTAAAAGCGGGTGTTAATGTCTTTCGTTTAAATTTTAGCCATGGGACACACGAATACCATAAATCAAACATTGACAAGATAAGAAATATCGAAAAAAGGCTAAATAAAAGAATAGGAATTTTACAAGATATCTGCGGCCCAAAGATCAGAGTTGGCAAGCTTAGTGAGCCATTTTATCTAAAGGCCGGTGATGAACTTAGTATCCATGCTGATGAGATCATCGGTGAAAAAGTGGAAAACGGAATTTATAAAGTAAGCCTAAACCAGCCTCAAATTTTGCCTATGCTGAAAGTTGGCGAGTATGTCTATCTCTATGATGGCTCTATAAGAGCAAAGGTTGTCAGCGAAGGTAAAGAAATAGTAAAAACTATCATTGAAAATGATGGAATTTTAAACTCAAATAAAGGCGTGAATTTCCCAAATACGGCTCTTGGCATCGATATCATCACACCAAAAGACAAAGAAGATATGAAATTTGGCGCAAAGCATGGTGTAAATTTTGTTGCTATTAGCTTCGTGCAAGATGCAAATGATGTAATAAAGGCAAAAAATATCTTAAAAGAATTTGGCTCAAGAGCTGCTGTTTTATCTAAGATCGAGAAATTTGATGCGGTTGAAAATATAGATGATATCATCGCAAAGAGTGATGGTATCATGGTGGCTCGTGGCGATCTTGGCATAGAAGTGCCATTTTATAAGGTGCCAACCATACAAAAGCTCATCATCAAAAAGGCAAATGCAGCAAGCAAACCAGTCATCACAGCAACTCAAATGATGCTAAGTATGGCAGAGCATGAGACTGCCACAAGAGCGGAGATCAGCGACGTAGCAAATGCTGTATTAGACGGTACTGATGCTGTTATGTTAAGTGAAGAGAGTGCGATCGGTAAAAACCCAGTCGCGGTCGTAGAGGCGATGAGCAAAACGATCATCCAAACTCAAAGCATCTATCCATATAATAAATTTGATAAGTTTGACTTTTTTGACGAGACTGATATGGTGGCAAGTAGCGCCGCATCTCTTGCTGTTCGCATAAAAGCAGATGCTTTAATCTCAATCACTGGCTCAGGAAAATCGGCCATAAAATTAGCTAGAAACCGCACAAATATCGACATCATTGCAGTCGCTCACGATGAGCAAACAGCGCACATGCTTACCCTTGCTTGGGGTGTTACACCAGCGCTTGTACTAGAAAAAACAAAGCTTAGCTCACTTTTGGCAAATGTCATGAAAAAGGCGTATGAAGAGGGATATGTTGAACACGACAAGACCTATCTTGTCACAGCCGGTCACCCTACGGGCGTTGAGGGTAGCACAAACCTTATACGTATCATCAGACGCGATCAGCTTGATTATTATTTGGAGCTTGCAACTGAGTAAATTTATACTCTCTTGCAAATTTTAAAATTTTGCTTGCTCGTAAGAATTGACTGCTAAGATTTGTCTTTGCTTTTTGTTTAGCTCAAATTTTAGAGCCGAAATTACTCGCTCATGAAATTTTAAAATTTGCCTGATGCCTACCTAATATAACAAAGCAATTTTGCAAATTTTAAAATCTTGCTCGCTCGCCTTAGCAGATTACTAATTTTAGTCCGCACTTCGTTTAGCACTAAATTTAGAGCCGTGATATGCTCGATAATAAATTTTAAAATTTGCTGGAAATTTAATATAACGCATGCAGTGCGTTAGTACTGAGACATGCCACTTCTAACGTCGTCGGGGTTAGGGGATTGTTAAGGTGGAAGGGGAGTGACTTCGTAATTCAAGCCTCTTCCCCCTTAACAAAAGAAACAAACATTTAAATTTGACTAGATTGCTTTGCAAATTTTAAAACTTTCATTCACTCGCAAGAATTGACTACTAAAATTTGTATGATACTTCCATAAAATCAAAGAGAATTTACCTTGTCTTGTTTCGTTTTTCTCTTTTGATTTTATAAAATTTCCATAAGCCCCTGTTACTAAAATAAGCGATTTCCACGCTGTAGCCAAGATTTAGAGCTTATGGGTTAATGTTTCGATTAAAAATCTTGGCTTCATTTACCGCTTAGCTCAAATTTTAGAGCTGAAATTGCTCGCTTATGAAATTTTAAAATTTGTGTGAAATTTACTTGTAAAAATTAGGATATATAAAATTTATTTTGAAAGAATTTGTGACGTCAAATTTAACGTCACAAATCAATTTTATTTTTTCTTTTTCTTCTTTGGCTCATCGCCTTTAAACCAGCTTTTTATCTTATCAAAGACACTTTCATCGGTATTTGATTTGCCTGATTCTATGCCAAAGCTAGCTTGAAGCTTATTTAAAAGCTCTTTTTGCTCATCGCTTAGTTTTTCAGGCGTTTGGATAGAAATTTGCGCTACGAGCCTGCCTTTTTTGCGCGAATTTACGCTTTTGATACCTTCATTTTCAAAGATAAATTGCTGCTTGTCCTTTGCTCCAACAGGTAGTTTTAGCTCAGTTTCTCCTCGAAGCGTTGGAATTTTTATGCTCTCGCCAAGTATAGCTTGTGTGAAAAAGACAGGAATTTCTAGATAAACATCGTCGTTGTGGCGAATGAAATGCTTGTCTTCTTTTACGTTTATGCTTACATAAAGATCGCCTTGAACGCCGTTTGTACCGATATTGCCTTTGCCAGCTACTCTCATTCTCATGCCGCTATCAACACCTTCAGGGATGGTAATCCTTACAGTTTGTTGCTGGATTTTATAAGCTTTTGTGTTACAATCGGGGCATGGTTCGCTTATTACTTCACCGCTTCCGTGACAATATGGACATTCTTGGACGATATTCATAAATCCATTTCCGCGTGTTATTCTGCCACTTCCGCCACAGTGCTGGCAAGTCTTACTCTTGCCATCTTTACTGCCGGTTGCATTGCATGTTGGGCAAGGTACTTTTTGATCAAATTTTATCTCTTTTTCGCAGCCAAAAATAGCTTCGTTAAATTCTAAATTTATAGGAATTTCAAGATCGGCTGAGTATTTTTCAGAGTATCTTTTTCTCTGTCTAGAACTACTTGCAAAACCGCCACCAAAAAATGAGTCAAAAATATCTGAAAGGTCAAAATCGGCACTAAATCCACCACCGCTACCAAATCGACCCTCAAGGCCTTCTTTGCCATATCTGTCGTAGATAGAGCGTTTTTGTTCGTCGCTTAAAACTTGATAAGCCTCATTTATCTGTTTAAATTTTAGTTCAGCCTCTTTGTCGCCAGAATTTCTATCTGGGTGATATTTTAAAGCAAGCCTTCTAAAGGCTTTTTTGATCTCATCTCCGCTTGCATTTCTTGAAATTTCAAGGATTTCGTAATAGTCAAATTCCACATTTTTCCTTGTTAATTAAGCTTATTTTAAATATGGGATTTTACCCAAAAAAGTTTAAATTTAAAAAAGAATTTACATTTTTGCCGTATAATCTCTACTATTTTTAATAAAAAGGATAATTTATGGTTAATGTTTTAATGATAGAAGACGATCCAGAATTTGCACAAATTTTATCTGAATATCTTGATAGTTTTAATATAAAAGTTACGAATTTTGAAGATCCATATTTAGGACTTAGTGCTGGGATAAAAAACTATGATTTGTTAATACTTGATCTTACTTTGCCGGGCATTGATGGGCTTGAGGTTTGTAAAGAAATTCGCCAAAAATACGACATTCCTATCATCATAAGTTCGGCTAGAAGTGATATTAGCGATAAGGTTGTTGGACTTCAGCTTGGTGCTGATGATTATTTGCCAAAGCCATACGATCCAAAAGAGATGTATGCTCGTATCACAAGTCTTATAAGAAGATATAAAAAGACAAATGAAGTACAAGAAGAGGTCGTTGATAGCGCATTTAGGATTGATGATAAGCGTCACGAAATTTACTTTAACAATGAGCCGTTAGCGCTTACTCCAGCTGAGTATGAAATTTTAACTTATCTCATTAAGCAACACAGTTTTTCAGTTTCACGCGAACAGCTAGTTTATAACTGTAAAAGCCTAAAAGATAAAGACTCAAAGAGCTTAGATGTTATTATCGGACGCCTTAGATCAAAAATCGGTGATAGCTCAAAAGCCCCAAAACATATATTTTCAGTAAGAGGCATAGGATATAAGCTTATCGGATGAAATATTCCATAACTACGAAGATAACTATTATCTTTGCCATAGCTTTCTCATTGATGTGTTTGCTCTTTGTAACCTTTGCAAACATTCAGCAAGAGAGCGCTTTAGAAAAACTAAAGGATAGACAAATAAGTGCGATGAACTACCTTGTCGCACTCTATGAACGCGGAAATCCCCCAAGAGATTTAGAGCATTATTTTAAAAATTTTTACTTAGAGTATGTTGGAAATAAAAATTTAGCCACTTCAATAGCCACAAATGGGACTGTTGTTTTTACGCAGCACACACCTCTTGGAGTGGTGCAATCGGTTAATTATAAAGGCGATTTGTATTTGCTTATTAAAAACCCATCTTTTCAGCTACTTCTTGAAAGTAATGATGCAAGACACGTAAATGACCCGCTTTGGGTCGCATTTTTGATAGTTTCAGCCCTTCTCATCTCACTTTATGTTTCTGTTCTTAGAAGTCTTTCACCACTTAGAAGGCTTAGTAAAGACATCAGAAAATTTGCCAGTGGAAATATGGAAATGGCGATGACGGCTAGGCTAAATGAAAACGAGCAAGATGAGATCGGGCAGGTCGCTGTTGAGTTTGATAATGCCGTTTGCAAGATAAGAGAGCTCATCCGCTCAAGGCAGCTATTTTTGCGTGCGATTATGCATGAGCTAAAGACTCCGATTGGCAAAGGCAGGATCGTCTCTGAAATGGTCGCAAATGAGACTCAAAAGATGAGACTCATCAATGTATTTGAGCGCCTTGAGATGCTGATAAATGAATTTAGTAAGGTCGAGCAGCTCCTTTCTAAAAGCTACGCACTAAACTACCAAGAGTGCCATTTCTCGCTCATTTTAGAGCAAGTGCAGGATATGCTCATGCTTGATAAATTTGAAGAGCGAGTGAGCTGCGATATCAGAGATGACGTGATATTGAGAGTGGATTTTCAGCTTTTTAGTTTGGCGATTAAAAATTTGGTAGATAATGCCCTAAAATACGCAGAGGATAAAAAGGCTATTTTGATCTGCGATAGCGAATTTATAGTGGTTAAAAATTTAGGCAAAAAGCTAAATCACCCGATTGACTACTACAAACAAGCCTTTGTGCGTGGTGACAAGGTGAGTGCGGGAAGTGGTATGGGACTTGGACTTTATATCATCGAGCAAATTTGTCAGATGCAAAAATTTGAGCTTGCCTACGACTACGAGGATGGCTATCATGTATTTAAAATTTTACTTAGATCAAAGGCGAAGCGAGCATGAAAAGAGGCTTAGAAAAATTTAACGAGCTAACTGAGTCTTTTGCAAAGCTCCCTGGTGTTGGTAAGAAATCAGCCGCAAGGTTTGCCTACTTTGTCTGCATGCAAGATAGCTTTGCAGGGCTAAGGCTCGCTCAAAATATCGAAGATGCGGTGAGATTTATCAAGCGCTGTGAGCGTTGTGGTGGGCTAAGCGAAAATGAAATTTGCGACATTTGTAGCGACGAGAGCAGGGATAGCGAGGTTATTTTGCTGGTTGAGAGCCCAAAAGATATCTTGGTTTTTGAGCAAAATGGAATTTACAATGGACTTTATTTTGTACTTGACGAGATCGACGAAGAGGCGATAGAGAGGTTGCGAAATGCTATCAAGCAAAATGGCTCAAAAGAGGTCGTTTTTGCCTTTACACCAGGGCTAAATTCAGACGCACTTATGCTTTATGTCGAGGATAAGCTTGGTATGAATGAAATTTCATTTAGCAAGATCGCTCAAGGCGTGCCAACTGGTGTAAATTTAGAAAACGTTGACATGCTTTCACTTTTAAAAGCCTACGAAAGCCGTACAAAAGCCTAATTAAACTTTCTTTTAGTTATAATTTTGCCTAAATTTATAGAAATTTAGCCAAGGCTCAACCGCTGCTAAATTTAAAGGATATAGGTTGATTTTACTCATAGATAATTACGATAGTTTTGTTTTTAATGTTGAGCAATATGTAAAAGAGCTTACAGATGAAGAGGTTAGATGCGTTAGAAATGACAAGATCACGCTTGACGAGATCAAAAAACTAAACCCAAGCAAGATCATTTTAAGCCCAGGGCCAAAACACCCAAAAGATAGCGGAGTCTGTTTAGAAATTTTGGGGGCAGACCTTGGCGTGCCGGTGCTTGGAATTTGCCTTGGACACCAAGCTATAGGGCTTAGTTTTGGCGCAAAGATAAAAAGACTAGATGACCCACTACACGGCAAAACCTCATTTATCGACGTGAAAAACAAAGAGCCGCTCTTTGCAGGGCTACCTGATAGATTTGAAGTGATGCGTTACCACTCGCTCTATGTCGATGAGCTCCCAGCTAGCTTAAGCGCTGATGCGGTGAGCGATGATGGCTTAGTTATGGCACTTAGCGTTAAAGATAAGCCGATCTTTGGCATCCAGTTTCACCCTGAGAGCTACTTCACACAATACGGCAAAAAGATCGTTGAAAATTTTGTAAATTACAAAGCAAAAGATGAGGTTAAAGAGCCAAAAATTCGCTCTCTTAAGCCATATCTTATCAAGCTTCAAGAGAATATCCCGCTTGACGATAGCGACTTTGAGCAAATTTGCGAGATAATAGCCAGCAAAGAGTACGAGATCGTGCAGCTTTCAGCCCTTTTGGTGCTAATTAGCGAAAAGAGCCTCTACCCAAAAAGCCTCGCTGCGCTTGCAAAAAATATCCTAAAATACTCGCAAACTTACCGCGACGATACGCCTATGATCGATCTTTGCGGCACTGGCGGTGATGGCTTTAAGACGATAAATATCTCAACTACAGTTGCATTTATCCTTGCAAGCCTTGGTATAAAGGTCGCAAAACACGGTAACAAGGCAGTTTCAAGCAAGTCTGGTAGCTCTGATGTGCTTGAAATTTTAGGCGTAAAAAGTGAAAAATCACTGGCAAAACAGCGTGAAAATTTAGCCAGTAAAAATTTAGCCTTTTTCCACGCACCATTTTTCCATCCGCTAGTTGGCGAGGTGAGAGAGGTGCGTCAAAGACTTGGTATAAGAACCGTATTTAACGTGCTTGGGCCGCTTTTAAATCCAAATTTAAACCTTACAAACCAGCTAGTTGGCGTCTATCATAAGCCTGTTCTAAAACTCTACGCCCAGACGCTTAAAATCCTTGGCAGAAAGCACGCTCTAGTCGTCCGTGGCGATGACGGACTAGACGAGATCACGCTTTGTAGCGAAACAAGTGTCGTCGAGCTAAAAAATGGCGAAATTTTTGAATACAGCATCACGCCAGAGCAGTTTGGCTTTAAAAGAGCGTTTCACAGCGATATCGAGGGCGGCACGCCTGAAGAAAACGCCAAAACCTTGATACGCACGCTAAAAGGCGAGGAGCAGGGGGCTAAATTTGACATAGTGGTCTTTAATGCGATGTTTGCGCTTTACGGGGCTGATGGTGCAAAGAGCCCGGACGAGGCCAAAAAAATGGTGCTAGAGGCGATAAATTCTGGCAGGGCGTATAAATTTTATGAAGAGTTTATAAAGGCTGGGGCTAATGGCGCTAGTTAAAATTTGTGGTATCAAAACGCTAGATGAGGCAAGTGCGGTTTGCGCTTTGGATGTTGATTTTATAGGGCTGATATTTGCCAAAAGCAAAAGAAAGGTCGAGCTAAATTTAGCTAGGCAGATAGCGAAATTTGCTCACAGCAAGGGCAAAAAAGTAGTTGGCGTTTTTGCTGAGCAAAGTGACTGCGAGATAATGGAAATTTGCCAGTTTGCTGGTCTTGACGTGGCTCAAGTGCATGGAGTGGTGAGTGAAAATTTAGAGGCAAATTTAAAAGATATGGGGCTTGAGATCTGGCAGGTTTTTAGCGTGAAAGATAGCTTGCCAGAGGTTGATTTTAAGCATTTTGATATGGCGCTTTTTGACTGCAAGGGCGAAAATGCTGGCGGAAATGGCACTAGCTTTGAGTGGGAAATTTTAAAAGAGGTTAAATTTAATTTTGGTATGGCTGGGGGCATAGGCGAGCACAACATAAAAGAGGCGCTCAAATTTAAGCCATATCTAGTCGATATCAACTCAAAAGTCGAGGACGAAAACGGCATAAAAGATGCGCAAAAGATAGAGAGAATTTTAAAGATCATAGGTGAGGTAGAAGATGAATAGTAAGGCGTATTTTGGAAAATTTGGCGGGCAGTTCGTGCCTGAGACGGTTATGTTTGCCCTTGATGAGCTAGAAAATGCTTATGAGAGCATCGCAAAGACAAAAGAGTTTAAAGATGAGCTTGATGATCTTTTGAAAAACTACGTTGGCAGGCCTAGTCCGCTTTTTTTTGCAAAGCGCCTGAGCGAGCACTACGGACATGAAATTTACCTCAAGCGTGAGGATCTAAACCATACGGGCGCGCATAAGATAAATAACGCCCTAGCTCAAGCGCTGCTTGCTAAAAAAATGGGTAAAAAGAAAATTTTAGCTGAGACTGGAGCTGGTCAGCACGGCGTGGCAACAGCGACTGCAGCGGCACTTTTGGGCTTAGAGTGTGACGTCTATATGGGCGCAACTGACGTGGCTAGACAGCAGCTAAATGCCTTTCGCATGCAGCTTCTTGGTGCAAAGGTGGTGAGCGTAGAAGACGGCTTAAAAACGCTAAAAGAGGCGACTACGGCGGCCATACAAGCGTGGGTAAATGAGATAGAGAGCGCATTTTATGTCATCGGCTCAGCCGTTGGCCCACACCCATATCCAAAGATCGTGCGTGACTTTCAAAGCATCATCGGCACAGAGGCCAAGGCTCAGCTTGCAGACTACGGCAAAAAGGCCGACTACGTCATCGCATGTGTTGGCGGTGGCAGTAATGCTATTGGCATTTTTAGTGCATTTTTAGACGATGAGAGCGTAAATTTAGTAGGTATCGAGGCTGGTGGCCTTGGCGTAGATACACCTTATCACGCTGCTACGCTTACTAAAGGCAAAACTGGCATCATCCACGGCATGAAAACGACCGTCTTGCAAGATGAGTACGGTATGATCTCGCCAGTTCACAGCATCTCAGCAGGCCTAGACTACCCAGGCATCGGTCCAGAGCACGCCCATCTAAACGACATAAAAAGGGTCAAATACGAAGCCGTAACAGACGATGAGTGTATAAACGCTCTTTATTTTTTAAGCAAGATGGAGGGCATCATCCCAGCCATCGAGAGCGCGCATGCACTGGCATATCTAGAAAAGCTTTGCCCAAAACTTGATAAAAAAAGCGTCATCGTCGTAAATGTCTCAGGCAGGGGCGATAAGGACATAAACACAGTTATCGGCTACGAAAAAGGAAAAATTTATGGATAAGATAAGAAGCGCATTTAGCGGTAAAAAGGCAAACATCGGCTACATCGTGGCTGGATATCCAAGCTTAGAGAAAACGAAGGAATTTTTAGAAAATTTAGATGAAAGCACGCTTGATCTAGTCGAGATCGGCATCCCTTACTCTGACCCGCTGGCTGACGGCAAGCTCATCGCGCAAGCTAGTTTTGAGACGGTGCAAAACGGCGTAAATACGGACATTGTCTTTGATATGCTTGAGAGTTGCAAGGCAAAAGTGACAAAGCCACTTGTTTTTCTGGTCTATTACAACATCATCTTTGCTTACGGCGTTGATAAATTTCTAAAAAGATCAGTTGAGGCTGGAGTTAGCGGCTTTATCGTTCCGGATCTGCCTTGCGAGGAGTGCGAGGAATTTGCTCTAAAGTGCAAGGAGCTAAATTTAAGCCTGATACCACTTATCAGCGTCACATCTGGTAGTAGAGCGGATGGAATTTTAAAATTTGGCTCAGGATTTATCTACGCTCTTGGTGCGATCGGCGTTAGCGGTTCAAAAAGGGCTGATGAAGATAGGATAAAAAATTTGGTCCTAGAGCTTAAGAAAAAGAGCGATTTGCCAGTGGCTGTTGGCTTTGGTATAAAAAACAAAGATGATGTTAATGAAGTAAAAAAGTATGCTGATGGAGCGATAATAGGCACGCAAATAGTTAAGCTTTGTGCCGAATTTAGCGGTGAAAAGCTAGTAAAAGAGATAGATAAACTCTTTTAAAATGCTTAATAAATTTATAGCTAATTTAGTAAAGCCAAAGTATAATTGAAAATGCATTTCAAGTCTTAAGGAAGAGATATGAGAAAAGTTATAGATGAAGCTACAAGCTATCTTTGCAAGGATACTTTAGGGCTAGATTTAGAGTTTGGCAAGAGTCTAGGCAAAGGATTTTACGGAGCTAGCATACCAGTCTATAAGGGCAAAAGCGAGTATCATTTTTACCTATTTTTTAAAAAAGATACTTTGAAAATTTTCATGAATGCCTTTTTTGGTCACGAAGATGTTGATGGTGGTGATCTAGACGATCTTTGTAAAGAGATAGCAAATCAGATCATTGGCAAAGCTAAAAATTCGCTAAACGAAAAAGAGCCAAATGCTTATAAACTTGGAACGCCTGAATTTTTAGGCGAAGTTGAAAATTTTGGCATAAAGCTAAAAGAAAAATTTATATATAAAATAAAAAATAGAACATTTCAAATAGGCTACGATATACAATGAATGACGAGAGTGCGATAGAGACGCTAGAGCAGCTAGGGCTTTTTAAGAGCTATGATGAGCTTATGGATATAAGCGTTGATTTTATAGCTGAGCTAGGAACTACCACGGTTAGCATAAATGAGCTTTTGAAATTTGAAGCTGGTTCGGTCATAGACCTTGAAAAACCAGCTGGTGAGAGTGTGGAGCTATATATAAATAATAGAATTTTTGGAAAAGGTGAAGTAATGGTTTATGAGAAAAATTTAGCCATCAGGATAAATGAAATTTTGGACTCAAAGTCAGTTATTCAGTACTTCAAAAAAGAACTTTTATGAAATTTATACTATTTTTCTTACTTTTTGTAACTAAAATTTTAGCTTCAAACCTATTAACTTACAATATCTATGAACGTGCTGATAGAGTCGATATTATGCTTAGCTTTGATGCACCTTATGAAGGAAATATCTTTCAAAAGCGCGAAAAGGACACAACATCTTTGATATTAAATTCGCTAAATTACGATCAAAGTGCCAGCAAAGATATAAACTCAAAGATTATTCAAGAGCTTGAGATAGAGCCAAAGCAAAACTCACTTGTCTTAAATTTGCGCTCAAACGATGCTATTATCGTAAATGCATCAAAGACTACTGATAGTTTTGGACTCCGCATTCGTGTAACTCTAAAAAATGCAAAACCTCAAATACAAAATATGCCTCAAGCTAGTGCAAAAATAGAGACCCCTAGTATTCCAAAGGCAGATGAAGAGCCTATGCTGAATATAGACTCAAGGTATTTTATAGTCTTAAGTGTGCTTATTGCGCTTCTTGTATTTTTATATGTATTTAAAAGATATATTACTTCAAAGAGTAGTGATTTTAGCGGGTTTAAAACACCTAGAAATCAGTCTCAAAATGATACAAAATCAATGAACTGGCTACTTAAAAATCAAAATAGTAACGTCAATATAATATATGAAAAGTATCTTGATCGCACGAATAAGCTAATGCTATTAAGCTATGAAAATAGGCGTTATTTGGTGATAGTTGGTAGCTCAAATGTAATGCTTGATAGCTTTGGTGAAGACAAGATACAAAATGAGCAGGATTTTGCTATATTTTTTGAAGAGAACAAGAAAAAGCTAAGCTCATTTTTAGAAGAGCGAAAAAATAGTTTAAGTAACTATAAAGATAAAATGAGCGGAGAATTTTAGTAGTTTTAGCTAAAATTCTTATCCAATTTAAATTTTTATGCGTTAAAGCTAGTTTCAAAATTTATACAAACGTAATAGCAAAAATTTCAGGTTTTGTGATTTTTTTTATCTCTTCTTTTGCCATAGCAAATTCTTTTGCGCCTTCTATTTTTAGCGTGTGCCCACTAAATTCGAAGTTTAAATTTAGCCTTTCACAGGTTAGATCAAGTGCCTTTGCAAGTGAGAGTATAAAACTCAGCCATCTTATACACTCGGCTTTTGGAAGTAAATTTTTATACCGTTCAAATTCATATATATTTTTCTTTCCGTTTGTGCCAATTACTACTGCAATCAATGCTTTTTGTTCATGCGAAAAGCCATAATTTAAGGCATTTAAGACTATATAGGCTGAGTTTTTATGATCGCCATAAAAGCCAATCTCTTGACCGACATTGTGAAGTTTTGCAGCAACTAAAAGCACTTCAAGATAGTTATCGCTTAGACCGTGAAGCTTTTTTAATACCATAAATATATCTTTTGCATACTTTGTGACCGATTTATTGCATGATAATATAAAACGATCTTGCAAACTTTTGATACTTGGATTAAAATTTTGCGGAAATTTAAGGCTAGGGCGTAAAAAATCTTTTAAGAACACTCCTTCTCTTACACCAACCCCGCTTGTTATAATATTTTTGGCATTTAGAGCTTTGGCGAGGGCCAAAAAGATATGTGCACCCTCTCTAATGGTGTCGTATCTGTCTTTTTTAATAGGAAATTTATTTAGCTCAAGCACGCTAATATTTGCGATATTCTCGATATAGGCTTGCTCGTCGCTAAGCTTATAGCAAAAGCCATGCAGTGATGAGAGTGGATATAAATTTTTGCTCATTATGGCAGATGATATCGCTCTAAGAGAGCCACCAATAGCGATTATATTTTGGCATTTAAATCGCTCATCTATCTGTTTTGTAACTTGTTCTAAAAATTTTGGCAATTTATTTAAGTTTTTTTTATCAAAAAAAAGCTCTTTTAATCTAACTGTGCCAATGTCAAGTGAGAGCGTATCTATTATTTTGCCTTTGCTTATTCTGGCAAGTTCAGTTGATCCGCCACCGATATCGATAGTGACGCATTCATCGATATTATGGAGTAAATTTTTGGCTGCGATCGCACCAAAAGTAGCCTCTTCTTTGCCGTCTATGACTTTTAAATTTATGCCAAGTTTTTTTCTTAAAAGAGAGATCAGAACATTTGCGTTTGGAGCGTCCCTAAGCGCTGAAGTACCAACACATAAGACTTTATTGCATTTGTAGCTTTTTATGATATTTGAAAATTCGCTAAAGGCCTTTAGCGCTTTTTCCATTGAGCTTTCGGATATTTCATTGTTTGAGCCATATCCGCCTTCGCCTAGACGCACTTTTGTTTTATATTCAGCTAGTATAAAAAACGCTAAGCGTGACGTTCTCTCAAATATCGCCATTCGCATAGAATTTGAGCCAAGGTCGATTACTGCGGTTCTCTTTGCCATTTTTATCCTTTTATATTTAAAACTAGGCTTGCGACTGCACCGCTTCTATCGTTTCTATTTTTAATGTCTACTTCGCCACCAAGAGCCTGTGCCGCACCTTTAGCTAGAAACAACCCAAGTCCAGCACCACCTTTGTCGCCATATCTTTTAAATGGAGCAAACAAATCTTTGCTCTCATCTATACCTATTCCTTCATCTATTACTTCGATGATAAATTTATTTTTTATAAGCTTAGAGCTAATCGCAATGGTACTATTTTTTGGTGAAAATTTAATAGCATTTTGAACAAAATTTTGCACAATGTGAGTTAGTAAGCTAGTTTGTATTTTTAGATTTAAAATTTCTGGTTTTAGGTCTAGTTTTATATTTTTTTTATCATTTTTTGCAAGTATCTCATAGTTTTTTGCAAGTTTTTTTAAAAATCCTATAACATCGGTATTTACTGGCTCTTCAAACTGAGCCCCCTCTTGACGACCGATCTCAAGTATAGAACTTATCATCGCGTTCATGCCGTTTATAGCTTCATTGTTTGATTTTAGTGCCTCGATATATTTTTCGCTCTCGCGTGGCTTTAAAAGCGTAACTTCATTTTTTGTTTTCATTACAGCCAGCGGTGTTTTTAGCTCATGTGCCACGCCTACAAAAAGTTCTTTTTGGTATAAGACAAATGTTTGAATGCGAGAGATTAGCCTATTTATGCTCTGTCCAAGTGGTAAAAACTCATCTGGTAGACTTTTTATATCGATCTCATGAAGAAATTTTTCGTCTAAATTTGTAAGTTTGTGACTCAAAATTTTTATAGGTATTAAAAGCATCCTTGATAAAAATAGTGCATAAAAAAGCACCAAAAGTATCGCTGACACATTTACGATTATAATATCTATAAAAATTTCTTCTACTATATGAGCTTGAAGCGTAGTATCTTTTTCTAGGCTTAAATAACTACTTTCATCGAGTTTTGTTATTAAAAAAGTTTTACTCTGATCCTTTGATTTTTGTGTTACGATATATGTTTCTTTATCTTGCGGCTCGTCTGTTTTTATCGTTGCTAGAGTTTTATTTGGATTTTCTATCGTAAATGTTTTTGAATTTAAAGGATTGAAATTCTGAGGATTTTTTTTATAAGCTTCGGCTTGATAGTTTAGCTCATTAACTACACTTTGAAAAACGGTAACCCTTATATAGTGATAAAGCATTACCGAAATAACTACAATTAGCATCATAGCACCAGATGCTAATTGTAGTATAAATCTATTCCTTAGGCTTTTTTTGGAAAACAAAATCTATATCCGCGTCTTCTAACAGTTTCAATTGTTGAAATATTTAGTGGTTTATCCATTTTTTGGCGGATTTGGTTGATAGCTACTTCAATGACGTTTGGAGTTACAAGCTCTGGCTCTTCCCAGATAGCATCAAGTAGTTGCTCTTTAGATACGATTTGATCTGAGTGTCTTGCAAGATGAGTTAGGACTTCAAAAGGTTTGCCCTTAAGCTCAATATCACGACCCAAATATGTGATTTTTTCCTCATCTGGATTGATGATGAGCTCATCAATTTTTATAATATTTGTGCCACCAAAGCGTAGTCTTGCTTCAAGTCTAGCTACTAAGATGTCAAAATCAAATGGTTTTTTGATATAGTCATCAGCACCAGCTCTAAGTGCTTTTATTTCGCTTTCTTTGTCATCTTTTGCAGAAAGAACTACAACTGAAGTGCGTGGAGATTTATGTTTGATGATGTTTATAAGATCTATGCCATCGCCATCTTGAAGCATCCAATCAGTCAAAACTAGATCGTAGTTTCTGATGCCTATATAGTACTCAGCATCTTTAAAATTTTCAGAGCTATCAGTTTGATAGCCAAACTCCTGCAAGCCCTCAGCAATCGTCTTATTTAGCGTCACTTCATCTTCAACTATTAAAATACGCATTTTGCTTCCTTAAACTAAAATTTATGGGCGATTGTATCATAAATTAAGCAATATTTCAAGATAGTTTAATAAATTTTTAAAAAATAGTGTTTATTTTTGCTCCAACAACTGCGTTTGGTAAAATTTCAGTTTTTAAAATTTCCATTTTAAGGCTAGTTAGTGAGCCAAATTTCTCTTTTAACGCTTTGCTGGTTTCTTCAAGAGACTCTTCAACGCTTTGGAACTGTCTTTCATTATAAAAATTTTTAACAAAGTCAATAATTAAAACATAATCAATAAAACTAGTTGAGCAAATTTCTAGATTCATCTGTACCTCTTGTTTAGCGACTCGCTCAAAATCAAGCATTCCGATGATCGTTTCAAATTTATAATCTTTAATGATCGTCGTCATCTCGCTTTTCATACGACTTTTTTCTCATTGCCAGATATTAAGCGAACGATATTTGGTATGTGTTTATAAACCACCAAAAACGCGATGATTAGTATCGGAGCGTGTGTATAAATTTCATCTAGCTCTGGGTGGATTATAAAGCTTGATGCTATGAGAGCTATCAACGCACAAAGTGAAGCAAGAGAGCTAATTTTTAAAAATTTACCGACCAAAAACCAAACAGCTAGAGCGATAATGATCTCAACTGGCAAGAAAAATGCGATCACTCCAGCTCCAGTTGCGACTCCTTTGCCACCTTGAAAGCCCAAAAATATAGAAAAACAATGTCCAGCTACGCTTAAGACTGCCATCGTCCAAAGCACACTTTGGCTTGCACCAATAGAAGAGGCGACAATAAGTGGCAAAACTCCTTTTAAAACATCACAAAATATCGTTAAAATGGCTAGTTTTTTGGCTAATTTTGGATCTTTTTGTTTTAAAACTCTTAAAACATTTGTCGCACCGATGCTCTTACTACCTTCGTTTTTTATATCGACATGCCCAAAAATTTTTGCAAGAATGAGGCCAGATGGAATGCTTCCAAGTAAATAACTAATGGCATAAAGTATTAAATTTTGCATATTTTACCTTTTAAATTTAACAGAAATGATAGTAAAAAAATACTAATTATTTTATAAATCATCTCCACAAAAGCACGACTTTCTCGTCATAGATATCACTTTTCTTTGGTGAAATTTGCGTTTCGTTTATCGTGATGTTTTTAACATCATTTGCTTCTTTTAACGTATCGCACTCTTGTGCAAATTTCTCTTCAAGTTCGCTTATGGCTAAATTTATATCATTTACGCTTTGCTCGCTAAGTTTTACATCACTTCTTTCTTTTAAGACTCTATTTGCGCTTCTTGCACTCGATGCGATTTTACCCGAATTTTGACGAGATAAAAGCTTGTTGCCAAATATCGCTCCAAGTATGCTAGCGCCTATATTTATGGCAGCATCAAGTCCACTTGTGGTCATCTCTTTTTGCTCTTTATCAAGCTTTGCTAGAGCCTTGTTTAGCTTGTCTTGTAAGCTTTTTCGCTCTTTTTCAAATTTAGCTGTGAGTTTTGCGGTTTGTTCTTCTAAAATTTCATTGCACTTATCTTGAAGCCTGATATAAAACTGCTCCTTTGTTTCATTGTTTTTTGAATAAATTCCTAATGCTTCAAAGGTGTTAAATTTGAAATTTCTATACAGATACTCTTTAAAATCTTTTTGGATATTGTCAAAATTTTTAGCTTTTAAAATAAAATTTGGCACAGCTGCAAAGCTTGCGTCACTTGGTTCATTTTTGCTTACATCAACATGCAAGCCTTCGCTAGCCTCATCCCAGTTTGGCTCATTGTCATTTTCACTAAGCTCATAAAGATAGCTCACCTCGCAAATGCTATCTATGCCTTTTTTGGTGTCATAAATTCTCACCTTCGCACTTGCAAATAAATTTGGCGTGAGGCTTTTTGAGTTAGCATAAAGTTGTGTGATCTCATTTGAGATGATAGGCTTTGCGCTAAATTTCATCTCGCTTTTATCTACGCTTTGAGTACTTAAATTTTCTTTTTTATCTTTCATCAAATTTGAAATTTGCTCACGGCTGAGCGGACCTTTTAGATAGCTAAGTGCCCAGCGCGTGGAGATGACGTTTAAGCCATCTTCGTTTATATTTTTAAGTAAGAAATTTCTTTTGGCTAAATTTGATATGAGATTTTCAAGTGAAGCTTTGTCTAAGCTTGAGCCTGCGATGCCGCTTAGCCCGTCTATAACGCGGGCTTTATCCTGAGCTGTTTGGAGGTGACCGATGAACCAAGTGCCGATGTTGCTTAGACCTTTATAATCAAGATCGACTGGGTTTTGCGTGCTTAATACGCAGCCAAGGCCAAATGCACGGGCTTGTTTTAAGAGCGTGAGCATAGGCGTTTTTGATGGAGGGTTTGCGTTTGGCGGGAAAAATCCAAAAATTTCGTCCATATAAAGGATCGCTCTAAGTGAGCTTGTGCCCTCGGTGGCGCGCATCCACGCGATGATCTCGTTTAGTAAAAGAGTGACAAAAAACATCCTCTCAGCATCATTTAGGTGTGAGATTGTAAAGATATTGCACTTTGCTTTGCCGTTTTCGTCAAAAAGCATCTTTGAAATTTCTAGCCTAATGCCTTGCGTCCAGCCTTTAAAACTTGGGCTTGCGATAAGTGTGTTTATCTTCATGGCAAGCTTTAGGCGCTCACTGCTTGGATAGAAGGTATCCACGTCAAAGACGCCTATCTTTTTAAAAGGCGGATTTGCGATGAAATTTATGAGCTCTTCTATACTGACGTCTTTTTGCTCTTTAAATTTAGTCTCAAATATGGTTGAGATGAGAAGCTGTTCTTTTGAGCTCATGTCCTCAGAATTTATACCAATAAGAGATAATACCGAGGTTGCAAGCGAATTTATATAGTTGCTAAAAATTTCTTCGTCACTAATATTTGGGCAGGCAAAGTCGCTAAGTAGCGCCACACCTATGCCAGCTGAGCTTTTTGGTGTGTAGATGTTAAAGCTAGCGCTTTCTTTTAAAATTTTTACTTGCTCAAGATCTTGAAAGCTCGACTCTATGCCATTTCTCCATAGCTCGGCTTGAGAGGCAGCAAATTCCTCTACGCTTTGACCTTTGTTGGCCGCTTCTGCTTCATCGACGTATGGTAAAAAATCCTCCGGCCTCATCTGCGGAAAGGTTAGAGCTAAATTTGTGATGTCGCCCTTTGGATCGATGATAATGGAAGGGATATTGTCTATGCAGGCCTCTTCTAAAAGCGTGATACCAAGGCCTGTTTTGCCGCTACCTGTCATACCGATGATGGCTGCGTGGGTGGTTAGATCCTTATTTTTATAAAAAAATGGTTCTTTGTCTTTTAGTCCGATATAAAAAAGTTTTAAATTTTCTTGTATTGTTTTCACTAGCTGCCTTATTCGTATAAATTTATACGTGAGCGAAGCTCGTCAAGCGTCTCTTTTATGCGCTTTTGCGTAAAATCTTTTATAGTTTCATCATCATCAATAAGCTTCATACAGTATCTAATGTAGCCTTTATATGCCAGCTCCGTAACAAGTCTTAGCTTTAAAGTCACGTTTTTTACTTTATCTGGCGCGATTAAGATTTCAAAGGTCGCTTCTAGCTCTTCTCCATCTTGAAAATTTGTAGTTTGCGGGCTTAATACGCTTATGCCGCCTTCAGAAACATCATAAAGGCTACCTTCGATCTTGTCTTGCTTGCCTTTGATAATAGTTTTGGTAAAACGATTTGGCAAGATACGTTGGAATTTTCTTTTATATGCGTACATCGTTGTATTTCGTAAGAAATTTGAAAGAGTGACGCCTTTATTGACTATATTGTAATTAACAATATCAGCACATAATGGCTTTGAGAAAAAGCTATTTGGCAAAATAAAACCTTTGCCGTCTTGTTTCATAGCTAAAATTTGCATCATATCCACACGAAAAACGACACTATCTTCTTTAACTTCTAAAATTTCAGCCTCATATTTTATATTTAATCCATCATATAAATTTAAAAGCTCAGGCCTTACCTTGGCTTTTTTCATACGAGTGAATGTATTGATCGGATCTTCATAAAAAAATGTTCCGGTTTCAATCATGTCTTTTACATTTGTTTCTTGCTGATCTTTGGCACCACATAAAATTTCTTTGATTCTTGAAACGGCATTTACGAAATAACCTACGAAAGTGCTATTGTCGCAAGAGTGACTAAAATTTAAAGTCAAATTTAAAAGTAGAAAATTGATTAATTCATCTCTTGCATTTGATTTTGGTATTAGATTATTTAAATCATCTTGTAGCTGCGTAGCATTTGGCTTTTGAATAAGCAGTGTATCAAAGATGTTTTCAAGACAAATTTTTACCTGATCGTGCGGTACGATAAATGTTAGCTGTCTACAAAATTTGATACCGTCATCGATAAATTTATCTCTTAATTTAAGTATGCTATCTTCGCAATTTATTACAAGCTCTTGCCTGCCTTTAAAATCCATGTAGTCTCCGGAATGTTGTTGATTAAAGCCAAGGCTATGATATAAAAAGTTATATTAAAAAAGTATTTAAATTTATTTGGAGGAGAAATTTCTAGGTAAAGATACCTAGAAATTTTTATTAATTATAGTTTGCCTTCGTTGTGTGAAAGGTAGTCAGCAACACCTTCAGTGCTTGGTTTCATACCAGCATCACCTTTATTCCAGCCAGCTGGGCAAACTTCGCCGTGCTCATTTGTAAATAGCATAGTATCAACCATTCTTATCATCTCATCGATATTTCTGCCAAGTGGAAGATCGTTGATAACTGCATGGCGAACAGTACCGTCTTTATCAAGCAAGAAACTACCGCGAAGCGCTACACCAGCATCTTCTAGAAGTACGTCAAAACCGCGAGCGATTGATTTTGTCATATCAGCTACGATAGGGAAGCGAACTTTACCAATACCGCCCTTATTTACTGGAGTCTCTTTCCATGCGAAGTGAGAGAATTGGTTGTCGCATGAAACTGCGATAACTTCGATACCACGTGACTTAAACTCGTCATATCTTTTGTCAAATGCGATAATTTCGCTTGGGCAAACAAAAGTAAAGTCCATTGGATAGAAGAATACAACTGCGCCTTTCTCGCCAATATTTTTATAAAGATTAAAATCATTTACAATTTGATTGTTTCCTAAAACTGCTGCAGCTGTAAAATCAGGTGCTTTTTTTGTTACTAACATTTGTTCTCCTTAATAATAAATTTTATTGATTGCGAAATTATATCTATTCAAAATTAAATTTAGTTTAAATATATTTTAGAAATTTTTGTGTAGTAAATTTATTGTTATTGGTAAAAGCTGAAAATGGATTTTGTTAAAAGTGGTAAAAACTTTGAATTTTTAAAAATTTATTGATGAGAGTATTTGAAAGAAATTAGTAAAAGCGTTGCTAAAAATTTAGAAGATTACTTACTGTAATTATTGTAAATCGCTAAAATTTTTTCCGCCAAATTTTAGAATCGCTGATCCCCATGTAAAGCCGCCACCAAATGCGTCAAGAAGCAAAACTGAACCATTTTTGATACGGCCGTCTTCATAGGCATCATTCATAGCCATCGGAATTGAAGCTGAGCTTGTATTGCCATATTTAGCAACGGTCAAGACACACTGCTCATCTTTAAAATTTAATCTATTTTTTACCGCATCTATTATTCTTATATTTGCTTGATGAGGTATGAAAAAGTCGATATCTTCGCTTTGCATTTTGTTTGCGTGTAAAATTTCAATCACACTTTTACTAAGCGTTTGAACTGCTATTTTAAAAACCTCATTTCCACTCATATGGATGAAATTTAGTCTATTTTTTAGCGTTTCCTCACTGGCTGGAAATACACTCCCACATCCTGGAGTTATTAAAAGTTCAGCTTGCTTGCCGTCGCTTGCCGTATGAATATCGATGATCTCGTTCTCATTACCACTACTAATTACAGCCGCACCTGCTCCATCACCAAATAGTATACAAGTGCCTCTATCTGTATAGTCAACAATAGAGCTTAATTTTTCGGCTCCGATAATTAAGACATTCTTTTTAGCACCGCTAATAATGAGAGAATTTGCAAGCTCTAAAAGATAAATAAAACCGGTACAAGCCGCACTTATATCAAATGCTGTAACTCCATAGTTTAAACCCAAATTTGCAGCTATTTTGCAAGCAGTAGAAGGCATACAAAGATGATCTGGAGATATCGTAGCACAGATGATTGCATCGATTTGAGATTTATCAAGTCCTGAGCGTTTTATAGCTAATTCACCAGCCTTTGTGCCAAGGTCACTTGTTGTTTCGTTAGTTGCAATATGCCTTTGTTCGATACCTGTTCGCTTTACTATCCATTCATCACTCGTTTCAACCATTTTTTCAAAGTCAAAATTTGTCAGAATTTTTTCTGGAATATAAGAAGCGATAGAAATCAGTGAAGCTTTTGGCATATTTTACCTTGCAAAGTGCGAAAGTTCTTCTTCGATAACTTTATTTATATTTGAATTAGCAAATTTTATTGCTTGAAAAATTGCATTTTTTATAGCTTTTGAATTACTTTTGCCGTGACTTATGATAACACAACCATTTACACCAAGAAGTGGTGCACCACCATATTCGTCATAGCTAACCTGTTTTTTAAGTGTCTTAAAAACTTTTCTCATGAGTACAGAGCCAGCTATAGCAAGAGGTGATTTTTTAATTTGTTTTTTGATGATTTTGCCTATTGCATCTGCAACGCCTTCGCTAGTTTTTAAAAGAATATTTCCCATAAAACCATCACAAACCATTACATCAATACTGCCATCAAAAATTTGATTACCTTCTGCATTGCCAACAAAGCTATCAAGCCTAGAAACTAATTTAAATGCTTCTTTGCTAACTTCATTGCCTTTGCTTTCTTCTTCACCATTTGATAAAAGACCAACTTTTGGCTCTTTTCTACCTAAAATTTCTTTTGCATAGGCTTCACCCATTATGGCAAATTGAAACAAATGTTCACTTTTACAATCAACATTTGCACCAACATCTAAAACCAAAGTCGCAGATTCTTTTGAATTTGGCATAAGTGTTGCAATTGCTGGGCGAGAAATATTTTTTAGTCTACCAATTCTTAGGGTAGCTAAACTCATAGTTGCACCACTATGACCGGCAGAAACTACAGCATCAACTTCCTTATTTTTTAAGAGTTCAATTGCCTTGTAGATCGTACTATCTTTTCTCTTAAGTGCATCAGTCGCACCATCTGCCATCGAGATAACTTCGCTAGCATCTAAAAATTCGATATTTTTTAAATAAGATTGTGGGATGAGTGGTTTGATGACATTGCTATCGCCGACTAATACAGCTTTAAATTCTGTCTCTTTTAGTGCATCAATAACACCAGATATTATAGGATCTGCACCAAAATCACCACCCATAGCATCGATAGCAATGCGAATCATATTTTAATATTCACCTGTAGTTTTGTTTATGCGGTGAGGCATTTTCCAAGAACCATCTTTGTCTTTTACAGGCACTGGAAGTGTAACTTTATAATGTGTTCTACGTTTTGCTGCACGAGAATGACTCACTCTTCGCTTTGGTACTGCCATTTTTACTCTCCTTTATAAATTTTTACATTTTTCACAATAGAAATAATCGCTTTTAAAAGCTTCTAACTCACTCTCAAGGACTTCTTTTAAATAAATATTGCCATCAAAAAATTCCATCGTATCGCTAAGCTCATTTTCGCTATCTTTATAAATACCGTCACTTAAATTTAGCTCTACATCTTGATCGATAGGCAACATAAATGCTTCACCACATCGATCGCAAACATAATTTATATTCCCTTTTATTTTGCCTTGGCATTTTACCAAAAAAGGATCTTTTCTTTTTAAAATTCCAATAAAAACTAAATTATCATTTCCTACTAGCTCAAAGCTTATATCTTTGTTTGCTATTTTAGAAAAAGATATAATCAATTTTCTTGACCTAAAATTAGCAAATTTCTCTTGAAGCAAAGAAGAAATTTATTTCATTCACAGCATTTTCTAGGCTGTCACTTCCGTGAACCGCATTTGCATCAATGCTATCGGCAAAATCAGCTCTTATAGTGCCAGGAGCTGCTTCTTTTGGGTTAGTTGCACCCATTAGCTCGCGGTTTTTAGCAACTGCATTGTCGCCCTCTAAAACCATAACTACAACTGGTCCGCTTACCATAAAATCAACTAAATCATTGAAAAAAGGTCTATCTTTATGAACTGCATAAAATGCTTTTGCATCGCATTTGCTAAGTTGGATTTTCTTTGCGGCTGCGATCCTTAGGCCGTTACTTTCAAATCTATCTATAATTTTTCCAACAACATTTTTCTTAACAGCATCAGGCTTAATAATAGAAAGTGTTCTTTGCATAAATTTTTCCTTAAATCTAGGTTATTTAAATTGAAGTTGGCAATTATATCAAATAAAGCTTAAAAATAAAATAGGCTCAAATTGAGCCTAAAATTTATAAAATTATTGAATAACTGGAATTGAGCCATTACGTGCATCAGCACCGATTTGATCGCGAGAAGGTTGTCCCGCTACAACAGCGTCCCATACAATACAACCATCAGTTGGACAGGCAGAAGCACAGGCTGGCTCATCATTATAGCCTACGCACTCAACGCATTTATTTGAATAAACATAGTATGTATCTGCTCCAGTTGGGTTGTCGCTATCATCAACGATAGCTGAAACTGGGCATTCATCAATACATGAACCACAGCTTATGCATATATCAGTTATTTTTACAGACATTTTTTCTCCTTAGATTAAAATTTGGCGTAGAATATCAAAAAAAGCTGAAAATGATATAAATAAGCCCTTAAATTTAACTACGATTTTAAATTTTAGAAAAACTACTTTATAAATCTTTTATCACTTTTAGACTAAATTTACAGATTAAAATTTTAAAAAGGTTGTATAAATTTAATGAATGATATTATTGAAATAACTGGCGCAAGAGAACATAACTTAAAAAATATAAATCTTAAAATTCCAAAAAATAAATTAGTAGTTTTTACCGGCCTTAGCGGCAGTGGCAAGAGCACGCTAGCCTTTGATACGCTTTATGCTGAGGGACAAAGAAGATACATGGAGAGCCTTAGTAGCTACGCTAGGCAGTTTTTAGACCGTGTGGGTAAGCCTGATGTCGATAAGATCGAGGGTTTAACGCCTGCTATCGCGATCGATCAAAAGACGACTTCTAAAAACCCTCGCTCAACGGTCGGTACGATTACAGAAATTTATGACTATCTAAGGCTTTTATACGCAAGGGTCGGCGTTCAACACTGCCATAAATGTGGCAAACCTATCTCGAAAATGAGTGCGAGCGATATTATAAATGAAATTTCAAAGCTCCCGCTTGGTGCAAAAGTGATCATCTATGCGCCACTAGTTCGTGAGAAAAAGGGCACATGGGCGGACTTGATCGAAAATTTACGTCAAAAAGGCTTTGTCAGAGCGCAGATAGATGGCGTGGTGGTGAGGCTTGATGAAGAGATCGAGCTTGCAAAAACAAAAAAACACACGATAAAGGTCATTGTTGATAGGATCGCTATCGATGAGCAAAATCACGAACGCCTTGCGAGCGACGTGGAAAAGGCGCTAAATGAGAGCTTTGGCGAAGTCGAGATAGAGATCGCAAATGCCGATGAGCTTGGCTTAAAAGAGAGTTTTATACATTACAGCGAGCACATGGCTTGTTTTGACTGCAAAATTTCATTTTCGCCGCTTGAACCACTAAGCTTTAGCTTTAACTCGCCAAAGGGCGCTTGCGAGCACTGCGACGGACTTGGCATAAGATATAGCCTAGATATGAGCAAGATCATCGATGAGGAAAAGTCGATAGAAAATGGTGCGATCAAGCTACTTTATGGCTATAACATGAGCTATTACTATAAATTTTTACTTGCTTTTTGCGAGCAAAATGGCATTGATATTAAAAAACCATATTATGAGCTTAGTGAAGATGAAAAGAGGCTCGTTTTATATGGAAATGTCAAAGAAGTTGAGTTTTTTTGGAAGAGAAATAAGCTACTTAGAAAGTTTGATGGTGTAGTTAAAATTTCACACGGGCTTTTGAAGGATTACAAAGACTTTGACGAATACATGAGTGAGAAAATTTGTGACGCTTGTAACGGTCACAGGCTAAAGCCTCAAAGTTTAGCGGTAAAGGTCGCTGGCCTTGGACTTGGTGAAATTTTAGATATGAGTATAGAAAACTGCACTGCCTTTTTCTCAAATGAGAAAAATTTTGCCTATCTTAGCGACTATGACAAGGCGATCGCAAAGCCTATCTTAAAAGAGATCAACGAGAGGCTTTTCTTTTTGTATGACGTGGGGCTTGGCTATTTGTCACTTGGACGTGATGCTAGGACGATCAGCGGTGGTGAGGCGCAGCGTATCAGGATCGCGAGTCAGATAGGAAGCGGGCTAAGTGGCGTCATGTACGTGCTTGATGAGCCAAGCATCGGTCTACACGAGCGTGATACGCTAAAACTCATAAAGACGCTTAGAAATTTACAAGCCAAAGGCAACTCTGTAATCGTCGTCGAGCATGATAAAAAAACGATAGAAGAGGCTGATTTTATCGTAGATATTGGACCTGGGGCTGGTAAATTTGGCGGTAACGTGGTCTTTGCAGGCAGTTCAAAAGAGCTTTTAAGCTCAGATACCCAGACTGCACAATACATAAATGGTAAGAAAAAGATCAACTATCAAAAAAATAGGAAAGCTGAGAAGTGGCTAGAAATTTCAAATGTAAATATCAACAATATCTCAAATTTAACCGCGAAATTTCCGCTTAGAAACCTTGTAGGCGTCACGGGCGTCTCAGGCTCTGGCAAGAGCTCGCTAGTGCTTCAGACCTTGCTTCCAGAGGCGCAGGAGCAGCTAAATAGAGCCAAAAAAGTAAAAAAGATAGCTGGGGTAAATTTAAGCGGACTTGAGAATTTAGACAAGGTGATCTATCTTGATCAAAGCCCAATCGGCCGTACCCCACGCTCAAATCCGGCAACATATACTGGTGTGATGGATGAGATAAGAAATTTATTTGCGCAGACCAAAGAAGCTAAACTTAGAGGCTATAAAATAGGGCGCTTTAGCTTCAATGTCAAAGGTGGACGCTGCGAGAAGTGCCAAGGCGAGGGCGAGATTACGATTGAGATGCACTTTTTGCCTGATATTAACGTAGTTTGTGACGTTTGTAATGGTGCTAGATATAACGCTCAAACCTTAGAAATTTTATACAAAGGCAAAAACATCGCTGAGGTGCTAAATATGAGTATCGATGAGGCGGTTGAGTTTTTCAAGGCTGTGCCAAAGATCGCTTCGAAGCTCACCACGCTTCAAGACGTAGGGCTTGGCTACATTACACTTGGACAAAATGCAGTCACACTTAGTGGTGGCGAGGCGCAACGTGTGAAGCTAGCAAAAGAGCTTAGTAGAAGTGACACTGGAAATACGCTTTATATCCTTGATGAGCCAACGACAGGACTTCATTTTGCCGACGTCGATCGGTTGGTAAAGGTGCTAAATCACTTAGTTGATCTTGGAAATTCTGTTTTTGTGATCGAGCATAATATGGATGTTATTAAAAACTGTGACTACATCGTAGATATGGGGCCAGAAGGTGGCGCAAAAGGTGGTAAAGTGATAGCGTGCGGCAGTGTAAAAGAGGTGGCTAAAAACTATAAAAAAACTGGCAGCTACACTGGAGAATTTCTAGCGCAAGAGCTTGAAGAGATGAAGAAAAAGTAGAAATTTAGCTCAACCGTTTCTTTGTAAAATTTGAAACGGTTGATATGTACTGCAGTATTAACTAAATTTTGATGTTGTTTTCTTATCTATGGCACTTAAAGCCAGAGCCCAAAATAGTAGCATTAAAAGCGCATTTTCATGGTGAAATGTTGTATTTGCAAGTGAAATTATATTATTAGCCATAAGCATTAAAAGTGCAAGAAAAACTATGCTATTTTGTCTAAAATTTTTAATGAATTTTATAAATAGTGATAGTTGAAATACCAAATATGCAAGCAAGGCAACGATGCCCTTTTCTGTTAAAAATGTTAAAAAGGTATTGTGTGCGTGACCAACATGAACTTCACCATTGCCTGGAAAATATTTTGTTATATCAATAATCCTAAATTCACCAGAACCTATTCCAAATAAAGGACATTCTAACCATGTATAAAACGCGCTAGCAAAGATCGGATATCTAGTCTCTGATCCAGTGACCCCCTTTGTTAGTTGACTATAAAATCTTTGATCTTGAGTAATATTCGTTGATATATATATATAAGAAATAGCTATTACACTAAATAAAATTATCAAGCCTAATAAAAATTTTATTTTTATCTGTTTATTTAAAATTTCAAAAAGCAAGTAAGTAAAAATAATGATTGGTAAAAGATACATTGCAGCTCTAGAGCCAGCTATCATTATACCAAGGACACAAATTCCGGCAACACTTATGCCTATATACTTTTCAAAAATTTCTTTGCTATTTATCGAAACTAATGCTACACAAAAAACTAGTAGCATAAAAATAGCGCTATGATTTACGTGTCCTATTGATTTAAGCTCAAAAAGCGCTAAAGGATTATTTGAAGTGAATTTTTCTATACAAGCAGGGATAAACGCGGCAATGAAACCAGCAAATAAGGCAAAAAATAAAAATTTAAAATTTATTTTTTCTACGCCGACACTTCTGGCCACAAAGAAAAATAGCATACATCTTAGTGGATCAAGTACTCTTGATACAGAAACTCCATTTACCAAGCAGCTTACAAAAGTAGCCAAAACAAAGATAAAAAGCGAGATATTTATGAGATCAAATTTAAATTGCCTTTTTTCTTTGACACAAATATAAATTCCAGCCAAGACGAAAAGTGTAAGTGAAATTTGCTTTAAGCCCTCAGTTACTGGTAGTGTAAATAAGACAATAACTAAAAAAAGATTGTAGAGCTTAGACACGATGTCATTTTTCATGCATATCCTTTAAAATTTTAAGTGGACATTTTATCATTGCTGAACTAAAAATAATATACAATTAAACAAAAATTAAAAGGAAGTATTGTGTCTGACGTAAAAATAAGCTTTGTGGTGCCTATTTTTAACAAAGAAGAGCATGTTAGAAATTGTTTAAATTCACTTATATCTCAAGATATGGATGATATTGAGATCATAGTTGTAGATGATGGAAGCAGTGATACCACACCTCAAATTTTGAAAGAGTACGAAGATAAAATAATACTAAAAACAAAGAGTAATGCAGGCGTTAGTGCTGCTAGAAATGATGGTATATTGCTAGCTAAAGGAAAATATACTATCTGCGTAGATGCTGATGACTATATAGAAAAAGATTATGCTTCAAGTGTTTATGATATCGCAGAAAAATTTGATGCCGACATAGTGATAACAGATATGTGTAAGGTCTATGGTCATAAAAAGCTCCTTTTGAAGGATTTTGAGACAAAAGAGGATGGCGCAATCGATAAAAACGAGTATTTAAAGAGGCTTTTAGCCTCAAGGCACAACAAAGTCTTGCACAATGCGGCAAACAAGGCGATTAGGACTGAAATTTTAAAAGAAAATTTATTTCCAGTCGGGATCACGCAAGCTGAAGATTTTCACGCTGTAGTGAGAAATGTTATTGCTTCAAAAACTCTTGTAAAACTAAATAAGGCTTTTTATTGCTATAAGATAGGAGACAACAACACTGCTGGCTTTGAAAAATTAAAAGCTGTGATGGATCATAAATTTGTATATGACGACATAATCTCGATTTTAAAAAACAAAAATTTAGCTCTTGAAATGGTGCCAGATCTAGAGCTTAGAAAGATAAAAAGCGTCTATATGCCAGCCATTTTGGCAAGACCAAATCTAAAAAATAGTAGCTATGTAAAGGCACTTGATCTTTTTTATGCAGATATTGATAGCATCATAAACTCATCTGGTTTTTCAAAACTTAGACTAAAACAAAGAATTTTGCTTAAAGTGCTAAAAAATGTAAAATCATACGAAAATGTATCAAAAATTTTAAAAATCTTTAATACAATAAATGGCTTTTTGTCAAATAAAAAAATGAAAGAATTTAAAGAGTAGAAGATGATAAATATACTTGAGCTTGAAAGCTCTCTTGGATTTGGTGGGCAAGAACACCGTACACAGCGTGTGATAAATGGACTAGATAAGAGTAAATTTAAGGTTTTTTATGGACTAAATCCTGGCTCAAAAAGCTTTGAGAAGCAAATAGAGTGTGAATTCGTTGAGTTTAATCTCAAAAAGTCTTTTAATATCTTTGAAATTTTAAAAATTTGCAAATTTGTAAAGCAAAATAATATAAAAATCATCTCAACTCACTCAGGAAAGGACGGTACTATTGGAGCGATTGTAGGTAAAATTTGTGGCGTTAGCGTGGTTCGCACTAGGCATTTACAGCTGCCTATAACATCGCCTTTGCCTTATAATCTAAGTACAAAAGTAGTCGGCGTGTGCGACTCAGTATGCGAGGATCTTATAAAAAGAGGCGTGAAAAAGGAAAAAGTCGTCAAAATTTATACAGGCATCGATACGCAAAAGTACACACCAGAATTTAAGATAAATATGAAAAAAGAATTTGGCTTAAATGACGATGTAGTTGGAGTTTGCATCGTTGCAGTGTTAAGGGCAGCTAAAAATCATAAGCTATTAATCGATGCATTTAGTGAGTTAAATTTAGAAAAATCAGCCCTTTTTATCGTAGGTGATGGTCCGCAAAATAAAAATTTACAAGAATATATAAAAGATAAAAAAAATATCTTTATGCTCGGAAATAGAACCGATGTGAGCGATTTTTTGGGCTCTCTTGATATTTGTGTGTTGCCTTCAGATATGGAGGCTATCGGTGGAGCGTTGCTTGAAGCATCTTCGTGTAAGTTAGCTACTATCGGAAGTGATGTTGGCGGTCTTGGTGAGGCAGTGAGTGATGGAAAGAGTGGATTTTTATTTCAAAATGGCGATAAAGAGGGGCTGAAAAAAGTACTTGAAAGGCTCATTTTGGATGAAAATTTAAGAAAACAGATGGGTGAGTTTGGCAGAGAGTACGTAAAAGAAATTTTTAGTATCGAAAAAATGATAGAAAATACGCAAAATTTATATATGGAACTTGCAAAATGAGCGTAACAGTTTTAATGTATCATCATGTGCTTAAAAAAAGCGGGTTTATTGCAAGTAGCGTAGATGAGTTTAGAGATCAGATGAAATTTTTAGCTCAAAATGGCTACAAAACGCTAAGCTCGGCTGAGTTTGTGGCATATAAAAAAGGTGAGCTTGGTGTGCCTAAAAAGAGTGTCTTTATCACATTTGATGATGGCTGGAAGGATAATTTTGTCTACGCATATCCTATTATCAAGGAATTTAATCTTAAAGCGACTATTTTTCTAGTTGCTGGCTGGATAGAGCAGGCGAGTAGAAAAGGTGGCGAGTTTATAGAATTAGATCATAATGAATACAAAAATGCTGCACCAACTAGACCTGAAGATGTCTTTTTAAACTACGAAGAAATAACAAAGATGAAAGAGTGCTTTGACTTTCACTCGCATACTTATACGCATTTTGATGATTATTTTGGTATTTGTGAAATGAAAGAAAATTTTACAAAATGCAAAGAATTTATGTATAAAAATTTTGGCTTTGATGACAAGCTACTTTGCTGGCCAAGAGGTAAATTTAATGATGAGCTAAAAAATGTGGCAAAAAGCGTTGGCTATGAGGTATTTTTCACAACAAAGCGTGGGATAAATAAATCTGATGGTGTGCTTGATGATATAAGGCGAATAGCGGTAAAAAAAGATGCAAGTTGGCTAAAAAAGACACTATTTATCTATCAAAATGACTTTTTAGGCTCAATATATTCAACACTAAAATCTTAGGAGAAATTTTACTTTGTAAAAATTCTCTCATTTTTAGCAATATGTTTTTCATAAAATCTTGAAATTTTGTATGAGAAATTTTTATTAGATTTTTTAAAAAGAGAATTTATCTTCTCTTTTTGCTTTCTTTGGTTTTCCAAGCTAGAGTTGCCTAGTTCCTCTGGATGAGAAAAGATGTTGCTAAAATACATTTTTAGATCAGTGTTTTTTAGGATCGCTTCCCATTTATCGGCTCCGTAAAGACCATCTTTGTAAAAATCAAGCAGAGCTTTTGCACTCTTTCTTGTTAGAATGTAAGCAGCAGTTCTATATATACTAGCGTATGAGTATGGTGAGATAAGATATAAATTTTCTTTTATTTTTTTGCCAAAAGCACGAAATCTACTATTTAAACCATCTTGCACACCACATATTAAAATGCTATCACTATTTATATCTTTGCATAGCAAAAAGGCCTCATTTATTAACTCGTCATTTCCAATAACATCATCCTCTAATATTAAAGTAAATTCCGCGTCGCCTTGTAAAAAATCCTCATAGGCTTTTATATGTGACATTGTGCAAGCTAGCTCACCTGGAGTCGCAATTAATGGCGGTATTTTAAATTTATAATCTTCATCACAAGATTTTAACAAGCAATCTATCATGGCGCTGTAATACTCATTGACACTAAAATTTTTAGCATCAACCGCATCTATTATTTTAAATTCATCATATCTGTTAAATTGTCTTTGTAAATTTTGCCTTCGCTCTTCATCTCTTTTTAATGATATTACATAGACGGGATTGTTCATTTTTTTGCTCCAACTTTTAAGTCAAATTCTAACTTGACTTTATATGCAAGGCCTGCTAGATCAAGCTCTTTTTTATTTATATGCTTTTGGGTGTTGATTAAATCGTCACTAGAATTTCTTTTATAAATTCCAGCAATTCGAGCTTCTTCATCAGCGTTTAAAATACAAAGTATATCGCATTTGCTTATACGTAAAAGTGGGTTTGCGCTTACGTATATTACGACTTTTACAAACGGCATGATAAATTTAAAAAATGGTTTTAGCTCATCTTGATGATCACTTTTGATTTTTATCTTTGGACGAGCTATAAATAAATTTAGGCTCATTACATCATCATCGATTACAGCGATTTGATAAGGTTTAAAGTTTTTAAATCCATTTTTTCTAATTTGCTTTGCAAGTGTGCTTTTGCCACTACCATGAAGCCCAGTAAGAGCGATTAAGGCTTGTTTTTTATCTTTTAAAATTTCTTTACAAGCCTCATTTAATGCTTCAAGCATTATTTATAGCCTCTATTTCTAAAATTTGAATATAAATTTCCTAGCACCGGCGTAGAATAGATAAAAAGCTTCTTTTTAACTCTAAAAATGTAATCACTCTCGCTCTTTGCATTGTTTGATATATCGATACGTCTTATCTTAAATTTATCATCTCCTACGCAAAATCCGCCATCTATCACGCTAAAAGCAAAGTCATAATAATCTCTCACGACTTTTAGTGAAAGCTCGTTAAAGTGCCCTTTTGGAAAGCAAAAGCCAAATTCTTGTTTTTCAGGAAATAGCTCTTTTATCTTAGCCAGCGAGCTAGAAAATTCCTCTCTTAATTTTACTTCATCGTTGCTTTTGCAAGAAAAGTGGCTGGCTGTATGGCTATCAAACTCAAAAAGTCCGCTCTCTTGCATCTGCCTGATCTCGTCTAAATTTAAAAAATACTCCGCGTCTTTATCATAATCGATCTCTTTATGTTTTTTAAATGCAAAGCCGTAGTCTTGCCTTTTAAAATCCTTGATCTTATCTGTTATCAAAAAGCACACAGCTGGAATTTTTAGCTCTTTTAGGATAGGAAATGCAAATTTATAATTATCAAAATATCCATCATCAAAAGTTAGCAAAATGCTCTTTCTTGAGGCTTTTACTCGCCCACTAGTTATATCTTTAAACTGAGCATAGTTTATAAATTTATAGCCCTCATTTAACGCCATAAGAAGTGCTTTTTTAAATAGCTCTGGTTTAATGGCAAAGTCGTTTTCATTGTTATTGCAGTGATGCATCGTTAGCACGCAAACTGGGTAGTTCATTTTTGCTCCAGTAAATTTTTAATAGCCTCTTTTAGCGTCTTATGGCTAAAGTTTTCATCCACAAATTTAAAGGCATTTTGTGAGTAAATTTTGGCTTTTTCAGGCTCATTTATCAGCTCCAAAATGCACTCTTTTAGCGAAATTTCATCTAAATTTCTAGCACAAAGCCCACGCTCTTTATCTTTAACTAGCACGTTCATCGGCGTGTTGTCATAGACCACGATAGGTACTTTTGAGCTCATCGCCTCAAGCAATACCGTACCAAGCCCCTCGGAGTGCGAGGCAAATACGTATATATCAAAGCTTTTTATAACATTTGCCGCGTCTTTTCTAAAACCAGTAAATATAGTCTTATCTTTTTTACTAAAAATCGAGGCAATCTCGTTTTTTGTGCTTTCGCTGATATTTCCTGCAAAAACTATTGTGGCGTCCTTCTCTTTTAAAATTTCTTTTGCTGCACTTGCAAAGTCAAAGACACCTTTCTTGCGGTAAAGCGAAGTAAATGTACCGATAACTAGCTCATCTTGAGATATATTAAACTCATCTCTAAAAGTGCTTTTTGTAGCATCTATCGCCTCCACATCGACTGTGCTTGGCATAAAAACTAGCCTATCTTTGCTAACGCCGATGCTTAGCAGGTACTCTTTGACACTATCTGAGATGTATAAAATTTTATCAAAAAGCTTTTTATGCATAAATTTAGAAACAAGCCCCTTTATAGGAAAAAGATTATGCCTTTCCTTGTAAAATTTAACGCCTTTGCTTCTGTAAAATAGTCCAGCAATTGCCCCAACCCAGCTATCAGTCGAGCCATGCGTGATTACGATATCTATCTTGTTCGAGCTTATTGCTTCGCAAAGTGCTGGTACGCTTTTATGAAAATTTTTCTTATTCATTTCTTGTGCTATAACACTAAAGCCTTCTTCTTTTGCAATGCTTTCTATCTGAGAGTTTGGGTTGCAAAAAAGTATGACATTGTGACCCATCTCGCGCATAAAACGCATCTCATTTAGTGTCTTGTTTTGCTCACCACCCCAGTTAAAAAGTGTCTGCGTGTGAAGAATATTCATCTGCCTATCCTAAAATTTCTTTTATTTTGGCTTTTATTTTTGGCATTTCGTCGCTAAAATCCATCAAGGTCTTTTCTATGCCATGCTTTGCTATACCTTCTTTATCGCAAGGTACAAAGTCCCAGTCTTTTTGATAAACAGTGTGTTTGCCCATGCTTTGTATACCATTTTGGGCTGTATAGCCATTTTCCATGAGTGAGTTATCCCAAGGCCCCCACTCAAAAGCATTGCTTGGACCAAAAAAAGCGATCACAGGCACGTCATTTGCCGCAGCGATGTGCATTATAGCTGTATCCACTCCGATAAAAAGGCTTGAATGCTTTGATAGGGCGATCGTTTGTTTCAAATTTAGCTTACCGCCTAAATTTATAGGCTCACTCTTGCAAATTTTTAGCACGCTTGCTAGCTTTTCTAGCTCATTTTCTTTATTGTCGCTTGTTAGCACGACCTTTACGCCAAGCTCATTTTCGCAGTAGTCGATGAGCTCTGCCATGCTCTCATCATTTGCGCATTTAAACATCCAGCGGCTTGTAAAATGCATATGTACAAAGCGTTTTGGTAAATTTAGACGCTTCACACTCTCGTCCGAAAATACACTCACCTTTTTGCTAACCGGTTCAAATCCCAAAGCCCTTAAAGCGTTTAGATTATGATCGATCGTATGTGAAAAATTTTCATAGTATTTTGCTTTGACGTTTAGAAGTTTATTTATTGATTGATTTTTGCCAAGAAAGCCTACTATTTTTTTGATCTTTGCGTATTTTGAGATGATTATACCGCGATCCCCCGTGGTTGTTTGCACCGCCATGTCATACTTCTCTTTTTTGATCGCTTTTATAAATTTTATCTCGGTAATCAGTCTTTTAAAAAAGCCAGAATTTGCACTTTGTCTATCGTAAATATGGATTTTGTTTATGTAAGGATTTCCTTCTATCATCGCTTCTGTGCCTTTGTTTAGGGCAAAGTCGATGGTTGCATCTGGGTAATAATAGTGCAAATTTTCAATAAGAGGCGTAGTCAAAAGCACGTCACCGATGTTTCTAAATTTAATCACAAGTATTTTCATTTTATATATTTCCAAAATGTGTACTGAGCATAAAGTCTGGCTATAACATAGCCAGCAAAGCCCTCTTTAAAGCCACCTTTTAGCACATAAAGCTTAAAAAATGTCCAAGCTGGGCTTGTTAGAGCTTTAAATAAATTCCTTTTTGCCCCCATGCTTGAGTAGCGATTTTGCTTAGCGATAAACTGCTCGATACTCTCATATGCATAGTGCAAGAAGTGATTTTTAAGTACTCCAAGCTTTTGCGAGTTGTCATTTAAAATGACCTTTTCATGCACGGCTCTGCCATCAAATTTGGCAAAATTTTTGTTAAAAAGCCTCACTGTGTAGTCTGGATAGAGCCCCATATTTTTGATTGCTTTGCCAAAGAAAAAATTTAGCCTAGCTACGTTGTAAGCCATAAATTTTGGCTCTTTTAGTGTATCTATGATCTCGTTTTTAAGTTCATTTGTGATCACCTCGTCACTATCAAGCACAAAGACCCACTCATTTTTGGCTAGATCAACGCCCTTTTGCTTTTGCGCGCCAAATCCTAGCCAAGCTTGCTCGTGAAATCTCACGTTGCTAAAGCCATCACAAATTTGCCTTGTGCTATCTTTTGAGCCGCTATCAACCACGATGACCTCATCAGCAAAATTTGTACTTTCTAACACTTCTTGTAGATATTTTTGGCTGTTAAAAGTCAGAATGACAACGCTTAGCATTTATACTCATTTTCGTAAAATCTCTTAAACCTTTGGTGAAACCAAAAGTACTCCTCAGGCCTTGCTCTAACCATCTCCTCGCACGCACTGCACTGCATCTGCGTCGCTTTTTGCACGGCATCTTCTTTGTCAAACGTACTTATGTCGATAGGCTGCTCAAAGCAAATTTCGTTTAAATTTTCATCTTTTTGGTAGATAAATGCGTTTATGATAAGGGCATTTGTCTTTTGCGCTAGCACGCTTGCAGCTGGTGTGTGAAGCACATCTTTGCCAAAAAACTGTACCTTTATGCCATCTTTTGGTGCGGTATTTTGATCGACTAAAATCCCTACTATTCGTCTAGCTTTTAGCGCTTTTAAAATATCTTTTGCACCGCCATCTTTGTCGATGAGCTCCACGTCAAACTGCGATCTGTTTGCTCTTAAAATTTTATCCATGACGCTACTATCAAGCCTTCTGCCAAGCACTGAAGATGGCCCAAAATGAGCTGCGACAGCTAAGCCAAATATCTCCCACTGCCCAAAATGCGCAGTTGTAACTATGATAGACCTGCCAGACTTTATTGCGTCAAGCAAAAAGTGCTCATTTTTAAAAACAACTTGATCAAGTATCTTTTGCTTTGTCGTGTTTTGATTTAGGATGAAATTTATACCAAGGTATTTTGCAAAGTTGTAGTAGCATTTTTTGGCGATCTCAAGTTTCTCTTCTTTGGTTTTTGACTCGCCAAACGCAAGATTTAAATTTGTCATAACGACGTGGAATCGCTTTTTATTAAGCTTCATATACGAAAAAGCTAAAAATTTAGCGAGCAAATCTCTAAGTGAGCTAGGTAGTAAAAATATAAAAAACTTTAAAGTATAAAAGCCAGCCAGATAGAGCCTATCCATTTAGTAGCCTTTTTGCAAAATTTGCAATCGTTTCTGGAAAAATTTCTCTTATGCAAAAGTCGTTTTTATCGATACTTCTCGCGTCTATTTGCTTGCCCATATCTATAACTAAATTTTTATCCGTGATGTAAGCATTTCTGTGGCTTGGACGGTTGCCAAAAAGCGTGATAGAAGGCCTATTTATCGCCCAAGCAAGGTGCGTTAGACCACTATCGTTGCCAATTACTAAATCACAGCTTGCAATGAAGCTTATCATCTCTTTTATGCTTAGTTTTTCAAGTAGCTTTGCTGAGGTGCCTGAGATGATCGCCTCAGCCCTTGCTTTTTCGCTCTCACTTCCGTAACAAAGGTAAATTTCGCATCCATCAAATAGTCTGATCACATCTTTAAATTTGTTATAAATTTTGCTCTCTTCGCTTGCAAATGCGGCGATTAAAACGCGTTTTTTGCTACTTTCATTTTTATAAATTTCACTTGCTTCAAAGCAAGGTACTTTTTCTAAAATTTCACTTGCTTCAAAGCTAAAATTTAGAGCAAAAGCCACAAGTGCCAAATTTCTAATGATTATATTTTCGTTGTAATCAATTTTAAATTTATGTCTATAAAGCCTAGCTGCGATCTTTTCTTTGACACTTTCTCTGCTAAAGCCATAAGTTTGCTTGCCTATTATTTTTGCGACAACGGCTGATTTAAAAAGTCCTTGCAGATCGATCACTTTGTCAAATTTACCAAGGGTTTTTAGTATCTTGTAGCTTTGTTTAAAGCTTTGTTTAAGCGGTAAAACGACTAGCTCGTCGATAAGTGGATGATCTTTTAAAAGGCTTGCAAAACGAGTATCAACTAACCACGTGATATGGGCATTTGGATAGTGCTTTTTGATAAACTGAAGTACAACAGCTGCGTGCACGATATCCCCAAGAGCGGAGAGTTTGACGATGGCTATTTTTAGTTGATTTTTGTTTTGCATTGATCACTTTAGATATAAATTTTTGGTATGATTTTAAAAAAAAATGCTTAAAAAAGGGCTAAAATGGCGAAAAGTTACATCTGTGTCTTTGACTGCGAGACGATACCTGATGCAAATTTGATAAGAAAAATTTATGGCATTGATGGGAGCGATGAAGATGTGAGCGTGCAAGCGATGGTGTTGCAAAAAGAGGCTAGTGGGAGTGAGTTTTTGCCTGTGATGTTTCATAGAGTCGTGGCGATCTCTGCTGTAATGGCTGATGAGTACGGCAAATTTTTAAAAGTTAGCACGATGGAGGGCAAGGATGAGCGCGAGATCATCGCTAAATTTTTAAAATTTATAAATGATTATAACCCAAGGCTTGTTAGCTTTAATGGAAGGGGTTTTGACCTGCCGATGTTAATGGTGCGTGCGATGCGCTACAATCTAAATGCGGCGGCATATTACGAGAGCGAAAATAAAGAGCTAAATAAAAACAAATGGGAAAACTATAGGGCAAGGTATTCGCCTAAATTTCACCTTGACCTGCTTGATTTTATAAGCGATTTTGGAAGTGTGAGAGGACTAAAGCTTGATACTCTTTGCGCCAGCTTAAATTTACCTGGAAAATACGACGTGCACGGCGATCAGGTGCTTGAGCTTTATTACGCAGGCGAGCTTGATAAGATCAACGAATACTGCGAAAGTGACGTACTAAACACCTACTGGCTCTTTTTAAAATTTGAGCTTTTACAGGCAAATATCTTGCAAGATGACTATATAAATCACCTAAACGTGATGAGTGAATTTCTAGCCAAAAACTGCGCTCACAGAGAATACACTGAGGTCTTTTGCACTGCGATAAGCGACGAGCTAGCTAGACTTAATGGCAAGCTTGATTACGAGATCAAGGTTCAAAAAGAGAGTGAGGATTACGAGGAATTTAATGATTTTAGTGATCTTGACGGCACAAAAGATACACCAGAGCAGCTAAAGGAGCGTTTGGCAAGACAAGGGCTTGATGGGCTTTTAAAAAGAGCTAGCGAGGTTGCGTCAGCTGCCAAAAAAGATAAGAGTTTTGCCGAAGAGAAACTACCTGAAATAAATTTGGACGAAGAGTAAAAATTCTACGCTTTTAGGCCGTAAAATATCTTTTGCTACTCTATGGAATTAATATCCTGATCTGCGGAATATCACGGATATTCAAATCCAAATTCATACTCTTTTAAAACTCCATTAGAAAAGATGAATTTCTCGTAGTAGAGCGGCATATCAAATTCTTGTAAGAGTTTGCTTTTATTTTGCTCAGTGATGTAGGTGACGATAGAAATGGCGTTTTCTTCTTGTAGATCGTTTGGTTTACCTAGTTTCTTTAAAATTTGGTCTTGTTTGTCGCCAAGTTTGATACCAGAATTTGTAGTGAAATCTTTTATTATATTTACTTTTGCAAAATATTTTTGATGCTAATTGGATCATCTATGACTGTTAAGTTACCTTTATCTCACTATCTTCTATTTATTTGAATTTTCCGGTCGATATTCTAGTGGCTTTGCTAAGTATTAAGAGCTCAAAAACACATAAAATTATCCTATAAATATATTTACTTTTTAATATATTACTCAAATTACCTAATTACTACTTATTTTTATAAAAGTTTTTTCTCATGTCATTAAGAATTTTTGGAATGATTTGATTTATATAAAGTCTATTCTTTTTACCATGATCTACGTAGTAATTTTCTACTTTATTAATTTTTTCATCGTTTGTAGTTTCATCTATATACCCAAATTTCCAAGTGTACTCATACAAATAAAATTCCGAGGCTAATTTTTTAAAAAGTATATAAAAGTCCACTATATTTCCATCTCTGTCTTGGGTTCCGCCTTTAAACTCAATTATACTACCATTAGCTGTAACGCTCCACATGGACATATCGTTGTAACAAAAATTCCATTTTTTCATTTTCTCTTTGTAAATAATGGCACACTCTTTTATGTCTATTGCTCGACCCAGATTGTCTTCATTATAATTACGTAAAATTTTGACAGAATAGCTATCGCTGCCTATTTTAAAATAATAGTTAGATGCGTCTTTGTATTTAAAATTTGGTATTTCATCTTTTCCCATACCTTTGCAAGCCAGCAATGATACTAATAAAAATGCACTATTTAAAAATTTGAAAAATTTCATATTCTATGATCCATCGGTACTATATCCATTAAGATTTTTTATTAGGAATTTTTTAACAGCATCCGCATCATATTCTACACACTTGTCGTTACATTGAAAATTCAAGACTTTTGTTAGAGGGGAAACAATGATCGAATTTTTTTGTTTAACTCATAGCAATTAGTTACATTGTTCCTTGTGTCATTTAAAGAGTATCTATTGATGACACAAAGATTTTTCTTTTTATTTATTTCTGTAAAAAATACTGATTTTATTTCATCTAGAATGTCTATAATATCAGGTTTTATTAAGGTTTTATTTATGTTTAAAAGCACCATTTGTGTTTTGTTGTTTTGCGTTTTTAAAAACGTAAGCACAGCTAAAGCACCATCTAATTTTACTGCAACTGGCTTATGGGGCATTGTATTATTGCTATCTATTTTGCATTGCTCCCAGTCATCTTTTGTCCATTGGCTTTAAGCTTTTTAGAGATAAACATGCAGTTTATTTTGGCTCTATTGGCATTTTTTTGAGGCCCAAAAGCGTTTAAATTTATGACTATTAAAAAGCTTATTAATAGTATGGTTTTAAATTTAATCTTTTTTCCTTTGTAAATTTATTAGTCAGGTAAATTCTTGGATGTAAATTTATAAGCATCTACGCTACCGTCTTTTTCCTCATATAGCCATAGCCCACAGATATTTTCAGGATTAGTGTCAAATAACTGAACCAAGAGAGTATTTTTGTTTATCCATTTAAAATCAAAGTCATAAGAATAGTTATTTGCATCATAGGTCTTGTATCTTATATTTTTCATACATTCTATGTCTTTTATAGGAGGTTCATAAATAAGAACATTTAAAATTGGCTCTTTGTACATATTTAATATTGTATCTCCACGGTAAGTGACCATACTTTCAACCCAAATTTTCTTTGCAAGCTTTTTACAGTCTTTATTCAAAAGTTTTTTAGGTATTGTCTTTTCTTCCAAGTTATAATCATAATTATCTGTTGCAAATGATAAATTTACAGCTACAAGTAAAGCTAAGATTATTTTAAAGATTATCCTCATAATATTTCTCCAAAAGTATTTTTATATCCCTCTTTTAATATCTCAATAGGATCTGCTAAGTCTTTACGCCTTTTAAATTTATTGTTTGGATCATTAGTGACAGTCAAAGCATCACAATAGCTATTAAAAATTTTTTATTTTCATAGTAATATCCTATTTCTTCGGCTTTGAAAAAAAGTAGAAAAATAAGCAAATAAAAGAAAATCTAAAAACCACTATACTTTATATCTTTTTAAATTTATTTTGATCGTTGCAATTCTTTAAAATACTCTTTTGATATAAGCATATTTTTTGGTATCCATTCCTTTTTGTTTAATGTCTCACACTCTTCAAAATTTACTATAGCTCTTTTGTTTTCATCGGCATCTATTCGTAGTGCTAGGTAGCATCCATTGCCTTCATATATGTATTCATCTGCAAAGTAGGCTACTTTCTCGCCATATTCGTCATCATCTGTCTCTGGGTCAAGATCTATATTTTTATTCCTGGCTACTCCAGATATTTTTACAATATCTTTATATGCGTTATTTTCATAGGTTAGACTAAATTTGATCTTATCTTTTGCTATCTGCTTTGTACTTAAATCTATACTTATGGTATCTGTTTTGTATGTAAAGACTTGTGCAAACGAACCACTACAAAAAAATACTATAAAAAATATAAATAAAATTTTTTTCATCTAGTTTCCTTTATGTTGTCAATATTGCCATTTTCTATAGTAGGTAGACTGTAATTGGGTGTAAAATTTTCCGGATATACAAATGTAAAATTTTTGTTTTTATATATAGAATATCTTACCTCATCTTTTTGGTTACCTCCTAATATTACAAGATTATTATTTTTTGTTACAGCAACAACAAACCCAACATGTCCTGTTCCATTTTTATTAACAATAACTGCTAAACTACCATATGCGGGCTTGTCCAATTTTTTCCCCCAATTTTTCCAGGAGTATGCACCAGCACTATTGGTTCCTTTTATACCAACCTGGGACATTACCCAGTTTACAAAACTGGAGCACCAAGGTGTTTCATCGTCTTTGAAATTTCCTGAAGTAAACGAGTGGTATTCTATGATTTTAGGGTTGTGGTCTTTGCCTGTTATTTCTTTTACTCCTACTTCTTCTCTTGCGATAGCTATCCAAGGCAGCTCTTCTTTTTTTATCTTTATTATCCCAACCCCCTTATCCCCATCCACCCACATACCTTTATCTACTCTAGTTAAACTCTTTGATTCATTAAAAGAGTTAATAAATTTATCCATATTCTCTTTGCTTAATAAATTTATACCAAGCTTATTATCTTTATCTGCATTAGACTGATTATTAGAGCTCTCTTCTTTTGCATAAATTTGATAGCTCTTATTTGTATTCTCATCACTTTTTAGCTCTTTGCTTAGCTTGTCGTCTTCATAGATATTTATCTCATTTGAAGAGATATTTTTACTTATATATAAGTAATTATCATTTTTTATTAAAGCATCGTCTTTATTATCACTAAGATTTAATTTAGCATCAAATGCCTTCTCTTTTATAGCATGCTCAAACTCATATATAACTAGCTTATCATTACTAAATCCAATATATAAAGGTATCTTTATATCTATTCTTATATGATTTTTGCCATATCTTGTATAAAACTTAAATTTATCCTTATCACCTTCAAGATATGCAAAAAATACTATAGTATGACCACCTTGTTTTAGCTTGTCTAGATCATTTTTTTGTATAACATCTGAAATTTTAAATGTTATCTCTTTACCTTTTTGATCTTTTAAGACTACTACATCTTTTGGATTTGATTTGGATAGTTCATCATACTCTTTACTTTTTATAACCTTATATCCCCAAAGTATCTCTTTATATCTCTTACTACCTTTTTCTTGTTTATATATAGCCTTTAAGCTTATTGGCTCATTTGTCTTAAATGGATACTCACTATCAGAGATTACATTTGTTATATGATCTGTTATATCTCTTAACGAAACCTTATTGCTATAGCAAAAGTTAGAGCTACTCTTATCTTGATATCCTAAAGATATTACAGCTGTATCAGAGTGAGCATGAATATCTTTAGTGCTATAAACTTTACTTAGATCACTTGAATAAAGTATAAATTTAGTATCTCCTTTATTCTCTTTATCTATTGGGATATTAAATGTAGCTGTATATGAGTTCTTGATATCTGAGTCTTCATTTTTTACTAAAGATATACTCTCATATATACTTTTATCAAAGCAGTGATGAAGATATATCTTATCTATATCTTCACTTGCCTTACCATCTTCGTTTTCAATGATGAGATTGTTTATTGTAAGAGTAAGACCTGAACTTGATGCTGATGTAGGTACTACATTATTGCCATGAGCTAGACGAAGCTTTATATCAAACATAGCTGAGTCTTTATCATCTCTTAGGGTAAAGTTATTCTCTTTAGCGAAATTTAATAAAGAAAAATTTAGGTGTTTGTTGTTAGACGTTTGGTCTTCAAAGTACTTCATACTTATAACGCCATCTTCTAGTTTATACTCTATATCATCGCTATTTTGCTTTATACTAGTAAAGGTAGCACCATTTATCTTATCTTCTTCATTTTTGTTTTCTTGATAGAGTATTACTGTATCTTTGCTATTTGCATTTTTAAATTTTATCTCTTCATTTTTACTATCTTCGTAAGAGTCAAATTTAAAGTCAGTAAGTATTAGCTCGCATAAATTTACCTTGCCATAGTTTGGCCTACTAGAATTTAGCTCTTTTGGGTTTAGCTCACTACAATCAAATGGAGTCTGACTAGCTAGCACGACGGTAAATTCGCTCTTTTTAGGTTGAAAGACTCTAATAGGAGTTGTCATCTTCCTTGGACATAGTAAGAGTATATTTTCTTGTTTGTAAAATTCCTCCTCTCTTTGTCTTAAGAGCTTATTTATTCTTGAAGTGTTTGAAGCATTTGAGCTGATTAAATTTACGCAGTATATGTTTTCAAGGCTAAAGGTCTTTGTACTTTGAGTGCTTAATAAAGAATTTATCTTTGTAACAAATGGCTGAAATAAAGCCTCACATTTTGATGCATCTGATGCATTTAAATTTGATCCATTTTCTTGAAGTTTCATAAATTCTAAATGAGTGACGTTTTGGATGATCTCTTTATTGTTTTGATTTTTTGATTTATATTTTGCTTTGGATATATTTAAATGGCTAAAAACATCTATACACTCGGCAAAATTAACATTTTGTTCATCACTTTCATAAAGTCCAAACTGATTTGAAATTTTTTCTCGTAAAAGAGATGTTTTATTATTTGCTTCATCACCAAAGCTTTCATATGCTAACCAAAACCAGGCTTTAAAACGATTTTTGCTTTTGATGTAGCTTGCTAGGGATGGATCAATATTACTTTTTTTGCTGATATAAAGAAGTGCTAAAAGCGCGACATGCTCTCTTGAAATTTGACTGTTTTGTGTATCTGAAGTAAGTGAAACGGCTTGTAAATTTTTAAGTGGAGAGTTGTTTAATTTTTGATTTATCTCTTGGATTAGCGGCGTAAGCTTTTGTTCCAAGGCGGCATTTAGCTGATCTTCCGAGCTAAATTCAAACTCAGGCAAAGCATCGGCACCTCCAGACTTTGCATAAGCTTCTTTTGCGGCATCATTTATCTTTTTAAAAAGTTCATCTGTATCTATCTTTTCTATGGTAGTCGTGCTCGTGGTGTTAGCAATAGTTCGTTTGACATCTTTTATGACTTTGTCTTTGTTGTTTTTATAAATTTGAGTACAAATAAGTTCTATATCATCTTTTAGACTAAAGCCATATCCGATGAATAGTTTGTTGTTAGATATAAATGGTCTGCTTATGTCATTGCCATATGAAAATTTTATAATATCTATTAAATTTCTTTTAAAATTTACATCATTTCTGGGCGTTAGAGGCATTAAACTTCCTTGGAAATTTTTGCTAAATATTAGCACAAACTTAAAAAGTATTCAACAATAAAACTTTATAGTAAAAATTTATGTCAAAAACATAAATTTGCATGTTTTTATTTTTGACAAGGCTATTTAAAAGGGCTTGTAAATTTAAAGCGCCTTTATAAACTCTTTAAATTTATCACCTCGCTCAGCGTAGCTTTTAAACTGATCAAGGCTCGCAGCTGCCGGGCTAAGAAGCGCTATTTCGTTGGTCTTTAGCTCTTTATTTATCTCATTTACAGCATTTTGTAAAAAATCGCATTTCAAAGCTGGTATGCCAAATTTAGTCGCTAATTTCATGAGTTTGTCACTATTTGAGCCAATGGCGTAAATTTTTACTCTTAAACTCTTTAAGCCTTCAAAAAGTGGCGTCATATCAACACCCTTATCATCGCCACCAAGTATTAGATGTATAAAATGATCTTTGTAGCGTTTTACGGCTTGTATGCTCGCATCTATGTTAGTCGCTTTTGTGTCATTGACCCAGATTCTGCCATTTTTGTCGCTAAATTCTTCAAGCTTGTTTGCCTCGATGACGAAGGTATTTAAAAGTGCGATATCGCAGCGGTCAAATAAAATTTTCTCCACCGCAAGTGCCAGCAGTGCGTCAAGTAAAAATGGCGTTTTAAAGGCTATGTCGTCTAAATTTACGCCGCAAAAACGAGCTAAGTCGTTCTCGTCTTTATATGCGATCACTTTAGCTTTTGTAGGCGTTTTAGCGTAAATTTCAGGCACGATCGCTACGCTGGTTTCACTCATGCTAGCAAGTGGCTTTAGCTTCGCCTTTTCGTACTCGCCCATATCGCCATGCCAGCTTAGATGATCTGGAGTGATGGGCAAAAGCACATAGATGCCTGGTGTAGCGCGGTTTGTGTAGTGCAGGGTAAAAGAGCTAGTCTCAAGTATCCAAATTTTAGCGTTTTGATCTAAATTTGCCAGTGCAATGCCGACATTACCGCCCATGAGCGAACCCTTACTCTCTAGCAAATGCTGCATCATTTTTGTAGTTGTAGTTTTGCCGTTTGTACCACTGATCCAGACATTAAATGGCAGATTATTTTTATAAATTTCATAAAAATAGTCATATTCGCTGGTTAAATTTCTAGCTTTTTTGATGAGCTCGTGATGAGGTGGGATGCCAGGGCTCGGTATCTCTAGACAGCTTTTTGCTGGATCAAATTCGCCAACTGGCAAAAGAGTGTTGCCAAACTCATCCTTTGAAATTTCACTAAATTTATCATCATAGATATCCCAAAGACCATCGGTTGTGAAATTCTTTGCAATTGCCTTTGTTGTACCACCATAGCCAAATAGTGATTTTCTCATGATTTTCCTTATCTGATTTTTAGTGCCGTTAGAGCGATCAAATTTGCTAAAAGCGCAATGATCCAAAAGCGTACGATGATCTTGTTTTCTGCCCAACCCTTGATCTCAAAATGGTGATGTATAGGCGCCATGAGGAAAATTCTGCGTTTAAAAATTTTAAAGCTGCCCACCTGCAAGATAACGCTTAGCGTCTCTACAACAAATATCAAACCTATTATGATAAGTAAAATTTCATTTTTGGTCGCAACGCCCATAAAGCCGATATATGCGCCAACGCTTAGACTACCACTATCACCCATAAAGACTTCAGCTGGATGGCAGTTAAACCACAAAAAGCCCATGAGTGAGCCAATAAACGCAGAGGCGACAACGACACTCTCGCCAACGCCAGCGATCTTTGGCAAAAGCAGGTACGAGCTAAAGACGGCGTGGCCGCAGATGTAGGCAAAAACGCCAAGGCTTAGAAGTGAAAATATCGATGGCACAGCGGCTAGTCCATCAAGTCCGTCTGTTAAATTTACCGCATTTGAGGCTGCGACGATGACAAGTGTCCAAAAGAAAATGGCAAAAATTTTCATGTCAAAGATGGGCTGCTTATAAAATGGTAGGTAAAATTCGGTGTTTAACTCTTTACTAAAGTATAAAAATGCAGCAATCAAAAAGGCGATTAGAAATTGAAAAAATAGTTTTGCTTTTGGGCTTAGGCCAGCGTGATTTTTAGCGCCTAAAATTTTGCTGTAGTCATCCTTATAGCCAAGCAAAGTAAAACAAACTAGGCAAAAGAGCGAGGCTAGCACGAAAGCGTTATCAAGCCTAGCGCAGATGATCGTGGCGATCACGGCTGTAAAGACAAAGACAAGTCCGCCCATGGTCGGCGTTTTGGCCTTTTTTTGATGAGTTTGCGGAGCCAGCTCGTAGATAGGCTGAGAGGCATTTTTTTTCTTTGCCCAGGCGATAAATTTTGGTATTAGATATGCCGTGAGTATAAATGCGATAAAAAATGCAAAACCCGCACGAACGGTGATGTATTGAAAGATATTAAAATTGAAAATTTCATAGATATAGTAAAACATGGAAGCCTTTATTTTAAAAAAAAGCAATTTTAGTATAATGGCCTTAAAAATTATCTAAATTTAAGGATAAAATTTTCAAAATGAGTCAAAAAACTATACTGATAATAACTGATGGAATTGGATTTAACAAAAATAGCGAATTTAACGCATTTAATGCTGCCAAAAAACCAAACTACGATAAATTTTTTAAAGAAATTCCAAACTCACTTATAAAAACTTCTGGAAACGCTGTGGGACTGCCTGAAGGACAGATGGGAAACAGCGAAGTAGGCCACATGTGCATAGGAAGTGGACGAGTTTTGTATCAAAATTTGGTCAAAATTTCACGTAGCTTTGCTGATGGCTCGTTGGCAGAAAATGAAGCTCTAAAAACTCTTTTTAAAAAGTGCAAAAGAGTCCACGTCATAGGGCTTTATAGTGACGGCGGTGTTCACTCTCATATGGAGCATTTTGATGGCATGTGCGAGCTTGCTAGTAAAAATGGTTGCGAAGTTTTTGCTCACGCTATCACCGATGGACGCGACGTCAGCCCAAATAGTGCTATAAATTTCATGAAAAGCTTGGAGGCTAAATTTAAAGTAGCTACCGTTTGTGGGAGATTTTACGCGATGGATAGAGATAAACGCTGGGAGCGCGTAAAAGAGGCCTATGAGATATTGGTAAATGGAGCAAATTTAAGCGAGCTAAGGCCTAGTGAGTACCTGCAAAAAAGCTACGATGAGGGCGTGACTGATGAGTTTGTAAAGCCAGCGAGCTTTAATGGCTTTAAAGGCATAGGCGAAGATGACGGTGTGATTGTTGTAAATTTTAGAAATGATAGAGCAAGAGAAATTTGCCAAGCTCTGGGTGAGGAGAAATTTAGCGAGTTTGAGCGACCTTTTGCTATCAAAAATTTAATCACCATGACCGAATACGACGCAAATTTTAAATTTGAAGTACTATTTAAAAATGAAAAGATAAAAAACACTCTAAGCGAGGTCATAGCAGCGGCTGGACTAAGGCAGCTTCACACGGCTGAGACTGAAAAATACGCCCACGTTACATTTTTCTTTAACGGTGGCGTCGAGGAGTTAGCTAGCAACGAAACAAGGGTGCTAATCCCTAGTCCAAAGGTAAAGACCTATGACGAAAGGCCAGAGATGAGTGCAGCAGAGGTTTGCAAAGCCGTGCTAAAAGGTATGGATGACGAGCAAGACTTCATCGTAGTAAATTTCGCAAATGGCGATATGGTGGGGCACACTGGAAATTACGAGGCCGCTATAAAAGCAGTTGAGGCAGTAGATACCGCTCTTGGAGAAATTTACGCTAAAGCAAAAGAGAAAAACTATGCGATGATCATCACGAGTGATCACGGAAACTGCGAAGAGATGCGCGATAACAGCGGTGAGCTACTGACAAACCACACGACTTATGATGTCTTTTGTTTTGTGATGGCTGATGGTGTAAAAAAAGTAAAAAACGGCGGTCTAAACAATATCGCTCCTAGTGTTTTAAAGATCATGGGGCTTGAAATTCCAGCTGAGATGGACGAGGCGTTAATATAAAATAATGGAACTAGTCGAGTTTTTTGGAGCGGATAAAGTCATAACCTTTATGCTCCTTTTTGCACGTCTTAGTGGGCTTATCGTATTTTTTCCATTTTTTTCTCACAATCAAATCCCGCTTAGCGTAAAAACTTTGCTAGTTTTTGCCCTTTGTGTTGTGCTTTTTCCGCTCTCACATGCTCATGAGCATGCTATAAATTTTTTGATCATGGAAATTTTAAGTGAGGCTATGCTCGGACTTTGTGCTGGGCTTTTGCTAAATATAGTTTTTGCCATACTTCAAATGGCTGGCGAGCAAATCTCAATGATTATGGGTTTTTCGATGGCTTCAGTGCTTGATCCGCAAACTGGTACAAATTCACCAGTGATCGCAAATATTTTAAATTTTATCGCGCTTCTTGCATTTTTGATGCTTGATGGGCACCATTTGATATTGCAGTTTTATTCCACTTCACTTTCTGCTATACCGCTTGGAGATTTTTATCCAAGAAGTGGTGTGATGAGCTACGCCCTAAAGCTTTTTGGCAATCTTTTTATGTTTGGATTTGTTCTAGCTTTTCCTATTATCGCGCTTTCTATACTTTCGGATGCTATTTTTGGCATGCTTATGAAAACTATGCCACAATTTAACCTATTAGTCGTTGGTTATCCTATTAAGGTAAGTATTGGCTTTTCGGTTTTGATAGCTATTTTAGCCGGCATTATAAAAATCATAACTGATATGATGGTGCAGATTTTAAACGATATGCCAGCACTATTTTTTTAAGTAAATAGCAATGAAATTTATCATAGAATACAGCCTCAAGCTCTTCAAGGAGGGATCATGAAAGTTGCACTTGTAAACAAAAACCCAGCAGTTTCTCGCCTTATAACGTTAAGTTTAAATAAGCTAGGCATAGAATATAGCGAATTTGACGATGCTAATAGTGTTGGCGATCAATTTGATTATATTATCATCGATAGTGATATGGATAGTAGCGATGTTAATTTAAATCAAAAGATAATGTATCTAGCACCTAGAGGCGGTGAAAAGCCAGATTTTGCTGATGTTATGCTTGAAAAGCCCTTTTTACCAACAGAATTTATTAGTTTGTTTGAACAAAACAAAGATACTGACAATGATAAAGAACTTGAGCTTGGACTAGATGAGTCTGCAAATTTTAATGACTTTGACGAAAACAATAAAAACTTTGATGATTTAGAAAATTTTGAGCTTCCAGAAATTGATATGAGACTTGAAAATTTAGCAAAAGAAGATGATGAGGCAGATAAATTTGATAATGAGGCTTTAGATGATGAGTTTTTAAAAGAGGAGCTAAGTGAACTAGAAACCGAGGATTTAAAGGATAAAGATATCAGTTTTGATGAAACAGATACTGAACTCATAGATGATGATATTATAAATGACATAGCTAGCAAATATATGGCTGATTCAGAAGATATAGATAAATCCTTAGAGCAAAATAATGAGCCACCTATGATAAAAGAAGAGCATAGTGATGACTTTGATGAGCTTAGTTCGCTTGTAGATGAGATAGATGATATGGGAGAGAGTGACTTGGCAGATGAAGAGGCGAAGAACGAGCTTGATAAAATGGTTGAGCAAAATTCTCAAAATTTAGAAACTGCTGAGCTTAATGAAGATTTTGTAGATGATATAAGCCAAAGTAAAAAAGAGCTCAGCGAGATCGAATCTTTGGATAAAGAGCTAAACGAAGAATCTAGCGAAGATAGCGAAAATTTTGATGATCTAGAGACTGATTTTGGCAATGATGAAAATTTTGAGCCTGAAAGCAGCGAGGCAAATTTGATAGATGAAGCTAGTCAAAATTTAGAGGAAGATATAGATAAAGAATCTACTAAAGAAGCAGAGGAAATTTCTTTGGATGAAGGTATAGACCTTGAAAAAGAGCCAACTAAAGAAGATCATGAAGAAATTTCTGAAGAAGTCCTTGCTCAAGAAGATCTAGGTATGGTAGATGAGGTATTTGAGGAAGAAAATTTTAAAGAAGAGACGTTGGGTAGCCTAAATTTTGATGTAGCGTCTATTGAAGAAATAGATGAAAATACGATGCAAGCAGCATTTGGATTAAATATTGCACCACAAACTAGCTCATTTGATGAAACAAAAATCGATGCTGACTATAAAGAAGAGCTAACCAAAAAGATCACAAAACACGTCCATGAGTCGTTAAATGAAAGCTCGCTAAGAGATGTGCTAAAAGATATGAACATAAAGATAAATATAAGTTTTGAGGAAAAGTAGTTGCAAGGACAAATTTTAGTAGTTTCTGGACCTAGCGGAAGCGGTAAAAGCACGCTTTTGGGCCGTCTTTTAAAGGAAGAGAAGGATCTTTATTTTTCTATTTCAAGCACGACTAGAGCAAAAAGAGAAGGCGAAGTCGATGGAGTGGATTACTATTTTATAAAAGAAGATGAGTTTAAAAGCGGCATAGAAAAGGGCGAATTTTTAGAATGGGCGCAGGTGCATAAAAACTATTATGGAACGAGTCTAAAGCCTGTTTTAGCAGCACTTGAGGCTGGGAAGATAGTTATATTTGATATCGACGTACAAGGCTTTCACATCGCACTTGAAAAATTTAGAAGCTACATAACTTCAGTTTTTATCACGACTGCAAATAAAAAAGAGCTTAAAAAACGCTTGAAAAACCGCGGAACTGATAGCGACGAAACGATAGAAAATCGCCTAATGAACGCAGTTGGCGAGATGGAGCACATCTTAGAATATGATTATTTTTTGGTAAATGATGACATTGAAAAGAGTTATAAAGGCCTAAAATCAATTCTTAGAGCGATGAGGTTAAAAAGCACGAAAATAGATCTAAGACGCGTTATTGATGAGTGGATAGATTGCTAGAAATTCAGGAATTTATGATAACATTTTGAAAAATTTATTGAGGAGAAAAAATGGGTTCTTTTAGTATTGGTCACTGGCTAGTTGTTTTAGCGATTATTGTTTTACTTTTTGGAGCAAAGAAGATCCCAGAACTTGCAAAAGGACTAGGCAAAGGCATAAAGACTTTTAAGGCTGAGATGGAAGATACAACACCTGAAAAAAGTGAGAAAGTCGAGCATAAAGAAGAGAATGCCAATAGTCAAAAAATAGAAGAAACAACTAAAAACGCATAGGTTTTAGAGTTGAAAAATAAAATAAAAGCTGAAATTTCAAAGGTTTTAGAGCGTGAATTTGTGCTTGAAAAGCCAAAGGATAAAAATTTAGCCCACTATGCAACGCCACTTTTTAGCCTAGCAAAGGAGCTAAGAAAGTCGCCAGCCGTGATAGCTAGCGAGTTTGCCGATAAATTTAGTGATAGCAAAATAGTTGAAGCTAGTGCAGTAAATGGCTACTTAAATTTCAAGCTAAAAAGCGAGTTTTTAGATGAAATTTCAAAGCAAATTTTGCTAGATAGCGAAAATTTTGCAAAAGAAGATGTGAAAAAAAATAGTTATTTAATAGAATATATCAGTGCAAATCCAACTGGACCACTTCACATCGGACACGTTAGAGGCGCAGTTTATGGCGATACTTTGGCAAGACTTGGTAAAAGACTTGGCTATGCTATCTCGACAGAATACTATATAAACGATGCTGGTAATCAAATCGACCTACTTGGCACTTCGATATCGCTTGCGGCAAAAGAGCAGCTTTTCAACGAAAGCGTCGTCTATCCAGAGAAATACTACAGAGGCGATTATATTTTGGATATTGCTAGGCTTGCAAATGAGAAATTTGGCAAGGAAATTTTTTATGACGAGAGCAGAAACCTTGAGCTTGCCGAGTTTGGCAAGGATATCGTGCTTGAAATCATTAAAAAAGATTTAGCAGATGTTGGGATATTCATAGAGAGCTGGGCTAGTGAGAAGGCTCTTTATGACGGCCTAGAGCCAACTATAAACAAGCTAAAACGCTCAAATCAAATGTATGAAAAAGAGGGCGCTACTTATATCGCTTCGACTACACTTGGCGATGATAACGATAGGGTTGTGGTTAGAAATGACGGCAGGCCAACATATCTAGCTGGCGATATCATCTATCACAACGCGAAATTTGAGAAAAATTTTGATCACTATATAAACATTTGGGGTGCTGACCATCACGGATATATCGCAAGGCTTAAGGCTGCGATAAATTTCCTTGGATACGATGAAAGCAAGCTTGAAGTGATACTTATGCAGATGGTTAGTCTGCTAAAAGATGGCAAGCCATACAAGATGAGCAAGCGCGCTGGTAATGCCGTGCTGATGAGCGATATCGTAAGTGAGATCGGTGCTGAGGCGCTTAGATTTATCTTTATAAGCAAGGCAAATACGAGTAGTTTGGAATTTGACGTAGATGAGCTTAAAAAAGAGGATAGCTCAAATCCTATTTTTTATATAAACTACGCTCACGCTAGGATAAATCAAGTCTTCGCAAAGGCTGGGAAAAATGTTCAAGATGTAATCAATGCTGACTTTGAATGCCTAGATGAAAATGCGAAAAATTTACTTTTTGAGGCGCTAGTCTTACCTGAAATTTTAGAGGATGCTTTTATCTCAAGGCAGCTTCAAAAGATCCCAGACTATCTGAAGTCACTAGCTGCTAGCTTTCATAAATTTTATAATGAAAACCGTGTGGTTGGAAATGAAAACGAAGATAGCTTACTAAAAGTCTTTGCAGTTGTTGCTATCTCTATAAAAACAGCATTTAATATAATGGGAATCACAGCTAAAGATAGGATGTAGAATTTACATATTTTGGCTAAAAGCAACAAAATTAAATTCGAAAAAAGGTTTATTTAAAAATATCTCAAACTCATGATGCTCTTGAGAATTTAAACGCCTTTTTTCTCAAATACAATCGCAATAGTTTTTACTATGATCTTTATCTCCAGCCAAAGCGACCAGTGTTTGATGTAGTAAAGATCATACATTAGTTTTTGTTTTGCGTCGTGTGTATTTGAGCCATAAGGGTAGTTCACCTGCGCCCAGCCAGTAATCCCTGGGCGAACGATGTGGCGTTCATTGTAGTAAGGGATCTCTTTTTCAAAGAAATTTATCCAGTGTCTTCGCTCGGGCCTTGGACCTATCAGATGCATTTGCCTGCGAAGCACATTTATACACTGTGGTACCTCGTCTATACGAGTTTTTCGCATAAATTCGCCAAACTCAAATACTCTCTCGTCATTTTCACTAGCAAATTTTGCCCCATCTTTCTCGGCATCTTCCATCATCGAGCGAAATTTGATGCACTCAAATTCTCTATTGTCCAGCCCAACTCTACTTTGTAAAAAGTAAAGGCTTCCAGGTGATTGCTCGTCTATCTTTCTTTTTACATAAAATTTTAGGCAAAAAAGCAAGATAAAAAGCACCAAACAGCTAGCATAATCGATTATTCGCTTGAGTGCGTAAGCAAAGGCACCATAAGGCCTTATCTCATCTAAAAAATTAAGATTTTCGCCATTTTCTGGGATATAACATTTGTGTAGATAAATTTCTAAAAAATTCTCTACATTTAAAAATTTTATCTTTTTATACTTTGTCTTAAACTGCAAAAGCGTGAGAAATCTCACCAGTTTGCCATCGACTGGCTTTGCAGTATTTAGTACGATCAGCCTTTGATCGCCTGATTTTATGAGATTTTCTAGTGCGCTTCGCAAGGCTTTTGCGTCGCTATTTTCGTGGGATAAAAAATTTACTTGACCAAATTTCTTTCTAAGCTTTTCTAGTTCTAGGCTGGTAAAAGCATATTTTTCGCCAAGGATGATCATAGTCCTATCCCTTTATCTTTATTTTAAATTTGCATTATAAAATTCGTCTAATTATACCCAAACGTGCTAATTGCATTTTTAAAAAATATATTAAGGTTAAAATATGTCTCATAAATTTCTTGCTGTGCTTGTTCTGGCGCTGATTTGTGCCGTCTCTTTTACGCTCTCAAACACACTTTTAGCTAAATTTCACACTAGCCCACTCATCATCTCCATCATTTTAGGCGCCGTTTTTGCAAATCTTTTTACAAAACAGGCTCAAATTTTAAAAAGTAGTGGCGTCGTAGCGATCGCTGGAAAGCAAATTTTAAGGCTAGGTATCATACTTTTTGGCTTTAACATAAGCCTTAGCGAGATCGCAAGTGTTGGCACTCTAGGCGTGATATATGCAGCTTTTATGGTATTTGCGACCTTTTGCTTTGCGCTTTTTACCGCTAAAGCTTTGGGTCTTAGTAAGGATAGCGCTGTGCTCATTGGCTCAGGGGCAAGTATATGCGGCGTAGCTGCTGTCATGGCTACTCAAAATGAGATAAAAGCAGACGCAAACAAGCTTGCTATCGCCATTTGCACGGTGGTGCTCTTTGGGACGATTGGCATGTTTATCTACCCATTTATCGCTAAATTTCTAGCTCTCACGCCGCACCAAACTGGCTTTTTTATCGGTGGCTCACTTCACGAAGTAGCCCACGTAGTCGCAGCCTCAGCGGCATTTGATAGCGCAGCAAGTAGTACCGCCCTCATCATAAAAATGCTTCGCGTAATCATGCTCGTACCATTTTTGTTCTTGCTAAATTTCTTAAATTTAAGCCAAAATAGTGACGCCTCAAAGCTAAAGAGTATACCTTGGTTTGCGCTATTTTTCTTAGTGGCGATCTGCGTTAGATCTTTGCCATTTTTCCCTGAAAATTTGGTGCAAATTTTAAAGCTAGCAGCTAGCATCTGCCTTTGCGTTGCGATGTGTGCTTTGGGATTTGGGATAGATAGAAGCATTTTTAAAGCGACGGGCAAAAAGCCATTTTTAGTAGCACTCTTTATATTTTTATGGCTTATTTGCTCTTCGCTTGTTTTTGTTAAGACTCTTTGCTAGTTTTTAGCTTTTGCAAAAACTCTTCGATGTTGTATTTTGCTCTGTAAGCTGGGCTTAAAAGATGTATCAAAATGTCTCCAAGGTCCATCACGATCCAATCAGGCGAGCTCTCTGTGCCTATAAATTTTTCTCCAAGAGGCTTAAGCTCCTCTTTTAGATCCTCAGCCAGCGAGTAAGCGTGCCTCTCGCCAAGCGTAGTAGCGATAACTACGGCCTTTACGAAATAATCATCCCCACTCATATCAAACACTTGTATCTCTTCAGCCTTTTTTGCGTCTAAAACCTTAACTATACTTTCGGTGCGCTCTTGCATCGATCTCTCTTGCATTTTGTATCCTTGGTAAAAATTTATAACTTCATCTTTTATCTCGCTAGGCAGCTCATCAAGCCCCTTTTGGTGCCTGATCTGCGACGAGCTAACATCCACGTGCACGTCCATTTTTTGTAAATTTTGCGGAATTTCTATGTGATTGCGCTTAGCGATCACAAACTGCACTAAATTTTTTAGCTCCTCGTAGCCATGCCACTTGTCAAGCGTAGCTAGGTGGTCCGCGCCTATTATGAGATAAAATTTCTCTATCTTGAATTTCTCATACAAATACTTAACTGTCTCTATGGTAGGCACTGGGCGAGCTAAATTTATCTCATAGTCTGAGATCTCGACCTTCTCTAGGCCGCCCCAAATTTCTCTTATCCACTTTAGGCGAAGCTCTGGTGGAGCTGAAAATTCGCTCTTAAAGGGACTTATAAAAGTTGGCATGATGATGAGCTTGTCGATATCAAGGCCACTTAGTGCCATTCTTACAATGCTATCGTGTCCTAAATGAACCGGATCAAAGCTTCCGCCAAAAAGTGCTAACTTCATCTATTAAAGTGCCTTGTTTATATTTGTTTTAAAATTCTTTTTTGTAGAATTAGGCGTAATTATATCAAAAGGAGCTAAGATGTCAGTTAAAGTAGCAATAAACGGCTTCGGGCGTATCGGCAGGTGCGCTGCTCGTATTATTTTAGAGCGAGACGACGTTGAGCTTGTCGCTATCAACGACACGGCGACGCGCGACATGACGCGCTATCTGCTCAAATACGACAGCGTGCACGGCGAATTTAAGCAAGATGTTAAGGTGATAAGCGACGAATTTATAGAAGTAAACGGCAAAAAGATAAGAGTTTTTTCAACAAGAGATCTAAATGAGCTAAGCTACGCAGACTACGGCGCAGACGTGGTTTTGGAGTGTACGGGCAAGTTTTTGACCACCGAAAAATGCGAACCGTACCTAGCTCGCGGCGTCAAAAAAGTCGTCATGAGCGCTCCGGCAAAAGACGACACGGCGACGTTCGTAGTCGGCGTAAACGACGATAAATACGCAGGCGAAGCGATCGTCTCAAACGCAAGCTGCACCACAAACGGCCTTGCGCCCGTCGCAAAGGTGCTAAACGACAAATTCGGCATCGTAAAAGGGCTCATGACCACGATCCACGCTTATACGAACGGACAGAGCCTAGTAGACGTAAAAGCTAAAGACTTCCGCCGCTCGCGCGCTGCAGCCCTAAATATCGGGCCTACGACCACCGGAGCCGCAAAAGCGATCTCAAAAGTACTTCCCGAGCTAAACGGCAAGATGCACGGCCAAGCAGTCCGCGTACCGGTCGCAAACGTCTCTATGGTCGATCTAACGGCGGTTTTAAAAAGACCTGCTAGCAAAGAGGAGATAAACGAGGCGTTTAGAGCGGCTGCGGAGTCGAATTTGAAGGGAATTTTATTCGTCGATGACGATTATAGAGTTAGCAGCGACTTTTGCACGAGCGCATACAGCAGCATCGTAGCTAGCGACACGACGCAGGTCATCGCTGATGATATGGTAAAGGTCTTTGCGTGGTATGACAACGAGTGGGGCTACTCGACAAGGCTTGTGGATCTAGCTAAGATCGTGGCTACGAAGTAAATTTAAAGGGTGAAAAATGAGTGAAATTTTATCGATCAACGATCTTGAGCTAAGCGGCGCGAAGGTATTTGTGAGGTGCGATTTTAACGTGCCGATGGACGAGTTTTTAAACATCACCGATGACCGCAGGATCCGCTCAGCGATACCAACTATCCGCTACTGCCTAGATAACGGCTGCAGCGTGGTTTTAGCTAGTCACCTAGGACGACCGAAAAATGGCTTTGAGGAGAAATTTTCGCTACGAGGCGTGGCAAAAAGGCTTTCAAGGCTGCTTGATAGAGACGTGATATTTGCCGAGGACGTCGTCGGCACGGACGCCAAAGCTAAAGTCGCCGCGCTAAAACCGGGCGAAATTTTACTTCTTGAAAATTTGCGCTTTGAAAAGGGCGAGACCAAAAACGACGAGGCGCTAGCCGGCGAGCTCGCTAAATACGGCGAATTTTACATAAACGACGCGTTTGGCGTCTGCCACAGAGCGCACAGCTCGGTCGAGGCGATCACTAAATTTTACGACGAGAAGCACAAGGCGGCGGGATTTTTACTGCAAAAAGAGATAAATTTCGCTCAAAATCTCATCAAACACCCTGCGCGCCCGTTCGTAGCGGTCGTGGGCGGTAGTAAGGTAAGCGGCAAGCTACAAGCCCTGCACAACCTGCTTCCGCGCGTGGATAAGCTGATAATCGGCGGCGGCATGGCGTTTACGTTTTTAAAATCGCTCGGCGAAAATATCGGAAACTCGCTGCTTGAAGAGGATCTCATCGAGGACGCGCGCGAAATTTTACGCAAGGGCAGGGAGCTTGGCGTTAAAATTTACCTGCCCGTAGATGTCGTCGCGGCTCAGACGTTTTCAGCTGAAAGCGCCGTGAAATTTGTCCCCGCACAAGAAATACCAAGCGGCTGGATGGGGCTAGATATCGGACCGGCGTCCATTAGGCTCTTTAAAGAGGTCATAGCCGACGCGCAAACCATCTGGTGGAACGGGCCGATGGGCGTTTTTGAGATGGATAAATTTAGCAAAGGCAGCATCAAAATGAGCCACGCCATCATCGACACACACGCGACTACGGTCGTGGGCGGCGGCGATACGGCCGATGTGGTCGAACGCGCCGGGGATGCCGACGAGATGACCTTTATCTCCACGGGCGGCGGTGCGAGCTTGGAGCTCATCGAGGGCAAGGAGCTACCTGGCATAAAACCGCTTAGAAAGGCTGTGGAGTGAGGTTTTTAGCAAATTTAAAGTGCAATCACACGAGAGAAAGCTTTGCTAAATACGCTGAAATTTTAGACGCAAATTTAAGCTCAAACGACGATGTGACGGTATTTCCTCCGTTTAGCGCGCTTGATCTTACGGCTCATAAATTTAAACTCGGTGCGCAAAATTTCTACCCGTGCGAAAGCGGCGCTCACACCGGCGAGATCGGTAAGGCGATGCTGGACGAGTTTGGCGTAAAAAGCGTGCTGATCGGGCACTCCGAACGGCGCGAGCTTGGCGAGAGCGAGGAGCTTTTGCGAGCTAAATTTGATTTCGCAGTAAAGGCGGGCTGGCAGATTGTCTACTGCATCGGCGAAAATTTGAGCGTAAACGAAGCAGGTCACACAAAGGAGTTTCTAGCGAATCAGCTAAAAAATATCGACCTTGGTTACGAGCAGCTGTTGATCGCCTACGAGCCAATTTGGGCGATAGGCACGGGCAAGAGCGCGAGCGCAGAGCAGATAGAGGAGATTTTAAATTTCATTCGCGAGCAGACGAGCACGCCGCTGCTTTACGGAGGTAGCGTAAATGCCGCAAATATCGGCGGAATAGCGGGTATCGCAAGCTGCGACGGGGTACTAGTAGGTACGGCGAGCTGGGACGCAACGAAATTTTTGGAGCTTATACGCGTTGTCTCGTGAGCGTCTTTTAATGAGTTGGAAATTTTAAGTCCGCGACAGGCTATGTGCCTAGTCTTGACTTAAAATTTCTGCACAACATTAAAATACATCTCACGATACTGCCGCTATCAAATTTGGGTTCAAATTTGAATTGCAATTTTTAAGTCAAATTGCGAAGGATTTTTCGCTTAGTCAAGGCATAATTTAAAAAATAAGCGGAGCTAACATATAGTTCGCGAGCATTATTTTTAAATTTTAACACAGAATAAGTAGCTTTGTTTGCAGCTGCGAGTTTGTGAAGCAGAAAAGTTAAGTAGCTTTAATAAAAAGGAGAACAAATGATACTAAAAGGCAAAAAAGGCCTCATCGTTGGTGTTGCTAACGCTAAGTCAATAGCTTACGGCATTGCAAAAGCTTGCTGCGATCAAGGCGCGCAGATGGCGTTTACATACCTAAATGACGCTCTTAAAAAGCGCGTAGAGCCGATCGCAGAGGAGTTTGGTAGCAAATTCGTCTATGAGCTTGACGTAAACAATCCTGCTCACCTTGACGGTCTTGCGGATCGTATCAAAACAGACCTTGGCGAGATAGATTTCGTCGTGCACGCAGTGGCTTATGCACCAAAAGAAGCGCTAGAGGGCGAGTTTGTAAATACGACCAAGGAGGCCTTTGATATCGCAATGGGCACTAGCGTTTATTCGTTGCTAAGCCTTACTCGTGCGGTTTTACCAGTGCTAAAAGAGGGCGGCTCGGTGCTTACGCTCACGTATCTAGGCGGACCGAAATTTGTGCCACACTACAACGTAATGGGTGTTGCAAAAGCGGCGCTTGAAAGCTCAGTTCGCTACCTAGCACACGACCTTGGAGCTAAAAATATCCGCGTAAACGCGATCAGTGCAGGCCCTATCAAAACGCTTGCCGCAAGCGGAATTGGCGATTTTAGGATGATTTTACGCTATAACGAAGTAAATAGCCCGCTAAAACGCAACGTCACGACTGAAGACGTCGGCAACAGTGCTATGTATCTGCTTAGCGACCTTGCTAGCGGCGTAACAGGCGAAGTTCACTACGTAGACTGCGGCTATAACATCATGGGCATGGGCGACGTGGCTACCGACGCCGAAGGCAACACGATCCTAGCTTGGGATGCAAAATAATCTACTAATATAAATTTGGCGGGGCGACTCGCCAAACTCTTCTTTAAAATTTCACTAAATTTACCGCAAGGGCATACAAAATGAGCTTTAGATGAGCTTGTAGACGCAATAGGCCAGGCTGGGCACTGATTAAAGAGTGGCTAAAAGAGGCTAATGAAATTTTGTCTTTTGATGAAAGCATGGCGCAAAGCGAGCTTTTAGGACTTCAGCTAACTACTTGCTCACCGATGGGAGCGCTTGTTTATGAGTGCGGTGGCATAGTAATAGACAAAGGTTGGCTGCGCGTGTTTGGCTCAGGATGCGAGCAGATGAAGTGCAGAATTTACAGCTTTAACCTTGGCAAAAGCTTTAGCGAGGCAGGCTAGATGCCTAGCAATTTGCTCGTGGCAAACGATGTTTTGTGTAAAATTTTCTCGATAAACGGCGGTGCTTTTGGTGGCAAAGCCGGCAATGTCTTTTACTGCGTGCCAGACAAGTGGCAAATGGGAAGATGCACAGCTTGGCTACTCGTAGTTTTTACTGGGTGCTTTGCGGCGAAATATCGAAATTTTATGAGCTTTACCACTGGGATGACTGGCCTGAGGATGTAAGAAATTTTAGCCTTGATAAGGTGATGTTTACATTGCTGCCGATACTTTAGCAAGACATCAACATAAGTCTAAGACTAAAAGATATGAAAAAAGATAGTATTTATGTGAATGAATTTTTAAATTTTGTCTTCAAGAGCGTCTAATAAATTTGCATGATACTTCTATTAGATCCAAGAGTTTTGCTCTATCTTGTCTAAAATTTATAAAATTTTTCCAGAAGCTCTTTAAGAGTGTTTATAAGAACAATTCTAAATGCTAAAAAAGTAAAATTTATTTTAGATTTCTTAAGCATTTTTTGATAAAAATTATCTATAAAATTTAAGAATTTTTTATACTTATAAGAATTTTCTATTAAAAATTAACCTTATTTAC